>CAMBUO010000001.1 GCA_945871105.1 uncultured Clostridia bacterium
CTGGGTAGATACCATTAATAAAAATACCACAACTGAAGTAACTCATACTTATAGATTATATATGTGGATATCTAATAATACAGTTATTGGTAATGTTAATCAAGATTATACCATAGAAGAATGGAATGATGTTTATGCTTCAATCAAAGTAAATGTAACAGGTGATTTTAATGAAAAAGATATATCTACTGACGAATCTTGCTTTACGGTTGGAACAATAAATGATGGTAATGAAGTTGCTATACTTGACTATGACGAAACATGTGGAAGTGATGTTATTATTCCTTCTACTATTCAAGGATACCCAGTTACTGTAATTGGAAATAATAAAACTAGTATTATTCAACAATTAAACAATAAACAATCTAATTCGAATTTTAATAATCTAAATTATTATAATAAAAAATATGATTTAGAAGGTATGCCGATGGCTAGTGCTCCTAAAGGTTCATTTTCACGGAAAGATTTAACAAGTGTAACAATACCAGATAGTGTAACAACAATAGGAGATTGGGCTTTTAATGGTAATCAATTAACAAGTGTAGTGATACCAGATAGTGTAACATCAATAGGAATTTATGCTTTTAAATCTAATCAATTAACAAGTGTAACAATACCAGATAGTGTAACAACAATAGGATCTTGGGCTTTTAAATCTAATCAATTAACAAGTGTAACAATAGGAATTGGTATTCAATATATTGATCAAGCTGTATTTTATAAAGATTCATCTAGTAATCCTAATTTAAGTAGTATAACTATTAATAGAAGTTGCTCTGATATTAAAAATATTCCTGGATCTAGTACAGATAGTACTAAATATTATCCTTGGTTATCAGATAGTATCCCTTATACAGCAAGTGGTGTAACTATTTATGGAACTGGATCAGAAGTATGTGATAGTTATTAAAAAGGGGCTGAGTAGAAATGAATAATTTTTATTCAGTCTTTTTTTGATTTATAAAAATTTAAAAAAGCGCTAGAAAAGTTAATTTCTAACGCTATATGTGATACAATCTAATTGACGAAAGAAGATGTATCACATGAATTATTTTAGCATAAAAAGGACTATTTTCATAGTACCCTCAAACAAATGTTATGAGGAATTTGAAAAAATTGATAAATTCATAGAAATTTTAAACAAAAGCGGAATTGGAAAAATAATAGAAAATGTACAAAATAACGTTGGGAGAAAAGGTTATAATCCATTTAATTTGGTAGCAGCAATCATATTTTGTTTTTCGCAGTTTAAAAGTTCAATTCGTGAAATAGAAAAATTATGTATTTTTGATCTAAGAGTAATATATATAATGGAACAGGAACAACCAAGCGATAGCACCATAAAAGATTGTATTAATAAATATATTTTACCTTACCAACATGAAATATTTACAATGATAACAAAAGCAATTATAGATAAATTTAAATTAGATATTTCTAATCAATATTTAGATGGGACTAAGATTGAAGCTAATGCTAATAAATATAAATTTGTATGGAAACCAACTACTTTTCACCAAAAATTAGATATTAAAATTAAAAAATTATTGCTATCAATGGGAATGGAAGTTACTAATAAAAAATTTATAAATAGTATTGAGTTAAATAATAAACTTAACGAATATGTTACTGCGAAAAATATTGATGTAGATTCTATTCCTTCTGGTAAGGGGAAAAGATTAACTAAAGAACAAAAAAACTATAAAAAAGGATATGAATATTTGGTCAAATTAATTGAATATGAAGAAAAAGAAAAGATATGTGGTGAAAATAGAAATTCTTACTTTAAAACAGATTATGATGCTACTGCTATGGTTTTAAAAGAAGACTATTATTCTAAATTAAGTCACGATTTTCATGCTGGTTATAATATTCAGGTTATGGTATCTAGTGGATTAATAACAATGTATGGAGTATTTCAAGATAGAAGTGATTACTACACTTTAATACCAATGAACGATTTATATTTTAAGTACTATAATGTATATCCTAAAAATGAATGTGCTGATTCGGGTTATGGCATTTATTTAAATTATAAATATATGAGAGAACATAATATAGGGAATTATGTAAAATTTCATGCTTGGTCTGGTGAATCAGATGGAAAACATCCGCAACTTTTTTATACTTTTAACGATGGGGTATTATGCTTAAATGCTTGTATTGGGGAAGAAGTACCATTTGATTTTAGTCATCATCAAAGAAATGAAGGTGGTAAATTGTACAAATTTACTGGTTGCAATAGTTGTAATTATACATATATATGTAAGAAAAATTTAAAGAATAAAGATTATGATTATAGATTGTATGAATTAAATACCGATTATGAATTGTTGAAAGAACAAGCAAGAGTTAATTTGATTAGTCCTATGGGAATAGAAATAAGAATTAATAGAAGTATTCAAGTTGAAGGTACTTTCGGTCAAATAAAACAAAATATGCAATACGTTAGAATAAGGAGGCGTGGAATAGAAAAAGTATCTTGTGAAATAATGCTTATGTGCTTAGGAAGAAATATACGTAAATTTTTTACATTGTTAAATACAAATAAAATAAAAAGTCAATACTGGGAAAAAACGGATAACCTAAAAAGTGAAAAATTTCCTTTTCCAAAACAAAAAAGATAATAAAAAAGACTGAATAAAAATTATTCATTTCTACTCAGCCCCTTTTAGTTACATTCTGTTTTTTCTAAATTATTGAATTGATGATTAAAATCTTTTAATAAATAAGACTGTTTGTTATTTATTAAGTAAATATCTTCAAAGTTTAAAGTTATAGTACCAATATTTTCCATATCAAAAATATAAGATATATAATTATCAGTTACTCTTATATTACTTTTACTGACTTTTTCTATTTTAGTAAACTGTTTAATAGTATCTTCTAAATTTGGTTTATAACAAAATTTACCTAGTAATGTTTGTTGAACAATAGTTATTTCTTTGATTTTATCTTGATTATTTTGAATAATTTCTAAATTTTTAATTTCTTTTACTTTTAAATATTTAGTACAACCAGTTATTACTAGTAATAATAGAAAAATGAAAACTATTTTTTTCATATTGCTCCTTTCTATATTATTATAGCAATAGTCTTTGAATATTTACTAATTTAATTTAATTTTATTTTTATTTTCCACTGGCTCCATAGTTAGCTAAGACTCTAGCTGATGGATCATTTACATTGCAACCTTCCCAGTTTTTATTTGGCATCCAATAATCAATAATCATATTAGAACAACTTGGATAAAATTCTTCAAATATTTCACGATATAACAAAGATTCTTTAGTAAAAGGGGTATGGAGAGGATACTTTTTAATTCTTTCTTTGTATTCTTCATCACTATATTTTTTATTTGCATATTCTTTTAAATAATCAACCATGGAATGACCAACAGCATCACTAAAAGCTGCTTTTTCGCGATATAAAATTTCTTCTGGTAAATAATCTCCTTCAAAAGCTTTACGAAGTAAATATTTTCCTTTTTGATAAGTATTCATTTTCTTTTTTGGATTAATACTCATGACATATTTAACAAATTTTAAATCAGCAAAGGGAACTCTAGCTTCAAGAGAAGTTCCTGATATACAGCGATCGGCTCTTAAAACATCATACATATAAAGTTCTTTGATTCTTTTTTCACTTTCTAATTGAAATTCCTTGGCATTTGGAGCAAAATCTGTATATTTATATCCAAATAATTCATCACTTACTTCTCCAGTTAAAAGAACTTTAATATCTGTATTTTCATGAATCCATTTTGTTAATAAATACATTCCAATTGAAGCTCTAATTGTTGTAATATCCCAAGTTTCTAAATGATAGATTACTTCTCTTAAAATATCTAATACTTGTTTTTCATCCATGATAACTTCTGTATGAATACTACCTATATAATCAGCTACTTGCTTAGCATATTTTAAATCAATAGCATCTTTACTCATACCAATAGCAAAAGTTCTAATTGGTTTTTTAGTATGACGACTAGCAATAGAACAAACTAAACTAGAATCTAAACCTCCACTTAATAAATATCCAATCGGAGCATCGGAATCAATTCTTTTAACGACAGCTTTTTCTAATTTCTTTTTTATATTTTTAGTAATGGTCTCTAAATCATCATCAATTACTTTTTTAGTTTTAGAAGCATTATAATATTGAATAAATTCTCCTTTTTTATAATAATAACCCGGAGGAAAAGGACTAACTTTATCACATAATTTAATAAGGACTTTTGCTTCACTTGCAAACATAATGCTTCCACTTACTTTGGAATAACCATAAAATAAAGGTCTAATTCCAATAGGGTCTCTAGCTGCAACAAAATCTTTTGTAGAATTATCATAAATAACACAAGCAAATTCAGCATCTAATTTTTTAAACATTTTTTCTTGATATTTTTCATATAAAGGTAATAATAATTCACAATCACTATCTGATTTAAAAGTATATCCTTCTTTAATTAATTCTTTTTTTATTTTTCGAAATCCATATATTTCTCCGTTACAAACAACCATATTACCTTTATAATAAAATGGTTGCATGCCTGTTTCTTCTAACCCCATAATGGCTAAACGATGAAATCCCCACATACCATGACAAAAATCTGTTTTTGTCATATCTGGTCCTCGATAACTAATTTTCTGAAATTCCTTTAAATAATCTTCTTTTTTAATATCATTTTTGGTATATACCATAAAACTACACATATAAATCCCTCTTTCTATAATAAATTAAAAAACCAGTATCCATCCCTCTATGGGACGAAAACTGGTTATTCCGCGGTACCACCCAATTTATCATAAATATTATTTATATGATCACTTTTTGATTCTAACAAATCTAGTAACATGATAACGGATTACAACCCGGCTTAGTCTACTTGTAAACTTTCGGTAAGCAACTAAAAAGTGTTCTTCATATTGACTCCTTGTTAATTTTCCACTATCATTAACTCACTATAAATTATATCAATATTACTTTTCTTTCTCAATGTCGTTAAAAAAAGTATAATACTACTAAAACATAAATGTCAATATTTTTTTTACTGTTTACACTAATTTTTTTAGTAATTAATTATAAAAAATATTGCTTATATTATCAAAGGATTATCTAATATAAAGAAAAATGATTTAATGAAAATTAATAGAAAAATTAGAGTATCAGATAATAATTAACACAATAGGACATAAATAAAAATAGATATTTAGTAAAGTATATAAATATGATTTTTTTATTGATAATAGGTGTAAAGAGTTATTTTTTAGTTAAATTTATGTAAAAAATGACTTTATTCGACAAAATTCGACAAATTAAAATGCTATAATTACTCCAAACAAGGGGGAAAGATGAAATTAAACGAAGAAGGATTAAGAAAATTCACGGAAATTTTTGAAATTAAAGCTAATTCGGTTATTTTAATTGAAAAGAAACGAAATATGACAGTTATAATAAATGGTGTAATTATTCTTAATCTAAGAAAAGAACTTTTTAAAGAGTTCTTTTTTTGGTATATTGCAGACATTTGCTTAATATTGTATTATGTGATACAATAATTTCATTAAAAAGAAGAGGGGTAGTATGAAAAAAGATTTATTTATAAAATATGAGTATTTTTTTAGTATTTTTATGTTAGGTAGTTTTTTAGGTTTTGTGCATGAAAACTTATTAATGTTATTAAAAGGTAATTATAGTTTAAGACGAGGAGTTATTTATGAACCTTTAATTCCTGTTTATGGAGCTGGCATATTAGCTTTTTATTTTCTTTATTATAAAGTTGATTTTAAAAATCTTAATAAATATTTAAAAATTTTTATTGTTTTTTCAATAGGAATGATAGGGGGAGGAGCCGTTGAATATTTGTTTTCTTATTTACAAGAAAAAATATTTGGAACGATTTCTTGGGATTATTCTTATTTAAGATTTAATTTAAATGGTCGAACTAGTTTATTACATGCCAGTTTTTGGGGTTTAATGGGAGTTTTATTTTATGAATTATTATTACCAAGAATTATTTCTTTTAAAAAATATTTAAATTATAATTGGACTAAAGTTTTAACCATTGTTTTTAGTTTTATCTTTTTATTCGATGCTACAATTAGTAGTATTGCTTGCTATAGACAAGGTGAAAGAAGAGAAGGATTATTACCAACTAATTCTGTAGAACGTTTTTTAGATATTCATTATCCTGATGAATTTTTAAATAAAATTTATAATAATGCTAAAGTTTTACCAAAATAAGACTTGACTCTCCCCTTAGAGTAGATGATATAAGTAATTATGGAGGCGCAATATGTATAAAATTGGAGAATTTTCTAGCTTATCTAAAACAACGATTAAAACTTTAAGATATTATGAAAAAGAGAATTTATTAAAACCAGTTTATATTGATCTAAATACCGGTTATAGATATTATGAAACTAGTCAGTTAATAGAAATATCAAAGATAATAGCTTTAAGACAAATGGGAATATCGATTAAAGATATTAAAAAAGTTTTAGATGGATGTGATTTAAAGAAAATACTTACTAAGAGAAAAAAAGAATTAGAAACTAATATCCAAGAATATAATATTCAGCTTTCCAAAATTAATTATTTATTGGAGGATAGAAATATGAAAAATGAAATATTTTTAAAAGACATACCAAGTTATATTGTTTATTATCAAGATGGAGTAATTACTGATTTTAGTAAAATACCAGAATTTGTTTTACAAACGGGTAAATATTGTTCTAAAGCTAATCCTAATTTAAAGTGTGTAAATCCAAATTATTGTTATGTTAGTTATTTAGATGGCGAATATAAAGAAAAAGATATCAAAATTAGATATGCTGAAGCTGTTGAAAAGAAATGTATTGAAACTGATAAAGTAAAATTTATGGAAACCGATCCTATAACTGCTGTTTGTATTTATCATAAGGGCTCATATGATAATTTAAGAGATTCTTATAATATTATTTTAAAATATATTGAAGATAATGGTTATCAAATAATTGATAATGTCAGAGAATGTTATATTGATGGTTGCTGGAATAAAGATAAAGTTGAAGATTATTTAACCGAAATTCAATTTCCAGTTAAAAGAAAAAATTAAAATAAAGAAAAGTAATTTAAATGCTTAGAATAGGTAGTTTAAATTACTTTTTTTAGTTATTAATAGTATCTTATTTATGCTCATATATTACCACAAATTGGGATTTTTTTCAAGTCTTGTAATTATTAAATAATTGGTGTATTAAGAATAAGAGGTGAAAAAATGGAAAAAAATATGACGGCTTTAGTAAGTTGTTTTGCTAGGGGGTATCATTATAAGAATAATAAATATTGGATTTTTAAGGATAATTTGGCAGATCAAATATTAACCAAAGAAGAGTATGAGAAAATAGCTAATAGTATGGTTAAAGGTATTAAGTTTTTTAATCCTAATTTTGAAGGAAGTGAAGAAGAAGCTCTAAGATGGATTGTTGATAATCAATTATCGCCATCAGTACTTGGTAGAAGTATTTTTTGTGAAAAATCTTTATTTGAAGCTATAAAAATAGGGTGCAGAGAGTATTTAATCTTTGCAGCTGGTTATGATACTTTTGCTTATCGTTATCATTTAAATAATTTAGAAATATTTGAAATTGATAAAAAGGATATGCTTGAAGATAAAATTAGAAGATTAGATAATAAAAATATTGATTATTCGAAAGTTAATTTTTTAGAATGTGATTTTACTAATAAAAACTGGATAAATAATATTATTAATAGTAAATATAAAAAAGATTTAGTATCTTTTAGTAGTTTATTAGGAATTAGTTATTATTTAGAAAAAGAAGAATTTAAAAAGATGTTAAAAGATATTTCTTGTCTTATTTGTAATGGTAGTAGTATTGTTTTTGATTATCCAACATATGAAGATAGTAAAGAAACAAAGATTAATGAAAAGTTAGCAAGTGGAGCCAATGAAAAAATGAAAGCTAAGTATTCTTATCAGGAAATAGAAAATATATTAGAAGAAAATGACTTATTAATCTATGAACATTTAAATAATGAAGAAATGACAAAGACTTATTTTGCTAAATACAATCTATTAAATCCTAATAATAAAATAATAGCACCAAAAGGAGTCAATTATTGCTTAGCCATTAAGAATAAAAAATAATATATCTTTCAAGATATAAATGATATAATTAGATAGATGAGGTTTTAAATGAATAAAGAAATTAAAAAATTAAAGGGAGCTAATATGGATATTGATTTAACCAGTGATAAATCAGATATTGATTGGAAACAAGAAATTTGTCCTTGGAATAAAGAGGAAAATACTAAAGAACATAAGTGTGCAATCAAAAATATATCAATATGTAAATATTTTTGTGGTATTGAATATTTGGATACTGTTCTTTGTAGTTACCCTAATGATAATCCTTTAGTTTCAGAAAATGCAAAGGATAATGAGTAAATTTAAAAAAATATAATAAGTAAAGATTAGGTTAAGAAAATACTAGTCTTTTTTTCATAATATAGTAGTAATATCAAAAGAAAATATATTTATGATTTTTCTGTAATCAAAAATGAAATTTGAGAAAATAATTATAGAATAGTTTTAAGATATATGCTATACTTAACTGGTAAGATGTTTTAAAGTAGTAGAGGTGTTTGTATGAAAAAATCTAAAATGTTTTTAATGTGTACTTTATTAATGATTCCAACAATGGTTTTAGCTAGTTCAGAAAATGATATTTTTTCTATTGGTTCAGCTTTAGGAGTAGAAGCATTTGTTTCTATTCATATGTCTGTTATGGTGCTTATTCCCTTATCAAGATTAATTTCTCAAGATAATAGTAAAAAAGTTTTTTGGATTTTATTTATATCAAGAGCAGCTATATTGTTATTCTTTGACTTTTTTATAACTACTTATATTGCAATAGTTGATTTTTTAGCTGTATTTATCGGAGCTTTATTAATTCTTCCTATATTATCTGGTATCAAGGAACGAAATACTTTTCAAGGTAAAAATACAAGTAATAATAATCTTGTAACTCCTTCAGTTATTAATAATGAAACAACTTTAAAATGTTTAAAATGTGGGGAAACTTTAAAAGAAGATGATAAATTTTGTCCTAACTGTGGTGCAGATGTAGCTTCCAATACTGTTATTTCTAATAAGCCAAAAGAAATAGTTAATTATTCTAACTTTGATTCTATTTATGCTAATTCAGAAGATCAGTTATTAGAGATTTTTATAAAAAAAGAACTTACTAAATTAGGAATAGAAAATAATAATTTAATACCAAGAGATGTTTTAAAAAGAAAAAATATTTTAAATATAATTTTTTCTATCTTATTATTTGTTTTTATATCTTTAATTTTCTTTCACTTTCCTATTTATACTTATATTATAGGTTTAATTATTTTATTTATCTTTTTTAAACTTACTAGAAAATATGATTTTCTTAAATATTTAAAAAAAGAGATAAAGTCAAGACCTAATGAAAAAATTTCTAATATAGTTATGAATGTTAAAAATTCTTTAGTAACTGATAAAAAAATAATTAGAATAGTTTTTATACTTATTGCTATTATTTTACCTTTAATTATTTTTGTTAATCCAAGAATCCTATATGAAAAAGTTGATGATGGTTATGCTGTTAGATTTTATGCTTTTGGATTAACTAATTTTAAAACAGCTACTATACCAGAAACATATAAAGGAGAAAAAGTTGTTAGTTTAAGGGGAAATACTTTTTCTAATATGCCTTTTTTAGAAGAAGTTGAATTACCAAATAGTATTATTGAAATAAGAGGTCAAGCTTTTAAAAATGATAAAAAATTAATTAAAGTTAATATTCCAAGTAACTTAGAATATTTAGGAGGGGGAGCTTTTTATAACTGTAAATCCATTATTAATATTATTCTTCCTAATACTTTAAATTATATGGGTGGAGAAGTATTTTATGGAGCATCATCTTTGGAATATATTAAGTTATCTAAGAATTTATCTGAAATTAGAGGAAATTCTTTTGAAAACTGTACTTCATTAAAAAGTATTATAATACCTGATAAAGTAATAAGAATAGGTGGACATGCTTTTTATGGCGATGAAAGTTTATCGGAAGTTATTATATCTAAAAATAGTAAGTTAGAAGAAATAGGATCATCTGCATTTAGAAAATGTTATAGTTTAAATGAAATAACCATTCCTAAAGATACCATTGTAAATGAAAGATCATTTAAAGAAAGCCCAACTTCAGTGTATCGATATGGAGAAAATTATAATAATACTTATAATAATTCATATTTCAATTCAGATTATTATTATAGCAATTAGAGAGGTTTTATATGAATTATAAATATATACATTTACTATATGTTCCAACTATGGCTTGTAATATGGCTTGTAAATATTGTTATTTAGAAGATAATACCAAAGATGATTTTAAAAATTATCATGCTTTAGAAACTTTAGATTATGCTATTAAAAAGTTTAAAGATTTTAATATAATTCCTTTTAACATATCCTTACATGGTGGGGAAGTAACAACACTTTCTCATGATGATTTTTATGATTTAATTAAATATATTAATGATTACTATGATCTTAATAAAGAGATGATTAGTAATGCTGGTTTTAAAGTAGGTAAACCTCATATAAAGACAAATATGTATGATTTAGATAAACATATTGATACTATTAAAGAATTTAATGTTTCTATTTCGGGAAGTTTAGATTTACCTTTATCTTTACATAATGAATATCGTGTTACCAAAGGAAATAAACAAACACTTGCAAAAATATTAAAAAATATTGAATTACTAAAAGATATTCCTAATAAGAAAAAAGTATCCGCGACAATCTTTAAAGAGCATTATAATCATCTAGAAGAAATTATAGAAGATATTAAATATTTACATAAAAATACTTGTTTAGATATGAATGATTTTAATTTTATGGTTGGCTTTGATTATGATTCTAAGGGAATATTACATCATATGACAGAACAAGAACAAGTTAATTTTTACAAAAGAATGCATCAAGAGTTTGATGGAAGCGATTTAGAAAATGGTGTTAATGGTCCATGGTTTGATGAGTTTGGACCAGATTATTGCTCTAATTGTGATAATTGTGGCGAAAAGTTTTTCTTATTAGAAAAAAATGGAGATATTTATTCCTGTGTAAGAGGGCAAAAACATCAAGATTATTACTATGGTAATATTTATAAGAATAGTGTTAAAGAAATACTTACTACAGCTTATCAGAAAATATTTATTAATCATAACAAATTACCTTTAAATGAAGAGTGTACTAAATGTGGTTATTTATATTTATGCAAAACCGGATGTCCTTTTGTTAAAAATAATTATAATTCAAATAAAAGTTATACTTGTTTATTGCAACAACAAATGTATAAAGATCGAAACTATCAAAAAGATGAATATAATGATGAGTTTGTCTATCAATATGTCAATAAGATGAGAATAGAAGATTCTAGTAGATACATACCAACTAAAACCTTAAATAATGAATATCCAACTTTAGAAGAAATTATTAAAACAGATAACAAGCTTAAATATATCTATGATACTAATTCTTTTATTTTAAAAATAGATAATATAGAATATAAATTAGAATCTCAAATAACCAAGAAAACACGTGATGTAATTTATATTACCCCCAAAAGTTCTCTTAAAATATATATGAAAAAAGAATTAATAAATGAAATATGTGATTATCCTGAGAATAATTCACTTTATATTATGATTCTTAGTGGTAATTTAGTAACTTATGGCGACGAACATAGAACCAAACAAAGACATATTGTCACTCATCAGATTTATAAAGGCGTATTAGATCATATAACAAGTGATAAAGATGAATTTTATATGTATGATATATCTAATTTAATTAAAGAGTATAAACAAGAATATTCTCTTGATAATCCCAATAATATCTTTTTTACAACCTCAACTTTAAGAGATTATCATTATGTTAAACAAAAGAATAATGCTTATTATCATATTCAAGCTATTAATTTACCGTTTCAAAATATTGAATTTTATTATATAGATAAGGAGTTAAAAAATGAATAAAGAACCAGAAACATATGAAGAATTAATTAGAAAAAAAAGATGTATAGATTTAACTAAATATTATCAATTAACTAAAGATGAATTAGAACAAATTTATAATTTTTTACTATATGATCCCAAAGGAACAGTAAAAGGAACTAAGGTTACTATTTCTTTAATACCAGGAAATAATGCTAATCCTATGGCTATTAATACTATGTGTGTTGATTCATCAATTGATGGTATAATTATGGATAATCAATATTTTAAAATTATTCCGCATTATACTCCATCTTCTGGTGGCGGTTACAGTGGCGGATCATCTTCTAATAATAACAATAATAATAACAACAATAATAATAATAATAATCGATAAGGAGTTAAGTTATGCCATTAGTTTCCGATAATTTTCATCAAGATAAATTAAAAAAATATAATATAAATATTAAAACTAAATATATTGTTGACAATAAAATATTAGAAAGAAATACAGATATTAATAAAATTAATGATGATATCAAAAAGGGAATAAGATGCCAAAAAGAATACTTTATTAAAGATAAATTAGTTCATACAGAAAATATTTTTGATACAAGAATAGAGTATACTTTTATTTCAAAAAGTTTAGAAAATAAAGATTATCAATGTCCTAATTGTGGAATGACTTCTAAATTAAAAGATTTTCTTGATGGTTGTCCTTATTGTAAAACCTATTATAATATTGATTATATAGAAAAAGATTTAGGTAGTAAATATCACTATGATTTGATATTACAAAATACAACGTATCGAATAGTAACAGCTTTTATAGATTTACTAATTAGTTTATTATTAGCCTTTTTCTTTATTAAATTCACTTCAAGAACTTTTAATAATTATGATATTACCAAAGTATTTATTTATGGGATAGTTTTAGCTTTAATATTATATTATTTCTTCTATGTTATTGATGGTTATATTGTTTTAGGACCAATTAAAAAATATAAAGATAGAGAAAATCAAAAACAAATTGCTTTTTGGGAAAGAACGAAAATCGATAAAAAATCTTTCTTTAATAATTTAAATTATGAGATTAGAAAAAAATATTATAGTCAAGAAAATATTATTGATTATGATATTATTGATTATCTTAATTTGGAAGAATATACTAAGGATAATCATTTATTTGTTAGAGTAAAAGCAAGTGTTAGAATTGTTTATTATAATAATGGTAAGATAGTTTCTAAGCTAGTTGAAGATAATTATTTATTAAAAAGAATTAATGAGAAAACACTTAAATTAAATAGTGAAGTTAATATCATTAAATGTCATAATTGTGGGGCATCTATTGATGCTACTAAAGGTAAATGTGACTATTGTCATAGTGAAATTAAATATTTACAAGAATGGATTATGGTTGAAGACTAAAAGAATAATTAAGGAAACTAACGGGCTAGTTTCTTTTAATTTAAGTGTATTTTTAGTTACAAAAAAATAACTTGCTATAATAAAAGATAAATCATTAAGGAGATGTTATGAAATTAAATTTTTTAGGTAGAGGAGCAGCTTTTAATCCAAAAGAAGGTAATACTTCCGCTTATTTTACTATTGATAATCAATTATTTTTAATTGATTGTGGGGAAAGTGTTTTTGCAAAGTTAATGGAATTAGATTTATTAAATAATATGGAAACAATTAATTTGATGATAACACATACTCATTCTGATCATGTAGGTAGTCTAGGTAGTTTAGTTATGTATGCTTATTATCAGTTACATATATCATTAAATATTATTTTACCTGAAAAAGCTAAATATTTAGAAAATATTAAAGATCTTTTAAAGATATTTGGATGTACTAAAGAAATGTATAATTTTGTAAGGGAAAAGGAATTTGATGAAAAGTATGAAGAATTTCAAAATATAAGGTATATAGAAACAAGTCATTGTGATGAATTAGCTTCTTATGGATTATTGTTTAATACAAAAGAGGGAATTATTTATTATTCAGGAGATACTAAAGATTTAAATGTAATTAAAACATTAATTAATAGTGAAAACAAAATTAGTAGTATGTATATTGATACAACAACGGCTAATTATCCTGGTAACGTGCATTTATATATTGGTTTACTAGCTGAAATAATTCCTAATAATTTAAAAGAAAAAGTTTATTGCATGCATCTTAATAATGATGAATGTATTTTAAGGGCTAAAGAACTAGGATTTAATGTGGTTGAAATGCAAGAAGAAAAGAGAATATCTTTAAATAAAAATGTTAAGTAAAGTGAAAGTTAAGGTAGGGTGTTTTTATGTTTGAATTAGATGATTGTAAATGGTAAAATAAAATGTAGGAAATCGGTAAAAATAAATGTCGGTTTTCCTACATTTTTAATTAATGTTACAATTACTATAGAGGTGATTGTAAACATGAATATGGAAAATTAAAATAAATTAATAAATATGTTAAAGGAGTTGATAAGATTGAATATAAAACCTAATTTTGCTGCTTTAGGTTGTGAATATGGATGTGATTATAGAACTGCTAAGGCAAGATACAATGAAGAAAAAAATAAAGAAAATGAACTTTTCTTATTAAAATAAATTGTAAATAAAAAGTCATAAATATTTCAAAGTCATCTTTTTATTTGCTTAAATTTAGCAAACCAATAAAAATTATTTGAAATTATTAAAATATATATAACGAAGAAAAATTTAATTTTCTATTACCTTCAAAAAAGCAGGTAATATCACTTAGAAATAAAATATTAAAAGAAAAAATTTAGGTGATTACGTTGTGGAACTTTAGAAAGCCATCAAACCCTTATAGTAACTGGAATTGCTGGCTTTTTTTAGAAAATTAACTACAAAACTCGGGACTTATTTTCAAATACTTATTCCCTGAAACACTCTTTTTTTTTATAGAAAAGTAGGGATTTTATTTTCTTTCTAAAAATCCGTGAATAGTAACGATAAGGATTATGAGATTTTAAATATCCGTGATATAATAAAAATATCTTATAACAAATGAAATCAAAAAACACATGAAAATTTCAAACATATATAGAGACATATAATTACAAATTGGTAGGTGATAAAAATTATCTAAATAAAATTTCTAATTTTATTATCAAAAGAATTAAATATTGAAGTATCAGAATATTGAATGACAAAAAAATAAGAGATCGAAAGACAATGTTGAACAATTAATTGAAGATAAGTTTAAAGTTATAAAAATTTCTCAAATAATAATATTTATATATTATGTAATCTTATTATTCAATATGGTTATTTTTGCTGGATATAATAGTATTAATAGTTATAATTAATACTATTTAAAATGATAATATTTTATGTATACTATAATATGTTAATTTAAAGAAACAAAGAGGTGTCAAATGAAAATTAAAATAAAAGAAATATTTAAATATAATAAATTATCAATAATAATTAGTATAATCACTTTGTTAATAGGTATTTTGATTTATATCCAAACTGCTATTGGAATTCCTATTAAAGAAAATTTAATAATCTTTTTAGCTAGTTTTATACCATTTTTTATATTTGTAATAATTACTATATTATCTTATCATTTTAAAGAAAAATATAAAAAAATCTTAAAAATAATATCTATTATTTTAAGTTTATTATTAGTATTTTATTACTTTATAGCAATATTTGTTTGCTTGTTATTATCGGCTACAAATCCCGTAACTGATTCTAAATATTATAATTATTATGTAACTGGTGAGAGGTTAAAAAAAGTTTTTCCAGCCAAAATACCTTCTAATGCTAAAAATATTGAATTTTATTATGTACCGGGAATTTTGCAAAGCGGAACAAGTTATTCTTTATACTATATTGATGATAGTATGACGAAAGAAAACTTTGATAAAGAATATAAAAATAAAGCAATATGGATTGGTCATAAAGAAGAATATACAGAAAAAGAAGGATTACTTTCTAGAGTATTTACATATACACCTTCATATTATAAGAATGAAAATGATTATATTATATATTTGATAGAGGGAAGATGTGATGATTCAGGATATTGTAATCATGGTGACTTTTTAATAGCTGCTTTTAATGAAAAAACAAATGAAGTTATATTTAGTTCAGGAGAGTGGTAGTTAAAAAAGATGATAATGAGGATTATAACTCAAGATCATCTTTTTCTTTAGTTATTTTTATTACTGATGATAAATCTTCACCTATTTTATATAATAAATCACCATAATGTTTTCCCATTTCATAATGATTTCCCTTTAATCTTGGATGATACATATCTTACATCTCCTTTAAAACTTACTATTTATCTTTTTGTTTACACTATAATTATACTATGGTAACCTTGTTTCTAAAATACATTTCCATTAATTTTTGAATTTATTTTACAATTTATAAATTTGATTATAGGTATAAAACTATGATTGATCGTACTAAACTTAATGATATTAGATAGATAATTATATATATTTTAAATATAATTAAATTATTTTATAAAAAATGAATTTTTTTTGTATATTATATTCGAGGTGATATTTAATTATGTTTAAAAATTATGGATTTCAAAATGAATATGATTTTGTAGAATTATTTAATAATAAGTATCTATATGAATTAGATGATAATTCTCAAACTTTTTTAAAAGAATTATTTGGAGATGTTATAGATGGTAATGAAAAAATTAAATCATGGAAAAATAAAATGGTTCAAAAAACAGATATTTTTATTAAATATAAAAATCATATCAAAAATATTAGTTTAAAGTGTGGAAATAGTAATTCTATGCATGGTGAGTCTATTGATGATTTTAAGAGGTATTTAGAACAATTAAAAATACCATATAATACTATTGAAAAATATGTTAGTTATCATTATGGATATGCAAGGAATGGTGATGGTAACATAGACTTTTCAAAATCATTAAGCTCAGAAGAATATAAAAAGATTTATCAAAAAGAAATAGATATTTTTAATAAAAGTATTAATAAAACAAGAATTATAGTTGATATGATTGATAGATTTATTGTAAGAGGAAGAAATTCAGACTATGATATAGATGCTTTGGTATGTGGTAGAATTAATGATTATGTATGGATTATGAAATATGATTTATATGATTTAATACTTTCTAAAAGAAGTTTAGAATATACTTCACCTCATATAGCTTGTATAACTATTGGCCCTAAAATGAGAAATTTAAATCGTGATTCAAAAAATGCCAAGGATAGATATATAGTATGTTTAAGATGGAATTTTATAAAAGAAGATATTATTAATTATAAGAATAGTTTAAAAGGGTAGGGTTCGTTCCATGTCATTTCTGCACCATAAAAAAACTAACCTTAAAGGTTAGTGATTTTTTTTATGGAGCGAATGACGGGAATCGAACCCGCGTCCTAGCCTTGGCAAGGCCATATTCGAGCCACTAAACTACATCCGCAATGTGGAGGGGCCAGTCGGATTTGAACCAACGATCAAGGAGTTGCAGTCCACTGCCTTACCACTTGGCTATGACCCCAAAACAAATTACTTAATAAGTATAGCAAATAAATTTTCAAAAAGCAATAAAAATTTACACTTTTTTTCATACTAATTATATGCTAATTTTTTCCATTAAATATCTCTTAATTTCTTTATGTCAATAAACATGTCAAAATCTTGTTTTTTAAAATAAGGCTGATTATAATAAAAAGCAAATTGAAAGGGAGGGATATTCATGATAAAAACTAATTTACCATTATTATTTATCAAAAATCATGAAATATTTCCCTTTACCGAAACTAAATTAGAATTTTCTGATATCAATTTCAAGCAAACTATTTCTTTAGCTGAAAGTTGTTTTGATAATTGTCTTTTTATTATTCATCAAAAACAAACTGATAATTTAGAAGCCAAAAATAATATAAATATTGGTATTGTTGCTAAAATAAAATTTAAAATAGATATGCCAAATGGTAATATGCGAGTAGTTTTAAAAGGTTTAAAAAGAGCTATTGTCCATGATATCAAAGAAGAAGATTCTATGTACGATGCTGACGTTTCCATGCCAACTAATGAAGAAATTGATCCTATTGAAGAAATTGCTATGTCAAGAACTTTATATAAAAGTTTAGATGAATATGTAAAACTTACTAATGAATCTCTTTTTGATAATATCAAAGAAATTCATAATATTAGTAAATTAACTGATTTAGTTGTTAGTCTATTACCACTTTCTCATAATCGAAAACTTAAATATCTAAAAGAAATATCAAGTGTTAAAAGACTTAAAATGTTATTAGACGATTTAGAATATGAAAAATCAATTATTAATATTGAACAAGATATTGATATTAAAGTTAATAAAAAAATGGATATAAGTCAAAAAGAATTTTATTTAAAAGAAAAACTTGCTGTTATTAAAGAAGAATTACATTTAGATGAAACTGATGAAATATCCGAATTACAGAAAAAAATTAAAGAATTAGATGCTCCTAAGGGTATCAAAAAAAGATTAGAAATAGAAACTAATCGTTATAAAAGTTGTAATAGTAATTCACCAGAAATAGGAATAATTCGTAATTATATTGATATTTTATTAAATTTACCATGGAATAAGAGTAGTCCTGAAGAAACTAATTTAGAAAATGTTAAAAATGTTTTGGAAAATACCCATTTTGGTTTACAAGATGCTAAAACAAGAATTTTAGAATATATTATGGTCCGTCAATTTAATGGGGAAAATTCTAATGCTCCAACTCTTTGTTTAGTTGGTCCACCGGGAGTTGGAAAAACTAGTATTGCTTTAAGTATTGCCAAAGCTTTAAATAGGAGATGGGTAAAAATTTCTGTTGGTGGGGTTAATGATGAAGCTGAAATTATTGGTCACAGAAGAACTTATGTTGGGGCAGCTCCAGGAAAAATTATGTCGAGTATTCAAAAAATAGGTGTTAACAATCCTGTTTTTATCATTGATGAAGTTGATAAAATGACCAAAGATATTAAAGGTGATCCTGCTAGTGCTTTGCTTGAAGTTTTAGATAAAGGACTTAATAATCGTTTTGTTGATCATTTTATTGATGAAGAATTTGATTTATCCAAAGTTATGTTTATTTTAACAGCTAATTATCTTGATAAAATACCAACCGAATTAAAAGATCGTATGGAAATAATTGAACTTGGAAGTTATACGGAATATGAAAAAATAAAAATAGCTAAAGAACATATTTTACCTAATATGTTAGAAGAATATGGTATTTCTAAAGATGAATTAAATTTAACTAATAACACTTTAACAACTATCATTCGTAATTATACGAAAGAAAGTGGTGTTCGTGAATTAGAAAGAATGATTAGAAAAATTTGTCGAAAGTTTGTTTGTAATAAAATTGATGGTAAGAAAAAATTGGATCCTAATAAAAATATTGAAAGTATTTTAGGTATTTACAAGTATCAAGTAAATAACAATTTAATAAACACCGAAGGAGTTATAACTGGATTATCTTATACACCATATGGAGGAGACATTGTTAAAATAGAAGTTGTTTCTTATCCAGGAACTGGTCAAATAACCATAACTGGTTTAGTTGGAGAAGTTATGGAAGAATCAATTAAAGTAGCTCTTGGATACATTAAAAGTAAAAGTTTAGAATTTGCTATTAATCTTAAAGAATTAAATAAAAAAGATTTTCATATTCATATTCCAAGTAATGCAATTAAAAAAGATGGCCCAAGTGCTGGTATAACAATTGCAACAGCCATTTTATCGCATTTAAAAAATGTTGTTATCGATAATTCTATTTCAATGTCTGGGGAAATTACTTTAACTGGAAATATTTTAAAAGTAGGTGGCTTAAAAGAAAAAATTATAGCTGCTATTAATAATGAAGTTAAAAAAGTTTATTTTCCTAAACAAAATCAAGAAGAAATACTAGAATTAGAATATTTATATAAAGATAAATTAGAGATTATTTATGTTAATAATTATCAAGAAATATATCAAGATCTATTTGCCCCAATTAATGAATAAAATGTCAAGTATTCGTATTTATTTTGAAAATCTGTCCAATAATTGTTATAATAAGTTGAATGTTGTAGGGTGAAATATGAAAAGATGTGAAGTAGATAGAAGTAAATTGGCTCCAATGATGGCCAAATATATGGAAATAAAAGATAATTATGAAGATACAATAATCTTTTTTCGTCTTGGCGATTTTTATGAAATGTTTTTTGAAGATGCTGAAACGGTAAGTAGAGAACTTAGTTTAACTTTAACGGGTAGACAAGCTGGACTTTCAGAAAGAGTACCTATGTGTGGAGTACCTTATCATGCTTATCAAACTTATGTTTCGAAGTTAATCGAAAAAGGGTATAAGGTAGCTATTTGTGAACAATTAACTGATCCCAAAGATACAAAAGGAATGGTTGAAAGAGATGTTGTTCAAGTTATTACCAGAGGAACTTTACTTGATAATCTAAATTTTGCTAATGAAAATAATTATCTAGCCAGTATTTATACTTTTGAAGATGGTTATGCCCTAACTTATGCTGATATATCAACCGGGGATATCTATGCTATTTTCTTAACAGATTTAAATAGTTTATACCGGGAACTTATCAATTTAGGTATTAAAGAAGTTATTGTTAATTCTAAAACTAATCGGGAAATTTTATATAATTTAAAAACTAATTATAATATTTTAGTAACTGTAACAGATGATCTTGAAGATTACAAGGAATATGATTATATCTATAAAGAGGTAAATGATCTTCGTTTAGTAACTTCAGTTAAACATTTATTAACCTATGTAACTAAAACCAAAAAAGCCAATTTAAAATACTTAAAAAAAGTTATTTTAACGAAAGAAAGTGAACATTTATTATTTGATTTTCATACCAAAAAAAACTTAGAAATTACAGAAACTATTCGCGATAATTCGAGAAATAATTCTTTACTTTGGTTTATGGATAAAACAAAAACAGCTATGGGAAGTAGGCTATTAAAACAAAATTTATTATCACCATTTACTAATTTAGAAGTAATCGAAAGAAGATATAATTATATAGATGCCTTAAAAGAAAACTTTTTAGTTAAAGAAAATTTAAGTAATTCTTTAAAAGAAATCTATGATTTAGAAAGATTAATTGGACGAATCAGTTATGGTAATTTAAATGCTAGAGATATGTATCAATTATTAAAATCTTTAAAAGTATTACCTGATATTAAGAATGAGTTATTAAAAATTAATTATGATCTAGAAATTGAAACATTTGATTATTTAGTTGATTTATTAGAAAAAAGTATTAATCCTAATGCTCCATTAACTTTAAAAGAAGGTAACTTAATAAATGATGGTTTTAATGAAGAATTAGATGAGTTAAGAAAAATAAAAAATAATAGTCAAGATTTTATCTTGTTACAGGAAGAAGAAGAAAGAAGAAGAACAGGAATTAAGAATTTAAAGATTGGTTATAACAAAGTTTTTGGTTATTATATTGAAGTTAGTAAAGGAAGTATTCCCCTTGTTAAAAGTGAGTTTGGTTATATCAGGAAACAAACTTTAACAACAGGAGAAAGATACATAACCGAATCTTTAAAAGAAAAAGAACAAATTATTCAAGGAGCTAGTGAAAAAATAATTAATTTAGAATATGATATTTTTAATGATATTCGAAGTGAAGTTAATAATTATACGAAAGAAATTCAAAATATTAGTAAAATTATTAGTGAAGTAGATGTTTTAATAGCTTTAACCGATATAGCTGATAAATATCAATTAGTTAGACCAACTTTTAATCATAATCATGAAATTAAAATTTTTGAAGGAAGACATCCGGTTGTTGAAGCAGTTAACAAAGTTGATTATGTTCCAAATGATATCATAATGGATGATAAATGTGATTGTTTATTAATAACCGGACCAAATATGGCTGGAAAATCAACTTATATGCGTCAACTTGCTATTATTGTTATTATGGCTCAGATTGGATCGTTTGTACCATGTAAAAGTTGCAGTATTCCTATTTTTGATAAAATATTCACAAGAATTGGAGCAAGTGATGACTTAGTAAGTGGGGAATCTACTTTTATGGTTGAGATGAAAGAAGCTAATTATGCTTTGCAAAATGCAACAAAAAACAGTTTAATTTTATTCGATGAATTAGGAAGAGGAACAGCTACTTATGATGGTATGAGTTTAGCCTATGCGATTTTAGAATATATTCATAATAATATTAAAGCCAAAACTTTGTTTTCAACTCATTATCATGAATTAACGGATTTATGTAAAAAATTAAAAAGAGTAAAAAACGTCCATGTTAGTGCCTTAGAAGAAGATGGCAATATCACCTTTTTGCATAAAGTAGTAGAAGGAGCAGTTTCTAAAAGCTATGGAATAAACGTTGCAGGTCTAGCAAAATTACCAAATGAAGTAATTGAAAAAGCGAAAGAAGTTTTAGAAACTTATGAAAATAAAGCAAAAATCAAAAAAACAGAAGTAATTCAAACTAGTTTTAATTTCGAAAATCAAGAAAACGAAGTCATTAATGAAATAAAAAATCTTGATATTATAAATATAACACCACTTGAAGCTTTAAATTATTTAGATAAATTAAAGAAAAAAATCTAAGAGAATTAATTAATCTTTTAGATTTTATTTAATATTTGGTTAATTATTTTTTGATTATTTAAAAGTCTTTCATTAGTTGGATTTATTTTTAAAGCTATTTCTAAATAATATAGAGATTCAGGTAATAAATTTAAATAATAACAAGCCAAAGAGATTAAATCATAAGGTGTTTCATTCCAAGAAAAGACTTCGTTTATATAAGTTTTTTCATGATTTTTTATTTCTAGAGCCATTTTAATATTTTTATATACTTCTTCATAATTTTCTAGTTCATATTCTAACATAGCTAATTCAACATAGGCATCTCTTAAATAAGGTGCTTCTTTAATTGCTTTTTGATACCACATAATAGCTTCATTGGTTCGATTTAAATTTTTATAAGATCTAGCAATAAAACGCATAGAAGCAGCTCGTTCATCTTTCCAAGTAGCTTTTTTTAAGTTTAGATGTTTAATTAATGTATCAATAGCTTCATTATACTTTTGATAATACATATATTCTCTTCCTAAGTAGTGCATATTTCTATCATCTTCAGGATTTTCTTTAACCGATAATTCTAAAAGAGGTAGGTAATTAGAGCGACTTTTGGTAGAATCAGGAAAATGATTTAAAGTAATTTCTAAAATGTTTTTTCGTTTTTCATTATTGTTAATATTTTCTAATACTTCATGTACAGGATGGGTCCATTTATAATCAAATCTTGTATGAATTTTATCTAAAATAAAACTAACATCAGGTTTACCATCTTTTAAATGCCAATTATAGGTATAACCAATTCTTGTTTCTCCTTGATAATTATCTTCTAATAGTTTTCTCCAACCTGGTAAGAATACTTCGTCTAAGTCTGTACAAACACAAAGAGTGGCATCATCAGAAACTAGGTCTAAAGATAAATTTCTAGCAACATCAAAGCGAAAAGGATTAATAATTTTCTTTGTTACTTTAACTCCTAAATCTTCTAATAATTTAACTGTATCATCAGTAGAACCTGTATCTAAAACATATATTTCATCTGCTTCTTTCATTGATTCATACCAACGTTTAACAAATTTACTTTCATTTTTACTAATAGCATAAACAACTATTTTCATAGATCACCATTTAATTATATTAAAAGATAAAGAAAATATACAAGTAAACTTTTAAATTTAGGTAAATATACTTTTCATAATAAAAAAGACTTCATACTATAAGATAGATAGGAGGATTTTTTATGTTTCAAGATAGATGTTATGATAGAGATACTGACATAAATAATAACTTTTTTGCTGATAATATGACTAACAACATTGATATTGATGTTAATAATGGTATGCAAGGTAATACGCAAATGGCTATGGGGCCTATGCAAAGACCATTAGTTGAACCAATGCAAGAAAGATGTGTTCATCGTACTATTATGCACGAAGTACCACATGTTTGTCCAATTAGAACAAGAATAATTAATCATCATATTTATAAACATACTTATAGACCAGAATATTCTTGCTGTGAAGAGAATGTTGTAAGTAATATTAATCAAGGTTCTTGCTGTGGATTTTAGATAACTTCGGTTATCTTTTTTCTTTAAATAGTAAAAAACATTTAAAAATGTGCTATAATTATAGTGAAAAGAAATTAAAGGAGAAAAAATGCAAGACTTTATTGTAAATATTATGAATAGTTATGGCTATTTAGGAGTATTTTTGTTAATAATGATTGAGAACGTATTTCCTCCCATTCCATCGGAAGTTATTTTATTATTCGGTGGTTTTATGACAACTTATACTAAATTAAAGATAATAGGAATGGTTATTGCTTCAACTTTAGGATCAGTTGTTGGGGCTCTTATTCTTTATCAGGTAGGAAAGATTTTTAATAAAGATCGTTTAAAAAAAATAATTTCTGGTAAGATAGGAAAAATATTAAGATTAAAACCAAGTGATATTGATGCCTCCAATCATTGGTTTAATACTAGAGGAACGAAAACCGTTTTTTATTGCCGTTTTATCCCAGTAGTAAGAAGTTTAATTAGTATCCCAGCTGGTATTAGTAAAATGAATATGTTTACTTTTTTATTTTATACTATTCTAGGATCCTTAATTTGGAATATAGTTTTAATTATTTTAGGATCGATTTTAGGTAATAATTGGACAAAAATCTTGCAAATATTAAATACTTATAATAATATAGTAATCATAGTTTTAATTGTAATCATAATTATTTTTATTATTTGGTTATTTAAAAGAAACAAAGAAAATAAATAGAAACGAGGTAATAATATGCTAAAAGCAAAGCCCTTTGTTAAATGGGCAGGTGGTAAAAGACAGATAATTGATGAATTAAAAAAATATATTCCCGATGAGTTTAATACTTATTATGAACCATTTATTGGAGGTGGAGCACTTCTTTTTGAACTTGCTCCGAAAAAAGCTGTTATTAATGATTCTAATGCTGAACTTATGAATGTTTATCAAGTCCTATGTGATGATTCAAAATTTAAAAAAATGTGTCGTGTTTTAAATAATTATGAAGCTAATCACTCCGAAGAATTTTTTTATGAAATAAGAAATAAAGATAAAAATAAAAATACTTTTAATCGCTTATCTGATTACACTAGAGCAGCTAGAACAATTTACTTAAATAAAGCTTGTTTTAATGGTTTATATCGAGTTAATTCTAAAAATGAATTTAATGTTCCTTTTGGTAAAAAAAGTAAAGTAAATACTTATGATGGTAATAATTTAATAACAGTTAGTAATTATTTAACTATGAATGATATTAAAATATTAAATAAAGATTTTGAAGAAGTTTTAAAAGATGCTAAAAAAGGTGATTTTGTTTACTTTGATCCACCATATGATTCAGATAATAATATATTTACTAGTTATACCGAAGAAGGATTTGGTAAAGATGAACAAAGAAGACTAGCTAAGGTTTTTAAAGAATTAGATCAAAAAGGCGTTTATGTTATGTTATCTAATCATAATACTACTTTAATCAATGAATTATATAAAGATTATCATATTCATGTTATTGAAGCTAAAAGAAATATTAATTCTAATGGTAAAAAGCGTGGTAAAGTAGAAGAAGTCATTATTACAAATTTTACCAAAAATAATTAATTTTGAAAGGCAAAATATATGAAGCAAAATACAATTGAAAATGAAATAGATTTTTTATATCAACAAAGACAAGAAATAGTTAAAGAAAAAGAATATTATCTAAAAGAATTAGAAAGAATAAATGAAAAAATAAATGTTTTAGAAAAAGATTATTATCCTCTTTTAAATAAGTATCGTATTCATAAGATGTTATCTTTTTTAACTTTTTTATTAGCATTTTCTACTAATAATTTTATCAATAATAAAATACATAGTGGTGTATATAGCAATCAAAAAGCTATTTTCGAAACTATTGAATTAATTATTTATATTATACCTTTTATAGGAAGTATTGATCTTTATTTTCAAGATGAAAATTTAAGAAATGAAATAAAAAGGCAAAAAGAAGAATTAAAAAAATATTATGAAGAAGTTAAGAAAAATAAACATATATTAAAACTATTAAATTATACTGATCAAGATTTAGAATCAGTTATTTCTTCTAAATATGCTCTTTTAATGTGTTTTAGAAAAAATGATGTCAAAACATTGCAAAAGTAATTTACTTTCTAAATGGCTAGTGCTATAATTGTAATATATTTTTTAAGGAGTAGGTATGAATATTGAAGTTTTAATTAATGAAAAAGAATTAGACAAAAGAATCGAAGAATTAGCTTTACAAATAGCTAAAGATTATGAAGGAGAAGAAGTAATATTTTGTTCTGTTTTAAAGGGAGCTATTTTCTTTACTGTTGATTTAATGAAACATTATAAAGGTGATTGTGAAATTAACTTTGTTCGTGTTTCTAGTTATCAAGGAGAAAATTCAACCGGAACGATAACTTTAAAAATTCCTTTAAAGAAAGAAGATATTGAAAATAAAAATATTATTTTAGTAGAAGATATTGTTGATACAGGAAGAACCTTTAAATATTTAGTTGAATATGTAAAAGAATTTAATCCTAAAAGTGTTAAAACTTGTGTTTTATTAGATAAAAAAGCACGTCGTGTAGTTGAATTTGAACCTGATTACACTGCTTTTCCAATTGATGATTTATTCGTCGTAGGATATGGGTTAGATTATGATGAAAAACTTCGTAATTTACCATTTGTTGGGTATGTAAAAAAGTAGTCTTTTTCTAAGACTTTTTCTTTAAAAAAATCTTGTAAATTATTTGTAAAATTTTCGTAAACAACTTGCATATTTAATCCTTTCATATTATTCTAATAATAGAGGGAGAGTGATATGTGTGATATATCCATCAATTGATAAATTACTTAATGTAGTATCTTCAAAATATGAACTTGTTCATATAGCTGCTAAAAGAAGTCGTCAAATAACTAAAACTAACTTTTTGCAAATGCCAGTTAAAAAATATAAATCAAGTAAAAATATTGGAAAAGCCCTTGAAGAAGTAGCTGAAGGATTAATAAAAGTAAAATAATATCCTTGACTATTTTTCTATATTTGGTACAATAATATTGTAAAGATTTTTATAGTGAGGTTTATATGAATAAAAAAGGACAAGCATTAGTAGAATATGTTTTAATTATAGCTTTAATTTCGGTAGTTATAATTGCAATTGTTAATGCTTTCGGTGGTTATTTAAAAGATGCTATGACAAAATCTTCGTGTTCCTTAATAGGAGAAGAGTATGTAAAAGGTGAAAAACCTGGGGAAGGACATTGTAGTAATAAAAGTAATTGATTTATAAGTCAATTACTTTTTGTATAATAGATTAGAAAAAAAATAACATAATAATTATGGGGATGAAAAAATGAAAACAAAAAAAATAGATTTAAAATACGCTAAATTATATTTAATAAAAACAAATAAATTTCGGTCAATTACAATAAAAGTTTTATTAAAAGATAAACTAAAAAAAGAAGATATAACTAGAAGAAATTTTTTAATAGATTATTTAACTTTAACTTCTAATAAATATAAAACAAGACAAGCATTAGCTTTAAAAATACAAGAATTATATTCACTTTATATCAATGGATATGATACTAGATTAGGTAATTACTTAATAACTAAATTTAGTATGTCTTTATTAAATCCTAAATATACAGAAGCCAATATGTTAGAAGAAAGTATTGATTTATTAAGAGAAATTATTTTTAATCCACATGTAAAAAATAATAAATTTGATTCTAAATGTTTTGAAGTAGTTAAAAATGGTATCTTAAATGAAATAAAAACAATTAAAGAAAATCCGAAAACTTATGCTAATATTAAAATGTTAGAAAATATGGATCCAAATGCTACTTATGCTTATCATGGTTATGGATATATTGAAGATTTAGAACAAATAAATGAAAAAAATTTATATGAATATTATCAAAATTTATTAAAAACAGCTGATGTTGATATTTATGTAATAGGTGATTTCAATCAAGAAGAAATGATTAAAATTATTAAAGATAAATTAAATTTTCAAACTTTAAAAAAGCCAAAAGAAGATATTTATACTTATCATGATAAAGTATTAAGTAAACCTAAAATTATTATTGAAAAAGAAAATAATAATCAATCAAAATTATCAATAGGTTGTAAATTAAAAGATTTAACTGAATTTGAAAGAAAATATGTTATTAATTTATATAATATGATTTTAGGTGGGGGTTTTAATTCTAAATTCATGCAAATAATAAGAGAAAAAAATTCTTTAGCTTATTATATAAATTCTAGTGTGTTAAAGGCTGATAATATTTTATTAATTCAGTCAGGTATTAGTAAAGAAAACTTTAAAAAAGTTGTTTCTAATATTAAAAAAATCATGAAAGATATAACAAAAGGTGATATAACAGAAGAAGAATTAGAAACAGTAAGAACCGAGTATTTAAGTTTATTAGAAGAAGTAAATGATAATATCGATAGTATTTTGGAAAATTATATAGCAACTAATTTATTAAATTTAGATGATTTTTCTGTAAGAAAAGAAAAAATAAAAGAAGTAACAGTTCAAGATATAATAAATGTTAGTAAAAAGGTACATATGGATACAATTTATTTATTAGAAGATGGGGGTAACAACAATGCATAAAGTTAATTTTAATAATTTAGATCAAGATTTATATTCTTTTACTTTAAAAAATAATTTAAAAGTTTATTTAATGCCTTTTAAAGATAAAAAAAATTATTATGCTGTTTTAGGAACAAAATATGGTTCGATGGATATTGATTTTACAGTTAATAATCAAGAAATTACTTCTCCTTATGGAACAGCTCATTTTCTAGAACATAAAATCTTTGAACAAGAAGATGGCATAGATCCTTTTAAAGTCTTTGCTAAATCAGGAGTTAATACTAATGCTTCAACAACTTTTAATAATACAAGATACTATATCTGGGGAGTAAATGATTTAGAAAAAAACTTAAATTTCTTAATTGATTTTATTTATTCACCTTATTTTACCGATAATAATGTTGAAAAAGAAAAAGGTATCATTAAAGAAGAAATACTAATGTATGAAGATGATCCAGCTTGGAAATTAGATGATACTTTAAGAAAAAATATGTTTTATAATTTACCAGTTAAAGAAAAAATAGCTGGTACTGTTGAATCAATTAATACAATTACTAAAAAGGATTTAAAATTAGCTTATCAAACTTTTTATCATCCAAGTAATATGTGTTTAATAATTGGTGGTTGTTTTGATCCTAAAAAAATAGAAAAATTAATAAAAAATCATCCTAAATTAAATAGTTTTAAAGAACCAATTAATATTCAAAGAAAAGAATATCAAGAACCAGATGATGTTAAAGAAGAATTTCAAATAGTTTATCAAAATATCAAAGTTCCTAAGATAGAATTTGGTATAAAAATAAATAAAGATAAATTTAATATCGATGATGTTAAATTAAATATGTATTTAGGTATTATTTTAACAAGTTTATTTGGAAGTACTTCAAATTTTAAAGAAGAAGTAATAAGTAATAATTTAACAACAGGTTTTTATGAAGAAAAAAATAACTATGCTAATTTTATTACTTTAAATATTACAGCTGAATCAGATAAAGCAGATATCTTAATAGAAAAAATTAAAAATACTTTTAAAAATATTAAAGTTAAAAAAGAAGAATTAGAAAGAATTAAAAAAGTATGGATAGCCAGTGAAATTAGAATGATTGATAATGTGGAAATAACAGTTGATAACATTTATAGTGATTTAGTACTATATGATAAAGTTTATGATAATCGTATAGAATTAATAAAAGAATTAAATATCAAAGAATTAAATAAAATAATTAAAGAATTAGATTTATCTAATCAAAGTTTAGTTATGATTTTACCAAATGAAAGTAAATAGATAGTGTAAAATATTTTTGACAGAATTCAGCAAGAGATATTTCTAAGAAGATGAGAAAGAGATAGGTTAGTTGAATTAATAGCAGGCAAATTTGAAGAATTATTATCAAAAATAGAAAAAGATAATTCTTCTTTTTTTATAGTAACTATTTCAGTATTATGAGAAGAATTTAAATAAAGATTCAGAATATTGATACCATTCGCCTTGTATTCTTGAAGTTTAATTAATTTTTGGATATGTCTTTTTGAAAAAGCCTTAGGTTCAAAAGAAAATGGTTTAGCAACGTTATGAGAAATATGGGCTTCCATAGAAGATTTATATTTACTAGCTTTCATTTGATTAATAGGATCCCAATGGGCTAAAATATAATGTCTATATTGTTTTAAAGTTTTAGTTCTTTTTTCATCTTTATTTTTTAAAGTGCTATTAAATATCGAGTTAAAAGTTATTTTGTCATTATTTTCGATAGCATTCCATAACGACTTTCTTAGAATTTCATCTTTAGTACTTCTATTAATTTTTTGTTTAACATGAAAAATACATAAACATGGAATAACAATATTGTCAACAAATAGTTTTAAATTAGATATCCCAGCAGTAATCCAAGTTCCAGCATCTGACAAGACTTTAATTTTTTTAATTTTTTGAAAATCAAAAATTTTAGAAATAGTATTCATAAATTCATCCCAAGGATTATTATCAGTTGTTAAGAAAGTAAATTTATTCATTAAAGTTCGGCGATTTCCTTTAGTTTCAATGTCTGTAAAGGAAATAAACGCTTTACTCATTATGAAATTTTTTGATTTTTTCTTTGGTGGTGGTAATAATAATTGTTTATTAGGATTTTTTAAATAGTCTAAGAAATTTAAAAATTCATTTCTAATTTGTTCAACTGATTTTTCTTCAACATCATTATTTGAAAATTTATTAATAAATGGTTTTAATTGTTCATGAATATATTTTTCATCAATCATAATATAAAGTGTATCGCTATCAGTCTCAATTGCCTCATATTCAATACTCGGAACATTCCATTTATCAATCCAATTGTAAATATCTTGTCTTGAAATGACAAATTGTTGAGAATTGTTTAAATCAGAAAGAATTGAGTTAATTTGCTTTGTTGTTATTTCGGCTCCTTTCTTTTGATTGGTAGAAATAGCATTATCTATTGCAATTGCTTTTATAATGTCGTCGTATCTATCATATGATGGTAAATTAAATAAATTATCAATAAAGAAAAAATGTTTATTTCTATCTTTTTTATCGTAATAATAAATTCTATCAAATTCTAAAATGCCAAATATAGTTACAATATTTCTATGACATTTTCTGATACAAACATTAAATATTTTCTTTCGATCATTTGAATTTAAATATAAATTATCAAATATTTCGAAGGTTTCAATCAGTGCTTGTAAAACTGATTGTTTTATATTTTCTTCAAGATTTAACATGATTTTTTGATATTTATTATTTGAATTATAATAGAAAATATTATCAATAAAATCATCACTTATATTTTGGATAATTTTAGATAATTTAATTTTTAACAAATTTTTTGCTTCACTTTTTAAAAAATATGGTATCATATACATATGAGAACTTCCTTTACTATAATTGGTTATAATAGTAATTTTAACACGAAGTTCTCTTTTTTTGTACTTAGTCAAAACTTTTTTACACTATCAAGTAAATAAAAGTACTTGTTCGTTTTAAAAATTAATGCTATAATTAATTCATAATAGAGAGAGGTTGTTATGAAAAAAATATTATTTATAGTTTTACTATTTTCCATATTATTAAATGTTAAAGCTGAAGGATATTTAACTAATATTTTAGTAGATGGAGAGCAAATTAAAGATTTTCAAAGTGATAAAACAGAGTATAGTTTAGAAGTAGATGAAAATAAAGAAAGTATTAAAATAGTTTTTGTCTATGATACAACTAAATATAAAGGTTCAGGGAGTCCTGAAAATGTTAGCTTAAATCCTGGATTAAATACTGTTAAATATAGTTTAAAAGATGCATCTTCTTTAGAAGAAATAGCTAATTATACTATTAAGGTAACTAGAAAAGATAATAGAAGTACAGATAATTCTTTAGTAAGTTTAACAATTGCTAATAAAAAAATTACTTTAACTGATAAAAATGAATATACAGTTGAAGTAGATAATTCTTTAACTAAAGCTGAATTAAAAGGTACTTTAAATGATGCTAAAAGTAATTTTGTTAGTGGTTATGGAGAAAGAATAGGTAATAATGCTATTCCTTTAAATGGTGAAACTACGAAAGTAGAAGTTAAAGTTGAAGCTGAAAACAAAAGTATTAGAACATATACAATTAACATTGTAAAAAAAGACTATAAAAGTAATGATGCTACTTTGAAAACTTTAAAAATTGATAAAATAGAAGTTGGTTTTAAAGCAAATATATTAGAATATAATTTAACTTGTAAAAATGATATAAATAGTATAGTAATTGAGGCAGTAGCTAATGATAATAAAGCAACAGTTGAATATGAAAAAAATATTACTTTAAATGAGGGATTAAATAATATAACTATTAAAGTTACAGCAGAAGATGGAACAATTAAAGAATATAAATTAAATATAACTAGAGAAGAATTAGTTTCTCTTGTTGAAAATATTGAAATAAAAGATGTTGATTTTACCTTTGATAATAGTAAAAAAAATTATACAATAAAAACTGATTTAGAAAAATTAGATTTTACAGTTACTTTAACTAATGAAGAAGCTAAAGTAGATGAAGATGGAAATGAGAATTTAGATAATAATAGTACAATTACTTTAAAAGTTAGTTTAGATAATCAAGAAGAAATCTATACTTTTAAAATAGTGAAAGAAGAACAAGAAGAAATTAAAACTGAGGTTAAAGAAGAAGATAATAATAGTTTTTTAAAAAAATATGAAATGATAATAGGTTTAGGTGTATTTGGAATAGGTGTTTTATCTTTATTAATAGCTATTATTACAAAAACTAAAAAAAGTAAAATAATGTAAAAATGATTGTTTAAGAATATAACATTTGTTATGCTTATTTTGGTGATAAGAATGGCAAAGTTATATTTTTTTTATGGAGCAATGAATTCAGGGAAAACTACAAGAATTTTACAATGTAATTATAATTATGAAGAACAAGGTATGCGAGCTATTATTATGAAACCAGCTACTGATACTAAAGGAAATGATAAAATTGTATCAAGAATTGGAGCTACTAGGAAAGTTGATTATTTAATTAAAAAAGATGAAAATATTTTTGATTTAATTATTAATGAATATGGTCATGTTGATTTAATTTTAGTTGATGAAGCTCAGTTTTTAACAACTAGACAAGTTAATCAATTAATGGATATAGTAATAGATTTAGATATTCCAGTTATGTGTTATGGTTTAAGAACCGATTTTAAAGGAAATGATTTTCCGGGTTCTAGAAGATTACTAGCTATTGCTCATGAATTAACAGAAATTAAAACCATTTGTGAATGTGGTAAAAAAGCTATGTTTAATGTTAGATTAGTAAATGGTAAAGTTACGACTGAAGGAGAAAGTGTAGCTATTGATGGAGAAGGGGAAGTTACTTATACCGTTGCTTGTAGTAAATGCTTTCGAATGAAAACAAAGAAGAAGTTTGATCATCCAGAAATTACTTATGAACATGAATGAAAATCAATTGCAATTTCTTTTAACTTGTGATAATATATAATCAAACCAATGAAGAAGAGGAGTATATTATTTGTTTTTATAGAGAGTTAGTGGTTGGTGGAAACTAATAAAACTTATAATAGAAGGTAGCTTTGGAGGTATATATTTGAATTTAGTAGAGTATATTGTTAATCGCATTAAGATTTTGAGTATAAATTAAGGTGGTACCACGTTGACTTCGTCCTTTGGGATGAAGTCTTTTTGTTTAGGAGGTTTTTATGAATATTCATGATTATTGGTTAATTTTTACTAATTATATTAAAGAAAATTATGATTTATCTGATGAATTGATTGAACTTAAATATGAGCATACCAAACGGGTGGCTAATTTAATGGTTTTAATTGCATCAAAAATGAAGTTATCAACAAGAGAAATAATTTTAGCTTATTTAATTGGTTTATTTCACGATTTAGGTCGCTTTGAACAAGTTAATCGAGAACATAAATTTACTAATTTACATTTTGATCATGGAGCATATAGTAATAAAATATTATTTAATGATAATTTAATTAGTAAATTTCAAGTTCCTAAGGAATTATATCTATTAATTAGAGAAGCTGTTTATTTTCATAATAAAAAAGATATTCCTAGTAATTTAGATGAATATGAGGCTTTATTTGTTAAAATGATTCGCGATGCTGATAAAATTGATATTATTCGCGTTATGAGTAATTTTTATCAAGAGTTTAGTGTTCCTCCTAAAAATGAATTAATGGATAAATATTTAAGTGGGGATACTATTGATTTAAAATTAATTAATAATCAAAGCGAAAAAGTTTTATTACATTTAAGTTTTATGAAAGATTTGTCTTTTGCTGAATCGTTTGAAGTGTTAAAAGAAACTGGTAATATAGAATCTTATTTAAATAATATTAATGTTAAGGAAGAATATAAAGAATTATTTGATTTTTTAGTTAGTCAAATTAAAGAAAAGGAGAAAGAATATGTTAAGTACAAAATATGATCATTTAAGTGTTGAAAATGATAAATATGAAAATTGGAAAAAGAAGGGGTATTTTGAAAGTGGTGATTTAAGTAAGAAACCATTTTGTATTGTAATACCTCCTCCAAATGTAACAGGAAAACTTCATTTAGGGCATGCTTATGATACAGCTTTACAAGATGTTATTATTCGTTACAAAAAGTTAAAAGGTTTTGATTGTTTATGGTTACCTGGAATGGATCATGCAGCTATTGCAACGGAAGCTAAAGTTGTTGCAAAATTAAAAAAACAAGGCATTGATAAATATGAATATGGGCGTGAGAATTTTCTTAAAGCTTGTTGGGACTGGACTCATGAATATAGTGATAATATTCGTAGGCAATGGGCAAAATTAGGACTATGTCTTGATTATCGTAAAGAAAGATTTACCCTTGATGAAGGATTGAATAAAGCGGTTACGAAAGTATTTGTTGATTATTATAACCAAGGTTTAATTTATCGTGGAGAAAGAATTATTAACTGGGATCCCGAAGCCAGAACAGCTTTATCCAATGAAGAAGTAATTTATAAAGATGTTAAAGGAGCTTTTTATCATTTAAAATATCAATTAGAAGATGGTTCCAGTTACTTGGATGTTGCAACAACACGTCCTGAAACTTTATTTGGTGATACAGCTGTTGCTGTTAATCCAGAGGATTCTCGCTATAAAGATTTAATTGGTAAGAAAGTAATTTTACCAATTGTTAATAAATTGATTCCTATTATTGGGGATAATCATGCTGATCCTACTTTTGGAACCGGTTGTGTTAAAATAACTCCTGCTCATGATCCTAATGACTTTGAAGTTGGTAATCGTCATAACTTAGAAAGAATTGTTGTTATGAATCCTGATGCTACAATGAATGAAAATGCTATTGGTTATACAGGTTTAACAAGAGAAGAATGTAGAGAAAAATTACTTGAAGATTTAAAAGAACAAGGATTACTTTTAAGTATTGAAGAAATGACACATTCAGTTGGTCATTCGGAAAGAACTGGAGTTATGGTTGAACCTTATTTATCAAAACAATGGTTTGTTAAAATGGATAAATTAGCTAAAAATGTTTTAGAAAAACAAAAGAGTAAAGATACAAAAGTTAATTTTATTCCTCCTCGTTTTGAAAAAGATTTAATTCATTGGATGGAAATATCTTACGATTGGTGTATATCACGTCAATTATGGTGGGGACATAGAATTCCGGCTTGGTATAAAGGCGAAGAAGTTTATGTTGGTCTAAATCCACCAGAAGGTGAAGGTTGGATTCAAGATGAAGATGTTTTAGATACTTGGTTCTCTAGTGCTTTATGGCCATTTTCAACTTTAGGTTGGCCTAATGAAACACCCGATATAAAAAGATATTTTCCAACTGACTGTTTAGTTACAGCTTATGATATTATTTTCTTTTGGGTAGCTAGAATGGTTTTTCAATCTGAGTATATAAACGATGTTCGTCCTTTTAAAGAATGTGTTATTCATGGACTTATTCGTGATAAAGAAGGACGAAAAATGAGTAAATCTTTAGGAAATGGAATAGATCCTATGGATTTAATTGAAGAATACGGTGTTGATTCTTTAAGATATTATTTAACAACTGATGTTGCTTTAGGAACTGATTTACGTTTTGATATTGATAAAGTTAAATCAACTTGGAACTTTTTAAATAAATTATGGAATGCTTCACGTTTTGTTCTTATGAATATAGAATCTTTAGAAAAACTAGACTTTACTACCTTAACTGATGTTGATAAATGGGCTTTAACCAAATATCAAACTTTAGTAAAAAGTGTTACGAAACACATGGATAAATATGAATTTAATCTAGCTGGTTCTGAATTATATAATTTTATTTGGGAAGATTTTTGTAGTAATTATATTGAATATAGTAAATTTAATCTTGATAATTTAAGTACTAAATCAACACTTTGTTATATCTTAACTGGTATTTTAAAAATGTTACATCCATTTACACCTTTTGTAACTGATGAAATATATAATATGTTACCAATTAAAGATTCAGAAAACATTATGATTAGTAATTATCCTGAATATAATAAAAAATTAGTTTTCAAAGATAGTTTAGATAGTGTTGATCATATAATTGATTTTATTAAAACATTTAGAAATATTAAGCAAGAAAATAATATCGGATCTGATTTTTTAGTTAAGTATTCATCTCTTGATCCTTTAATTATAAAAGTTTTAAAATTAGACAATCATGTTACAAATGATGATTTAACTATTACTAAATATCATATTACTAATAATTATTATACTTTAGATTTATATTATGAAAAAGTTATAACTGAAGAAGAAAGATTATTAAAAGAAAAACAAATTAATACTTTAAAAGCTAATATTGAAAGAAGAACAAAATTATTAAATAATTCTGGTTATGTTAATAAAGCACCTAAAGAATTAGTTGAATCTGAAAAAACAAAGTTAGCTGAAGAAAAGGATTTACTTGCTAGTTTAATGCAAGAATAATCCTTTTTTGCTTGCAAAAGTAGTTTATTTATAATAAAATGATATCGAGGTATATATGATAGATTTTTATAAAAAAAATAAAGTATTATGTTTTGCTTTTACTTTTTTAGTAATCGTTTTAATTATTGTTTTATTAATTCCTACTAAGAAAAATGATAATCCAATTCCCTCAAAAAATGAAATAATTTTTGCTTTATTTGGTGAATCTAATTTAACTATTAATGTAGGAGATAAGTATATTGATCCGGGTTTTTATGCTATTAACGAGGATAAAATTAACGAAACTGATAAAGTAAAAGTTAGTGGTCAAGTAAATACTAGTAAACCGGGTATTTATGTTATTACGTATATTTATGATAGTAAAGTTTTAAAAAGAACCATTGAGGTTTTAGAAACTACTGTTGTTGATAACTCATCTTTAATTTTAAATGGGTCAGATGAAATTACTATAGATTTAGGAACACCTTATGTTGAACCTGGTTTTGAAGCTAGAGATATTAACGGTGATTCTTTAAATGATAAAGTAGTTGTTACTGGAACTGTTAATACTTTTGAAGAAGGTACTTATAAATTAATTTATAGTGTAATCAATTCTGAAGGAAAAGAGTATACAAAGACAAGAACTATTAAAGTTGTTAATAATAATTTAACGATTAATTTAGAAGTTACAAACACAGATTTAACTAACAAAGATGTTTCGGTTTCTGTTTATGTTAAAGGTAATGAATTTGCTTATCTTACTTATCCTAATCAAACTGTTACAAGAAATATCGTTAGTACTTATACTATATCGGAGAATGGTACTTATACTTTTAAAGTTTTTAATCAAAATGGAAAAGAATTTACTAAGACAATTACTATTTCTAATATTGATAAAACCGCCCCAACTGGATCTTGTAGTGCTATTCTTAATTTAAGTAGTACAGAGATTAAAGTAAATGCATATGATGATCATGGTATTTATAAATACGATTATTTGGATAATCAAACTATTATAAATAGTAACAATAATACTAGTTTTATCTATAATAAAAAAACTTCAAAAAATATATATGTTAAAGTATATGATTTAGCTGGCAATACTAAGTTATTAACTTGTAGTGTAACTGATAAATCTTATTATCCTGCTATTTTGCCAAATCAAAGTGAAAATGTTATTTATAAAGGAGAAACTGATACTTTAAAAGTTTATGTTACGAAAGAAAGTAGTTATTATATAACTAGAGTATGGGTTAAAGATCCTTATAATCAATTAAATAAGTTTGATTCACCTGAATATGGATCAAAACTATATCGACCTAGTGAATTATTAAGTAAAGCTAATAGTAAATATAATTTAACTGATAAACTATTAATTGGTTTTAATGCCAGTGGTTTTTATTTAAAAGATACATTTGATGCTAGTAGTGTTAATAAATATGCTAAATATGATAAAACCAGTGTTGGTACTTTAGTTATTACTAATGGTAAAGTAATTCGTAATGTTTATAATAAAGCTTATAAAACTTGGTTTATTATGGGGGTTGATAAGAATAATAAAATGCGTATATTTGAAGATAGTAAAGCTTCAACAACAGCAGAAATAAATAAGAAAAAAGCATGGTCAGAAGAGGTTATTAATTCGGGAATCCGTAATACTTATACTTTTGCTGCTCCAATAATTATGGATGGTAAAAAAACTAATATAACTACTAGTATGCCAGATACAAGTAATAATACAACTAAGAACTTACAAATATTTTGCCAAGTAAATGATAATAATTTTATCCTAGTAACAGCAGTTGATACTAAAAGAAATACCATAATCAATCGTTTATTACAACTAAATTGTCAAACAGCTACTAATTTAGATGGTGGAGGTTCAATAGCTTTACTTTATAAAAATAAAAATTCAAATACTATAAAAAAGATAGTTGGAGATGGTCGTAGCTTACCAGAAGTTGGTTATTTTTCTGAATAACTAACTTCTTTTTTCATATACTTAACCAGGTGATATGATGAAAAAAATAGTAAGTTTTCTAAGTATTATTATCTTGATTATTTTAACTTATATAGTTAGTTATAAAATAACTTTAAAAGATAACTATCATAATTTTTTAAATATTTTAACCTATAAATATAATAAAAATAAAGATTATAAAATTGATTTTATTTCTTTATATATAAAAAATTTAAAAAATAAAAAGCATTTTTTAAATGAAACTATTCCCGTTACTAACTTAGTTTATCAAGAAAATATCAAAGAACCTACTATTTATATTTATAGTACCCATACTAATGAAGAATATAATTATCAAAAAAATGATTTATATAATATTATGCCAACAGTTAAAACAGCTAGTTATATTTTAGAAGATGAATTAAAGAGATTAGGTTTATATTCTTTAGTTGAAAAAGAAAATACCATTGATATTTTAAATAATCGAGGTTTAGAATATAGTTCTAGTTATAAAATAAGTCGAGAATTATTAGAAAAAAGACAAGAAGAAAACCCTAGTTTAAAATTATTTTTCGATATTCACAGAGATAGTGTTAAAAGAAGTATCACAACAGTTTCCATTAATAATATAAGTTATGCTAAAATCATGTTTTTACTTGGTTTAGAAAATCCTAATTATTTAGAAAATAAAAAAGAAATAGAAATATTGAATAATTATCTAAATACTAATTATCCAGGATTATCTAGAGGAATCTATGAAAAAAAAGGAGTAGGGGTAAATGGGGTTTATAATCAAGATTATTCCAAACATGTTTTTTTAATAGAAGTAGGGGGAGTTGATAATACCATTGAAGAAGTAAGAAATTCTATTAAAATATTAGCTGAAACTATTTATAATTATTATCAACAAATCGACAAGAAAGAATAATTAAATTTTCTATAATTAAGCAGGTGATTATATGAAAATATTTAAATTATTTATTATCTTAATTATAATTTCTTTTTTAGGACTTTTCTTTTCTTATAAAAATGGTTATTATGAAAAAACACTACAAAAAGAAGTATTATTAACTAATGAAAAAATAGAACAATTTGAAAAAGATTTACAATCCGGTAAAGATATATCTTTAGAAAATTATCAAGAAGAAGAAAAAGATTATACAACTAAAACTAGTAAAATGTCTTTAAAAGTATCTTCTAAATTAGAAAATATTATTAGTTCTAGTATTAAATTTATTTTTAGAAAACTAGGAAGTGCTATTGAATAAATTCATATTTTTTAATTTTAAAATGACAAAGTAATTATTTATCATTTTTTCTCTTTCATAATATATTAAGGGGTGGAAAAATGAGTAAAAATGGTAAACTATTGTTTAAAGATTATGATCCATATATTACATCTGGTTTTGGGGAAAGAATTCATCCAATTACCAAGAAAAAAACAAAACATGATGGTATTGATTACGGAACTTATGAGAAAAAATTGCCAACTTATGCTATAGAAAAGGGAAGGGTAGTTAAAACTGGTTATAATAATATAAATGGTAATTTTGTTTACGTTACTTATCCAAGATTAAATAAAAATAGTTTATATCAACATTTAGATAGTATTAATGTTTTAGTAAATCAAGAAGTAGATGAAAATACAATTATTGGTTATACAGGTAAAACTGGACAAGCGACTGGAATTCATTTACATTTTGGTTGGTTTCCAACAAGTGATCAGAATAAAGATTGGTATTCTAAAAACTGGGAAGATTTTGAAGTTTATAACTATGTTAAACCTCTTTCTTATGTAGGTAATCCTATTAAAAAAGATACTAAGAAGAATCAATTAGAAGTTAAAATTAATGAATTAAGAGCAAGAAAAGAACCAAATGGAGAAATTCTTGGTTATATTAATAAGGGAATTTATAACTATATTGCTACTGAAACTAATTATGGTTATACATGGTATAAATTAGAAGAAAATTACTGGATTGCTTATCAAGAAGATTGGCTAAATATTTATCCAAAAGAAGAAATAATTGAAGATAATCAAAAAGAAAAAGAACCAAAGAAAAAACTAATATTAAGAATTTTTGATATTTTTTTATTAATTATCAAAAGAATTTTATCTTTCTTTAAAAGAAGATAATCGAGGATATTTATAAATATTCTCTTTTCTTAGATAAAAATTACTTTTTTCTGAAAATATATTAAACTTTTTTTAAATTTATGCTAAAATGTAAGTGGTGGTGATTTGATGAAAACGAGATCGGAATTAAGAGATATTATTGTTAAAGTTTTATATCAAGTTTATATTTTAAATAATACTAAAGTTAAATATAATGTTGATACTTTAATTAAAGAACAACTTGAAGTAGAAAATGATTTTGTTAATACTTCTGTTCATGGAGTTATTGAAAATCAAAAAAATATTATTAATTTAGCTAATAAATACTTAAAAGATTGGACGATTGATCGTTTAAGTAAAGTAGATAAAGCTATTTTATCTCTTGGTATTTATGAATTAATGTATACTCGAACACCAGCTATTGTTTGTATTAATGAAACCATAGAACTTGCTAAAAAATATAGTGATTTAGAAGTTGTTAAAATGATTAATGCAACCATGGATGCGATTTATCACAATGAGGATATGCATGGAAAACAATAAATATATTACCGTTACCCAGTTAAATAGGTATTTAAAATATAAAATTGATAACGATCCAAATCTTGGTATCGTTTTCTTAAAAGGAGAAATATCTAATTTTAAAAATCACACGAGAGGACATTTTTATTTTACTTTAAAAGATGATACTTCAAGAATTAATGCAATTATGTTTCAAGGAAATGCTAGTAAAATGAAATTTTTACCCGTTGATGGGATGAAAGTTTTAGTAACAGGTAGAGTAAGCGTTTATGAAGCCAGTGGGTCTTATCAAATTTATGTTGATAGTATGTTAGAAGATGGAGTAGGTTCTTTGTATTTAGCTTTTTTACAATTAAAAGAAAAATTAGAAAAAGAAGGTTTATTCAAAAATGAACATAAAAGAGTAATACCAAAAATTCCACAAAGAATAGGTATTATTACAGCCCCAACCGGAGCAGCAATTAAAGATATTTTATCAACCATTAAAAGAAGATTTCCTTTAGTAGAAACTATTTTATTTCCAGCTTTAGTCCAAGGAGAAAATGCTAAAGATGATATTGTTAAAAAAATTAAAATAGCTAATACTTACGATTTAGATGTTTTGATTGTAGGTAGAGGAGGGGGCTCTATTGAAGATTTATGGCCTTTTAATGAAGAAATAGTAGCAAGGGCTATCTATGAATCCAAAATACCAATAATATCGGCAGTAGGCCATGAAATTGATTTTACAATTGCTGATTTTGTAGCTGATAAAAGGGCACCAACACCAACCGGAGCTGCTGAAATGGCTGTTCCTGATAAAACAGATATTCAATCTTATTTAAATCAAATCAATATTCGTTTAGAAAAAGCTATATATAATAAAATTAAAATTTATCGTCAACAATTAAATAATTTAGAATCAAGTCAAATATTTAAAAATCCTTATCGTATGTATGAAATAAAGGAACAAATGTTTGATGTTTTATATGAAAAATTAACCAAAGAAATAAAACTAATTTTAAAAAATAAATTAGATAATTTAAACATGTTAAAAACAAGTTTTGTTTTTAAAAATCCTAATGTTTTAGTAATTGATAAAGTCTACTTATATAATGATTTAATAAAGAAAATAAATATTAATATAGAAAAAATAATAACTTTAAAAAATAATAATTATATTAATTTATTAAATAAAGTTGAAGTTTTAAATCCAATTACAACAATTAAAAGAGGATATTCGATTGTTAGAATTAATGATAAAGCTATTACAAGTATTAAAAAAATTAAAAAGGGGGATATTGTTACTAGTCAATTAAGAGATGGTAATATTAAAAGTGAGGTTATAGAAGTTTATGAATGATATAAAATTTTTAAATAAAAAAGATAAATCAATTTTAAAAAAAATATACAAAGAAGAGTATGTAGAAAACTTAATGATAATTTTATCGAAGTTAGCTAAAAGATATCAAGTATCAAATCCTATTATTAATAAAATAGAATTAGGTTATGATTATGATACTATTGATTTAGTTATGCAAAGTAAAGAATTTCCTATGAAAAGTTTTTTCATTCGCGTATTTGTTTTAGATAATAAATTATTAGTTAAAAAAAATAATAATAAAAAATATGATTTTTTTGATATTGTAGAAGATAATGTTTTTATTACCAAAACTGGTTATGAAAATATCAAAAAACAAGAAAGAATAGAGAAAGTGTATCCAAAAAGTGAAAATAATTATGCAATAGTTAAAGATAATAATGGTATTAATCACCGATATATGTATAATTATTATACTACTAATAATAAATATAATATTGTTTTAGATTTACCTGAACATTTTCCTTATCAAGAAGATATGTTTCTAACTTCAATTATATTAAAAGAAGATGTTATTAATGAACCAATGGATTTATATGTCTTAATTAGAAGTATCTTAAGAACAAAAAAGTTTTTAGTAACTATTAAAAATACAATAACTAAAGAAATGATTACGATTTATGATGGTAATTTAGTAACATGTGTTAAAAATAAAAAAGAAGGCGAGTTAGAATATACTTTAAATTATCATGATGGAGAACTTGAAATAACTCATAAAGTTTTAAATCCTGAAAGTAATCATGATTTACAAGAAATTAAAAATAAAACCAAATAGGAGGAGTTATGGAAAAAAAAGAAAAAGAATTATCATTTGAAGAAAGCATTAAAAAATTAGAAACAATTGTTAAAGAATTAGAGTCAGGAGAAGTTTTATTAGATGATGCTATTAATAAATTCAATGAAGCTTGTGTTCTTGCTAAAACTTGTGATGAAAAATTAAAAAATGCTACTGATTCTATTAATAAAATATTAAATGAAGATGGTTCTTTAAAAGAATTTACGATTGAAGAATAATTAACTTTAGGAGTAAAAATGAGTAAAAAGAAAAAAAAGAACAAGAATAAAAAAGTTTTAAATGGTATAGATTTAGTTAATAATAAAGAAGAATTAGAAATAAAAAAGATATATGAAAAAGAAAATATTATTTCAAAATCAGATAATGATATAAAAAAAGATTCTAGTATAAATGATAAGATTCAAAGTTTTATTAGTATTTTATTTACAATTATTATTTTTCTAGCTTTAATACTTTTAATAATTGTTTTATATAATAATTACTTAAAAAAAGAAGAAGTTAAATGTGATGTAAATAAAGTATGTCAAGATTATATTAAAAAAGATTATAAAATAAAAGAAGATGATGTTGTTAAATTTATTAAATTAAATCGAGGTATTTTTTATAGTTTTGATAATTTAGATGCTAAAAATATAAAATCAGAAGAATTAACTAATTTTATTGTTTATTATCTTTTAAGTTTAGATACCGATTATTTAGAATGTGATCAAGATGATTCTCGTTGTTTAATTAGTAAAAAAGAGATTAGTTATAATGAGTTAAAAGAAATTTTAAAAAAATATTTAAATATTGATAATTTTCAGGTTGCTTATACTTATGAATTTAATGATACAGATACGATTAGATTATATCAAGATGGTGATAAGATTGTTTTAAGTGTAGGGGAGATTATGTTACAAACTTATAAACATGATTTTGTTGATGTTTTAATAGATGAAGATAATATTAGAGTAATTATGGCTTTATCGAAAAAAATAGATGATTCTAATTATAGTTATCTTGGTTATAAAACTATTAATTTAAAATATTTTCATAATAATTTTGTAATTAATAGTATTGAAACGCATTTTAATTAGAAAAAATGTTTGACTTAACCCATATTTTATGGTAAAATCTTTAATGTTTGATGCCTCTAGCTCAAACCGCATTGAAAAGGTTTAAACGTAAGTACCTTAAAAGCGAGTCTAGTAATTAAAGGAGGAAAATATGAAAGCAGTTATTAAAACTGGTGGTAAACAATACTACGTTGAAGAAGGAAGTGTTATCTACGTTGAAAAATTAGATGGAAACGTTGGCGACAATGTTACATTTAATGAAGTATTAATGTTAGGTAGTCAATTAGGAAATCCTACTATCAAAGGAGCAGAAGTTGAAGGTGAAATTTTAAAACATGGTAAAGGTTCTAAAATCAAAATTTTTAAATATAAACCTAATACAACTTCAACAAGAAAGAAACAAGGTCATAGACAACCATATACAAAAGTTGAAATTAAAAAAATTGGTTAATAATGATTAAAGTTTTAAGAAGTAAAAAAAATATTTCAATTACAGGTCATGCAATGTATGATGATTTAGGAAAAGATATTGTTTGTAGTGCAGTTTCAAGTATTGTGATAACTTCTCTAAATGGTATTTTATCTATTAATCCCAGTGCTCTTATTTATAATAATAGTAAAGATGGCTTAGAAATTGAAATAAAAAGTTTTGATGATATTACTTTAAAATTAATTGATAATATGATGGAATTATTAATAAAATTAAGTAATGATTATCCTAAGAATATTCAAGTAAAGGAAGGTGCTTAAAAATGATGAAATTAGAATTAAATATTCAATTGTTTGCTCATAAAAAAGGACAAGGTTCTTCAACAAATGGAAGAGATTCTGCCGGACGTAGATTAGGTGCTAAAGCTAGTGATGGTGAATTTATTACAGCTGGATCTATTATTTATCGTCAAAGAGGAACAAAAGTTCATCCTGGTTTAAATGTAAAAAGAGGATCTGATGATACTTTATTTGCAACTGTATCAGGAACTGTAAAATATGAGAAAAAAGCAAACAAAACAATTGCTAGTGTTTATGTAGAAGAGTAATATTTACTCTTTTTTTCTTGCTATTTTTATAAATCATGATATAATTTTATATGTGGATAATGGAGGAAAGATGAAACAAAGATTTATTAGTGCTATTATTATGGCTATAATATTTATACCTTTATTAATAATCGGTAAATTACCATTTAATATTTTCATTGCTCTTTTAGGAATGGGTGCCATTTATGAATTATTAAAATTAAAACCAAATTTACCTTTAATAATAAAATTATTTACTTATCTTGAAACCTTAATAGTTATTTTCTTTAATATTTTAAAATTAACTGGTTATGAAAATACTTTATTGATGTTAATGATACTTATTAATTTATCACTTTTAGTTTTTATTGATGATAAAGATAAATACAATTATAAAGATGCTTTTACTTTAATAGGTATAATATTATTTATTGGCTTATCTTTTAAAAACTTTATATTTTTACGAGATAGAAGTTTAAGTTTATTAATTTATTTATTTTTAGTAAGTATTACAACTGATAGTTTTGCTTTGTTTACCGGTAAATTATTTGGTAAACATAAGTTAGCACCTAATATATCACCAAATAAAACAATTGAAGGATCGCTTGGTGGTAGTTTAGTAGGAACAATAGTTGCTAGTATCTTTTATATTTTAGTTATTCAAGATTATACTAGTGTCTTATCAATTATTGGTTTGACTTTCTGTTTAACTATTATTGGTCAATTAGGTGATTTAATTAAATCAAGTATTAAACGATACGAAAATATTAAAGATTTTAGTAATTTAATACCAGGTCATGGGGGAATTTTGGATCGCTTGGATAGCATTATTTTTGTCATGATGACATATATACTTATCATGGGATTATTTTAGGAGGAATTATGATTTTATCAATTATTTATTTTATTTTAATTTTAGGACTAATTGTTTTAGTTCATGAATTTGGACATTTTATCTTTGCAAAACTTTTTAAAATTCATGTTTATGAATTTTCAATTGGAATGGGACCTGTTGTTTTATCAACGAAAAAACGAAGAGAAAAAAAGATTAAAGAACACAAAAAAGTAAGTGAAACTATTTATTGTGTAAGAGCTATTCCAATTGGAGGATTTGTTTCTTTAGCTGGAGAAGGATCTGAAGAAGATAAGACGGTTAAAAAAGAAAATTTAATGCAATCAAAACCAGTTTGGCAACGTTTTTTAGTAATGTTTTTTGGAGCAGGTAACAATTTTATTTTAGCTTTATTAGTTTTATTTCTAGCAGGTTTAATATTTGGTAATCCTAATATTTCAACTGTAATTCCTAAAGTAATAGAGAATTCACCAATGGAAAAAGCAGGTGTTAAAGAAGGAGATAAAATAATTGCAATTCAAGGAAAAACAACGAAAACTTTAGACGATGTACAATTATATTTAACTTTAAATAGTACTAAAGAAACAGAATTTACTATTTTAAGAGATAATAAAAAGCAAACAATTAAAGTAACTCCTTTAACTGGAAAAGAAAAAGAAGAAGCAGGTTATAGTTTTGGTATTCAGTATAATAATAAATTAGAAAAAGGTTTTGTTAAAAGTTTAAATTTTGCTGGTCAAAAGTTCTATTCTATTGCAAGACAAGTATTTATCACGATGAAAGAATTAGTAACAGGTGGAGTTAGTCCCAAAGAGTTATCAGGACCTGTTGGTATTTATACAGCTGTTGATACAACTAGAGAAAATGGTTGGTATAGTGTCCTTATCTTAATTGCACTTTTAAGTGTTAATGTTGGTATTTTAAACTTAATACCATTCCCAGCTTTTGATGGAGGAAGAATTCTTTTCCTAATAATTGAAAAACTAAGAGGAAAACCTGTTAAAGCTGAAACCGAAAACTTAATTCATAATATAGGATTTTTCCTATTATTAGCTTTATTAGTTTATGTAACATTTAATGATATTTTAAGATTATTTTAAAAAAGTATAATAACTTGTACTTTTTTTCTTTTTACCTTAATAATATTAACTGGTGATTAAATGAAAAAAGAAAAAAATGCTTTCCAAAAAGAAATACAAAAAAATAAGTATAAATATATTTTCCTATTAACAATAATTTTAATAGGATTTATATCAGGAATAATATTTTCTAATATATTAAGTTATAATGATCATCAAGAAATTAGTAATACTTTAAAAGATTATTTTCTAGGTATCAAAAATAATCAAAGTATTAATTATTTAGGTAATTTTTTAAATATTTTTAGTGTTAATTATTTATATATGTTATTAATTTGGATTTTTGGTTTATCAATTATAGGTATTATTTTAAATCCTTTTATTTTATATTTTAAAAGTTTTGTTATTGGCTTTTCAGTTGGAATAATTATATCAGTTTATAGTTATTTAGGAATACTTGGTAGTTTACTATATTTATTTCCACATTTATTAATTAATTTATTGGTCTATACTTTGTTATCTTTTTATGGTATTAAGTTATCAATTAAGCTATTTAAGGCTTTGTTTTTACACAAAAACTTTAATTTTCAAGAATTAGTGAAGAAATATTTAAAAATATTAGGTTTAGCTAGTATAATTTTATTAATTACTACTTTATATGAGACTTTTTTAGCAGATTTTGTGATGAAAATTTTTACTTTTTTTCTAAAATAGTGTATAATATTTTCTTGGTGATATCATGAAGAAAAAAGTGGTAATTGGTATGTCTGGAGGAGTTGATTCCTCTGTTGCTGCAATTATACTAAAAAAACAAGGATATGAAGTAATTGGTTTATTTATGCGTAATTGGGATAGTAGTATTAATAATGACTATCTAGGAAATCCTAATTTAAACAATAATATTTGTCCGCAAGAACAAGATTATAATGATGCTAAAGCTGTTTGTGATAAATTAGATATTCCTCTTCATCGAATTGATTTTGTTAAAGAATATTGGGATTATGTTTTCACTTACTTCTTAGAAGAATTAAAAAAAGGAAGAACACCTAATCCGGATATTATGTGTAATAAATATATTAAGTTTGATTTATTCATTAAAGAAGCCAAAAGATTAGGTGCTGATTATATAGCTACTGGTCACTATGCAAGAATTAAAGATGGAGAGTTACTTCGTGGTGTTGATAATAATAAAGATCAAACATATTTTTTATCACAGTTATCAAAAGAACAATTAGAAAATGTTTTATTTCCTGTTGGGGATTTATGTAAAGATGAAGTTAGAAAAATTGCTTTAGAATATGATTTAATAACAGCTAAGAAAAAAGATTCAACTGGTATTTGTTTTATTGGTGAAAGAAATTTTCAAAACTTTTTAAAAAATTATTTACCCAATCAACCAGGTAATGTAATTGATATCGATACTAAGGAAATAGTTGGTAAACATCAAGGTTTAATGTATTATACAATAGGACAGCGAAAAGGCTTAAATATTGGTGGTAATACTGATAAAATGTTTATTGTAGGAAAAAATTTGCCAAAAAATATTTTATATGTAGCTTTTGGAGAGGATAACGAGTACTTAAAAAGTGATAGTTGTTTAGTTGAAAATATGAATTTTATTAGTGATTTAAGACCAACTAAAGCAACAGCTAAGTTTCGTTATCGTCAACCAGATATCGATGTTAAAATTGAATATTTAGATAACGATGAAATTATTGTTCACTATGATAATGTGAAAGCAGTAACGCCTGGTCAAGCTTGTGTTTTATATTTAGGTGATATTTGTTTAGGTGGCGGAATTATTAAAGAAGTAAGAAAACAAAATGTCAAATTATGGTATTTATTATAGTAAACAAAAAAATCATTTGACATTTTTAAGCAAATATCGGATTTTAATTGACAAATTATGATAAAATGGTAAAATATTTTTAGGAGGTACAGGATGAGTAAAATTAGCAATATATTATCCGAGATAGGAGTTTCAAAAGTAAGATTAGCAAAATATTTAGGAGTATCAAGACAAATGTTATACAACTATTTAGCACTTGATAGAATCGAGGATTGGCCTAGTGAAAAAGCAACTAGATTAATGCAATTATTAGAAATAAAAAATGAAGAGGATTTAGATAATTTAGAAATTGATGGAGAATACATCATTAAAATAGATACTAAATTAAATGAAGGCGTTAAAGTTGCTTTATCAGGTAATAGTTTAATAGATTTAAAAGGATTTAATCGTAAAGAATTAGAAGTATTAACAGATATTATTTCTCTTCTAAAAGATAGATTAAGAGATGATCATACTAAAGATACTTATAATACATATGTTTATTTATATCATTATTTACAAAGTATGGAAAATAATAAGGAATTAAAATATTTATTATGTTTCATTTCTAAATTAATGGGATTTACCGATCCTATGGAATTTTTGTTTAATCAAGAACAACAATTTAACTTTGAAAGTATCATTTTCAGTGCTTTCACCTTATACAATAATGGTGGAGCTTCTAAGAGTAAAATATCTGATTGTCATAAACGATTTGTTCAAGAAATTGATAAAAAACATGAAGAAAAATTATCAAGAACTCAAGAATTAAATGCTGTTAAAGAACAAGCTTTAAAAGAATTAGGATTTGCTAATATTACAGAAGACAACGCTAGAGAAGTATTTGAAAAAATAGCTGAAATTCAATCTCGTGCAGTATAGAGATTAAAAATAAGGAAATAATAAAAAGGGTAGGTAATAAATATGTTTAATATAATTGAAGTAACAACTGCAACTTATAATGATACTAGTTGGCAAATGACATTTTACTATATAGCAACATTAGCTTTTTTAATAGGAGCTTTTTGGACTTATTATCAAGTATTTATTAAGTCAAAAAAGAAAAAACAACCTCTTAAAGAAAATATTATTTATAATAATACAGAAGATGTAATTGAAGAATCTTACAATAACCATAAAAATAATAAATCAAAAAAATATAATAATAATTATAAATATAATAATAAATCTAAATATAAAAACATCAAACGTTAAAATTTGATGTTTTTTTGCATATTAAATTAGATTTAAAATAAAAAATTGCCAAAATATGCTAAAAAACGACAATTCATAGTTTAAAAATATTTTTAACTAAGAAAATATGTTATACTAATGATGTAGTCACACCATTTAATTTTATTATTTAGATAATAAAAAAACTGGCTAACCAGTTCCCACATAAGTGTTAAATATTTAGGGCTAAGCCTTTATTTTAACTCTCTATGACATCTTAAATTGCATTAAAATATGCAGATAATTATGTAGAGTTTTTAATAGTTCATGAAATAACTCACGATATAGCAACAAAAGAAATGAAAGAATTAATACTTGATTATGCTAAACAAGATTCTGAGTTTGAGAAATCATTAGAATCATTAAAGGAGAGATATAAAACTGATGATGTTTCTGATGAAGTAGTTGCAGATGTATGTGGTGAATTGTTTGGAAATAGAGAGTTTATTCAATCGGTAGTTGAAAAGAAACCTAATATATTTAAGAAAATACTAAATAATATTAGAAAACTAGCAGAAAAAATTAAAGGCACTGGTGCTAATGAATATGTAAACTTTATTGAAAAATTACAGACCATGTAGGAAGATGCTTATTATAGTAATAGAAGCAATCTTAGTAAGACTATGCATCATTTAAGCCAAGATGCTTTAAATGAAGTTAATGATGCTTTGAACAATCCAAAAACTGATATAAATTCTATGGTAAAATTAAGAGATTTTACTCCTGAACAACTTGTGTCTGTTGAGTTAATGATTTACCTATGCTAGTACGAAAGGGACATTTGAGAGAAAATATTTTAACAAGTTTAGAGGCAAAAGAAAAGGGATATAGTACAAAAGGCAAACATTATCATGGATTGGGAATAGACACCTATATGAATTCAATAGATTCATTAGATAATCCTATTGCAGTATATCAATACACCGATAAAGGCAACTATTCTAAGGATAACTTTATTGTTTTGACAGATGGCAAAAACAATTCTAACTACTTTGATGATATGGTTAAAAATGGTATCTTAGTTGAAATATACAATAAAAAAAGAAGTGCTAAACTTCCCATCCAATCTGGGAACTTCAACACTTCAGTTGCAAATAATATACCACAATCAAACACAAATGTCAATAGTGATACATCTACTAAATATTCTATGCCATTTGAAAGAGAATATTCATCGTCTGGTGGATATGACGGAAATCGTATAAGTATATAAGTAATCGTGCTATTGAAGCTTATGCTGATGGTGAAAAGCCACTGAGTAAGTGGTCAAAAAAAATTATAATTGATAAAATTAATGATATTGCATACTATAATGATATGGATTTATCTGATATCGATTTAAATAAACTAACATTAAAAGAATTACAAGATAATTTTTTAAGTTATTCATCATGGCATCATACTGGAACTTTTTACAATAGTACAAACTTTTATGAAGTTGATGAAAATTCAGTTTTAGATATTACTAAAAAAAAATTAATGTTTTATACATCTTAATAGAGTAGAGAAGTGATCTATTTAATAAATATGTAATATCAATGAATAATATTAAAACAAATAAGTTGACTTTAATATTAAAGTTACTAATTTCATTATAATAAAAGATTCTAAAATAATATTTATATATAATTAATGAAAGATATATTAGATAAATTTGTTTATTTCATAGAACTTAACATAATATATATTATATAAAGTTAGATGTTTGTTAAAAAAAACAGTCGTATTTAGTATATATTTTCTTATAATAATTATACTAATAACAAATACTTAATACTTCCATATTATTTATTAATTATTTTTAATTTATATTTCCATATATTAATTAAACTTTTTGAATTCTTATTTTTCTAAATTAATCTATAACTACTGATTATTTATCTGAATTTAGATTAATATTTGTTCATCTATTTGTATCTCGATTTGTTTTAGAACGCAATGATATTCTCTTCTCCTTCTTGAATTGATATGGTTAAAAGGGTAATTTTGTTTTAATCAAGTTTAATTGAGATAAATATTTATTCATTTATTTAATTCTCGATTTGTTTTAGAACATTTTAATTTTATGTAAATATTGAGTAGTTATTTATGAATGTATTATTACAATTTAGTATAATTATATAATTATTTTATTAAAGCTCCCCTCTTAAAACTAAATTTTGGTAGGGGACTTATAGTATTTTTTTTTAGATATCGTTAATAATAATATTGGGTGAGAAAATGAAAAAGAATCAAAAAATCAAATGTAATGTTAGCAACTGCAAATATAATAACATTAAAAACTGTGAATGTGATTTAAATGAGATTAAAGTTAGTTGCAATTGTAAAGCATGTGATTGTCAAGATAAAGCTGAAACTATATGTGATAGTTTTAAAGCAAATGAAAATGAATAATTTATTTATTCATTTTTAGTAACCAAAGAGCTTGTTGTAAATATTTATCAAAACTTAAAACTAAATTTATACTATCTAAATCATTTTTTTTAAAAGCATACTCTCCTACTTGTTTATTCATATTATTAATTAAATTTAAGTTATTTAGGACAATATTGTTAGCTTCGCTTATTTGATAATCTTTACTAGGTATTTCTTTGATGGTTGAAATATTTTTTATTTCTTCTAATTTCATAATAGGATAACCTCCTATTTTTTTTATTAATTCAGCCAAATTTATATACATTGAATTTACGTTATTGATATCTTGTTTAATACTTTGATGAAAAGAAGTAGCTCCCTCCCCTTTTATATTGAAATATAAATTATAGAGATTAGTTTTTAAAATAAATATATTCGTTAAATATTGATTTAACATATCGACATAATTAAATGTAATAAAAAAGCACCTCCATATTAATATATGCAAATGCCTATAAATGTTTATTTTAATTTATCTAAAAAACTAGTTCCCATCCATGGTCTTTCTAAACCATAGTTATCAACTATGGTTGCTCCTATATCAGATAAAGACTCTAAAACATCAAGTTGTTTTGGTTCTTTAAATATTCTGGAATATATAATAACTGGAACATTTTCTCTTGTATGATTGCTTCCAGGCATGGTTGGATCACATCCATGATCAGCTGTAATTATTAATAAATCATCTATTTCTAATTTATTTAAAATAATAGGAATATCGACATCCAAATTTTCTATTTCTTTAGCATAACCTTTTAAATCTCTTGAATGACCATATAAAGTATCAAAATCACTTAAATTTAAAAAGCAAAGGCCAGTAAAATTTTTATCCATGATATCAATTAGTTTATTAATACCTTCTTGATTATTACCAGCTTTAATAATTTTTGTTATACCAAAACCATTATATAAGTCACATACTTTACCAATGGAAATTACTTGTAATTCATTATTTTTTAAAATATCTAAAACACTTTTATTAGGAGGTGTTAAAGTATAATAACGAACATTATTAGTTAAAGTAAATTCTTCCCCTTGGCCAGTAAATGGTCTAGCTACTACTCTTCCTACTTTCCACTCTTCTCTTTTAGCTATTTCTCTTATTTCTTCAGCATATTGATATAATTCATTGATAGGAACTATATCTTCATGAGCTGCTACTTCTAAATCAGAATCACCTGTTGTATAAATAATCAAAGATCCATTTTCTAAATGTCTTCTACCTAGACGATTAATAATACTTAGATGATTACCAATAATATTTCCAATGATTCCTTTTTTTAATTTATTAGCAATTGTTTCTAACATATCTCGTGGAAAAGCATTCTCGGTAAAAGTCTTAAAAGAAACATTATTTTCAATTCCCATTAATTCATAATGACCTGATAAAGAATCTTTGCCTTTATTCTTTGGCCTAGCAATAGTGTAATAAGCTTCACTTTCTTTATTATTCATATTAAGAGTATTCAAAAATCCTAATTTATTTAAATTGGGTACAAATAATTCGTAATTTTTAACAATATTGCCTAAAGTATTAGCACCTTTATCACCATAACTATCAGCATCAATGGCTCCCCCTACTCCAAGTGAATCTAAAACAATTAAAAATATACGTTTAAATTTCATTTTTACTCCTCTTTTCTTGTATTATATTTTATGTAATCATTTTTTAGTTTATTATTTTGAGTATGTGTATATATTCTGGTTGTAACTATATCAGCATGTCCTAATAGTTCTTGAATACTTCTTAAATCAGCTCCATTATTTAATAAAGTAGTAGCAAAGGTATGTCTTAAACTATGTGGTGTTACTTTTACTTGAATATCTTTTTCCTTTAAAATATTTTGTAAAATATAATTAAATCCATGTCTAGTTATTCCTTCTCCATGATTATTTAAAAATAATTTATCTGTTGCTTCTTTTTTCTTTTTCAACAAACTTGATCTTACTTCTAAATAATTTAGAAGAGCTTCTCTTGAATATACACTAATAGGAACAATTCTTTCTTTATTTCCTTTTCCTTCAATTAAGACACAATTATTATCAAAATCAATACTATAAATAGTTAAATTAATTAATTCTGATATTCTTAAACCAGATCCATACATTAGTTCAAGCATAGCTTTATCACGATATTTAAAAGCATTATCTGTTTTTACATCTAAAACAAGATTTAAATCATGATCGTTTAAAATATTAGGAATCTTTTTAGCTACTTTAATATTTTCTAAATTTAAAGTTATATCTTCCCTAACTTCTTTAACTCTTAATAAATATTTATGAAATTCTTTAATAACTGTTATATGTCTAGCAATAGTTCTAGCATCTAGTTTTTTATCTTTTAAATATTTTAAGTAAGTATTAATATCATTTAAAGTTATATTATTAGGATTAGTTATTCTATTTTTCTTTAAATAAACTTGATAATTATCTAAATCTAATTTATAGTTTAAAATAGTATTTTTTGATAATTTTTTTTCTAATTTAATATAACTTAAATAATCTTCTATTAATATTTCTAATTTATCTTTCGTATCATTATTCATAAATATCAATAGTATTATAGCACATATATTATTTTTTTAGCAACTGTTTATTGAAAAGTAATTATTCTTAATTATTAGTGTTTTTTTTATTTAGATATGTTAAAATATTGGTAATGGAGGAATTATGGAAAAACCTTTAGCTATTAAATTAAGACCTACTTCTTTAAAGGAATGTCTTGGTCAAAAGCATTTAATTGGTGATAATAAAATACTTTCTAATTTAGTTAAGAGTAAAAAGTTGTTTTCAATGATTTTATATGGTAAACCTGGTATTGGTAAAACTAGTATCGCTCTTAGTTTAGTTAATGATTTAGGAATACGTTATCGATTATTAAATGCTACAATTAATGATAAACATGATTTTCAAGTTGTCTTTGAGGAAGCTAAATTATATGATGGTATTGTTTTAATATTAGATGAAATTCATAGATTAAATAAAGATAAACAAGATTTACTTTTGCCTCAGTTAGAAAGTGGTTTAGTTACTTTAATTGGAATGACAACTAGTAATCCTTTTCATAGTATTAATCCAGCTATTCGAAGTAGATGTCATTTATTTGAACTTCATGAATTGGATAGTTCTGATATTAAAGAAGGATTATTAAGAGTAGTTAATGAAAATATTTTACCTGATTTAAGTATTAGTGAAGATAGTCTTGATTATATTGCTAATGTCTCTGGATCTGATTTAAGATATGCTTATAATTTATTAGAACTTGCTTATTATTCTAAGGATAATCATGTTATTGATTTAGAGTTTTTAAAAAGTATTGATAATAAGCATAACTTTTTTCATGATAAAAATGATGATGGTTATTATGATGTTTTAAGTGCTTTTCAAAAGTCTATTCGAGGAAGTGATGTTAACGCAAGTTTACATTATTTAGGTCGAATGTTAAAAGCGGAAGACTTGGATAGTATTTTTAGGAGATTAACAGTTATTTGTTATGAAGATATTGGCTTAGCAAATCCTAGTATGGGACCGAAAGTGATGGCGGCAATTGACGCTTGTGAAAGAGTTGGTTTACCAGAAGCAATTATTCCTCTTGCAAATGTGGTGATAGAACTTGCTTTATCTCCTAAATCTAATAGTGCTTATTTAGCAATTAACAAGGCTTTAGAAGATATTGAAACCGGTCGTTGTGGTAATCCACCCGATCATATTAAAACTAACTCTAAAGATTATAAGTATCCTCATGATTATAAAAATGCTTGGGTTAATCAACAATATTTACCAAATAATATTAAGAATAAGAAATACTATATTCCTAAAGAAACAAGTAGTTATGAAAGAACTTTAAAACAAGTTAACGATAAATTAGATAAGTTAAGAGAAGAAAATAAATCCAATTAAATAAGGCTTAAAAAATAAATGAATAAGAACAGAAAATTACTACGCAATATTGCTTATATATTGTAACAAATTGTTATGGTTTATTATTCCAAAATAATCTAGTTATATTTACAAATTCATCTTTATCTTTTTTATACAATATTTGATTAGTTGTATTAGATGACAAAGATCCATATTCTTTTTTATAAGAACCTATTTTAATGTAGTCAAAATCTTTCATCCAATCTTCTATATTACAATCTCTTCCAGAATATAATGCAAATTTTTTGTTATGTTTATGGGCATATTCACAATAATATTGAATTTCTTGTTTTTCTTTATATCTACCTTTACCTTCACCCATTATACATAAAACATCAAAATAATTATAGAATAATTCAAATATATCACTAAAATTATCCTTTAAAATTTCTCCGTATTTATTATGTAAAAATGGAGTATGACAGTCAACACATTTATTTTGACATTCAGAAATATAAATAACTAGTGATTTATTGTTAGGAATTTCTAATTCAGATATTCCTGCTGTCGCATAATACATATTGTCAACTCCAAAATATAATATTTATTATACATCATAAAATTGAATTTCTATCTCTTAATTATTGTGACATATCTCCTAATTTAGGATAAACAAATAGTCATCAAATTTTGATGACTATTTTTAAGCTTTTTGTTCTTTTTTACTAAAAAATTTCTTGGTAATTAAATATAAAATATATTGAAACATATTATAGGCATGAACTGAGAAAATTATTAATAAGAATAAGATTAAACCTATTTGTAAATTTAATTCACTTAAATTAAAGAATTCATATTGAAAGAATGCTCCGTAGATAAAGGTAGATAGTAAGATAATAAATAAAACTGTTCTTAACACATTAAATGGTTTGGAAACATTATATAAATGGATAAATCCAGCTGTTCCTGTTACTAAAACGGCTAAGGCATTAATAATTGATTCATCCATTGGAAATGCTTGTTTAAATAGAATGATGATAACAACATCAAGGAAAACAGTTATTCCGGCCGGGATACTATTTTTAAATATTTTTAATAAGAAATTTCCTGATACAATATTGGTATTTGGTTCTAAGGCTAAGACAAATGATGGAATACCTATTGTACAAGTCGTAATTAAAGTTAATTGAATTGGTATAAAGAAATACTCATTTTGAGTAAATAAACAAGTTAAAATAATTAAAATCGTATAAATTGTTTTTACTAATAATAGTGATGCACTACGTTCAATATTATTAATCGTTCTTCTTCCTTCAGCCACAATTTTTGGCATCGAAGCAAAATTGTTATCAAGTAAAACAATTTGACTAACGGCTTTAGCAGCATCAGATCCACTAGCCATAGCAACACTACAATCAGCTTCTTTTAAAGCTAAAACATCATTTACCCCATCACCGGTCATAGCTGTTATATAGCCGGCTTCTTTTAAAGCAAGAATTAATTTTTTCTTTCCAGCTGGCGTAACTCGACCAAAAATATCATTTTGGGTAACTGCTTTTTTTAATTCATCATCTTTAATATCACTGGCATTAATGGCTTTTAAATCATTATTACCAGTTACTTTTTTAGCAATATTTAAAACGGTTGTTGGATTATCACCGGATATTATTTTAATTTTAACTCCTTGCGAAGCAAAATAATTTAAAGTATCTTTAGCTTCTTTTCTTATTTCATCTTCAATTAAAATAAAACCAATTAATTCTAAATTACTAGGATTTTCACTTAATTTTTCTTGATTTTTACAAACAACTAAAATACGATAATTCTCTTGATAATCTTTAATTAAAGAATAATCACGATTTGTGTTTTTCATAACATATTCATAAGCACCTATATAATAACTAGCATCATCTTTAATACTTACAGCTGAAAATTTTCTTTCTGATGAAAAAGTAATTTTATCGATTATTTCATATTTATTTTTATCAGGATATTTTTCTTTTAAAGCTTTGAAAGTTGATGATTCATCATCTAAAGTATTAACTAATTTATTAATAATTGAACCAAACTCAGATTTATTATAATTATTATTTGGAATAATATCATATACTTTCATATTACCAGTTGTAATTGTACCAGTTTTATCTAAACATATAACATTTACTCTTGATAAGGTTTCAATGCAATATAGTTGTTGAACTAAAACTTTTTGTTTACTTAAACGAATAACGGAAACAGCCATAACGGAACTTGTTAATAATACTAATCCATTAGGAATCATCCCAATTAAAGCAGCTACCGTATTAATAATAGAATCACCTATACCACTACCTATTACTAAATATTGATTTAAAAATAAAGCAGCTCCTAAAGGAATGATAATAAGTGATAATATCTGAACAATCATTTTAAATGATTCCAAAATAACAGAAGTATTTTCTTTAATATATTTAGCTTCACTTGATATTTTATTAACATAATTATCATTACCAACATGAATAACCTGACAAGTTGCATTACCAGATATAATAAAACTACCTGATAACAAAGTATCTCCTTCTCTTTTTAAAATAGTATTTGATTCACCAGTAATAAACGATTCATTCACTTCAACATTACCTTGACGAATAATACAATCAGTTAAAACCTGATTACCAGTTTTTAAAATAAGGATATCATCAAGAACTATTTTATCCATTTCAATCGTTATTTCTTTAGAATCACGTCTTACTAAAGCTTTACTACTAGCAATAACTGATAATTTATCAACTGTTTTTTTAGAAATAATTTCTTGAATAGTACTAATAACTGTATTCCAAAAGATTACTCCTACAAATAAACAGTTTTTTAAAGAGTACATTAATTGATTACTAATAATACCAGCAAAGATAACTGCACCACAAAGAAAAATATTTAAAAAGTTAAAATAAGTTAGAACATTACTTTTAATAATTTCTGAGATACTTTTAGTAACTGGTTGATTATTATAATTAACTTTTTCTTCTTTAATTCTTTGATTAACTTCATTACTAGTTAAACCACTATTTAAATCAATTTTATTTTTTAATTCTTCTTTCATATTTTACCTTCTTTTTATTATTTTTTTAAATAAAGTATTTATTAAACTTTTATTTAGATAATATGTATAAATAAAAGCTATTAATAAAGAAATTATAGATAAGAATATATTCTTAGTATAGTAAATACCTGTTACTAGGAAAAGAATTAATAAACTTAAGGGTAAATATTTATCTTGATCTAAGATAATATATTTTTTTAATTTATAATTACGATAGAAAAAGATTACAATATAACTTATTAAAGTACCTAGAATAGGTGCATATAATCCAATATATTTTATTAAACTAAAACCTATTAGTAAATTAATAATAGTTGCTACAATAGTAGTTTTAGCTAATATCTTAGTATCTTTATAAGCTGAGAAGATACCACTAGAAAAATTAGATAAATTAGAAAAATAAACTGATATAATCATAAGTGGTATATAGTAATAAGCTTCTCGATAAGCATTTTTTACTAGAATATTAAAGATAAAAGGTAAAATAGCTATTAATAAAATTGATACACAGATTAAGAAATGTCTTAAATTAAGATAAACACTATTATAAAATTCATCTTTATCATCTTTGTTAACTACTTTAGAAGCTGATTCTTTCCAAGAAATATTGAAGTAACTATAACAAGTATTAATAATAGTTGGAAAACGATTACCAACAGAATAAACACCATTTTTAGCACTTCCTAAAACATTAGTAATTAATAATCTATCTGTTAAAGCTATAGCATTCCAAGAGATACTATTTGGTACTAATGGAAAAGAATACTTAATCATTTCTTTAATTTTTTTCTTGTTTAATCCTTTAAATTTAATTAATTTAGGCATACCTATTTTAAATATTAACCAAAGAGAAACTAAACTATTAGCAATTATATATGATAAGAATAAACTAGATAATCCCATTTTTAAAACAGCTATAAATAAGATATTTAGTAATATATTAAAGAAACTTGAAAAGAAACAAAAAACAGAATAGATTTTAAATTTTCCTAGGCCTCTAGAACAAGATCCGGCTAAAGATGATAAAATACTAGCTAAGATATAAAAGATTAAATAAATAGTAAACGGATACTTGATAATTGAACCAACAATAAGAATCAAAAGACTCCAAATAAAATAACTAATTAAAGAAAAAACTGTAGTTATCGAAAATACTTCTCCTTTATCTTTATCAGTTTTAGCATCAATTAAAAAACGAAACATCCCCTCTTCCATTAATAACGTAACACAAGGAATTAAAAAGATAGAAATCGTATTTAATAAGTCATACTGACCATATTCACTTGTTGTTAAAAGAGTGGTATATAAAGGCAAAAGCAAAAAACTAACTAATTGGGTTGAAAATTTACCAATTGATATAATTAAAGTATTTTTTATTAATTCTTTTTTTTGATTCATGATATTATCCTTTCTAAGTAATTATAACATTATTTAGGTAATTAGTAAATGAGAAAATATTTTTTAAATCTATTAATAAAAAATAACTACTACAAATAATAATTGTAATAAGTTATTCATATTTTATTTAATATACTCTACACTTTTCTAAAAATATTAGATAATAAATAAAATAACTTGACAATATTTTTTTATCGGATAATTATAGATTCAAAATATTTTTCTTGAAACTCAGTTAATGCTCTTATTTCATCATCTGAATAATCTTTACCGTCTTTAGAAACAATTAACTTATCATCATCATCATTTATTCTATGTATTATAGCTATTACTTTGCCAACACTTGAAGAAACAGGTTCAACTTCTCCAAGTAAATAAGCATCTAATTCTTCTCCATCACCACTTAATGTATTAGGAATAAATCCATAGTTTAGCATATATATAAATCCATGTTTAGGGTGTCTAGATCCTAATTGTCTATCAATTTTTATATTTACTTCTTTTCCTAAATAATCATTAACACTTGTATTTTCCATTTTTAACTCCTTTTAATTTAATTTATTATAATGTTTATCCTTATTGTTTTGTATATTTCTTTTTATTTCTATTTTTATCTGATACATCAAAATATTTTGTGTTATCTCTTTATTTTGCTTCAAGTGTTATACAACTAATTTCTAATAAAATAAAAGATAATTTTTTGTCTTGAATTTATAAATATTTATTAGTATAATGATAGTGAGGTGTATATGAAAAAGAAAACAACTAAAATAATTACTATTGGTTTATTAATAATTATGGTAGCTGCATTTATTTGTGGACTAATTTATATGTAAAAAAACTTCGTTTGAAGTTTTTTTATTTGTCTTTTAATAAATCTCTTATTTCTTCTAGTAGTTTAATATCATCTGGTTTTTTAGGTTCTTCTTTCTTTTCTTCTTTCTTCTTACTTAATTTATTGAATATTTTTACAACAATGAAAATAGTTAGAGCAACAATTAGAAAATCAACAATATTTTGGATAAATGATCCAACCATAATACTGGCATTTCCAACAGTTACCTTAATTCCTTCAAAGTGAATTCCTCCGATAATCACACCAACAAGTGGCATGATAATATCATCAACTAAACTTGAGACAATTTTATTAAAAGCATTTCCAATGACAACAGCAATAGCTAAATCTAAAACATTTCCTTTAGCAATAAATTTTTTAAATTCTTCTAAAAATTTTTTCATCTTTTCTCCTACTTAGTTCCAAAAATACGATCACCGGCATCACCTAGACCTGGAACAATATAACCTATATCATTTAACTTTTCATCTAACTTAGCAACATAAATGCTAACATCTGGGTGATCTTCTTGAATCTTTTTAATTCCAACAGGAGCTGCAATCACACATAAAAATTTTATTTTTTTAACTCCTCGCTTCTTTAACATCGTAATAGCAGCTGAACCTGACCCGCCAGTTGCTAGCATTGGATCTAAAACAATTACAGTTTTATCTTCAATATGTTTTGGTAATTTGCAATAATACTCAACAGGTTCTAAAGTTTCTTCATTACGATATAAGCCAATATGACCTATTTTAGCATTTGGCATTAAAGTTAAAACACCATCAACCATACCAAGACCTGCTCTTAAAATAGGCACAAAAGCATAATCATTTTCATCAATTATATGTCCCTTTGTTTTAGTAATAGGTGTTTCTACCTCAATTTCTTTTAAAGGAGCATCTTTTAAAGCTTCTAAACAAAGAATAGTTGCAATTTCACTTATTAATTCTCGAAATTCCTTTGTACTAGTCGTTTTACTCCTTAAAATCGATATCTTATGTTCTATCATCGGATGATTTAAAATTATTTCTTTCATAGTTCCTCCAATCAAAAAAATAGTACCACAAAATGGTACTATTTGTAAACTAAATTTGCATAATAAATGTCAAAAAAGATATATTTTGTAAACACTTATTACTTTTAATATCTTCATCTAAAATAGCTAAATTATATAGCATATTTAATAATTCTTTTTGGGAATAATTATAACCTTTATTTCTAGCTAATTTAACAGGATATTCATGAACTTCTAATAAATTACTAATTTCAGAATCACTTAATCGATTTAAAACTTTAACATTATAAATTAATCTAATTTGATTGGCTAACATAATCATAATTTGAATAATCTCTGTTCCACTACTAAGAAAATGTTCATATAATTCATAAACTTTTTTCTTATCTTTTTTAACAATAGAATCAATTAAATCAAAGATACTCGATTCAATATTTCTATTACTTACTAAATCAATATCTTCTTTCGTAATAATCTTTTTATCTACTTTATATAATTTTAATTTTTCTAACTCTGATTCAATTATATTATAGTTTTGGCCTACTTTATTTAAAAAGTATTGAATGGTACTTTTATTCATTTTATAATTTTCTAAATTATTTTCTATAAAAGTACTATAATCTATATTTTTAATTGTAATTATTTTAAATACTTTTTTTATTTCTGTTACTAGTTTTAAACGATTATTTAATTTATTAACTACTAGTATTAAGATATTATCACTAGGGTTATTAATGTATTTTAATAATTTATCTTCTTTAAAATCTGTTTTTTCGATTAAGAATAAAGGATTATAACCAATAATAACTTTTTGTTTTAAAAACATATCATAAGTATCTAAATCTTCAATTATTTTATTAAATTCTATTTCATTTAAATCATATTTAATTAATTCATAGTTAGTTAATTTATTTATTATTTTATCGATTTCTTTTTGAATTAAAACAGGATTTTCTCCTTCGATTAATATTAATTTATCCATTTAAGATACCATTTTTAACTGTTTCAAGAGATTCATCTAATTTATTAATATCTTTTCCAGCACCTCTAGCAAATTTATTAGATCCTCCCCCATTACCTCCTGTTAATTTAGTTATATCTTTAATAATTTTACCAGCATCAATTAAAGAATTACTACGAGCTATAAAGTTGATATTTTCTTGATTTATATTAGCAAATAAGATAAACATATTCGGATATTTATTAACTAAAGTATCAGCTATATTTTTTAAAGTATCATTATCTTCATTATCAATTTTCATGATTAAAAGATTTAAGTCTTTTTCTTTTAAAATATTCTTTTCATATTTTGATAAATCATTAATACTTAATTCACTCTTTAATTTTAAGTATTTCTTTTCTAATTCATGAACTGAGTTAGCTACATAATTATCTTTATTTTTTAAATTTATAATATCTTGGTAAGAACTAGGTTTAATATTATCAAGAGTTAAATCAAGGGTTAAAGTTATTCCTTCTTCTTTAGCTTTTTTTATTAATTCTTTTGCTTTCATGATATTTTTAATAATATTTTGATTATAAGGATTAGCTATGGTTAATAAATTTTCTTCTACTTTATCTTTGGTAGCTCCAGTTATTCTAAATGTGTTACTTCCTTTATTTTCTAAAGAAATAATAGCAAATTTTTTGATATCTTTCGTATTTTTAACATGACAGCCTCCACATAATTCTTTGGATTTACCAATTTCTACTAATCGTACTTTATCTTTGTATTTATCAGCAAATAAAGCCATTACTTCATTTGTATCAATATCACTTAAATTTTTAATAGTTGTTTCTCTTTGGTAACTATTTTTAATATAATCATTAACAAAGTTTTCTACTTTTACTAAAGTTTCATCAGTTATTTTTCCATGATAATTAAAATCAAATCTTAAATAAGTATCTGTTACTTTTGAACCTACTTGATAGATATCTTTAGCAATTAAGGTTTGTAGAGCAAGTTGTAAGATATGAACAGTTGAATGATTGGCTTCTATGTTTAATCTTCTTTCTTTATCAACTATTGATTCTACTTTATCATCTAATTTAATAGTTCCATGTAATACTTTAATTTTATGAAGATGTTGACCATTTGGAGCTTTAAAAACATCTAAAACTTTCGCTTTAAAATTATCACCTTGAATGATTCCAGTATCACTTATCTCTCCACCTGATTCAGCATAGAAACAAGTTTTATCAAGAACAACTATTCCTTCTTCATCTAAACTATCAACAAATTTATCATTTTTAATAAGAGCAATTACTTCACCTTTTTGTTCATATACTTCATAAATAAATTCTGATTCATCTTTATAATTTAAAAGCATTTCATTTTGACTTTTAAAAGATTCTATTTGTTTTTGGTTATTCTTCGACAATTCTTTTTGTTCTTGCATACATTTTAAGAATTCTTCTTTATCTGTGGTGTAACCTTTTTCAGCAAGTATTTCTAAAGTAAGTTCAAAAGGAAAACCATAAGTATCATATAATTTAAATACATCATTTCCTTTAATTTTATTATCAAGTGATTCATCCATTAATTCTAGTAATTTCTTTTCTCCTTTATCAAGCGTTTTTAAAAATAAATCTTCTTCTTGCATGATAAGAGCTTTCACATGAGCTTGTTTATTTAATAGATAAGGATAAACATCTTTCATATTTAAAACTACTGAATCAACTAGTTTATACATAAATTTTCCTTTTAAGCCTAGTTTTTTACCATAACGAACACTTCTTCTTAAAAGTCGTCTTAAAATATAACCACGACCAACATTATCAAAATTAGCTCCATCAGCAAGGGCAAAAGTTAAAGAACGAACATGATCAGCAATAACTTTATAAGGCATAGAACCATCATATAAAGTTCCACTTAATTCTTCAACCATCTTAATAGTTGGCATGAATAAGTCGGTATCAAAGTTACTATCAGCATCTTGAAAAATACAAGCCCATCTTTCAAGTCCTGCCCCAGTATCAATATTTTTACTTGGTAATTCTTGATAGTCTTTTCGATCAATACCTTCTTTAGAGTTAAATTGACTAAAAACATTATTCCAAATTTCTACATAACGTTCATTATCTTCACCTTTTTGAAAATGTTCTAAGGCCTTGCCATCAAAGTCATATTTTTCCCCACGATCAAAGAAAATTTCCGTATCAGGACCACATGGACCTTCCCCTATTTCCCAGAAATTATCTTCAAGTTTAGTAATATGATCTTCTGGTACGCCTAAACTTACCCATTTATTATAAGTATCTTTATCTTCAGGATAAACCGTAAAATAAAGTTTATCAATTGGAATATTAAACCATTTAGGACTTGTTAAAAGTTCAAAAGCAAATTCAATCGCTTCATTTTTAAAATAATCACCAATGGAAAAGTTTCCCATCATTTCGAAGAAAGTATGATGACGACGGGTTACTCCAACATTTTCAATATCATTAGTACGAATACACTTTTGTATATTTGTAACTCTTCTATTATCGGGAACAACTGATCCATCAAAATATTTTTTTAAAGGTGTAACTCCAGCATTAATCCAAAGCAAAGAATCATCATCTTTCGGTATTAATGGTGCACTTTCTACTACTTTATGACCTTTACTTTGAAAGAAGTCAAGCCACATTTTTCTAATTTCTAAACTAGTCATTTTTTTCATTGTTATCAATCCTTTCTAATATGTTTTTTAATTCTTTAATATAACTATCTTTATCTTGATTATTTAAAAGAAAATAATCAGCCATCGCAATTGGTCCACCTTTAGCTAAATTTTCAATTTCTGCTATATCTCTTTTATAAGCTTCTTCATTTGTTAAAGGGCGAATTTCTCGATTAGTTAAACGACTATAACGAAGGCTTCGATCAGCAATAATAGCAATTAGAGTAAGTTTATCTTTTAATTCTTCTCGTAAGACAACTAACTCATCCCAAGAATACAAGCCATCTAAAACAACATTATAATCTTTACTATATTCTTTAATTCTTGGTAATAATATTTTAGCATACGCCGCCATTCCTAATTCACTTCTTAATTTTTCCCGCATATACTTTTCATTTTCAGGGTTAATTTCCATACCATTTTCTTTTAATTTTTCCATGGTAACTCCCCCAAAATAAACCTTTTTATACCCAATACTTTCTAAATAATCACTAGCAACTGATTTACCAGATCCACACATTCCAACAATAGCAATAATTTTATTCATACTCCTCCTTTAATAATAAAAGACCTAGGTAGGAGCGATTAACGCGTTACCATCCTACTTTGGTCTTAATTGTTATAACGGTATCCCGAAATCCTAAATAAGCAGCCTTTCATATTAAAATGTATTAAGTTCCACCACCCTTAACTCTCTAAAACATAATTAATATTACTTCGAATATTTAATAGATTTTTTCAAAACAAGATTATTCTAACACAAATAAAAAGAAAAATCTATACTTTTTAAAAAAATGTCTAATTTAAGAAAAACAATTGTTAAAAAAAATAATTTATATTATAATTTTATTATAGAAAGGAAAATAATATGAAAGAAATTAAAGTTGTCCAAATTGGATGTGGAAAAATGAGTAGATATACGATGCGTTATTTACTTGAAAAAGGTTGTAAATTAGTAGGAGCTTTTGATATTAATCAAAATATCATTAGTAAAAGTATTAATGAAGTATTTGAAGAAGTAAATTCTAATATTTGTATTGAAAACATTAATTTATTGGAGGAAAGATTACAAGAATTAAAACCAGATATTGCTATTGTTACAACAATGAGTTTATTAAACGATGTTTATGATGTTTTAAAAACCTGTGCAAGTTGTGGTGTAAATGCTATTACTACTTGTGAAGAAGCATTTGATTCTTATAATTCTAATCCGGTTAAAACCAAAGAAATTGATGAAATAGCTAAGCAAAACAATTGTACTATTACTGGATCTGGTTATCAAGATGTTTATTGGGGTAATTTAATTAGTATTATTGGAGGTTCAACTTTTAAAATAACTAAGATTAAAGGAAGTTCTTCTTATAATGTTGAAGATTATGGTATAGCTTTAGCCAAAGCTCATGGTGCTGGACTTACCCTTGATGAGTTTGATAAAGAAGTAGCTGCTAGTGATAATATTAGCAAAGAAGAAAGAGAAAATTTAATTAACAAGGGAGAATTTTTACCAAGTTATATGTGGAATACTAATGGTTGGTTAGTTTCTAAATTAGGATTACATGTTTTAAGTCAAACCCAAAAATGTGTTCCTATTACTTGTAGTCATGATATTCATTCTGATACTTTAAAAATGGATGTTAAAGCTGGACTTGCTACTGGTATGAGTGCTGTTGTTACCACCGAAACGGAAGAAGGAATAACGATTGAAAGTGAATGTATTGGTAAAGTCTATGCTGAAGAAGATTTTGATAAAAATGAATGGACAATCTATGGTGAACCAGATACAACTGTTGTAGTTAATAAACCACAAACGGTTGAACTTACTTGTGCAACTATTGTTAATCGTCTTCCTGATGTTATTAATGCAAGATCAGGATTTGTTCTAACTAGTGAAATGGATGAATTAAAATATCGTGTCCATGATTTACCTAGTTATTTAAAATAAGTGCCTAGGCACTTTTTCTGTTTAAAAGGAGAACTATGATAAACGAAGCAGTCATAATCGTTGGAGGTATGGGAACAAGATTACTTCCTTACACGAAAACAGTTACCAAAGAAATGTTACCAATATTCGATGTACCTAGTATTTTCTTATTAGTTAAAGAAGCTTATTTAAGTGGCATTAAAAAAGTTATCTTTGTTGTTACCAAAAGAAATAAAAAATTAATTGAAAACTATTTTTCAAACGACAACTATTTAGATAATTTTCTTAAAGATGAACCAGTTAAACAAAAGTTATTACTTGAATTAAAAAAAATTATAAAAGAAATGAAATTTCAATATGTCTACGAAACTTTAAGAGGATCTTATGGAGCCGTTTATTCAGCTAGAAATTATATTAAAAATGATAATTTTCTTGTTATGTATGGAGATGATATAATTGATTCTAAAATACCTTTAACTAAACAATTAATAGATAATTATCAAAAAACAAATAGTATGCAAATGGCTATTTACAAACCAGATTTAAACGATTTACCAAAAAGTGGTCTTATAAAATATGATAAAGATAATAACCTTATAGGTATTACTAAATTAGAAGAATCAAATAAAGTAATTGCTATTGGAAGATTTTTATTAAATAAAAAAATATTTAAAGTTAAAAATCAATTAACAGTTTATCAAAATAATGAATTATATTTACCCCACTCACTTTTACATTTTAAAGATACTAAATGTTATCTTATTAATGGTTATTATTTTAATATAGGAGAAAAACTAGGTTTTATTAAAGCATCTATTCATTATGCTTTAAAAAATGAAGAATATCGTGATGAAATGCTTAAATTTTTAAAAGAAATATGATATATTTAAAAAGAAAGGAAAAAATATGGATTGTTTATTTTGTAAAATTATAAAAAAAGAAATACCAAGTGAAATTGTCTATGAAGATGAAGATATATTAGCTTTTTTAGATATTAATCCAACTACAAATGGAGATACTTTAATTATTCCAAAAACTCATTATCAAGATGTTTTTCAGGTACCTGATGATGTTTTAGTAAAAATAAATAATATTTCCAAAAAGTTATATAAACTTTACCAAGAAAAATTACATTGTATTGGATTAACTTTATCAACTAATTTAGATTATGGGCAAGAGATAAAACATTTTCATGTTCATTTTATTCCAAGATATGAAAATGATGAAGTTAGTCATCTATCTAATAAAGAAATTTTAAAAGATTTAAAAGAAATTAAAGAATTATTAAAATAGGAAATACGTTTGGTATTTCCTTTTATTTTAAGTAAGTTCACAATCATCAGCTTTAGTGTAATCTTCACAAGTAACAGTTGCCTTTGGACAATCTAAATAAACATCATAAGTTAAATTAAAGTTAATATCGGTATCCGCACCTCTTTTAACCGTTACTGTGGTATTTTCTGGATCACATGTTCCTCCATTTGGATCTTTTAATTCTTCTATTACTTTAGCATTGATTAAATCATTTAAAGTAAAAGTTCTACTTCCACCTACATTTGGTAATAAATTACCATTTTTAGCAAAATCATCAATTAAATAATCTTCAACCGTTGTTTTTAAAGTAGCTACATAATTACGATAAACTTTTTCTTTACTATTTCCAAGATAATTAGTAATAGCAAGAGTTGCTATACCGCCAATAATAGCTAGAACCACGATTACCCCTAATAACTCAACTAAAGTAAATCCTTTTCTATTTTTTTTCATATTCACCTCTATTATTAATATAACATTTTTTTTAATATTTTAAAAGATTTAAACACTTCTTTCTTTATTTAATTTCTTTAAAATAATTTTTCTTAAAGCATCAACTGGCCAAACTGATAAAGCCATAATTAAAATAATAAAGAATTCTTTAGCTGTTAAACCATAAGTTCTAAATAAATCTCCTCCAAAATAAATTAAATATATTTGGACTATTATAATAAAACCGATTACTAATAAATAAATTTTATTTTTTAGAATATTAGCAAATATATTAATTCGATAAGTCCTTGCATTAAAAGAATTGAATATACCAATAAAAATAAACATAGCAAAATAAGCTGTCATTAAGTATTTATTATTATTACCAATGCGAAAGTAATGATGAATAATCGGAAGTTTTAAAAACAGAATACATAAAGTACTAGAATACAGGGCTGTTAAAATTATTTCGTTATACATATAAGAATTGATAATTGGTTCATTCATTTTTTTAGGTGGCTCATTCATATATTCAAGTAAAGCTGGTTCAAAAGAGAAAGCTAAAGCTGCAAAGGTATCCATAATCATATTAAGCCATAACATTTGGACAATGGTAATTGGCGAAGTTACCCCGATAAAGGGACCAACAATTGATAAAATAAGAGCGGTGGCATTAACACTTAATTGATAAATAATAAACTTACGAATACTTTTAAAAATAGTTCTGCCATACAAAATAGCTTTCGAAATAGATAAAATATTATTATCTAAAATAACAATATCCGAAGCTTCTTTACTAACTTCCGTTCCTGTTCCCATAGCAAAACCAACATTAGCTTTTTTTAAAGCCGGAGCATCATTTACACCATCACCTGTCATACCAACAATTAAATTCTTACTTTGAAATAATTTAACTAACCTACTCTTATCCATAGGTAAAGCCCTAGCTACTACTTTTAAATTATGTAATTTACTAATTAATTCCTCATCACTTAATTGATTTAACTCTAAACTAGTTAAAACTAAATCATTGTTATCTTGATAAATTCCAACTTCTTTAGCAATAGAAAGAGCCGTTTCTTTAGCGTCCCCTGTTATCATCACAACTTGAATACCAGCTTCCTTAATTAAAGAAACACCTCTTATAGCTTCTTCTCTTAAATCATCTTTCAATAATATTAATCCTTGAAAAACTAAGTTATTTAAACTAGCCATTCCTTTTTTATAAGCTAGTAATAAAACTCTAACCCCATTTTTAGTAACCTCTTGAATTTTATTAATTATATTATTTTTATTTGTTAAAGGTAATTCTTCTCTACCATTAAAATACTTAGTACAAAAAGGAAGTAAAACTTCACTAGCCCCTTTAAAATAAGTTATTAACATATTATCGTTTAAAGTAACTGAACTATATTTATCTTGACTATTAAATTGTTTTTTCTTAAAAATATTTTTCTTAACTTTATTTTCTCCTACGTATTTTAAAATTGCTTGATCAGTTATATTACCTCCAACAACTTTTAAATCATCAGTAAAATTACTATCATTATTATAATATAAAGATTCATAATACAAAGAAGATTTTTTTATTTTTTGAAGATTTAAAGAATCTAAATTACCATTTAAAACTTGAACTACTTCTAATTTTCCTTTCGTTAAAGTACCTGTTTTATCAGTTAATAAAACATTTATATTTCCAGCTGTTTCTATTCCAACTAATTTTCTAACTAAAACATTACTTTTTAACATTCTTTTCATATTACTAGATAAAACTAAAGTAATCATCATAGGTAATCCTTCAGGAACGGCAACAACAATGATAGTAACACTTAATGTTAAAGCATAAATTAAATAATCAGCCATTTGATGAAAATTAGTTAAAGTTTCTTTAATTAACACTAAGTCATAGTTATTTTCCATCACAATTTTCGAATATAAATAAGCAATAGTTACTAAAATTGCTCCTATATAACCTAATTTACTAATTATCTTAGCTAAATCAGTTAAACGTGATTTTAAAGGACTAATAGGTTCTTTTTCGCCTAATTCAAGAGCTAACTTTCCATATAAAGTATCAATTCCAACTTTATTAACTTCCATTTCTCCTAGCCCTGAATAAATAGTTGTTCCTCGGTATAATTGATAATTATTTTTATTACTTCCTTTTTGATAACTTTCTTTTTTACTTTCTTTGCTCTCTCCATTTAAAATTGATTCATTAACACTTAAATTACCTTTTAAAAGGATACCATCAGCTGGTATCTTATCACCTGTTTCTAAAATGACAATATCGCCAACTACTACTTCTGAAGTATCAATTTCTTGTATTTTTCCGTCCCTTCGAACCCGACTTTTAATCTTCGAAGCTTCTTCTTGTAATTTAATAAAGGCTTTCTCCGAACCATATTCTGAGATAGTTGAAATAAAAGTTGCTAATAAAATAGCAATAAAAATACCAATTGTTTCATAAAAATCAAAATCTTTGAATAAAAAAACTGTTTTTACAGCTAAAGCAATTAATAAAATTTTAATAATCGGATCACCTAAAGATTCTAATAATAATCCTAAAAATTTTTTTCTCTTTTGAATATTAATTTCATTAGTTCCATATTTTTTACGATTATTAATAACTTCTTCTTTATTAAGACCTTTATTTACCATATATCCTCCAGTAAATTTTATGATTAATAATAAAAAAAAGAAGTATTAACTTCTTACGAATGCATTTTATTAATAAGTGGTAATTCTTTAGCTTTGCCATCACAGACATTTTTTATTCCCATAAAAGATAAAATAAGAGATAGAAAGAAGAATACTGTTTGACATATACTTACAAGCCAACTAACTCTCCAACTTAAAATTAAACCTAAAAACCAAAGAATACCCCCAACAATGATTTCAGCTATCAAAAGGCTTATACCTTGCTTAGCATGAAATATAACATATTTATTCTTTTTTTCACTTAAATAAGGTATAAGAACAAGTATACCTAGATAAGATAAAATTCCTAATGCTTTTCCTTTTTTAATATCTTCTTTAGAATATTCATTACTAGTATCTTTTACATCCTTAAAAGCACTCTCTAATTTATCTTGAAAACCCATATTTTTATCTGGAAAATTATTATTATTGTTATTTGTAGAATTATTATTATTTTGATAATTATTCATTTGATTACTATTAGAATAATAATTATTATTTGTTGAATTATTATTACTTTGATAATTATTCATTTGATTACTATTAGAATAATTATTATTGTTTTTATTGTTATAATTACTATTTTGATAGTTATTATTAATCTGATTATTATCATGGTAATTATTATAATAACTATTAGATTGATTATTGTTTTGATTATTATTATTTGAATAATTCATATTTTAGCTCCTTATCTTTACTATATTATCTTATTATATTTTTTGAATATTTTCAATACCTAAATTAATTTTTATTATTTATCATTTGATATATTAAAAACAGTAAAAATTTTCTAGTTATAGTTTTTATTTATTTTTTTCAAATACTTACATCAATAATTTCAAATTTGATGTAATTTATTAAATTACAGAAGTATCAATTGAAAAATTATTATTGTCACTATTAATCTCTAATAAAACCTAATATTTTTTTAATAAACTACCTATTTTTTAAAATAAATCTCCAGTTATCATACCCTATAAGATTTTCATAAATATATTATAGTAATTATCTTTTTTTAAATCATCAGCCCCTTGATAAGTTTTTATCAATTTATTCGTATATTAATATTGTTATAGTAAAAATGGTATCACTTATTGATGAAATGATACTATGAAAAATACAAATTATATATCATATTTTAATTTTTATTTATAAAAAGATTTAAAAATATGTTGAAACGCTGTCTTTATTGTTACTTTTAACAACTTTTTTAATTTGATTATTATAATCAATATGGAATTATTGATAAATCATTTTGCTAATAAAATATTAATCTATACTATTTTCTTATCTTTCTAAATTCATTATATTTGTACTAAATAATTCACTTAACATTTTATATTCATTACTTTCTTCTAACTTTTCCTCATAATATTCATTATTTTTCCAGTAGCATTTTAAAACATAGCCTTTTTCAAAATTTCTACCATTGCCTTTACCGGAAATTATTTTATATTTGTTGTCGACAATTTCAATCGCCGAACAATTAGATAACATAAGACCTAACATTTTATTTTCTTTTAGTTGACTTTTAGTAGACTCATATCTGCCCTCTTCATCACAATGTGGCGTAACGAAAACATCAAACCAATTTAAACATTCTACAGATTCAAATCGCATTTCTTTTTTATCTGAATTACAAGAATTAAACCAACAAACCGCACCTGCTGAAATACCACATATCACTTTTCCACTATGCCATGCTTCTCTTAATATAATATCAAATCCCGATTTTTTCCAAAGTTTAATCATAGCATCAGTATCACCGCCACCTTCATAGATAATATCTGCCCAATCTACTGCTTCTTTTACAAGTTTCTTATTATATAAATCACTAGCTTTTAAATATTTACAGTTACATCCATATTTGTCTCTATATATTTTCTCCATAGTCTCATAATAACTATCTTGTATTTCATCTGAAAAACACATTGCATGAGCAAGAAATAAATAATTAGGAGTCTTTTTATTAGTCAATCTAATAATTTCTTTATCCATCATTTCTGTCTCATACATAGTTTGACTTCCGTCATCAAGAAATCTTCCGTTTTCTCCACCGCCAATTGCTACTATTTTTTTCATTATATAAACTTTTTACCTCTTTCTTATATTATTGATATAAAAGATAATTATAGTTTTTCAATAACTTTATTACAACTTAAGTTTTTGACATTTCGTTCTTGGAAATGCACTAACATCCCTTATATTACTCATTCCTGTAGTATACATTATCAATCTTTCAAATCCTATACTAACACATAACTTTCTCAATCAACATACACTTGCAAAATAAATATTAATAATTAGTAATCAAAACCTCAATAGTCTTTGTAATATTTCCTTTTTGCTTATGATAATTAGAATTATTATAATCACATGTTATATAATGTATAGTATAATTATGTTCTTTAATCCATGTTTGCAGTATTTCATGTGTTGCTCCTTTATGTTCTATAACATTCGATAAAGCAAATTTAATACCTTTAGAATCTAGGATAGTTAAATAGTTAAGCAAATCTATTTCATCTTGTTTGGTCCAACCACCATTTTCATTATAACTAGCTGTTCCTAAAAAATATGGTGGATCACAATATACTAATGTATTTTCATTCGTTTCTATCGCAAACTCTCTAAAATCAGAATTAATAAATTCTATATTTTTAGTTTTTAATTTAGTAATAAAATTTTTTAAATTTTTTCTAAGTGAATTGTTTAAGTCTCTTTTACCAACAGGCATATTAAATTCACCATTACTATTAAATCTTATTTGATTATTAAATCCGTATATAACTAATGTTAAAAATAAAAAGTCTTTTTCTATTGAATCATTTTTCATATTATTATAATCATTTCTGAGTTCTACATATTTATTTTTGTTATAAGATCCTAATCCTTTATCACTAGTACAATTATACATTTCGTATCCATTTAATAACGAATTGCTTAATTCATATTTATCTATAATCTTTTCTAGTTTATCTATAATGTAACCATCTTCGTACTTTTTAAATAGATTCATAACTCTAATTATTTCTTTTTGTTTATCTACACAAACAATTTTTTTAGCATTTACATTTACACCAACGTTTGAGCCACCAGAAAATAAATCTACAAATAAATCCAACTCTTTAGGGAAAATAGGAATTATTTGATTAAGTATTTTATACTTTCCTCCTGTATAATTTAATGGTGATTTTACTATATCATTAGAAACTTTTTCATTAATAGTTTTTGCTTTCAATACTTTTCCAACCTTGCATACAAAAAGTCTTTCCTTATGGTTATCAATATGTGTTTTTCCAGTATTAAATTCTTTGAAATCAGTCTCATAAACTTTTACTTTACCTTTTTTGCTCAAAGTATTCATAATATCTTCATCAGATATTTTAGCTTGTGATCTGCCTGCACCTTTTTTACCCATATTATTATAAGAAACTATAATATATTTGGCATCAATATTTTCAATTAAGTCTTTAAATGCAAGAGGTGCTGAAACTGAACAATATTTGCTCTTAATTCCATTTCGCTCCATTTTTTTTGCAACACCATGAACTTCACTTTTTTCCCACATTGCTACATTTTCTAATAAGTGATATGCATCAGAATATTGCCTAGAATTATATGGTGGATCAATGTAAACAACATCAGCTTTTAAATTTCTTACCAATTCATTTGAATCTTCATTAAAAATTTTATTATTTTTATTATTGGTGTTTGATTTTAAATCAAGCATACATAATTCCAACTTTTTATTTAAATCTCCATTTTTCCTATATGCATCATAATGACCAACTGTATTTGCAATTTTATCCATAGCATATAAAAGTGAAGTTACCAAAACTGCTCTTTCTCTAATATTTAAATTATTGTTTGTATAATTTTCTTCAATATTTTCTCTAATAAATCCTATTTTTTTACAGTTTTCTTCACTAAAATAAGTATTTGAAAAATTTAATGAAAAATAATTATCTCCTAAATCAGTTAGTGAATTATATTTATTAATGTATTCTTTTATTTTATTTTTGTCTATCTTTTCATTTCCAAACCATGCTAAATAAGAAATATAATTTGATTTTAGCAAATCATTTACATACACCTTTGTTTTTTGGTCATTAAATGAATCTCCAACTATACCTGTTCCGCCGAATAAATCTAAAAAAGAAGAATATTCTATTTTTTCTTTTTTTATTGTTTCTTTTATAAAATCTATCATTCTAAATTTACTACCAATATATCTTCTATTATTAATTGAAATTGTTTTCATTTTTATCATCCATTTCCATTTTAGGCATCACACACCATATATAAATTATACCATAAAAATAGATAATTGTAACAATTATCTATATTTTTTCTAAAATTTCTTTTTCAAACCATACTGGATCTGGTTCCGATGACTTATAGGCCTTATCAAACCAAGAATATATATAATCATACTTTACATTATTAATAAGCAACTTCTTTAAAATATCTATGTTAATAGGTATGATTTTAAGTCCGTTTATAAATTCACCGTTTCCTTTTGGATAACAATATGTTTTTCTATTTCTAAAGTCCATTATAATTCTTTCTTCTAATATTGGAGCTACAAATAAGGCATAGTCATTTTCATTATTTGTTAGTTTTATATTTTCTCCTAAATGTCTTGAAACAGGTTCCATTTCCATAGATCTTTGACTTGTTGATTCTGAAAGAGTTGCCTCTATTAACAAATCATGTTTAGGATAACTATCTTCCTCATATTTATATACAATATCAGCCATACCACCACCAGCATGAGTCTTTGGAAGTAAATCAGCATCTAAACTCAAATTCATATAGTCTAATATATTTCCTTTTTTATTACTAATTCTATACCAAGCAATTCCTAATACATATTCAAAAATAGTTGGAACTGTGGCATTATCAGTAACATAATCATTTACTATCTCATCATTTCTATCTTTAATATTATCTAATAGCATTAAAATTTTATCATTAGGAAACTTCTCATCAATTAATTTGTTAAATGCTTTTAATTTTTCATTTTCAACATAACTATTAATTGTATTTATTGTTAAATTCGTTCCTAAACTACTATTAATATTTTTAATAACATCTTCAATGTTTAAAGAATAGTTAGGAGAAATTTTTTCAAGGGATACGTTGTTATAAAATATTTCTTTATAATTATCTTCATCTAATAATTTCTCATCAAGTAAGTCATCTACAATTCCCTCAAAATAATATTTTGGTAACATATCAAGTTCAATTTTATTACCTTCAAACTTAATAATATCTGTTAAAGAAAAATATCTTTTATTTAAATCAAAATATTCTTTTAGATTTACTTTCCACTTAAACAAATGTAAATTAGTAAAAAACTTTTGCTTGAAATCTATAATATTTTTTACTGTCGAAATATCAAGATTTCTAAATTTCTTATCAAATTCTTCATCTAAACTATTAACTCTATAACCGAAAAATAAGTATTCAACCCAAAGTGGCCTTGTATTTCCAGATATATCTTGACAATAATTATATAATTCTTTATATTTTTCTAATCTTTCCTCGAAAGTATTATACCTTAAATGAAAAACCAAATCTACTAAAGCATGATATACATTATTGTAATTTCTATCATAAGCTCTACTTTTTCTATTAATTCCGATTTTTTCAAAAGTTTCTTCAGTAATAGGATAATCTTGCCTAAAAATATTCCATGCTTCTAAGTAATTTTTCATTTCAAATATTTTCATTTTAATTATTTCATTGATATCTAATCCCATTCTATTTGCTTTAATATTTTCCACCATTTTTTTAACATCATACTTATTTTTGCATAATGGCAATAAATATGTAAATTCTTCATAAGAAAGATAATCTAATTTTTCAATCATATATACTAGTGCAATAAATGGTCTTATTTTTATATCACCATCAACTATTTGAAGTTTCAACATTTGTAACAAATAGTAATAACTATCTTCTGACACAAAGAAAATATTATCTTTTGTCATTTGTTTATATAATAAATTTTCTATATTATTTCCAACAGCAGTTAATCTTCTGTCATCTGTTATAACACCAATATTAACTAATCCTGAGGTTTTTTCTCTTGCATCTTTATCTGGTCTTAAGGCATCACCATATATAAAGTCATTTTCTTTTAAGTAATTATAATATTTTTTTTGAGTATTAGAATTCCATTGTGAATTAGGATTTAGTTTCCAAAATTCTTTTAATAATTGTAACTGTCTTTCAATCTTATAATTCAATTGACTTGTTCTAAAACTGGTAGTACCAATAGACCAACTATAACTTTTAAAAGCCATAATCTATCTACTCCCTTTATATCTATTTTAACATAAAACTTAGCATTTTTTAAATTTAAAACTGATTTTCTTTGATTTTTTTATTTTTTTTAAATTGTCTTCTTACATCACAGATGATATTTAAAATTAAACTACTATATTTGCTAAGAAAAGTCAATAATATCTATTTTTTTAAAATAAATCGCCGGTTATCATACCCTTTAAGATTTTCATAAATATATTAAAGTAATTATCTTTTTTTAAATCCTCGGAAACGGTTATTTTTACTTCTTCAATCATATTACCAAGATCATCTTTCACAATAAGTTTACCAATTACATCTCCTTTATAAATAGGTAGCTTTAAAGTATTTAAAACAACATTTGATTTATATTCTTTCTTTTTTTCACTTTGTTTTTTTAAAACTGTTACATCTTGATTAGCTATAATTTTAACTTTTTCTAAATTGGCTTTATCTAAAGAAATTGTTCCTAGTTCTTCACCTTTTTGTTTAATAGTTGTAACTTCATATAAATTAAAACCATAGTCTAATAATTCTGCTGTTTCTTTATTACGAACTTTTCCTTCTTTTTCGCCTAAAACAATAGCTAATAGTCGCATATTGTTGCGTTTAGCCGTTACGGCCATACAATATCCAGCATTATCAGTCATTCCCGTTTTTAAGCCATCAGCCCCTTGATAAGTTTTAATTAATTTATTTGTATTTACAAGCCAGAATTGCCTATCGGTTCCTTTTCTTAAATAATCTTCATAGATACTAGTATAATTAAATATTTCTTCATGACTAATTAACTCTTTGGCAATTATTGCCATATCGTAAGCTGTTGAATAATGATTTTCTTCATCTAAACCGGTTGGATTAACAAAATTGGTATTTTTTAAACCTAATTCTTTTGCTTTTTCATTCATCATTTTAACAAAATCAGCTTCCGTTCCGCCAATTCTTTCAGCCATAGCTACTATTCCATCATTAGCACTAGCCATCATAATACCCTTAATTAAATCTAAAACCGTTATTTCTTCTCCTTCTTCTAGCCAAATCTGTGATCCTCCCATATTACTAGCATTTTTACTTGCTTTAATTTTTTCATCTAATCGAATATTACCATCTTCTAAAGCTTCCATTACTAAAATCATTCCCATCATCTTGGTCATGGAAGCAACACTTACTTTTTCATGAATATTTTTTTCATAAATAATCGTTCCTGTTGAAACTTCCATTAATAAACCACTTTTAGCATTAGGAAGTAAAGTATCAGCTTTAACTACTTTTGTATTTAAAAATATTAAACTTAAACAAAGAAAAGTTATTATTCCTTTTTTTAATAATTTCATATTCACCCCTATTTAAATTTATGAATAAAAAATAGAACTATACGTTCTATTTCAAGAATATTCCAAGATAAATAAGGAAAACTAAGAAAATAAGTGATAAAATAACTCCATTGATGTTTTCTACTTTTTTATGTTTATATTTTAAACCAACGGCCATGCTAATTAAAACACCACCTATTAATCCTCCAATATGAGCAAAATAATCAATTCCTGGAACAATTAAACCAATAACTAAATTTAATAAAATAACTGGTAATATTCTTTGTTTCCAAGTACTTCCAATATAAACACGATAGTAATAGCCAAAATAAAGTAATGCTCCCATTAATCCAAAAATAGCTCCACTAGCACCAATTGAAGCATTATTGGATAAAGTAATACTTAATAAACTACCAGTAATAGCACTAAATAAATAAATAATTAAATACTTACTTTTACCATAAAAACTTTCTATTTGACTACCAATTATATATAAAGCATAACAATTACTTAATAAATGAAATAAACCACCATGTAAAAGAGTTCCTGTTAATAAACGATAATACTCATGATATTTTCTAATAAATGGTCCATAAACAGCAAACATGTTAATAAAATTATCTTGATTATTAGTAAACAAACCAAGTAAATAAATTAAAACAAGTAAACCAATTATAACATAAGTAACAATTATTTTCTTAGGTGCAAAAATATCATCATTCTTGATGGCTTCTTCTCTATTTTTTTCATTAATTTCATTAGTAATTTTTAAAAATAAACTAAATCCTTCTTCTTTAAACTCTAAATTATTTTTTAAATCACTAAAATTAGTTTGAATAACTTGATTATTTAATAAATCATCAGTTTCTTTTATATTAATATATTTATACGTTTTATCATCTTGATTAGTTTTTTGAAAATCAACATTTTCACCTAAATCAGTAAAAATATTTAAAACTTGCATTTTTAAAGAAAAAGTTTTTTTCTTTATTTTACTAACTAATCTTTTAGTTTTAAACTTATCAAATTCCATTTGTTCATTATTATGAATATAATTATTAACTATACGTACTATTTTTATATCTTCTGATAAGTTTTCTAACCAAATTTCATTTTTAGCTCCCTGTACTATTACAGGATTATAATTTTTTATTTTTATAAAATAATACAATAATTTCATTGTAATTAAATCTCTATCATTAATTATTTCTGCATTCATCTTAAACTCCTTAAATAGAATTATATACTATTTTTAAGAATAAATAAAGTCTTAAGAAAAAAAACTAGTAAAAACTAGTTAAAAACTTTCTATATTGATATCAATATATTTATGATCATGTAAACTACTACTAGCTTTTAGAATCGTTCTAATAGCATTAGCGGTACGACCACCTTTACCAATTAATCTTGGTAAATCTGTTTCACTTACTAAAACTTCAATTGTTATTTTATTTTCATCATCAGATGGAAATTCTTTAACTGTTACCATGTCTTCATCAACAACTAAAGATTTAACAAGTCTTTCGGTTAAAGCAACATAATTCATTATTAATTGCCTTTCTTAGATTCATGAAATTTTTTCATAACACCAGCTTCACTTAATAAGTTGCGAACTGTATCACTTGGAATTGCTCCATTAGCTAACCATTTTAAAGCAACTTCTTCATTAACTTTAACTGTTTTTGGTTCTGTTAAAGGATTATAAGTACCAATTAATTCAATATATTCTCCATCTCTTTTCGTATGAGAATCAATTGCAACAATACGATAAACTGGTTTTTTCTTACTACCCATTCTTTTTAATCTTAATTTAACTGCCATAATAACACTTCCTTTCTTTTTTCTCTCTAATTATAATATATATTGATATAGTTGTCAACCTTTTTTTGTTGACAGATTAATTTATTCAACAATATCATTATTATTATCAAATTCTACATTTAAATATTTACGACTAGCTAAGTAATCACACATATGAACAAAGTTTTCATATTTTGTTTTAGGTTTAGGTAATACTTCATTACCATTATAATCCGTATTCCAAGGACCCATATGGCTTTCAATAACTTTACCAACAAATTTTAATTCATCAGCACTTAGTTTTAATTTATCTTTATTATCAATTATATAGTTTTTAATTAAAGTAGGATGATCAACTTGGGTATAACGATTATGAGTAAGTCCACTCTTTAAACCATCATGCAAGATTAAAGCCATTAACATTAAATCTTTTTCATCATCAGTATATTTATCGCCAATAGAAGGATCACTTAATAAATCTTTAGCAATTAAAACCGCAACTTTGACATGCCTAACCAACCCACCATCACCTAAAGTAAATTTAGGATGATACTTACCTGTTGATGATGCTGGTATTTGAAAGAAATAATCCGGAAGTAACCCAATCATTGTTTCACAACTATCTTTAATATTTTTATTTTTAATATAACTTAATTCTTTTTTAAAATAATCTTTTTTTTCCATACTACTCTCCTACAAAATTAATTAATATACTATTTTCAATATATATTTTATCATAACTTATAAATAAATTACTACCATCATCTATAATTAATCCTTCTTTTATTAAATCTTTAATATTATATAAATCAAGAATATTAACTTGATATTTATTAAAAAATTCTTTTTTATTAATACCATCTATTTTCCGAAAACCAAGAATTAAAGCATAAGATAAAATATCTTGTTTAGATAAAGTTTCTTCATTTTCAACATAATTTCCACTTAAATACTTTCTTAAACTAATTACATTTTGATATCGAATATTATCTAAATAACCACTAGCACCTAATCCAAAACCATAATAAGTATCATTATGCCAATAAACTAAATTATGCTTAGATTCATAACCAGGTTTAGAAAAATTACTAATTTCATAATGTCTAAAACCATTATTAGTTAATTTTTTAATAATTAATTGATACATACTATTATCAAGATCTTCATCTATTTCTTGTTCACCTTTAATTTTTAAATAAGTATTATCTTCAATCATTAAAGAATAAGTAGAAATATGATTTATATCTAAACTTAAAATATTATCTAAATCTTTTTCTAAATCAGCAAGTGTTTCTTCTTTTAAACCATAGATTAAATCAACATTAATATTCTTAATATATTTTTTAATTAAGAAAATCTTTTCTTTAACTAAATTAAAATCATGATTTCTTTTTAAATAAGCTAAATTCTTTGGTAAAGAAGATTCAACTCCCATACTAATACGATTAACTCCCATTCCTTTTAAAAGTTTAATTTTTTCTAAATCAATTGATTCAGGATTAACTTCAAAAGTAAATTCGATTTTTTCTGAAAAATTAAATAATTTAATTATTTTTGATAACTTTTTTAATTGTTCTAAACTAAGAACACTAGGAGTACCTCCTCCAATATATAAAGTTTTAATTATTTCTCCTTGATATTTACTTTTGATTTCTTTTTCTAAAGTTATTAAATAATCATCAATATTTTTCGAATTACTTAATAACTTTGTAAAAGCACAATAAGAACAGATAGAATTACAAAAAGGAATATGAATATAAACGGAACTAGTCATTTATTTCCTCATTAGATAAAACCGTTAAAAACGCTTCTTGAGGTATTTCAACATTTCCTATTTGTTTCATTCGTTTTTTACCTTCTTTTTGTTTTTCTAATAATTTTTTCTTTCTTGAGACGTCTCCTCCATAACATTTAGCTAAAACATCTTTTCGCATAGCTTTGATATCAGCTCTTGCTATTACTTTAGATCCAATGGCTGCTTGAATAGGAACAACAAACATTTGTCTTGGAATAATAGTTTTTAAATTATTAACTACTACTTTACCTTTATTATAAGCAAAGTCTTTATGAACAATAGTTGATAAAGCATCAACTGAAATACCATTAACTAAAATATCCATTTTTACTAAATTACTAGGTTTATAACCAATTAATTCATAATCAAAAGAAGCATAACCTTTCGAAATACTTTTTAATTTATCAAAGAAATCATAAACTATTTCCGATAAAGGTAATTCATAATGTAAAATAGCCCTTTCTGGGGTTAAATATTCTAATTTTTTATAATTACCTCTTTTGTTTTGACAAAGTTCCATTAGAGGACCAATATATTCACTAGGGGTAAAAATATTTGTTAAAATGTATGGTTCAGAAATTGTTTTAATTTTGGTAACATCAGGTAATTTTTGAGGTGAATCTATTTTAACAACTGATCCATCTGTTAATAATACTTCATAAATAACCGATGGGCTAGTAGCAATTAGATTTAAATTAAATTCTCTTTCTAAGCGTTCTTCAACTACATCCATATGAAGTAACCCTAGAAAACCACAACGAAAGCCAAATCCTAAAGCTTCACTAGTTTCCGGTTCGAAAGTTAAACTAGCATCATTTAATTTTAATTTTTCTAAAGCATCACGTAAATCATTATATTTATTTGTTTCAGTAGGATATAAACCAGTAAAGACAACTTGTTGCATTGGTTTATAACCAGGTAAAGCAAGAGAACAAGGATTGTTAACTAAAGTAATCGTATCTCCAACATGAATATCACTTATATTTTTAATAGAAGCAGCCATATAACCTACTTCTCCAACTTTTAGACTAGAAACTTTTTTTAAAGTAGGTGTATAAACAAATAACTCCGTTACTTCATATAAAGAACCCGTTTGCATAAATTCAATTTTATCACCAACTTTAAGTTCCCCATCAAAAACTCTTGTTAATACTAAAACACCTCGATAAGAATCATATAGACTATCAAAAATTAAAGATTTTAAAGGTTTACTAAAATCACCTTTAGGTGGATTAATTCTTTCAATAATAGCTTCGACTAATTCTTTAACCCCTTCGCCTGTTTTAGCACTAGTAAGTAAAATTTCATTTTCAGAAAAACCAAAAGTATCAATTAATTCTTGAGTTGTTTTTTTTACATCTGCACTTGGTAAATCTATTTTATTAATAACTGGAATAATTGTTAAATCATTATCAAGAGCTAGATACATATTAGCAATTGTCTGAGCTTCAACTCCTTGGGTTGCATCAACAATTAAAATTGCTCCATCACTAGCTGCAAGTGATCTAGATACTTCATAAGAAAAATCGACATGTCCTGGAGTATCAATTAAATTAAGCATGTATTCTTCACCTTTATAATTATAACTTAAACGAACGGTATTAAGTTTAATCGTGATGCCTCTTTCTCTTTCTATATCCATATTATCTAACATTTGTTCTTTTATTTCTCTTTTACTAACAGCATTAGTAACTTCAAGTATTCTATCAGCCAAAGTTGATTTACCATGATCAATATGAGCAATAATAGAAAAATTACGAATATTTTCTTGTTTCATAAATAATCCACTTCCTGTTTAATATTTTATCAAATTACCAATCTAATGTCCATAGAAAAACTTCTTGCAAAACAAGAAGTTAATATTTTAATAACTATCACATACTTCTCCACCAGTTCCATAAATAGTTACACCATTTGCTGTATAAGGACTACTATCTGATAACCAAGGATAATATTTAGTACTATCAGTACTAGATGCAGGAATATTTTTAATATCAGAGCAACTTCTATTAATAGTTATACTACTTAAATTAGGATTACTATATGAATCATTATAAAATGCAGCTTGATTAATATATTGAATACCACTTCCTATTGTTACACTTGTTAATTGATTATCAGAAAAAGCCCAAGCTCCTATTGTTGTTACACTATCTGGTATTGTTACACTTGTTAATTGATTATATATAAAAGCATGAGATCCTATTGTTGTTACACTATTTGGTATTGTTACACTTGTTAATTGATTATTTTCAAAAGCTGAAGATTCTATTGTTGTTACACTATTTGGTATTACTACACTTTTTAAATCCTTGTTTGAAAATGAACCAGTAGGACCATCCGCCCTCATACCTTCTAAATCATATTTTTTATTATAATAATTTAGATTATTAAAATGTGAATTAGATTGTTTATTGTTTAATTGTTGAATAATACTAGTTTTATTATTTCCAATTACAGTAACTGGGTATCCTTGAATAGTAGAAGGAATAATAACATCACTTCCACATGTTTCGTCATAGTCAAGTATAGCAACTTCATTACCATCATTTATTGTTCCAACCGTAAAGCAAGATTCGTTAGTAGATATAGTTTTTTCATTAAAATCTCCGGTTACATTTACTTTGATTGAAGCATATACATCATTCCATTCTTCCATGGTATAATCTTGGTTAACATTACCAATAATTGTATCATTAGATATCCACATATAAAGTCTATAAGTATGAGTTACTTCAGTTGTGGTATTTTTATTAATGGTATCTACCCAGATTCTATGATTATTTAAATTACTATAAGATTTATTATCAACTACAGTTGTTTCTACTCCATCTTTTGTTTCAACTAATCTAAATTTTAATAAATCATCTCTTATCCTGGTTGTTCTTGTTGGATGATTATCTCCATATGATAATACTATTTCATACCAAATATCTTTGTTGGTTGTAGTATTTTTTCCACCTACTGTAAATTCAAAATAAGGCATAGATGAATTTAAAACCAATATATTGTTTTCAATAAATTTATTAATTAAGTTAAACTGATCTAAGGAGCCTTCATCATATGCTTGTTGTAATACAACACCATCTTTACAAATAGTTTCTGCATTAGTACTTGGCATACCAGTGGATAATACTAACAAATCTACACATTTAGATAGTTCGTTAGAACCACCCTCTGTATATTCTTGGGTACTCATAACGGAATTCACAATATAAGGATTATTTGGCATAGCATTTTCTAATGATATTTGATTAGTTTCATTATAATGCATATAAATATCTCCTACTACTAGTTTAGAATTAGTACTAGTTTTATTAAAGTTAAATACAGCAAATGTTACTCCTAAACTTAAAACTAATATCCCTACTATTATAGTTGATAAAAATATAATTTTGTTTTTTTGATTCATATTTGTTCCTCCTTCTATTAATCAAAAAAACACGATTAAAATACAGTTTATTAACTGATTAACCATGTTTTAACCTCGTAAAAGCTTATTTGATAAGGTTTTAGCAGATATTACTACCCCCCCCCATGTCAAATATATGTCAAGTAAATCTAAATTATTTTTCTTAATTTCTAACATACTTTTCACTCCTTTTACTTTTCTTACAATAAAATAATATCATATAGTTTTTATTTTTTCAAGAAAAAAAGAAACTTTTTCAGTTTCTAATCTTTGTTTTTACCAAATAATTGTAATAATCTAATAAATAAGTTTATAAAATCTAAATATAATTCTAAAGCCCCTATAATTGATAATTTATCTTCATCTATTTGTCCTTCTAATCTTTTGACTTTATTAATATCATAAGCAATATAACCAATAAAGACAATAATACCGATAATAACAAGGATTAAATCAAATGTTTGACTTTGAACAAAGATATTAATAATTGATGCTATTAAAATTCCAATTAAACCCATGAAAAGAATAGTACCTAATTTAGTTAAATTTATTTTAGTAAAGTATCCTATCAAAGCAAATATAAGAAAAACCAGAGCTGTTATTAAAAAGATAAAAATAATTGAAGACATTTTAAAAGTTAGAAAAATAGATGAGAAAGTCAATCCTGATAAAAATGAATATAATAAAAATCCAAATATCGCTCCATTTTTACTCATTTTTAAAATCCTAGCTGATAGAACTATAACGGTTACAATCTCAGCTATATAAATAACCCAATAAAACTTTGTTGCAAAAATATTATAAATCATATTTTCATTCGTTGATACATAATAACCAACTAAAAAAGTTATTAATAAACCAACAAACATCCACATAAACATTTTAGAATATAAATTATTTTTCATTCTTCACCTCTTTCAATATTATTAATATTTAATAAGTTTAATATTTCTTCTTCATTTAAAATAGGAATATTTAATTTAATTGCTTTTTCATATTTACTACCAGGATTTTCTCCAAGAATTAAATAATCAGTTTTTTTACTAACTGAATCAATTACTTTTCCTCCGTTAGTTATAATTTTATCTTTTAATTCATCTCTTTTGATATTTAAAGTTCCAGTTATAACAAAACTTTTATCTTTAATATTAGGGTTATCAATTACTTCACCAAGATATTTCATATTTAAACCTAATTCTTTTAATTCTTGAATTAAATCTTTATTTTTTGGTTCTTGAAAATAATTATAAACACTAGTTGATATTTCTTCGCCAATATCGGGGATATCATTTAAAGTAGTAAGTGAAGCATTCATTAGATTATCAATAGTTACAAATTTACGAGCTAAAATAGTAGCTGTTTTTAAACCAACATGCCTTATTCCTAAAGCAAATAATAATTTTTCTAAAGATTTTTTCTTGCTTTCTTCAATTTCTTTAATTAAATTTTGAATACTTTTTAAACCATATCCTTCTAAAAGCATTAATTCATCTTGATATTTTTCTAAATGATAAAAATCAGGAATCGTTTTAATAAAACCTAAGTTATACATATCTTCAATTATTTTTTCACCCATTCCAACTATATCCATAGCTTGCCTTGAAGCAAAATGAATTAAAGATTCAATATGTCTAGCATCACATAAAGGATTAACACAGTAATAATTACTATCTTTTTTAACTAGTTTTTCTTTGCAAATAGGACAATTAGTTATCATTTGAAAAGGAATTTCATCACCAGTTCTTCTTTCTTTTTTGACACTATCAACTCTTGGAATAACGTCTCCTGCTTTAATAATTGTTACATAATCACCTATACGAATATCTAAATCTTTGCAATAGTCTTCATTGTGTAAGGTGGTTTTCGAAATAGTTGATCCCATAACATTAACAGGTTCTAAAATAGCATTTGGAGTTATTTGCCCAGTTCTGCCAACAGTAAAAATAATATTTTTTAACTTAGTCACGACTTCTTCTGGCGGAAACTTATAGGCAGTTGCCCACTTTGGATATTTAACAGTACTACCTAATTTCATTTGATCTAAGATATTATTTAGTTTAATTACTACTCCATCAATATCATAAGGTAAATCTGGTCTTACTTTAGTCTTTTCATTGATATAATTTAAAATACCATCAATTCCGGTTACTAAACGATTATTAGGATTAGTAACAAAACCTAGTTTTTTCATAAATTCTAAAGCTTCAAAATGAGTGTTAATACCATAATCAAGAGGATTTGGTAAATGATAAATAAAAGCATCTAAATTTCTACTAGCTGTAACACTACTATCTAATTGTCTAATTGATCCACTTGCTAAATTTCTAGCATTTTTAAAAGGTTCTAATCCTTCTTTTCTTCTTTCTTCATTTAATTTTTCTAAAGTTTTCTTACTAACATATATTTCTCCTCTTACTTCAATATCAATTTCTTCTTGAAGTTTTAAAGGAATTGATTTAATCGTTTTAACATTATCAGTTATGTTCTCTCCTATTATTCCATTACCACGAGTAGCTGCATATTTTAATAGTCCTTTTTCATATCTTAAAGAAACAGACAAACCATCAATTTTAAGTTCACAAACATAAGTAGGATTCTTGATATCTTCTTTTCTAATTCGATTATCAAAAGCAACAATATCGGCTTCCGTAAAAACATTAGCTAAAGATAAAAGAGGTATTTGATGTTTAATTTTTTCAAAACTTTCATTAATCTTTCCCCCTACTCTTTTTGTAGGTGAGTTTTCTAAAATATGATCAGGATACATACTCTCTAACTGAATTAATTCTTGCATTAACCTATCATATTCAAAATCCGAAACACTAGGATTATCTAAAGTATAATATTCATATCCTAATCTATTTAAAATATCAACTAGCTCTTCCATTCTTTTAATAGGATCATTCATATATTTTACCTTCTAACTTATCAATAGTTTGAAAATCACTGGTGAAGGTCATTGATAAACTATTAGTTGTTTCTAATAAATTATCTTTAGTTTTGAATGGACCTAAAATACTATTATCAACATAATAAATCATATAATAATTATTATCATTTAAATAAAGACAAACCACATCACTATTATATTTAAAAGATTTAATCGAATAATCCAAATCATTAATATTAATTTTTTCATTATTTTTCGTTAATATTATTTTATCATTACTAGTTTGTATTTTATAATCATCATATAAATCATAATACCAATTCCTGTTAACACAACCTGTTATTAGAAAAAAAGAAAGGAAAAAAACAACAAGGATAAATTTATTTCCATAAGTCATTTGGATATTCCCCTCTTTCTATTAATTTTTGTATTTCTGAAACAACATGTTCTTTATCTTCTTTATAAGTTACGCCTAACCATTTATCAATTGATTCTAAAATATAAACTTTTTTATCTTCTTGAATTTCTTTAAAAACAACATCAGGAATTAAATATTCACATTTTAGTAAATTATCTTGGTTTTCTTTAAAGAAATCAACCAAACCTTTTTCTAAGGTATCAAACATTAAAGGAGTAAAGCCAAAGAAATTCATAGATACTAAATCATTTCCTTGAACTTCAAAAGATTCTCTGCCATCAAGTGGTGAAGCTATTATTTTATTATCTTTTTTCTCAATACCTGATTCAATTATGTTCGTTAAGTAATTATTTTTACTTTCACAAACACCACGTTTAACACTTCCATTTTCCGTCATCGTATTTTTAACTCTAAAAGCTACCATGGCAAAACAATTTGGATCATTTGAATTATCAAAGAAATCTTTTATTTTTAAATAAGCATCTCTTCCGTAGAAATCATCGGAATTAATCATAACAAAATTGGAATTTACTTTATCTTTGGCTGATAAAATAGCATGAGCTGTTCCCCAAGGTTTAGTTCTTTCACTTGGAATATTTACAAACTCTGGTACATCATCAATTTTTTGAAAAGCATATTCTACTTGAATTTTTCCTTCAATTCGTTTACCAACTGTTTCACGGAATAAATCATACATTTCTTCTTTGATAATGAAAACAACTTTGGTAAATCCTGCTTGAATAGCATCATAAATAGAATAATCAATAATAAACTCTCCATTTGGACCAACTGGTTCTACTTGTTTAAGTCCTCCAAATCTTGATCCCATTCCGGCTGCTAATATTACTAATGTTAAATCTTTTTTCATCATATCACACCTTTCTTAAACTCTTATGACTATAGATTAATGTTTTAATACCATAAGGTAATTTAAAAGCAATTTTTAATAAAGTACGACTTTTATCTTTCTTGTTTTCAATTATTTCAACAACACTTCCCATACCAAAGTTTTCATGATAAACAATATCTCCTACTTTATAATCAAGATCAATATCCTTATAGTTATCTGAAACATTAACCTTCTCGTTAATATTATTATAATCTATTTTTTCTTTTTTTGCATCTAAATTTACAAATTTTTCTTGATTAGTTTTTAATAAATCTTGATCGATTTCTTGAATAAAACGACTAACTCCATTTACTTGTTCTTGACCATACATTAATCTAATTCTCGCATTGGATAAATATAATTTCTTTTTACATCTAGTAATTGCTACATAGCAAAGTCTTCTCTCTTCCTCAATTTCACTCTCTGAGAATAAACAATTTTGATGAGGAAATAACCCTTCTTCTAAACCAACCACAAAAACATAATCAAATTCTAATCCTTTAACAGCATGAATAGTCATTAAACTAACAGCATTATTTTCTTCTTTTATCTCCGTATTATCACTAATTAAACTGACATTAAGTAAAAAATCTTCTAAAGAAATAACCCCTGCTTCATCTTCAAAAGCTTTAGCAACAGATTTAAATTCTTCTAAGTTTTCTAATCGAACATCAGCTTCTAAACTATGCTCATTAATTAAATCCTGTCGCATTCCTGTTTTATCTAAAACTAAATCAATAAATTCTACTAAAGGCATTGTATCTTTCTTTTGTTTTAATTCTTCAATCATATTTTTAAATACTAACTCTTTACCAGAATCAATAGCATCATATAAACTAGTATTAAAAAGAAGTGATCTGTCATATAAATTACTAATTGTTTTTAAACCAATTCCTCTTTTTGGAACATTGATAATTCTTTCTAAACTAACATTATCATTACTATTATAAATAAGTCTTAAATAAGCTAATAAATTTTTAATTTCCATTCGACTGTAGAAATTCAATCCTCCTATTATTTTATAAGGAATATTAGCTTTTAATAAACCATCTTCAAAGACTCTTGATTGGGCATTAGTTCGATATAAAATAACAATATCATTTAAAGAAATTTGATTATCAATTAATTTCTTAATCTCAGAAACAACAAATCTTACTTCATCCATCCCACTCGTTGCCCTATAATAAGTTATTTTTTCTCCTAATCCCAAATTAGAATATAAATTCTTTTCTTTACGATTAATATTATTTTTAATAACCGAATTAGCTGCATTTAAAATAGTTTGACAACTACGATAATTCTCTTCTAAACGAATAACTTTCGTATTATGATAATCTTTTTCAAAGTTTAAAATATTTTGATAATTAGCTCCTCTAAATCCATAAATAGCTTGATCAGCATCTCCTACACAACAAATATTTTTATATTTACTAGCTAATAACTTTGTTAATTTATATTGAGCTTCATTAGTATCTTGATATTCATCAATTAAAATATATTTATATCTTTCTTGATACAAATTTAAAATATCTTTTTTTAAAGTAAATAATTTAATTGGTAAAACTAATAAATCATCAAAATCTAAAGAATTATTTTTTAATAAATCATCTTCATATTTTTTATATACTTCTAAAACTATTTTATCAAAATCCGTTAAAGCATATTTAGCATAATTATTACTATCTACTAAATCATTTTTTAATTTACTAATTTGATTTCTAATAGCTCTTGGGTTATATTTATCCGGATCAAGATTCTTTTCTTTTAAAATCTTTTTAATAATAGTTAAGGAATCCTCACTATCAAAAACAACAAAGTTTTTATCATATCCTAAATATTCATAGTTTTCTTTTATTATTTTTAAACCAAAACTATGAAAAGTTGATATTTGCATATATTTAGAGGAAAAACCTAATAGTTTACTAACTCGATCTTTCATCTCTTTTGCTGCTTTATTAGTAAAAGTAATAGCTAATATATTATCAGGTGAAATACCCTCCTCAATTAAATAGGCAATTCTTGTTGTTAATACTTTTGTTTTCCCAGATCCTGCTCCTGCTAATACTAATAAAGGACCATTTATATATTTAACTGCTTCTATTTGTTCTTTATTTAATTTTTCTAATATGTCCATAAATACCTCTATTTGATTATACTATAAATAAAAAGAAAAAGGAACAATTTGTTCCTTTAATTACATATATTAATTTTATTTTTTATTATTTAATTTATTATAAATCGGTAATAAAACTTTTTCATATCTATAAACTAATAAGTTATAATAAACCAATCTTTGTTCTTTCGAAAATACTTGAATATTATTATATTCATATGGAATTGTATCAAAAAAATCTTTAATTTTCTTTAAATCAATTTTCGGTACTATTCTTAAAATAGCTTGATTTAATTCTTCATTTTGCATACTTTCTATATATTTTAAAGGATTAATTTTTTTATCATTTAATGAAAAAACTGAAATACTACTATCATATGCTAATTGTTTAAATTTATTTTCATTATCTAAAAAAGATTGTAATTTAGAATTATCAGATTTATTACAAAATGCAGCACCATTATCATAAACAGGAGCTAGTCTTAGAACAGAATTTTCTTTATTTAGTACTAATCCCCAATTTCTTTCATTTCGATCATTATTACCGATTAAAGCATCAACAACAAACATATCATAAAATCTTTTTCTTAAATCTTCTATTTTTCTAAAATAAATATTTGTTGACATTAAAATAAATAATTCTTGTAAATCTTCACTTTGTGAATAATTTGTTGAAATTTTCTCTAATTCATTTTCAGTTTCCAGACTGTATTCATTTTTTATTTCATTATAACTTAGGATTATTTCACTTGAATCTAGAAAATCTTTGCAAGCTACTACTAATTTATTATCTTTAATGCCTAACTTAGTTTCATGAACATCAATACCAATTATTTTATAAATATTAGAACCTAAATATTCGGATAGAGGGGTTGTTGTATACGATAGATTTTTAACATCCATACTTTTAGTTGTTTTTGGATATTTTAAAAACCATCTTTCATTATCAAACAAAACACCACTTTTACTACCGCCGTGACCACCATATGCAATACCACTACTTTTTAAATTATTAAAATTTTCTATCTTAATCATATAAACCTCCGTATTTAAATAAAATCATTTTATAATCATAACTAGTTATATAACCTCTAGAATATAAAGTTTTAGAAGTTATTTCTAATTCATCAAATACTAAATCGTAGTTAAACCAATCACCAGTTTTATCATATTCTTCTAATTTTTTTATTAAGTCAACTAAAGTCTTTGGTAATTTTTGATAATTATATTTTATATTATGATCATATAATGGTACATCAGATTTAAAGGGATCTTTTTCCATATAACACACTCCTATAATGATTATAGCATATTTTTAAATAAATCATTATTTTATTACGAAAAAATTAGTTAAAATTTTAACTTTTAACTAATCTTATTCTTGAGTTTCTATTTGGTAACCACATTCATTACAAACAATACTATCTTGTTTTTTAACTAACATACCACCACATTTTGGACATTTATTACCAGTTGGTTCATACCAATAAGCCGTTTTACAATCTGGATAATGATTACATCCATAGAAAACTTTTCCTTTTTTACTATGTCTTTCAACTATTTGACCATTGCAATTTGGACAATTAATAATTACTTTTTGCTCTTTTATTTCCTTTTTTACATACTTACAATTTGGATAATCACTACAAGCTGTAAATGAGCCAAACTTACCTTTACGAATTACTAAAGGACTTCCACATTCGGGACAAATTTCTCCTGTTTCTTCTGTTTTTTCCTTAGGCATCGTTTCAAAAGCTTTCTTTAAAGTTTCATCAAATACTTGATAAAAATCATTTAAAACATCGAGATTATTTATTTTACCCTCTGCTATTTCGTCTAAATCTTTTTCCATATTAGCTGTATATTTAACATTGATAATATTACTAAAACTTTCTTGTAATTTATCAGTTACTTGAATACCAATATCCGTTGGTTTAAACTTTTTATCTTCAATTGTTACATAGCCACGATCTTTAATATTAGCCATAATAGTTGCGTAAGTTGAAGGTCTACCAATTCCAAGTTCTTCCATTTCATGAATTAATTTAGCTTCTGTGTATCTAGCTTTTGGTTTTGTTTGATGTTCTTCGTATTTTAAATCATCAGATTTTATTAAAGTATGAAGTTTACTTGTTAAATCCGGTAAAACAGTATCTTTTGTATCTTCAAACTCACTATAAACTTTTAAATAACCATCAAAAGTAATAACGGAACCCGTTGCTTTAAACTTATAATCATTATTATCAAGAACAATCGTTGTTTGTAAAGTTTTAGCATCACTCATTAAAGATGATAATGTTCTTTTATAAATTAAATTATATAATTTAAATTCATCATTGGTTAAATATTTTTTTATACTATTAGGTTCTCTTAAAATACTTGTTGGACGAATAGCTTCATGAGCATCTTGAACATTATCAGTTTTCTTACTTTTTTTAACGTAACCAACGTATTTTTGACCAAAATTATCTTTAATATAATTAAATGTTGGTCTTGTAAATTCATCACTTAAACGAATAGAATCTGTTCTCATATAAGTAATTAAACCAACTGTTTCGCATCCTATATCAATACCTTCATACATCTTTTGCGCTAACATCATCGTCTTTTTAGCACTAAAACCTAATTTAGTTGATGCTTCTTGTTGCATAGTTGAAGTTGTAAAAGGAAACTTACTAGTTTTATTTTTACTTTTGGAATCAATACTTTCTAAATAAAAATCAGGATTTAATTTACTTAAAATATTATTAACTTCCTCTAAACTTTTAATTTCCAAGTCATCAGTTTTATATTTAAAAATATCAGCTGAAAAATCAGGAAATATGGCTGTTATAGAATAATATTTTTCAGGAATAAAAGCTTCGATTTCTCTTTCTCTATCAACAATTAATTTTAAAGCCACACTTTGAACACGTCCGGCACTAGTTCCATTTGTCTTTGATTGCATTAATCTACTTAAACGAAAACCAATAATTCGATCTAAAAATCTTCTTGTTTCTTGACTTTTTACTAAATTATAATCAATTTTACGAGGATTTTTAATTCCTTCTAAAACTTTATCTTTCGTGATTTCATAAAATAAAACTCGATCATATTTATTGTCTTTAATACCTAAAGTATCATATAAATGCCAAGAAATGGCTTCCCCTTCGCGGTCGGGGTCGGTTGCTAAATAAACTTTATCAGCTTCTTTAACTAACTTTTTTAATTCTTTAATTACTTTATTTTTTCCTTTAATAGGAACGTAATTTGGTTTAAAACCATTTTCAATATCTATACCAAGACCATATTTACCAGTTGTTGCTAAATCTCTTATATGACCAATACTAGAAACAACTTTATAATTTGATCCTAAATATTTTTCAATTGTTTTACTTTTAGCTGGGGATTCAACTATTACTAGATCCATTTTTCACCTCATTAATAATTTATACTAAGATTTTTTTTATTTGTCAACCACTATTTTCATTTTTTTAAACTTTGTAATCAATTAAGATAACATCTTCTCCTATACGAATAATATTTTTAAACTCTATTTCAACTCTTTGACTACCTTTAAAAGAAAAAACACCTTTAAATGGTTCAACCACAAAAGATAAAATATTACCTGTTTTAGGATCAATAATGCAATCCATAATATTTCCAATTTTCTTGCCATCATTCATGTTAACAACATCTTTGTTTTGAAATTCAGATAAATTCATCTTATCACCATTTAAAGATATGCTTTTAAGTTTAATTTATTTCATAGTATTCACTTATATTTAAAGTAATATTATTACTATTCTTTTTATATAAAGTAAATAAAGTATCCCCAATATTTACTACATCACCTACTTGTTTATTTAAAATAATACCTACTCCATAATCAATTGTATCTTCTTTATTAATGCGACCAGCTCCAAGAGAACAAGATAGTTTACCAATATTTAAAGCTTTAATATTAGTAATAACTCCTGCTTTTTCACTTTTAATTTCTTGTTTAAATTCACTTACTTTTAATTTTTCTATCTTTCCACCTTGATATTTAACAAATTGATAAAATTTTTCTAAAGCCATGCCACTTTCAAGACTATTAATAACTTTTGTTTTAGCTTCTTCTAAACTAATATTTAAAGATACTTTTACCATTTCACTAGCTAATTGAATAGAAAGATCAGTTAATCTTGATTTTTTACCCTTTAATACCTCAATTGCTTCCATAACTTCTATAGCATTACCTATATTTGATCCAAGAGGAATATTCATATCCGTTACTTCGCATATTGTTTCACGATTATAAAAATTTCCTATTCTTTCCATAATATCTTTTAATTTTAAAGCATCTTCATTATTTTTAATTAAAGCCCCTTCACCACATTTAATATCAATTAAAATTTTATCAGCTCCCCCAGCTATTTTTTTAGACATAATACTCGTGGCAATTAAAGGAATAGATTCGGTTGTTCCAGTTACATCACGAAGAGCATAAATAACTTTATCTAAAGGACACAAATTACTAGTCTGACTAGTTACAGCAAACGAAACATCTTTTAATTCTTGAATAAATTCTTCTTCCGTTAAATTAACCTTAAAACCTGGGATACTTTCTAATTTATCAATAGTACCACCGGTATAGCCCAATCCTCTTCCACTCATCTTTGGAACAATAACACCTAAACTAGCAACAATAGGTCCAATGATTAAAGTAATTTTATCCCCAATACCACCAGTAGAATGTTTATCTACTTTGATTCCCTCTAAAGAACTTAAATCAAGACAATCTCCTGATTTAATAAAAATATCAACTAAATCAAATATTTCTTGATCAGTCATTCCATTAATACAAATAGCCATCAATAAAGCTGACATTTGATAATCTTTAATATTGTTTTTTAAATAACCAGAAAAAGCATAATCTAGTTCTTCTTTACTTAATTCTTCATTTAATCTCTTTTTAGTAATAATATCTATTATATTCATAATCTCTCCTATACGTAATATTATACAAAAGAAAAGAAAAATATTCAATCAACTATATTTTTCTTTTACACTTATTTAAAACTTTATCTATCTTAACAACTAATAATTTATATTCATTAACTATATCTTTATCTAAACTTATATTTCTATATCTTTGATTATAAATACTTCCAAGAATATCTAAATCACTTTTATCTAATTCTTTAAGTATAATGTCCATTTCTTGAACAGAAAATTTCATAAAATATTCTCTAATCGTTTGAAAAGAAATAGTTTCGCTACTAGATACATCTTCATATTGTAAATTATAAGTATCGTTATTAAGATAACAACATAATAATTTAGCTACATCTGAATGTCTTATTTTTTGAAGTATACTTAATTCTATTTGTTTAACACGACCACGACTAATTTTCATAATTTTAGAAACTTCTTCAAACGATTTAGGTTTACCACCAAAACCATATCTTAAATAAATTATTTCAAATTCACGATTATTTAAATAATTTTTTAAAATCTTTAAAACTTCCCCTTTTTTCATTTTTTTAAATACTTCTTCAAAAATATCAACATTCTTATCTTCAATTAAATCTCCTAATTCTATAGAATCATCGAAAACCATTGTATTTAAACTAATAGGTATATTATTATACATCTCTATTTCTTTTAATTTTTCAACAGAAATACCTAAAATATTAGCAATTTCTGAATCTTCTACTGAATGATTTAAATTATTTGTCATTTTACTTCTTAAATAATTAATCTTTCTATTTAAACGATAAATATCTATTGGTATATGAACACTTTTTGATTGCCTTTCAACAAAACTATGAATAAATTGTTTAATCCAAAAAAAAGCATAAGTTGAAAAAGCAGTATCCCTTTGATAATCAAAAAGATCAACTGCTTTAATAAGACCAATTTTTCCCTCTTCGATTAAATCTTCCAAATCAATACCATAATTACGATAACTATTAGCAATTTTATATACCAAACCAAAATTTTTAATAATTAATTTATCTCTAGCATTCATATTACCATTATGATATTCCATAAACAATTTATTCATTTCATCTCTTGTTAATATTTCTTTTTCTTCCATAATAATCCCTTTTTCGGCTATATTATAGCAAAAAAGATTAAGAATTTCAATTATATTTTATTTTTCGTCTGCAACATGTGAATAATTGGTTAACTAACATTTTCACTAATTACTCACAATTAACTTAAAATATTTAATACTTTTTCAAATATTTCTTTTATATTTAATTTTGTAAAATTAATAATAAGTAAAGCAAGTACAATAAAAGGTCCATAGGGAATAACATGTTCTTTGTTTTTGACTAAAACTATTAAGGAAACAGGTAAAGCTATTATACTTGATAAAAATAAAACAATAATACCTAACATAGGATCTAAAGTTAAACCAACTACAAACATAAGTTTAATATCCGCTCCTCCTAAACTTTCTTTTTTAAATAAGAAGTTTCCTAAAAGCATAACTAAATACATTAAACCAAAACAAAGTAATCCATAACCTAATTGAATTAGGCCATTTTTTAATCCTTGATCTAATACTTTCATAATAAAAATTACAATACTAGATACAACAATAAATCGATCGGGAATAATTAAATAATTAATATCTGAAACTATTACTAACATGAATAAACTAATTAAAGTTAAAGATATAACTAATTCATATGATATTTTAAAAGAATGATAACTTACAGCAAATAAAATACCTGTTCCAAGTTCTAAAATTGGATATAAAATAGATAATTTGGTTTTACAATTATTACATTTTCCTCTTTGCAAGAAATAAGAGAAAATGGGTATTAATTCATACCATTTTAAAATATGGTTGCATTTTTCACAATGACTTCTGGAGTTAAAAGTATTTTCATTTCTAGGTATTCTTATTCCTAAAACTCCATAGTAAGATCCTAAACAAGCTCCTATTAGGAAAAAGAATATATAATAATAAATTTCCATATTACTGAATAACCTTATACATTTCAAACATTGGAACAATTATCGAAATAATGATAATACCAACTGTAAAAGTTAAGAATACTATTAAAATTGGTTCTAACAATGTTTTTACTTGATTAATAGAATTTCTGTATAAATTTTGATAATAATCAGCAACTTTTTCCATCATTGTTCCTAATTGACCAGTTGATTCTCCAGTTACAATCATTTCATAAGCAACAACTGGAATATGAGGATTATCTTTAAAAGCTTCTGATATCTTACCACCTTTATTTAAATTTTTAACCGTTTTCTCAATTATTTTTTTATAAATTTCATTGTCACTTACTTTAATTAAAACATCCATACTATCGGTTATAAAAACACCATGATTTAAAAGAGAAGCAAAAGTCTTAGAAAACATAGATACTTCACTATACATAATAATATTTTTAACAACTGGTATTTTTAAATAAATTGATTGCATTAAATAACGAAATGACTTTACATTTTTAAACCAATATAAATATAGTAATAAAATCATGATAATAATTATTATTATTTGTAATAAATATTCTTGTAAAAAGTTACTAAAAGATATTGTCATTAAAGTTATTTTAGGTAAATTATCACTCCAACTTGAAAACATTTCAACGTATTGGGGAACAATATAACGAAGAACAAAGACGATAACAGCAACAGCCATAATTAAAACAATGGTTGGATATGTCATAGCACTTTTTAGTTCTTTTTTAGTTTTATCAATCGATGTATAATAATCGGCCATATCATCTAAAATAGCTGGTAAATCTCCAGTTAACTCAGCAGATCTTACCATATTAGTTAATAACTTAGGAAATACCTTTGGTTGATGTTCAAAAGCAGTTGATAAACTTTCTCCAGATAATAAATCATAAACAATCAAATCATATATTTTTTTTATATTAGGTTTAGTTGATTGTTTAGCAAGAATTCGAAAAGCATCAACTAAAGACATTCCAGCTTTTAAATAAGTTGATATTTGCGTTAAAGCAAACGATAATTCTCCTATTTTAATAGGGGCAAAAATACTTAGATTTAAATCTAAACTACTTTTTTTAACAGGTTGAATAGAAATAACATTATTACCTTCATTAACTAAATAGTTTTTAGCTTGTTCAATATTGTAAGCATCAAAAGAACCAGTTTTTATTTTCCCATTTTTATCTTTAGTTTTATATTTAAAAGTAATTTTTTCTTGTCCCTTATTAGCAGCAGCTTTATCTAATCTATTAGTCATTAATTTTAAATTTTCATCAACAATATCTTCTTCAAAGAATAAATCTTTTACTTTATCTTTTTTTCGAAATATACTAAGTATTAAAGCAGCTAATCCTTTATAAGCATATGTAAAAATATTATCTTTTGTTATCATAAAATCCCTCTATTCTTTTTTATCTTACCATATTAATTATTTTTTTACAATTAACTATTAATAGTTTTTTTATTTTTTAAGATTTTAAAATAATTTGTTTTTAATACCTGATCATTTTTCTTAATTAATTCATTTATTTTTATAGCCATATTATTGATATAATCATCAGTCGCTTGTAATCCTTTTACTACATTTCCACTTGCATCGACATATCTTTTTCCATCATACCAAGTGTAATCATTAAAGAATACGTAACCTGAATAACTATCATCTAATGCATCTTCACCAACATAATAACTTGGATGATCATAAAGATTAAATAAGTTTAATAAAGTTGGTAAAATATTTAACTGACTAGTAGCTTTAGTAATAGTAGTTGGTTTTATATCACTTGACCAAATAAAGAAATCAGTTTGATTAATTAAATTAGTTTCTGTATCTTTATAACTACTTAAAATACTTTTATCACTTACTGTATAAACGTAATGATCAGCAAAGAAAACAACAACAGTATTATCGTATAATCCTTTTTCTTTTAAATTATCCATAAGTAATCCAACCATTTGATCAGTTTCTCCAGCTTGAATCTTTAAACAATCTAATTCACTTGGATTATAATCAGGATTATTTTTTTCTTCTTCAGTTAATAACATACTACAAACTCCACTTGTTTTAGAAAAAGGTAAATGAGCTGAATAAGTTATGATATAAGAAACAAAATTTTGATTTAAAGGATTTTCCATATTAAATATTTTACTATTAAATTCTTCATTTAATAAAAGTTCCGTATCTAAATAATATTCTTTATTTTCGTAAATTCCTAAATCTTTTAAACCGTTATAAGAATTATAACCAAAATTTTTATAATTTATACCTCTTGAGTAATATTCACTAGAATTCATATGAAAAGCATTGACGGTATAACCAACACTTTTAAATAAATTAGGTAAGGAATAATCAAAATTATTTTTACTAAAAGTATAAGCATTTTGATTATAACTATAAGGTGTTGCATAACCAGTATTTACCATAAACTCTGAATTAAAGGTAGAACCTCCTCCATTAACAAAAGAAAAGTGATTACTAAAATTAATACTTTGTCTTTTTAAATTACTAAGTATAGGCATAACTTCATCATTTACTAAAAAGTTATCAATACTTTCTAATTGAACAAGTATTAAATTTTTTCCTTCAAATAAACCTGTATATTCATTTAAATGGGTATTTTCATCAGTAAAAATAGTTTCTAAGTAAGTAAGAGAATCATCATTACTATTATCTTCTTTTTTAAAATAAGTTACATAAATATTTCGAAAATTATATTCAAATAGTCCAGTTAATTCCATACTTTTATTATTATCATTAAAGGTATTATAAACATTTCTTTTGTTATTCCAAGCATTCCATTCTAACTTTGTTGTTGATGATCCTAAAGTATAGGGAATAATGGTATGGATAATTATAAATATTAGAGAGGATATTGCCAAATATTTATAATTATTTTTCTTATTTTTTATAAAATTACGATAAGTTAAAATCATTAAAGCAAAGCTAATAATAATAACCATATACATCCAAGGAGTAATATTTTTTAAAGTATCTAAAAAATAAGAACTTCCTTCACTAGCAGCACTTAAAACCGAAAAATCAAAAAATATTTTAAAAATACTATAATAAATATTATGGACTAAAAACATGATAAAATGAAAACCATAAAATAATCCATATATTAGTTTTCCATAAATATTCTTAGTATTTTTAATAACAAAAATTAGAAAAAATATCCATAAAAAAGAAAATAAATTAGGTATTAAAGAAAATGGTTTAACAAATCCAATAGAACTAGTTGCAATTCTTGTTGATATATCTAATATATATAAAGATAGAAACATATATACATACATTCTATTATTTTTTAAATGATTAATAATTTTTTTTAAATTTTTTTGATAAGGAATCTTTTTAATTTTATTAAATAATGATTTAATTTTTTCTTTCATTAATCTTAACTCCATTCATGATAATTATACCACATAATAATATCTTATTTTGAAAAAAAAAGCAAGATTTACAAATTAATGTAAATCTCGGTTATTAGCTTTTTTACGAAGTTCGGCTTTTAGAATTTTTTTACGTAATCTAAATCCTACTGGAGTTACTTCAACTAATTCATCGTTATTAATATAGTCAAGAGCAATTTCTAAAGACATTACTCTTGGTCTTTTTAAAACAACAGTATGATCTGATCCGCTGGCTCTGGTGTTAGTTAAGTTTTTACCTTTAACAACATTAACAGCTATATCATTATCGTGATTATGTTCCCCTACTATCATTCCTTCGTATACTTCATCCCCTGGTTCAATAAACATTGTTCCTCGATCTTCAAGTTGTCCTAAGGCATAAGCTGTCGCTTTTCCATTTTCCATCGATACTAGAACACCTTGTTTTCTCTCTCCTACTTGATTATGAACAACTGGTTTATACTCTTTAAAAGTATGATTCATAATACCATATCCTTTAGTAATTGTCATGAATTCTGTCATGAAACCTATTAAACCACGAGAAGGAATAGTATAAGTTAATCTCGTTGAATCTCCCATATTTTGCATATTTTCTAAATTACCAAAACGAAGACCTAATGATTCAATGACACCACCAACATAGTCATTACTAACATCAATTTGTAAATCTTCAAATGGTTCACATTTTTCGCCATCAATTTCTTTAATGATAACTTGAGGTTTAGATACTTGAAGTTCAAAACCTTCACGACGCATATTTTCAATTAAAATAGATAAATGTAATTCACCTCGACCTTTGACTAAAAAGCTTTCTTGATCGTATTGAGTAACACGTAAACTAACATCTTTTTCAGTTTCCTTTTTTAATCTTTCTTCAATTTTACGAACGGTTAAAAGTTTTCCTTCCCGACCAGCAAAAGGACTGGTATTAACCCCAAAAGTCATCTCTAAAGTTGGCTCATCAACACGAAGTGGTGGTAAAGCTTCTTCTAAACCAGGATTGCAAATAGTTTCACCAACATTAATATCAGGAAGTCCAGCAATAGCAACAATATCACCAGCCAAAGCTGTTTCAATCTCGACTCTTTTCAAACCATTATAACCAAACATTTTTTGAATACGGAATTGTTTTTTCGTTCCATCAAGGCGAAGACAACTAACGTTTTCTCCTACTTTCATTTTACCTCTTTTAATAACTCCTATACCAATACGTCCAACAAAGTCATTATAATCAAGTAATGCAGGTTGGAATTGTAAAGAAGCATCAATATCACCACTTGGTTCTTTAATCGTTTCTAAAATAGTTTTTAAAAGTGGTTCCATCGTTTCTTTTTGCGTACTAATATCAGGATCTAAACTACAAGTTCCCATAACAGCACTTGTATAAACAACTGGAAAATCTAATTGATCAATATCAGCTCCAAGTTCAATAAATAAATCCATAACTTCATCAACAACTTGCTTTGGTCTAGCTGATGGTTTATCAATTTTATTAACAACAACAATCGGTGTAACTTTAGCTTCAAGAGCTTTCTTTAAAACAAATCTTGTTTGAGGCATTGTTCCTTCATATGCATCAACTACAAGTAAAACTCCATCAACCATATTCATAATACGTTCTACTTCTCCAGCAAAATCAGCATGTCCTGGAGTATCTAAAATATTAATACGAACTCCATTATAATTAATTGAAGTTGTCTTTGCTAAAATAGTAATTCCTCTTTCTTTCTCTAAAGCATTAGAATCCATTGATTCAACTTCTTCATTATCACGAAATGTTCCAGCATATTGTAACATTTTATCAACTAAAGTCGTTTTACCATGGTCAACATGGGCAATAATTGCTATATTTCGTATATTTTTCATAACTTCCACTTCCCTTTTTTTATAAACCTTAGTATTATAGCATAAAAAAAGTATCTTTGACAATACTTTTTATTTAATTTAAAAACGTTTTTTGTAGTAAATCCGGATAATTTCCCATTAAAGAAATCTTATCTTTAATATAATTAGCCAATTTATCTTTCTTAGAACCAAATAATAAATCATAAACTAAAGACATTTCATAATCATTACCTATATAAATAACTACTTCTTTCTTTAAATCTAATTCTTGTTTAATTAAAGGAAAATTTAACATTTCAACCGTAAAAACATAATAATTAACATCAATATAATTTAAATCATAACCAACAATAGCAAAACCAAATTGACAATCTATTTCTTTAGTTCTAACAATATCCAATAAATCTCGACTAACACTATGAAGATATAAATTTAATTTACTATTTTTTAAAATATCAGCTAAATTATTAGCATATTTTTCATATTCTAACATCAAAACTTTATTTTGTTCCTCAGTTAATTGTAATTGCCTAAAAGGAACTAAATTTAAATAAACTTTTTTTGAATAATTAATACTTTCTAAATAATTAATAACTGTTTCTAATTTAATAACTTCTAAATTTTGTAAATTCTCATAATTACTATTATAAATATTTTGTAATAAAGATTCTTGATTATTAATTAAATTAAAAGTTATTAAAACATTATCTTTCGTTTTAAAAATATTTAAAGCTATACCATCAATATAATCTAAATAAATAATTTTATTAAAGAAATCATTAACAGAGTATTTAATACTTTTTTGAATAATTAATTCCATAAATCACCATTAGATTATATGTTAATTAATCTTAATTATTTATGCTTTTTAATTCTTTGATATTCCATTAACCTATACATATCAAGCATCATATTATTAGTTTTTACATATAAAGATCCTAGTAAAGTTCTAGATTCTAATAAATCATCAACTTGTCTTAATGAACTATGTAAATTACCATATAATAAGTTATCATCTGGATTAAGTTTATATTTGTTATAAGTAGCTTGAATTTCTAATAATAATTTTTTATAGTTAAGAAGATCAAACTTCATCTTCTTCCTCCCTTAAGCAATTGATTCCTAATTTAAAATATTTACGAGGATTATCTAAACTAGTAACTTTATAATCATAAATATATGTTAAATTATTTTTTACTTTGATTAAATATTTATTGTGAAAACGATCAATTAAATACTTAGGATTATTATAATAATTATGAAAATTAAACTTAGTTACCATTAATTCCCATCTTGATTTAATAATTAATTCTAAGTTAGGTCTTTTATGATAACGATTTAAGTAACTATTTACTAAATCTTCAATATCTTTATCATTTAATTCTAAAGATAAAGTTACTCTTTTAACTCCTCTTGAGTGTAAAAAAGCTACAGTATAAGAATTAGTAACATTAAAAGAATAATCAGTAATAATATTAGATAAACTATTTAAAGCTCCGAGTTCTCCAACTAAATATTCTTTCTTAGGATCATATTTATTATAATTATCTATAACCTTTGGTAATTTTAATATTTTACGAGAATCAGTTTCACTATAAAAATACTTATATTTATCACTTTTTATATTACCTAAATAACTATAACTGTTTTCTTCATTAAAATCTGGTACATTAATTATATATTCTTTTTTTAAATAATCTTTTTTAAAATTTAATATTCTTAATTCATTTAATTTATTTAAAATATCTCTTCTTAAATGATTAATTTCACTTATAGGTATAAATAAGTTATTATCTTTTTCGATTATAATATTATCTATTTGATAAATAGTATCGCCTACTTTAGCTAATTTTTCTTGAATTTCTAATTTTGTTGTTTCTTTATTTAAAGATATTAAAGGAATATTGCCCTCTATAGTAATAGTATTTTGATAATCAGTAACACTTAAAGTAATATTTTTATCTTTTAAAGCGACAAACTTAAAAGTAACAGGTATTTTTCTTAACTTTTGATTAATTTTATTTTTTATTTCCGTTTCTATTTTATAAGATAAAGTTCTGTATACTTTACTATTAAGAGGAATATTTTTATTTACTTTAAAAGTTATTACTTGATTTTTTAAACCAGTATAGACTTGTTTATTATTAATAGTAAATTCATTTAAAGTTAGTCCGTATTCAAAATCTTTATTAATTATTCTTAAACCATCATGAATAGATACATCATCAGTTAAAGTAACCTCAATATAATTGTTTTTAGATTTGGTAACTTTGCCTATTAATACTCCTTGATGATTAGAGAAATCTGGATTAATAACTTCTTTATTATCTTCATTTAAAATATAACCTTTAGTTGTTGGTCTTGAAAAGATATTTTGTAAATTATATAAATCTTCTTGATTAACCATTATCTTTTTCGTTTTTAAATAATTATCTCTAGTTTCTCTATATAGTTTAGTTGTTGTATAAACATAGCTTGGACTTTTCATTCTTCCTTCTATTTTAAAACTATTAACACCTAAGTCAATTAACTTATCAAGATAATTAATAGTCATTAAATCTTTCATACTAAGAGGATAATTACCTGAATTTATCATTTCTTGTTTATTATTTTCTAATTTATAAGGTAATCTACAACAACCTGTACAAGTACCTCGGTTACCACTTCTTGGTCCAATACTTCTTGCAAATAAACACATACCTGAATAGGATACACATAAAGCTCCATGTACAAAGATTTCAATTTCTAAACCGGTTTTTTCTTTTATTTCTTTGATAACTTCAAGTGGGGTTTCTCTGGCTAGCACCACTCTTTTTATTCCCATCGATTTAGCAACCATTGCTCCATCTAAATTATGAATATGCATCTGGGTTGATCCATGAATTTCCAAATTAGGATAAATTTTATGAACTAAATCAATCATTCCCAAATCTTGCATAATAAGAGCATCAACATTATTTTTATGCAAAAAGTCAACATAATTTAAAAACTTAGTAACTTCTCTTTCGAAAATTAAAATATTACAAGTAACATAAACTTTAACTCCGTATAAATGAGCATAATTAATTACATAAACTAATTCTTCATCAGTAAAATTATTGGCAAAACCTCTGGCACCAAACATCTTTCCGGCTAAATAAACAGCATCGCATCCCGCTTCAATAGCCGCATAAAAAGATTCGATTGAACCACATGGTGATAATATCTCTGGCATAATCTCAACTCCTTAAAACGATATAATTATACCATCTTATCTTTATATTTCCAACTTAAAAATAAAACTATTTATCTTTAAACTTAACATTTTTTAAAATAATTCTTAATAAGCAATAATAACTAATATTTAAAATTAAACTATGTTCAAATTTATAAAAGAAATCATAAATAGTTACCATATTCTCTTTACTTAAATAGGCTAACCCAAATAAAATAAAATCATATATAAAGATAAAAACAATAATTAAAATAATATTAACTAATATATTTAACCGAAAATACTTATCAATTTTCTTGATAATTTTAGCAAATAATAAAAATATTAAACTATTAAATAAAAATAAATAAGAATATAATAAATCATAAATAAAACCAATAATAAAAACTATTTTTAAATACTTTTTAGTTTCTAGTTTAGAATATAAATAAACGATTAATACAATTAATAACATGGGATAAAAATAATTTAAGTTATTAAAACCAAGATTTAGAAAATAAGATAATAAATAATCAATTAAAAAAGTAATTAAAATTAATAAAAACATATTATTTCCTTTTTAAAACTTTAACAAATTTTAAATCATTAAAATTACTACTTGGTTTTATATAAATAACTTTCGATACATTATATTTATCTTCAATAATTTCTTCAACACTTCCAATTAAAATACCGCTTGGAAATATTCCACCCATTCCACTTGTATAAACTAAACTATTTTTTTCTATCTCATTTATTTTATTAATAGATGTTACTTCTAAACATTCTTTTTCTTTGTTATAACCACTTAAAATACCATAGATAGTATCATCGTTATTTTTTATCATAACGGATATTTTATGATTAATATCACTGGTTGTTATTAATTTAACTTCACTTGTTTTTAAACTAACTTTTGTAATTCTTCCTACTAAACCATCACTAGAAATAACAGCCATATCTTCAACTATTCCATCTTTACTACCTGAATTAATGGTTAAAGTGTTAAACCAATACATTTTATTTCTCGTTATTACTAAACTAGTAATACTATCAAACTCAGTTAAAGTACTACTTAAATTATTTATTTTTTTTAATTCTTCAAATTCTTTAGCTTGTTCTATAACAATACCTTCATATACTTGATTACTAAGTTCTACCTCAGTTTTAATAGCTTCAACGGGTAAAAAAACTAAATCTTTTAATAAATAAAAGGGATAAAATAAATTAATATTTGTTTTTAAACTAATAAAAGCTATTAAATATATAATAATGATAATAACAAACGTTTTAATTTTTAGCATAATTACTCCATTAAATTATTTTCAAAGAAACTAAAATAGTTATTTTCACTGATAATGATGTGATCAACTAATTGAATTCCTTGAATATTTCCTATTTTAATTAAAGATTTTGTAATTTCTATATCAGCTTTACTAGGCAAAACATCACCACTTGGATGATTATGTAAGCAAATAATTGAAGAAGCACTGCAAAGATAAGCATTTTTAAAAACTTCTCTTGGATGAATTAAACTTTTATCAATTGTTCCCATAAATAATAATTTCCTTTCAATTAAATTTTTCTTCGTATCTAAATATAAACAATAAAAACATTCTTGTTTTAATCCTAAAAATAAAGATTTAGAATATTCATATATTAACTTAGGATTATTATATTTTTCTTTTTTAATTAAATTATTTTCTAAATAAATTCTTTTACCAAGTTCTAAAATAGCTAATAATTCTATTTTTTTCACTAAACCAAGCCCTTTAATATTATCAAAAGTATAAATATTTATATCTTTTAAATTATTAATACTTTTTATTCTTTTTAATATTTCTAAAGCTAATTCTTTAGCTGATACTCCTTTTGTACCATTTTTTAAAATAATAGCTAATAATTCTTCATTACTTAAACTAGAACTTCCAAGTTTTAATAATCTTTCTCTTGGTCTTTCTTCAACTGGTATTTCTTTAATTAACATATATTCACCTCGAATATAATATAATCAATTTTATAAAGATAAATCTTGTTCTTGAAATATTTCTTTAAAAACTTCTTTAATATCTTGATAATTATCTAAATCTTTTAAAGTATTATCATACTCTTTAATTTTATTTAAAGTTTCACTATTTTTAACATAATCAGATCTAATATAAGTATATATTCCCATATTTTTATACATTTCTTGGGTTTTTAAAGCTATATCATAATTAGAAGTAATTCCTAAGTAAACATAGTATTTATCATCATTTTCCACGATTTTATAATTATCTAAACTAGAACTATTTTTTAAAGCTGCTTCATTTGAGGTGTAAACTCCGTACTGAATATAATAAATATTACCTGTTTCATTTAAATATTCTTTACCTTTATAATTTTTAAAAATAATTTGCCCGAATATTAAACCAATTAAACTACCAATTAAAATAACAATAATAATACTTTTTTTCATATTCCTCCTTCATTATTATTGTATAACTTTAAATTGTTTTATTTTGTCGAATAATAAAAAAAAGTAATTTAAAATAAAATCTAAATTACTTTTAAGTGTTATATTTTCTAATTAAGCACATATAAAATCAATAATAACTGTCGTAGTTCTTACTTCTCCTCCAACTAAATAATTTATTTTATAAGTTATCTGATCATTGTATCTAGTTCCTGCAAAAGATCCATATATAACTAAAGTGAATTGCATATTTAAAGTAGCTGTATCAGTTGATCCTAAAGTAGTTTTATCAATTGATCCTGAGACATTACTTAATAAATTTCCATTAGAAGTATAACTACTTACAACTTCGCCATTGGTCCAGGTTTCATTACTAGAATTTTTAATCGTAAAGTTTAAATTAAAACTTTCGGTCGTTGGATTAAAAGATTGACCAAATCTATAAGTTTTGGTTATTTGCATTCTATAAGTACTAGTTGCAACATCAAATGATTCTTCTACATTTTGAAATCTACTTTGAGCACTAGAAGAAATATTATTCCCGGTTAAATAATCGGATTGGAAAGTTGTTGAAAATTGGGTACCTTCTGTGGTTTCAACCGGTTCCGTTGGTAAAACGCCTTCCGGCCAAACATAGCCATCAATACTAGCAACTCCAGTTATTTGTAAATTAGAAGATAAATAAGCATAAGAAATACCTAGACTAATAATAAAAATTAAGTAAGCAAGACTAACTAAAGAAAACATTTTAAACTTTTTGGTTGGCTTTAATGTAGGCATCAAAATTCACATCCTTTAAGGCAGAAGTACTATTCTCATTCCAAGTAACAGTAATAGTTCCAGTTTTAGTAGTTCCAGCTAGTAAATCTCCACTAATATCACTACAAACAAAGGTAACATCCGAATCACTTTCCGAAGTTACCACTAAATTATCTAAAGTTGCATCAATTGTTCCATTATTAGTAATAACATAAGTTATAGTATCACTTTCTCCTGGTAAAGCTAATTTAACCGAAAATGCTAAACTAATTCCATCATCTGAAATATTAACACTTTCTAATTCCGTCATATTCGTAATAGTAGCACTTTGAAATCGAATATCAAAGGTACCCGTTAAATTAACTATTCCAGTAACATATAAAGTTGAACTAAAATAAGCATAAGCTGTTCCTATAATAAGTAAAAAAGTAATAATCCAAATAACCATCATTATTCTTTTATAAATATTCTTTTTCATCGAGATTTCTCCAATTTAATTTCATATTTATAAAGATATTTATCTAAAATAACATAAAACAAAGCACTTTTTTTATTATCATAATATAAAATAGTTGTTAAATTATTATTAGCTAAAGTTAATAATTCTTTAAATTCTTTAATAATAATAACTTTATAATTTTTCTCAATTATTTTATCATGAATATTAACTATATAATCATCGTAGACTTTTATAATTTTTTTAATCTCTTTTTCTTCTTTACTTAGTTTAGATTTAAAAATTAAACGCATTAGAAGAATACCGAAAATAATTAATATACTTATTCCTAAACCTAAACCTATTAAATAAAAATAATTAATTTTTAAATCATCACTATAAAAATTTTTTAAAGTTTGATCATTATTAGTAATTTGAATACTATAAACTTCTTGTAATAAAGTAACATTTACATCTTGTAAATAAGTATCAATCATATTATTATTTTGATCATAAAGATCTACTTGTAAATAAACTTTTAAATTACCAATTAAAGGAATTTTTAAATCTTGTTGTAAATCTTTTAAAATATTATTATATTCTTGAATATTTATCTTAGCTTTTTTATTTAATTGAATTAAAGCTTGATAATCATTTGTTTCTTCCTCTAGTAAAACAAATTTTTTATTATAAATTTCATCACTTGCATTAGTTGATCTTTTATAATCACCAGTTACATTAGCAACAATAGAATATTTTAATTTAATAGGTTTATTAGTACCTGTATAAACATAATAAAAATCAAATAGAATATCATCAGTATATTTCATAATATAACTACTACTAGATCCAAATTCTTCTTTCGTAATAAAATCATTTTCTAACATATTAACTTGATAAGTTACTTTACTTATTTCTGAATAAGAACTTTCGTATGCATTATATTTTCTATTTTCTAAATTAACATGTTTGAATATTAAAACAAAAGCAAAATATAGGAAAAACATATCAACAATAAATAAAAATAAAGATATTATTTTTTTACTATTTGATTTCATTTTCTCAACTCCTAAAATTTTTCTGATAACCAGACTGTTGGATATCCTAAGTATTTAATGGTAAAAAGAGACTTTCCTATAACCATATTTTCACTTATTTCTAATAAATCAACATCATTATTATTATCTCCTTTAGTAGTATAATAATGAATATTATTTTCTTCACGAACATTAACAACGCGATGGACAAAAATAGTATTATTTAGTCCATAAAATTGAATAATATCGCCTACTTGATAAATTTGTTTTTTCTTATCAATTATTTCTAAATCACCTCTTGCAAAAGTTGGATTCATACTATTACTTGCAATTGCAACAGGATATATTCTAAATATTCCACAGGCAAAAAGAATAAAAAATGTCATAACACCAAGACCTAGATAATCAAAAATTGGTCTCGTTACTTTAATTTTTTTAACTTCTTTTTTAGCTAGTAAATCCATACTTTCAGTCAAAAAATAAGCTGTAAGTGGAACACCAGTTTTAAGTAAAACTGGAATAATCCATTGAGGATTAGGTAAAACTTTCGATACTAATTGATAAATAGCAGGAAGTAACATGTAAATAATTCCTGGTAATAAATTTCCTTTTATATATGTATATGATAAATATAATCCTATAACAAAATTAGGTACTATTTGAATATAAAACATTTCTAAAAAAGAACTAAATGTTTTAAATGCAGAAATTGCTATATTAGACATAGCAAGAGATAAGATAATACTTAAAATAATAGTATAAGAGAATCTTTTTTCTTTGTCTAGATAATTAATTAATCGATAACGAATAAATTCGATTGCTATAATATTAGGTAAATAATATAATATGTTAAAAAAAATGTGTGATCCTTGCATAACTAAAGGATTATAAGCAAATCCAAAGATAATTCCTGATAAAATATATAAAATTAAATAAAGAATACTTGCCATAATCGTTACTTGATTCACATATTTTTTCATTCTTTTAATTTGTATTTTTTTCTCTGTAAATAGATAAATTAAAACAGCTAAGGTCATAAAAAGAAATGGTTTTAAGCAAAAATAGAAACTTTCTCCTATTAAAAAGCCCAAAATATTAGTAACAATTAATACAAAAAAAAGGCCTAAGAATAAAGTTATGACTTTTTTATTTTTATTCATATATGGTAATTACGAGGAAAAAAATCCTCGTAATTACCTTTCTATTGTGCTTGATTAGCATTAATTGTTACAGTAAAATATCTAGTTTTATTTACAGGTGCACTATTTGTATCATTCCATTTAACCGTTATACTTCCAGTTGCTGTTTCATCTTTATTTAATGTTGTTGGACTAACAGGACCGGCATTAATTGTAAAATCAGTATCTGAACATTCTACAACTGTAGCTTTACCAGAATCAGAATAACAAGTAACACTTGGTGTTGATAAAGTAGCACCAATTGTTCCTAAATTGCTAATAGTGTAACTAATAACACTTTGACTTCCTGGTTCTTGTAAATCAGTTGAAACATCAAAGCTTAAAACACCTTCGCTAGCAATCGTTGGAACAGTTGTCGTTGCTTTTGTATCAGTTTTACTAGCAGCCGTGAATTTAACATTAAAATCACCAGATAAAGTTGCTGTTCCATTAATCGTTAAAATAGAACTAAAAGCAGCAAAGCTTACTCCAACCGCTAATATTCCGATAATTGCACCCATCATTATACTCTTTCCATTTGCACTTTTCATTTTCATATCCTCCTTATCTATTTACAATAAGAAATTATACAGTTTATTGAGCTTAAAGTCAATAAAATTCATAATATTATTTTATATATGTAAACTATATCCCTCCTTTAAGTTTATTATATAGCTTTTAGTATGTTGTATTTTGTCGATTTATTAAAGAAAATAATAATTCCTTAAATTTTATATTAAATTGTTTTCTATTTATAATAAAAAGTAATTCTAGAAATTGCATCTAAAATTACTTATAATTTTATTTTTTATTTTTCTTCAGGACGCATTAAAGGGAATAAGATATTATCTTTAATGTTATCAACACCGGTTAATACTTGAAGGACACGATCAATTCCCATACCCCAACCAGAAATTGGTGGCATACCATATTCCATAGCATTTATATAATCATAATCCATCATCATAGCTTCTGTATCGCCATTGGCTTTAAGTTCAGCTTGATGTAATAATCTTGCTTCTTGATCCATTGGATCAACAAGTTCTGAGTAAGCATTGATAATTTCTGCTCCATTGATAACTAATTGGAATCTATCGGTTAAAGTTTTATCTTCATCATTAGCTCTAGCAAGTGGTGATAACTCAATTGGATGTTCTATTAAGAAAGTTGGTTCAATTAAAGAAGGTCTAGCAACTTTTTTGTATAAAGCATCAACTAAATTACCAAAGCCAAGCGTTTCAATGTCATCTTCCGTTTCAAAACTAATTTTTTTATTTTTAATTTCAGCTAATAAACTTTCTTTGGTGTTAAATTTTTTAATATCAATATCAGCATATTTTAAAATTAAATCTCTAAATGAAACTGTTTCCCATTTCTTCGATAAATCAATTACTTGATCATTAATAGTTACTTGTAAAGTACCAAATACTTTTTGAATAACCGTTTTTAACATATTTTCAAGTAAAATCATATTATCTTTATAATTATAATAAGCAGCATAACATTCTAACATCGTAAAATCTTGTAAATGAGTTGCATCAATTCCTTCATTTCTAAAGCATCTTGCAAATTCAAAAACTTTAGTAAATCCTCCAACAACTGCTCTTTTTAAATAAGTTTCTGGAGCTATTCTTAAATATACATCAATATCTAAGGCATTGTGATGAGCCGTAAAAGGTCTAGCACTAGCACCACTAGCTTTATTGGATAAAACCGGTGTTTCTATTTCAATATAACCATCATCTTCTAAAAATCTTCTTATTTCTTTGATAAATTCATATTTTAATAAAAATCTCTTTCTGGTACTTTCATTCATGATTAAATCAAGATAACGATTACGATAACAAATCTCAGGATCAGTTACACCATGAAATTTCTCAGGAAGTGGTTTTAAAGCTTTACCTAAAAAAGTAAAATCATCAGCTCTTAAAGTTTTTTCACCTGTTTGGGTTGTAAATATTTCCCCAACAACACCAATGAAGTCTCCTAAATCAATCATCGTTTTAAAGAATTTATATTTTTCTTCACCAACTAAATCTATTTTAATAGATACTTGTAAATCACCTTCAATATCTCTTAACTTTAAAAAACTAAGTTTTCCCATCTTACGCATGAAAACAATTCGTCCAGCTACTCTTACATCTTTAATTCCATCTTCTAAGGTACTAGCTTCTTTTAAAGTATAATTAGTTTCATATCTTTCAGGATAAGGATTACAAAATTCTTTTATTTCTTCTACCTTATTTCTTCTTACTAATTCTTGTTCTGTAAATTCTCTCATACATACCTCCACTTGATTTAAATCATAGCATTATTTAAAAATAATGTCAATTTATATTCCCAAAATTTAATTATTTTGTTATTATTATAATGGGTGATAAAAAAATGAATAATATCGTTGATAGTGTTATCGAAATTCCTCTTGGAACAAAAAACAAATATGAAATTGATAAAGAAAAAGGAAAAATTCGTTTATCAAGAGTTCAATATTCATCGATGACTTATCCTAGTGAATATGGCTTTATTGATGATACTCTTGCTACTGATGGTGATCCTGTTGATATTTTAGTTATTACTAGCGAAGCAAGTTTTCCTGGTTGTATTATTGAAGCTAAAGTATTAGGTTATTTAGATACCATTGATAATGGTTATGGTGATCCTAAAATAATAGCCGTTAATAATGTTGATCCAAGATGTAATTTCTATAATTCTTTAGAAGAATTACCACCACATTCTTTATTAGAAATTAAAAACTTTTTTGAAAACTATAAGTTATTACAGCATATTGAAGTTAAAGTTTTTGATTATCATGGAATCGAAGATGCTATGCAAATAATTGAAGATGGTAAACGACGTTTTAAAGAAAAAAATGGTAAATAACTTGAAACTACTGAAATAGTAGTTTTTTCTTTACATTATAATAAATAAAAAAACTAAGATTTTTAAATTTTAAAATATTCTTAGTTTTTTTTAGTAACATCAATAACTTTCTATAATTCTATTTTTAAATGTTCTTTAAATAATTTAACAAATTCTTCTTTAATAAGTTCTTTATTAAAAACTCTTTCTTGGTTTAAAACTTTAATGGTTTTAGTATAATATTTATTATTGTCTTTATCATATAAACTAAGATAAACCGTTTGGTTATCTCCAGTTAAGTTAGCCGGATCATAACGATTAATTTTTCCGGTTACCCCTACTCCATAGTTAGAATTAGTAAAATTAGTTATTTGTTTACTCATTTCTTTTGCTGTTTCAATACTATAAACAGTATATTTTTCGATAATATCTTTATTAACTCCCATTTTAATTTTAAATTCATTACTATAAGTAACAGCTCCAAATTTAAAAACTAAACTAGATCCATCGATATTGGTAATACTACTAGCTAAATAACCACCCGTTGCTGATTCCATCGTACTAATAGTTAAATTATTCTTTGTTAAATAATCAATTATTTCCTTCATTAATCCTTCTTTCCTAAACTTTTTACTTTAACTTTATCATCTTTGATATTCATTATATTTTGATAATTAATCATTTGAAATATTTGAAACAAACGTAAAGTTCTAACTTTCTTATTCATTATTTCTTCTTTAGTTAAATACTCTTTTGGTAATGGTTCAAGAACTTCAAACATATCAGGAATCAAACTATCTTTTTGAATATTTTCTCTTATTGATAAATCTTCTCCTGTTAAACATTCTGTATATATTTCTATTTGAATATTTGAATTATTTTCTAAAGAAAACTTTTCTAATAAATAATAGAAATTAGGATTAAAATACTCTGTATATTCTCCATTTATATTAATTTTATAATCTTCCTTTATCTTAGCAATATATAAATCGTTTATATTAAATGTATTATCTGTAACTTTACTCATAACTATCCTCTTTCAATAAATAATTATAACGAAAATTAGAAAAGAAATCTACTATCTTTGTAAAATAAATGTATAGTTAATTATTCTCGATTAACCTTTTTTATAAATAAATAATATATTAATAATCCATCTATAAAAAGATCATATATTCTTAATCGATCGAATAAGATTATACTTGATAATATGGAAACAGTAATTATACCAATTCTTATTATGATAGGAAATATGCCTTTTTCTTTAGAAATCCAGGTAAAATAAGCCAATATAGGAGAACAAAAGGCAAAAATACTCCAACCAATAATCATAGTTTTACTATAAACTCCTTTCGTAATTATAGCCATTAGATAATAAGTTATTAACATACTTATACAAAAGAGAAAAATATTTAGCATAGCTTTCTTTTTTGTTTTGCTATAAATAGAGATTAAAACACCAAAAAGAATCCATATAGCCATCTGGGAAAAAATATTACCTAAGTTTTGAGTAAAAATATCCAATAATCGACTAACAATACCTAATATTAGGCCAATTATAAATATCGTGATAGGATTTAAAATTTTATCTTTCAGAATAATCACTCCTTTTTTAAGAAAATAAAGTAAGAATATCTTACTTTATTAAGAAAAACTAACTGTTTTAGCCCATTTTAAGAAAATATCTTCATATTTATCTTTATTGCTATCTTCACAAGCAAAATTTAATAACCAGAAACTATCATCAGCTTTGTAAACAACAGCTGTATAAAAGAAATTTTTACCACTAACAGAAGTAGTATAAGTAAAATAGGTTAAGCCATCTTTTTCTTTTAATTCTTCATTTTTTTGATTATTAGCAAGAACAGCTTGACCATAATCTTTAAGTGTTGAATTTTTACCTAAATTAATTGCTTCTAAAGTGGTAAAATCTTCTTTTAAAGCAGTTACAATAGTTTCTTGACTTTCAAAGTAAACAGTTACAGAAGCTAAACTTTTTTCATAAAAACCATCTGGCATAGTAATTGACATTCCATGACTAGTATAGGTTTTATCACTTGTATCAGTTAAGCAACCTGTTCCCAGTAAACATAAAGCTACTACTAAAAAAATAGTTAAAATACTTTTTTTCATTTTTATCTCCTCCTAATATAAGGATATCATATTTTAAAAAAATGTAAAGAAGATAGAAAAAATTTAACTATCTTCTCTATCTTCTTCCAAAGCTTCTTTTTTAGTTTTATGAATTGTTTTTGGTTTATGTTTAATAGGGGCATATATTGAATATAATTTTAAAGGCCTATTACCAACATTTATAATATTATGATAAGTATTACTTGGTACTATAACAGCATATCCTTCTTTAACTCGTCTTTGATAAGTTAAATTATTTCTATTTTTTCCCATTTGAACAATAGCATCACCTGATACTACTTTTAAAAACTGATCGTTATTAGGATGGATTTCTAAACCTATTGTTCCTTTAATAGGAATACTCATTAAAGTTACTTGTAAGTATCTTCCTGTCCAAATCGTCGTTCGAAAATTATTATTAAATCTTGTATATTCATCTATATTAAAAACAAAAGGTTGAAAATCATTATTACTCATTAAATTATTATAATTAAAGCGATTATCAAAAACTATATTGTCTTGATAAAGAAAATTATCATAATTTCTATCTGAATATTGATTGTACATAAAAACTTCCTTTCAGTTTAATATATGATAGGAAGTTTTATTTGTTCTATTATTCACTAGTAGTAATAGAAGTTAACCCAATTCCACCTTCAATTAAAAGATAATTATTACCTGTTCCAACAACACTTTTATCTTTTAAAGATTCATTATTTAGTTTAATTGAACCCACACCTTTATCAATCGTTAATTCATAATCATTTATAGATCCTATTAAATTAAGTTCTAATTTTCCAATATCAGTTTCAATGTTACTATTACCTATAATTTTAGCATTTAAAATAGTATCACCTAAACCAGTATCTAAATTTAAATTACTTAAATTTCCATTATTTAAAAGAAATTTTCCGGATCCACAATCAATCTTTGTTTTATCTGTAACTAATAGATTATTAATTTTTGTCGTTCCACTACCTAAATCAAGATTTAATCTTTTTGTTTCTAATTTATCTATTTTAATTGAACCAGAACTAATATCAATTTCGACAATATCCAAAAGAAAATTATCAGGAACCGTGATGATTACTTTATTATTATCTTTTGATAAAAGTGAATGTTTCTTTTCTTGAATTACAATGTTATTATCGTTTTGATAAGTAGTAACATATTTATTAGTAGTTGAAACTAATAATTTATCCCCTAATTTAATTTCTAAATTAGCTGTTTTTAAATCAATATCTAAAGATGACATCAAAGAATCATATTGAATCTGATTTTCTATCTGATTACTTTGAAATAAATCAAAAACAGTAATACATAAAGCATAAATACCCCCTAGCATACTAATAATGACAATAGCTGCTAGAATAAAAGCAAAAGTTTTAATAATACGATTATTTTTATTTTTTGGCATATAATCAACTCCTATTTATAGTTTATACCAAATTTTAAAATAGGTAAATATTTTTTATTTATTTATACTTTCAAATTGAGAATTATATAAGTTAGCATAAAAACCTTTTTTCTTTAATAATTCTTCATGTGTTCCTTGTTCAACGATATTTCCTTCATTTAAAACTAATATTAAATCGGCATTTTTAATAGTTGATAAACGATGAGCTATAATAAAACTTGTTCTTCCTTCGGTTAATTTATCCATCGCTTTACTTACTAATTCTTCAGTTCTTGTATCAACACTACTAGTAGCTTCATCTAAGATTAAGAAAGGTGCGTCTTTTAACATACCACGAGCAATGGTTAATAATTGTTTTTCACCAGCTGATAAAGATTCATTATCCGATAAAACGGTGTCATAGCCATGACTTAAACTTTTAATAACATGATCAAGTCCTACTAATTTAGAAACTTCTTTAATTCGTTCAAAGGAAACATTTTCTTGATTATAAACAATATTTTCTTTAACAGTTCCTTCAAATATCCAAGTATCTTGTAAGACCATAATAAATAAATCATGAATATTTTCTCTAGTTAAATCTTTTAAATTAACACCATCAATTAAAATATCTCCTGAATTAATATCATAAAATTTCATTAATAAATTAACTAAAGTTGTTTTTCCTGCACCAGTTGGACCAACAATAGCAATTTTTGATCCAGGACTGGCTTTCATAGAAAAGTCTTTAATAATAATCTTATTAGAATCATAACCAAATTTAACATGTTTAAATTCAATTTCACCATTGACTTTACTTTTATCTAAGTGTTTTACTAAATTACTTTCATCAGCCATTTCTGGTTCTTGTAAAAAGGCAAATACTCTTTCACTAGCAGCTCCAGCACTTTGTAAATTCGTAGCTACTTGCGCAATTTGCGACAATGGTTGAGTAAATAATCTAGCATAAATAATAAAGGCAACAATTACTCCGAAATCAATCACATTATTCAATGCTAATCCCGCACCGACCACACAAACACAAACATAACTAAAATTACCAATAAAATACATAAAAGGTTGCATTAATCCGGAATAAAAATGAGCCTTCATGGCACTATTAAACATTTGTTCATTAATTTGATCAAATTCCTTTACTTCTGATTCAATCCCGTCATATGCTTTAACAATATTATGACCGGTATAAGTTTCTTCTATTTGACCATTTAAATTTCCTATTTCTTCTTGAAATTGTTCAAAATATTTTTGAGATTTAACTAAAACTAAAGCCATAAACAAAAAACCAAACAAACTAGAGACAATTGCTGTTACAGCCAAAATCCAATTAGTATAAAACATCATGAAAATCGTTCCAATTAATAAAGTAAGACTACTTACTAAAGTATCAATACTTTGATTAACCGTTTGACTTAAAGTATCAACATCATTGGTAACACGGGACAAAACATCACCATAAGACGTTTTATCAAAATATTTTAAAGGTAAGCGATTAATTTTTTCACTAATTTCACTACGAAGTTTTTTTGAGAATTTATTGGTAACTGTTGACATAATATATCCTTCGATATAGTTAAAAAGAGCTCCAATACTATAAATTATAATCAAAAATAAAGCTATACTTTTAATTTTATCTGAATCAATCGTTGTTTTTAACCCAGAAACAATTATATTTGTTATTTCTTTTATTTTATCAGGTCCAATAATTGAGAAAATTGATCCAATAAAAGCCAAAATAGTAGCTACAATAATAGGTATTAAATAAGGTTTTAAATAAAGAATAAAATTTTTCATTGATTTTTTTATATCTTTTGGTTTTTCAACTTTTCCTGGCCTACCTTTCATTGTAATTCCTCCTCTCCTAATTGACTCTTAGCTATTTCTTGATAAACAGAACAATCCTTTAATAATTCTTGATGAGTTCCCATGCCAACTACTTCACCATTATCAAGAACAATAATTTTATCAGCTTCAATAATGGTTCCAATTCTTTGAGCAACTATTAAAGTTGTAGCATCTTTAGTATATTTTTTTAAATCTCTTCGTAATTTATAATCGGTTTGATAATCAAGAGCAGAAAAAGTATCATCAAAAATATATATCTCTGGTTTTCTAGCTATAGCTCTAGCAATCGATAATCTTTGTTTTTGACCACCCGAAACATTAGTTCCACCTCTTGCAATAAACGAATCAATACCATCATCTTTTTGCATTACAAAATCATAAGCTTGACTTACTAAAAGAGCATTTTTCATATCTTCATCAGTTATTTCTTGAGAAGTTTTACCATAAGCTATATTTTCTTTAATTGTTCCTCGAAACATAAAAGCTTTTTGGGGTACATAACCAATTTTTTCATGTAAAGATTCTAACTTATATTTTTTAACATCAATTCCATCTACGAAAATATTACCATCTGTTGCATCATAAAAACGTGGAATTAAATTAATTAAAGTTGATTTTCCTGAACCTGTTCCCCCAATAAAAGCAATCGTTTCCCCTTTTTTAGCTTTAAAAGAAATATTTTTTATCATATAATCATCAGCATCAGGATATTTAAAAGATACATTTTTAAATTCAACTGTTCCTTCTTCTTTACTATTAGTAACAGTCCCATCTTTAATCTTGCTATCACATTCTAAAACTTCACTTATTCTTTTAGCTGAAACACTAGCTCTTGGATAAATTAAGAAAATCATAACCAACATCATAAAAGACATAACTATTTGCATAGCATAAGTTGAAAAAACAACCATATCACTAAAAATAGTTAACCTATCTAATAAATTAGCTTGATTAATTAAAATAGCACCAATAAAATAAATTCCTAAAGTTAAACATGACATCATTAAAGACATAAAAGGTGACATAATTCCCATTACTCTTTGATTAAATAATTGCGTATTAGTTAACTTAAAATTAGCCTCATTAAATTTATTCGTTTGATAATTTGAAGCATTAAAAGCCCTAATAACACGAATACCTGTTAAATTTTCTCTTGTAATACGATTTAAATTATCCGTTAACTTTTGGACAATTTTAAATCTTGGCATAACAATAGAAATAATAATAGTTATTACAATTAAAAGTAAGAAAACAGCAATAAAAGTTAACATACTAAATTTCATATTTTTACCAGCTATTTTTATAATAGCCATACAAGCCATAATAGGAGCTTTAACTAAAGCTTGTAAACCAAAAGAAATTAACATTTGTACTTGCCCAACATCATTAGTTGTTCTAGTAATTAAACTTGAAACTGAAAAATCTTTTATTTCTTCCATGCTAAATCCTAAAACTTTTTGATAAATTCTTTTTCTTGTTACTTGTCCAAAATGACTAGCTAAATAAGTTGCCAAATACCCAACAACTACACTTGATAATAAACTACCAAAAGCACAAATCAACATATATATTCCTTGTTTTAAAATATCAGCAACCGATCCAGTTGTTTGAACTAAAGTTGTAATATTAGACATATAATCAGGTAATCTTAAATCTAAAATAACCTGTAAAACTACAAATGCAATAGCAATAAACATGTATAAATAATCTTTTTTATTAAAATTCTTAAATAATTTAAGCATACTTACCTTCTTTCCTTAATTATTATAAACAATAAATATTTAAAAGCAATAAACAATTAAACTAATTTAATCAATATTCCAAAAAACATTAATATTATAAATCAGTTTTATGAAAATTTGATGAAAAAATAAAAATAATTAAAAAAATATAATTTAACTTTTACACCCCTATTACCTATTTTAATAATTCGTTTTTTTTAAACAAAAAGTTTAATTTTTCTCTTGACAAATCAGGTTCAATCGATTAATATAGTAACTACCAATTCGGTTATTAGGCGAATTGGTCGCTAGTATCACACTAGCCAACCCCTTTTTATTCTTTTTATAGAGACTGTCCAATCAGGGGGTGACAGTCTCCTTTATTTGGGAAAAGATAGGCAATACCTATCTTTTTTCTTCTTTAATTAGTTTTCCATGAATAACTAATTTTTCTTTTTTATTATAACAAGTTGATAAAGTAATAATACGATTATTACTATTAACTTCTGTTTCAAAGTTATAATAACTTCTTTTGATTATTTTATCTAAAAATGCTTGATAACTATCTAAATTATCAAAATTAATATATAAATAATCACTAGTTGTTGGGATTACATATAAACTAAATACTTTATAAACTAAATTAGCTTCTTCGGTTGATATCTTTATATAATGATTATCTTTATTATTAAACCAATCTTTACTTGTATATAGATTTTTTAAAGGTCCAAACATAGCAAAGTTTATTCCACCATGAGCATAAATAATGGTATTTTTATCACTATTATTACTTTTATTTCGATAATCTAAAAAGACCCAACCACCTATATTATATGTTTTATCAAATGAATGAGTTAAATAATAACTATTATCTTTAGTTTGGACATAAGGATAATTTATACCAGCACCAACGACATTAATCCAACCGACAGTTTCATTATTAATATCTTTTAAATTATTAAAATCAACCGAAATAAATGGAACTTTTAAATACTCATAATAATAATTAATTTTCTCTTCTGTTTCTACTATTTCTTCATCTAAAAAATCACTAGGTATATTTTCGATATCAAATCCCTCATTATCTTTTATCTCTACTAAAGAATTAATATTATCAATTAATTTATCAGTAGCTCTTTTTTGATTCATTCGATAAATAATTTTATAACTAGAATAAACAAAAGTAATTAATGAACCTATAATTATTAAAATTAAAAATATATTTTTCCATTTAATTCTTTTTTTCTTTTTTACTATTTTCATAAACACTCCTACCTTATTATAAACTTTAATATTATTTTTTTCAATATCGTTGTTTTGCTTTTTTTTAATAAAAATGCTATAATAATACTATTCAAAAGGGGGTTATCATGAATAATATTATTACCAGAGAAGAAAGAATAATTTTTCAAGATATTTTTAATTTAAATAAAAAAATAGCTAAACTATATAATAGATTAACTAATTTAGAAATTAATCAATTAATTGATACTTTAGAATATAAAAATATTAAAAAATATATTTCTATTTGTCAAGAAGTAGAAAATGAATTATATCAAAAATTAGATTGTGATAAATTTCCTATTTACTTAGATTATTTGCAAAAAAATTTATATGATAATATTTCCGATTATGATGTTATTTGTTCTGATTTTGAAGATTTAATATTACATAAAAGAATTTATAATCGTATATCAAGTATGGAAACTAGTTTAATAATTGAAGATATTCAAAAAGAAAATGATGATACTTTAGATAGTCAAAGAATCATGTTAGTTAATACTATTCACGAAGATTTTTTAAATCTATTTATTTTCTTTTTAAATGATTTTATTAATAATCCTATTTTTAATAAATATAAAGAAGATTTAATTAAAGCTAAATATAAAGTTTATTTTTTAAATAATCAATTAGAAAAAATGTTTTTACAAAATAGTACTCAAGATAATATCATTAATTGTTTTTCGACAGCAGATTTATTAACTATTGAAAAAAAAGAATTACATCATCTAGTTTATATTTATATTAATAAATATATAAAAAAATACTTTCCTAAATTATTAGAAATAACTGATGACATGTATAAAGATGATGAAAAAGTAAGGCTATCTTTATTATATCAAGCTTTAATTAAAAGTAGTTTAGAAATATGTAATCTTGATTTTCGTATTCACAAACAAGATGGAGAAATTAGTAATATAATGAGTAAAAATATCTTAGAAAATATTAAAGATAATCGTGGAAGTTATCATCTTATTAAATTAAGATCAGAAAGGATTAATATATGAAAGTAGTAGAAGATTTTTTTGATTATGAAATAATTGATGCAGGTTTTGGCATGAAATATGAAAGATGGAAAGATGTTTATTTATTAAGACCAGATCCTTTAGCAATGTGGGATAAAGAAATTAAAACAGATAAATTAGATGCTATATACCATCGTAGTAATAAAGGTGGTGGTTACTGGGAAAGTTATAAGAATTTAGAAAATTTTCAAGTAAGTTATCAGGATTTAAAATTTAATTTAAAACAAATGGGGTTTAAACATACAGGATTATTCCCTGAACAAGCTGTTAATTGGAATTATCTACGTGATAAAATTAAAAATAGAAAAAATGTTAACGTTTTAAATTTATTTGCTTATACCGGTGGAGCAAGTATTGCTTGTTTAAAAGAAGGAGCTAGTGTTGTTCATGTTGATTCAAGTAAAGGAATGATTGATTGGGCTAAAAGTAATGTTAAATTAAATAATTTAGAAGATAAGCCAATTCGTTTTATTGTTGATGATACAATTAAGTTTGTTAAAAGAGAAATAAGACGAGGCCATAAATATGATATTATTATTATGGATCCCCCTAGTTACGGTAAAGGTGCTAATGGTGAAATTTGGTCTTTAGAAAAAGATTTATATAATTTAGTTAATTTAGTTCAAGAATTATTATCAGATAATCCTATTTGTATTATGATTAATTCTTACTCTGGTTTATCACCTATTATCTTAGAAGATATTTTAAAATTAACTGATCAAAGAAGTGGTCATATTTCTTCTTATGAAATCGGTTTAAAAATCACGAATAATAATTTAATTTTACCAGCTGGTATTACAGGAATCGTTGAATATGAATAATATTAATATTTTATATGAAGATAATCATTTATTGGTAGTTTTAAAACCTGTTAATGTTTTAAGTCAAAGTGATAATACTAAAGATTTAGATTTACAAACCATGTTAAAAAATTATTTAAAAAGAAAATATCAAAAACCAGGTAATGTTTATTTAGGTCTTGTTCATCGTTTAGATAGACCAACAGGAGGTATCATGGTATTTGCTAAAACTAGTAAATGTGCTGCTCGTTTAACAGAACAAATTCAAAATAAAAATTTCCAAAAAAGTTATTTAGCTGTTATTCGAGGTAAAACCAAAAAAGAAGATACTTTAATTGATTACTTAGAAAAAAAAGGTAATATCAGCGTTATCTCTAATCAAGAACAAGGAAAATATGCTAAGTTAACTTATAAAACACTAGAATATTTAGAAAAAGAAAACTTATCCTTAGTCAAAATAAATTTAGAAACGGGAAGAAATCACCAAATTAGATTACAATTTAAATCAAGAAATTTACCTCTTTATGGGGATAATAAATATAATAAGGAAAAAAATAAAAATTTAGGTTTATATGCTTATAAATTAGTTTTTTATCATCCCATAACAAAAGAAAGATTAGAATTTACTAACTATCCTACTTATAATCCTTTTAATAAATTTAAAAACATTAAAGATTAAGTCCTTAATGTTTTTTTATGCCTTATAATTATATTTTTGTAATTTACTAGCTTCTCTTTTTAAATCTCTTTCTTTCATAGTTTCTCTTTTATCAAAGTTTTTCTTACCTTTACAAAGACCTAATAAGATTTTTACTTTATTTTTTTGCATATAAAGTTTTAAAGGAACAAGAGTTAATCCTTCTTGATCTACTTTATCCCGAAGTTTTAATATTTCTCTTTTATGAAGTAATAATTTTCTTGTTCTTCTTGGATCATGATTAAAGATATTTCCTTCTTTATATTCAGATATATGGGTATTTAATAGATATACTTCATTATTTCTAATTTTAGCATAACTATCTTTTAAATTAACTTTTCCTTCTCTAATGGCTTTAATCTCAGTTCCAGTTAAAACAATGCCACACTCAATTTCTTCTTGGATAAAATAATTAAAACGAGCTTCACGATTAATGACTTCCATTTAACCCTCCAAACTTCTAACTGTTACTTTGTCTGAATAAGCAGTCACGATTTTTTTGTATTTTTCATAATAAGATTGATAACCATTTAAAATATTATTTGTTAATTTATGATAAGGATAAACAATATAGCCGTTATTACGATCAGTATACAATAAAGTTCCTTCAATATTATCAAAAGTTATTTTCGTCTCACCATGATATTCTTCTTTAATAATATCTAAAGATGCCATAAGACCAGTTAATCTTTCCACTCCTACTTGACTAGAAACAAAATTACCAAGCGAATAAATAACTAAAGTATCACCAATATATTCAATTGGTTCTATAACATGAGGATGGGTTCCTATAATTAAATTAACTCCTAAACTAGCTAAATAATTAGCTATTTCTTTTTGAGCAGTTGTCGGATAAGATACATACTCAGTTCCCCAGTGCATAGCAACCATAATAACATCAACTTTATCTTTATAAGCTTCAACATCTTTTTTTACTTTTTCTTTATCATAAACATTAACTAAATATTCTTTTCCTTTTGGAACAATTAAACCATTAGTATAAGTTGTATAAGAAAGAAATGCATAAGTTAAACCATTTTTTTCACTAACAATAATTTTATCTCTTTCTTCATTAGAAGAATAAGAACCAGCTGCCACAACATTTTCTTGCTTATTCCAATAAGCCCTTGAATTTAAAATACCTTTTTCGCCTTTATCAAGAGTATGATTAGTAGCTAAAGAAACTAAATTAAAACCAGCATCAATAAAAGCATCCCCTACTTCATATGGAGAATTAAATAAAGGATAAGTTGATAAACCTAATTCTTTTCCTCCTAAAATAGTTTCTTGATTATAATAAGCTAAATCATAATCTTGAATTAATTCTTTTGTATATTTTAACATAGGTTTAAAATCATAACCATTGTAATTAGCATATCTATTAGCTGTTAGGTAAACTGTACCATGAATTAAGGCATCTCCTACCATAGCCATACTAACTTTAGTTGTTTTTCTCGTGTCAACCGTTTCATAATTAATAACAACTTTTTGCTTATTTAAACTTTCGTTTCTTTGTAAAAACCAACCTGTATAACTAGCTAAGATAACAAAAATTGTTAAAATTAAGAAATTTTTAACATTTTTTCTTAACTTTTTGCTCTTTCTCTTTTTCATCACATTCCACCTTTAATTCTTCAAAATCAATTTGACTAGTTGCTTTACTAGCTGCTATTACTTTAACATTTATCTTGGTTCCAAGAGTAAATACTCGTTTGGTGTTACTGCCAATGGCTATTTCTTTTTCGGAATCATAATTTATTTTTTCTTTAAAATTATCATAACGAATCATACCTTCAACTAAGTTGTCTAATAAAACAAACATACCGTTAGTTGTAAGTCCTGAGATAATTCCTGAATACTCTTCTCCAATATGATTTTCCATATATTCAGCCATTTTCATCTTATCAACTTCTCTTTCACATTCAATACTGGCTCTTTCTCTTTCACTAGAAGTTAAGCAAATTTCATCTAAAATTGTTTCAAAATGACGAATCTTTTCTTCTGTTAAACCATCTTTAGAAAAGAAATATTCTCTTAATAAACGATGAGTCGTTGTGTCCGGATACCTACGAATAGGAGATGTAAAATGTGTATAATTACGAAGGGCTAAAGCAAAGTGACCAATATTCTCAGTTTGATATTTAGCTTTGGCCATACAACTTAACATATAAGTTGATAATACTTGAAAAGCCTCTGGTCTTTTTTCTTGAATAATTTTAATAATTCTTTGAATTGTTTTTTGATTAATACTATTTAGATTATCTTTTATATCAATACCTAAAACACTTAAAACTTGAATAAATTTACGCAATCTTTCTTCATTGACATTCCCGTGAACACGATAAACTCCTGGTAAATTACAATTACCTATATAAGTAGCAACAGCTTCATTAGCTAAAATCATAAAATCTTCAATTAATTTTTCCCCTGTACCACGATATCTTCTTTGAATATCAATAACATTTGCATCGGAATCAACAATTATTTTAGCTTCATCAACATCAAAGTCAATATAACCTTGATTAATTTTTCTTTGTCGAACAATTTTGGCTAATTCATGCATATTTTGTAAAGTTTCAACAAATGGTTCATATCCATCAGGTGTTAAACCTTCTTCTAAAATCATATTAACTTTTTTATATGTCATTTGTTTTCTTGATCTAATAACAGATGGAAAAATATCATAATTAACAAAATTAGATTTAGGATCAAGTTCCATCATACAACTAACAGCAAGTCGATCAACCTCGGGATTCAATGAACAAATCCCATTTGATAATTGATGAGGTAACATTGGAACAACGCGATCAGCTAAATATACACTTGTTCCTCGCTTTCTAGCTTCCTTATCAAGAGGAGAATTTTCTCTTACGTAATAACTAACATCAGCTATATGAACACCTAATAAATAATTACCATTAGCTAATTTTTCTAAACTAATAGCATCATCGATATCCTTAGTATCATCACCATCGATAGTAAATATTTCTTTATCTCTTAAATCAGTTCTTCCTTCTAAATCACTTTCTAAAACTTCCGTTGGGATCGTTTTTAATTGTTCTTTAACATCATCAGGAAACTCAATATCAAAACCATGTTCTATTAAAACAACTTCGATATCAATACCTGGATCATTTTTATGACCAATTCTATCAATCAAAGAACAAGCTGGATAACTACTTTCTTCTAGTAATTTAACAGTTACTAAATCTCCTTCTACTAATCTACTAGTATCACCCGTTAAATATAATAAATCTTTCGAACGGGAAGAATTTAAATAAACAAAGGTTTTCTTATTTTTAATAATAACTTCCCCTACTTTACTATTATTCTTTCTTTTTAAAACTTTTATAATTTTACCTTCACAATTTTTGGTATTAGTTTCACCTTTAGTAATTTTAACTAACACTAAATCATCTTGCATAGCTGTTCCTTTAGCATCAATAGGAATAAAAATATCACTTTCTAAATTATGAACGCGAACAAAGCCATACCCGTCTTTGGCTGTATCAAAAAAACCTTTATACATATCACGACTAGCTTCAGAATCTTCAAAATTCATATAACGATTATGCTTAGTCATATATAAATCATATTCATTAGTCATTTCTTGAATTGTTTCCATGATTAAACTATCTAGTTCTTTAGAATAACCTAAAGATTTGATAATATCAATAGCTTCTCTAGCTTTTTTATCACTTAATAATTCAATTATTTCTTTTTTAATTTCTTCTTTCATAAGTACTCCTTAAAACAAGTATACCACGGATAGATAAGATTGTAAATTACCCCAATTATTAAAAAGAAAAAAAGTAAATCAAAGACCTACTTTTCTAAATAATTATTACTTTTACTTCTATCAATATAAGTAGTATGTAATAATTCTTCACTTATTTCACTTAAAGGATTAATTAAATAATCTTTATATACCTTAATAATATCAGGGTTTTCATGAGAGAATCTAACTTTAACTTTATCATCACGATTATATAAACCTTTTATACGATTCTTACGAATTAAATCTTCTTTACTAACATTTATCTTTGGTTGACCACCGCCACCAATACAACCACCAATACAATTCATAATTTCAATATAATCGTATTTACTGGTTCCTTTTTTAACATCTTCTAAAACCTCTTTAGCATTGATAATACCATCAATAACTGCTATTTTTAATTCTAAATCAGCAATTTTTACCGTTGCTTCTCGTAAACCATTATAACCACGAACATCAGAAAATAAATTAGTTTCTAATTCCATATTTTGACCAGTTAATAAGTAATTAGCTGTTCTTAAAGCGGCTTCCATAACACCACCTGTGTTACCAAAGATAATACCAGCTCCACTTCCTTCTCCAAGTAAAGAATCAAATTTATCTTCTTTAATATCTTCAAATTTAAGATCATTTTCTTGAATATAAGTTTCTAATTCATTTAAAGTAATAACTAAATCAGTTCCGGTTATTTCTTTTCTTTTAATTTCATATTTTTTAGCTGTACAAGGAGTAATAGCTACTGTAAACATATCTTCCGGTTTAATATTTTTAACCTTACTAAAATAGTTTTTTACAATAGGACCCATCATGCCAATTGGACTTTTACAAGTAGAAATATTAGCTAAAACCTCCGGATAAAACTCTTCGGCATATTTTACCCAAGCCGGACAACAACTTGTAAACATCGGAAGTTTTCCTTTATTTTGAATCCGATAAACTAATTCACTGGCTTCTTCCATAATTGTTAAATCAGCGGCAAAAGTTGTATCTAAAACATAATCAAAACCTAATTGTTTTAAAAAGCCTACTAATTTTTCTTGGGTAAAGGTTCCACTTTCTAAATCAAAGATATCCCCAAAAGCAACTCTAGTTGAAGGAGATGTATAAGCTATTAAAACTTTTCCTTCTTTCTTAGCTTTAAATAAGTTTTCTAGATCATTTTTAGGCATTAATGACTTAACTGGACAAGCTTGCACACAAGCTCCACAATTAACACATAAATAATCATCAGATTCAAAATTCATTCCTTCTTTTTGTAAACAAGTTAACTTACAAATACCACAATTAATACATTTAGTATTATCACGAGAAATTGCCACATTTAAAGGATTAATGCTAACTCTTTTACTTTCTTCTTCTTTTTCTTTCTTATCTTCAATTAATTCAAAATCTTTTTTCGAAGCTCCACATAAAGGACAAACCCAATCATCTGGTAAATCCTCAAACTTAACTTCTTCTTTTGAATCATCATAAATATAACCACACAATATACAACGATACTTCTTCATTTTACCTCCACACTACATAAATTGTATCATAAAATTAATTAAATAACACGTTTTTTCTCTTGATAATCAATTTTTTCTTTGCATAATTTATAAAAATCTTCTAACATTTTAAATTGAATAGCTAGTTCTAAACAAGGATGAACTAAATATTCATCACGCTCCCAAGTAAATCGACTAGCATTTGTAACAAGTGTTCCATCTTTATCTTTTATATCTTGGTAATTTTTACTAAAATCTCTAACAACTCGATTATGAACCCGATTAGTTCCTAAATAGAAATAAATTTCATTCATAGGATCAACTGTGAATTGTCCCCCAGTAAAACCACCTGATGCAAAACTTTTTCCTGACATGGCATGAAATAATTCTGAATCTGCTAAATGAGGATGTTTAGAATAGCAAAGATAACCAAAATACTGAATATATTTTATTTCTTGACCTAAAATTATTCTTTTACCTGTTCGATTTAAAGCCATTTCTTCTAAATATTTATTATCTAAAACTTCTTTATTAATTAAAGATTTAGCTAAATTAGACATATCAGAAGCAGTTGAAAATAAACCAGCATGACCAGGTAAATCTTGACCACCTTGATTTAGTATCCTTGCTTTTGGATCATGTGGCATTCCTACTTTACCACTTAAATCTCTTAAGAATTCTCCGTTTTTGCTTATATTACCTCCAAATCTAGTTGATGCAACACGATTTAATTTATAATTTGGAACTAAAACATGAGTATCTACTAAACCACAAGGTTTTAATATTTCTTGATCAAGAAAATCATAATAAGGCATCTTAGTTACAGCTTCAATAACATATTTTAAAACGATAGCTCCCATATCTGTATAAGGATTATCATAAGTATCTAAATAACCAATTTCAATATCTTCTAAAACACTAAATGCTTCCTTATAATCCTTTGCTAGATCTATTCTTTTACTAGTTTTTAAAGGTACTTTAAAGCTTAAAAGATCAAAAATCGTAACTCCTTTTAAATTTTTAAAATTAGGTAAATACTTAGTTATTTCATCTTCAAGAGATATTAATCCCTTTTGAACTAATTTTAAAATACTAATACTTGTATATAGCTTAGTAATAGATGCTAAATCAAAAATCGTATCTTCTTGCATTTTAGAGACACTTGGTACTAATTTACCATCAATTAACTTAACTTCCTCCCTGTTACCAACAACAATTGTTTCTTTATAATCATTAGTTCCATAACTAATAACAACTCCTGGAGTCATCTTTTTCAAATAAATAAAATCTTTTAATTTAGATTCTATTTCTGATAACGAAAATAATTTATCTCTTAATTCCTGAATAGTATCATCAGGATATTCTTTTAATAATTCAACAACTGGTTTTAATAAAACATAATATTTTTCTTTAGAATATAAATTTCTTTGTTCTATACTCATATTAACATTAGAATTATTATATAATTTATTAACATATTCTTCTAAAAACTTATCTAACATTTTGACACTCCTTTATAAAACTTTTAAATATTAACTTATAATTAGAATCTTCATAATTATTCTCAGGATGAAATTGAACACCTAAAATAAATCTTTTACCTGGATAATAAATACTTTCTATTGTGTTATCAAGTGATCTAGCACATACCCTAAAATTATTTAATTGAATGATACTTAAATGATGCCTACTATTAACTTTAATACTATCTTTTTTTATTATTTTATCTAATAAGGTATTCTTTATTAATTTAATTTCATGACAACATTCTTTATTTTTTTGATAATGACTTTCATTATTTAAAAGAAATGATTTATCATTATTATCAACATGATTTAAAAGTTGCATACCTAAACATATTCCAAGAGCCGGTATATCATTTTCAATTACATATTTAGCTATATACTTATCATAAGAATAAATTTTTGATCCTCCTTGAAAGATAATACCATCACATAATTTTAAAATTCTTTCTAAATCTTTTTTATTATTAATAGCTAACTCTTGATCTTGATAATTATCTAAATCATAAGTTTTATTCTCTGTTGATAAAATACTAATAGGTATACCTCCATATTTTATAATAGCTTTTCTTAAATCATCAGATACATAATTTAAATTAGAATTTTCTTTACTAACAATAGGTCTAGTTACAATTCCAATAATCGGTTTCATCTTATCACCAATTATATTTTACTATAATTATTTTTAAATTAAAAGAAAAAAGATTAAGAATAACTTAATCTTTATTTAATTCTTCTAACTTATCAAAAGCTTTACGAATTTCGATATCATACTTGATCATATCCATACCACCTAATTCTTTTTGAATATCTTCTTTGGTAGCATTATATTGTTTAGCCATCTTTTCAAGTTCTTCATCTACTTCTTCATCAGTTACGGTAATTTCTAAAATTTTAACTAATTCTTCAAGAATTAAACGATATAAAACATTTTTAAATGCTTCTTTTTCTACTTGTTCTCTTAAATCTTTTTCAGTAGACTTAGTTAAACTATAATATAAATCTAAACTAACTCCTTGATATTTTAATTGTTCTTCAAATCTTTTAATTAAATGATTTATTTCATCTTCAACCATTTCTTCAGGAATATCAATTTCTGTTTGTTTAGAAATAGCATCTAACATATCATCAACAAATTTATTTTCGATATCAGTTTTTTTGTGAGCTTCTAAATGTTCTTTAATACTTTCTTTTAAAGTTTCAAGAGAATTAACTCCTTCCATTCCTAAATCTTCAAAGAATTCATCATCTAATTCACGATTTTCTTTAGTTTTAATTTCATGAACTTTAACTTTAAAAGTAGTTTCTTTTCCTTTTAAATTTTCAGCATGATAATCTTCTGGGAAAGTTACTTTAATTTCTTTTTCGGAATCTTTATCCATGCCAATTAATTGTTCTTCAAATCCTGGAATAAATGTATTTGATCCAATTACTAAACTATAATTTTCAGCTTTACCACCTTCAAATGGAACTCCATCTAAGAATCCTTCATAGTCAATGATAACAGTATCGCCATTTTCAACTGTTCCTTCTTTAACAACAAGTTCAGCATATTGTTCTAATAAATGATCAATTTCATCTTGAATTTCTTCTTCTTTTACTTCTAATTTATCTTTTTTAATTTTTAATCCTTCATATTTTTTAATTTTAATTTCCGGTTTAGTAATAATTGTAAAGATAAATTCAACATGATTTTCATCAATTTCTTTAATATCAACTTTAGGTTCTGTAACCGGAATTAACTTACTCTCAGTAATTGCTTTTAAATATGATTCTTGTAAACAACTATCAGCTGCATCGATAAATAAATTTTCGATTCCATAGTGTTTAACAAAAATTTCATATGGAGCTTTACCAGGTCTAAAACCATCAATTTTAGCTTTTTTATTATTCTTTTCATAAGCTTTATGTAAAGCTTTCTTCCATTCTTCCCCTTCTATTTTAATATTAACTTCATGTTTATAACTTTTATTTTTTTCCATAATACCTCCAACAGGTGTTATTATAACTTATTTTAAATAAGTTGTAAACCCTTTAAATAAATTGATGTGTAAAACAATATCAGTATTTATAAGCAAAACTAGATCTTATTTGCTAGTTTTACAATTTATCTTTATCTTCTAATTTAACACTTACAAGTTTTGAAACACCTGATTCTTGCATAGTGATACCATATAAAGTTTTAGCATATTCCATCGTTCTTTTTTTATGCGTAATTAATAAAAACTGGGTTTTATCTTTATAAGAATGCAAGTAAGATCCAAAGTTATCAACATTTGCTTCATCTAAAGCGGCTTCAACTTCATCAAAGACACAAAAAGGCACTTGGCGAATATTTAAAATAGCAAATAATAAACTAATAGCTGTTAAAGTTTTTTCTCCTCCTGATAAAAGGGTAATTGTTTTTAACTTTTTACCTGGTGGACTAGCAACAATATCAACTCCTGTTTCCATTAAATTATCAGGATCAGTTAAAGTTAAAGAGGCATCTCCTCCTTTAAATAAACTACGAAAAACTTTTTTAAATTCAACTTGTAATTCTTGAAAAGTTTCATAGAAGTCATTTTTCATAACTTCATCCATCTCATCAATTAAAGAATATAACATATCTTTAGCTTTTAATAAATCATCTCTTTCTCCAGTTAAAAAATTGTATCTTTCTAAAACATTTTTATATTCTTCAATACTATCAAGGTTAACATTACCAATATTTTTTAATTTATTTTTATAATCGATTACTAAACTCTTAGCTTCTTCCATATCAAGATCTAAACTATATTCATCTCTTGCTCTTTCATAAGTTAAATTATAATCTTGATTCAAATAATTTAAATCATTATCTAACTTAGTATCTAATTTATTTACTAATATTTCTAATCTTTGTAATTCTTTTTCTTGTTCTTTTAAAGCTTGATTATTAACTTTAATAAAACCTTCTTTTTCTAAAATTATACTTTGTAAATTATCTTTTTCTTCGAAGATTTTATCTTTTTCTTTAACTTTTAAATCATATTCTAAAGATTTATCATAATAACTTTTATTTAAGTTTTCAAGTTCTTGATTAAAACAACTAGTATCATAAGAATTAAGTTCTAGTATTAAATCTTTTAATTCTTTTTCTTGTTCTTCTTTTTTAACTTCATAATTTTTTAATTCTTCACTTTTTAATAATAAATCTGTTCTTATCTTTTGAATATTATTTTCTATTATAATAATATTATTTTCTAATTCTTCTTTTTCTTTATTTAAAGTAGTTAAAGTATTCTTTTCTAAATTAGATTTTAATTCTAAATCCGTTAATTCATTTTTAGTATTAATTAAATTTCTATTGTTTAAAGATCCTCCGGTTATACTACCTCCAACATGAATAATTTCCCCGTCAAGGGTTACAATTCGATATTTATTTTGAATAATTTTACTAATATAATTAGCATTTTCTAAAGTATCAACAACTAAAATATTACCAAATTGATTTAAAATAATATCTTTATATTCATCTTTATACTCTAAAAAATCGGTTAAAATACCTAAATAACCTTTAATATCTGTTAACTTATTTTGGGTATCATAGTCTACATATTTAGCTTTAATAGTATCAAGTGGTAAAAAAGTAACTCTTCCTAAATTATTTTCTTTTAAATAACGAATAGCACTTCTTGCTGATTCACTTGAATCTACTACTAAAAAGTTTTTATTTGAAAGTGATACAACATCTAAACTAGTTTGATAAGTACTATTTGTACTAATTAAATTAATTAAAGCATCATGAATACCTGTTAATCTTTTATTATCAAGTATTCTTTTAACATTATTATTTAAATACATATTTTCATTTAAATTACTTTTTAAAATATCTATTTTATTAATTAATCTATCATAATCATTAGTCTTATTAACTATTTCTTTTTGTAAATAATTATTTTTTTCTTGTATTTCTTTTAATTTTTTAACTAAGTTTTCTAAATTATTAGCTATTTCTTCTTTTTTTACTTTAAGAGAATCTAAATCAGTACTAACTAAATTTATTTCTTTTTCTAATTTTAATTTTTTTTCTGTTAAATAATTAATTGTTTCTTGATTTTTTAAATCATTTGTATTATATTTAATTCTTTCTTTTAAAAGTAATCTTTGACTATTTATTTCTTCTTTTCGAGATGATAAACTTAATAATTCTTGATTAATTTTTTGTAATTTTTTTTCTAAATTTAAAACTTCTATTTTTAATTCATCTATTTCAGGATCATTTACTTTTTTATTTAAAGATATAATACTAGTATTTAAGCTTTTTATTTTGTCTTTAGTTTCTATATATTCTTGATTTAAATTAGTTATTTCGGTTACTAAAACTCCTACTTCAATGTTTTCTAATTTCTTTTTTATTTCTAAATAAGCAGTAGCTTTTTCACTTTGTTCTTTTAAAGGATTAACTCTGGTTTCTACTTCTTGAATAATATCGTTAGCTCTATCTAAATTTAAATTAGTTTTATCTAGTTTTCGAAAAGCTTCTTCGCGTCTTTTTTTATATTTTAAAATACCGGCTGCTTCTTCAATAACTAGTCTTCTATCATAAGCGGAATTGGATAGTAACTTGGAAATATCTCCCTGGGATATGATATTAAAGGAATCTCTTCCCATACCACTATCAAGGAATAAATCGATAATATCTTTTAAACGACATTTTTCGCCATTTAAAAAGTATTCATTATCACCTGTTTTGTATAGCCTTCTTTTAACTGATACCGTTTGATAAGGTATTTTTAAATAGTTATCCGAATTATCAAATGTTAAAGTAACACTTGCAGCATGCATAGGATTACGATTTTTTGATCCTGAGAAGATAACATCACTCATTAAAGCATCTCCACGAAGTGATTTAACTGATTGTTCACCTAAAACAAAACGAATAGCATCAACGATATTACTTTTACCTGATCCATTAGGTCCAACAATACAAGTAATTTCATTATCTAAATTTAAGTTAATTTTATCAGCAAATGATTTAAAACCTGATATTTCTATTTCTTTTAAATACATAATACACCTTCTATTTCCTAATTAAGTATAGCAAAAAGAATAAGTAATGACAAGTAAAAATAGATTATAAAAACTACTTTCAAAAAGAAAGTAGTAATTAAAATTACTATAAACTTATTTAATAAATATAGAAATTACCATCACTATTCTATTAAATACAATTACTCTCTAAAGTTTATGCAAATATAAAACTTAATTTAAATAATATATCTTATCACCAAATATATAAATTATTTTAGTTAATATTCTACATAATTTATCATTTGAATTATTAATATTTTTAATCATTTTATAATTATGTGTATTATTTTAACTACCTACTAATTCTAAATAAGATATATAATCATCTCTTTTTAATAATAATATTTTTTTTTTAACATCGATATATTTTAAATAATCTTTTATATCATCTGATAAAGAACTATTATTTTTAACATCATTATTACTTAAATCAAGATAAATTAATTCATCTCCATTCGGAGGATTAATATTTAAAGCTTGAAAATAATCTTGACAAGTTTTTATATCATTTAAACTACCACAAGTAATATTTTTATATTCTAAATTAGAAATACTTTCATAATTAGAATCAGCTAATAACATTTTTTTTACATAATATAAATCATATGTTATATCTAAGTCATTATAATAAGATAAAGCATCATATCTTCCTAATAAAGGTACTACACTCGTATATAAAATAGTAAATATTATTAAAGTAAATATTGTTACTGTTAACGTTTCTAATAAGACAAATCCTTTTTTATTCTGATATTTCATACTTAAACTCCGTATTACGAATATTAAATTTTAAAACTAAATTGGTAGCATTCTTAATATTATTATCAATTTCTAAAAATACAACTTTATTAGGATAATTATTAGGCGTTACATTTTTAATATAATTATTAGTTAATGTATATTTTTTATTATTTAATTGATATTCTAAACTAGCATATGCAAATATATCCGTCGGATTATCAAAAGAATATTCAATTCTTAATAAAGTTTTTCCTATACTTGCTACAACACTAGCATTATATTCTAAACATGTTCCTTCTGAATCATTACCACATTTTGTATATTGATAAGTTTCATTATCAACAATTGATATTTTACTAATACTTAACTTAGCTTTTTCTAAATAAGAATTATCAATTGTTACTACATCATTAATTTTATATTTTCCTAAATCTTGCTTTTTAAATTTAGTTGGTTTTAACTTAATTGTTTTATATGTAAATACAATTTGATTATCTTCTTGCTTCTTTCCAGCATATAACTCTAAATAAACAGTATTAGTTTTTTCATTATTATCTATTTCAAAAAGAAATAAATATTTTTTTGTAGACCCTTTCGGAATATTTTGACTTTTATAAACTACACCTAAATCATTAAAAGCCGTATTTACTTTAGGATAATAATAATTTTTATTAATCCTTATTCTCGTATTTTCCGTTAATATTTGAACATATTTATCATAATTATTAGTAACCTCAAAAGGAATAATAATAAATTTTTTATTTTTATTAATAACATTACCGTTAATATTTTTATTACTTACATAAGAATCGATAATTTTAAAATCTAATTTATCAATTGTAACAATTTGTTGTTCTCGATAAACTTTATTAACAATTAATTTATCAATAATTAGATAAGAAGATAAACCTAAAGAAATTATAATTAATAAAACTATTAAAACATAAGAATTTTCTTTAAAATAATAACTTATATTTCTTTTTTTTCTTCTAGCAAAATTAACTACTTTATCATAATCAATAGGTGATTCTAGTTCTATTTCTTCTCTATCTTTTTCAGTTATATCTAATTGTTCTAAATCTTTATCAAAATTAAATCTTTTAATATCAAAACCAAAACCACGGATAAATGATATAGCAAGAAAAAAGAAATCTGCATAATATAAAACCATAGTTAAATCTCTAATTAAAGCTAAAGCCCTATTACTTAAACTTGAATATTCTAAGGAAGAAAAAACACTGAATAAAAATAAACAAGCAATAAAACAGATAGAAGTATAAACTAAAGCACTAATGTAATAAATAATTGGCTTTTTCTTTTGCTTCATAAGTAAAAAAATTAATAGAAAAATACCAATTAAAACAACAATAGTTAATATTAAAGGTATTCCAATATATTTACCAGCCATATTATTAACATAAAGATAAGTACCATTTAATAAATAATTTTTAAAGAATATATATATTGCTCTTAATTTAAATAAAAGAAAAATTAATGTAATAAAAATTACTATATGAATGATTTTAAAATATTTTATTAAAAATGCATAAGGTTTACGAATTACCATAACTACCTCCTTATTTTCTATAAAAATTTTAACATATCTTCTTAAAAAATTCAAGTAGAAAAAAAATAACTATTTTTGTTTAAAAAAATTAGTTATTCTTTTATTTTCTATTTTTATTTTTGTTCTTTTAATAATATATTTAGAAGGTATTTTTTTTAAATTATGAAGATTTGTATTTAAAATATTAGTATAATAATAAATAGTTTCTAAATTTTTATTTGATAAAGTTCCAAAGTAATAATTTATTTTTTCTTTTCCTCTTACATATTTTAAAACTAAATAAGTTTTTTGATTATCTATTACTAATTGTTCTTTTATGATTTTATAGCCTAGTTTATTTAAATGTTTTCTAACAAGTGGAAAATCATTATTAGGCGCTAAAATTATATTTTTTATATTGGTTAATTTTTCTTTTTGTAAAATATTAGTTATTAAAATACCTCCCATTCCAGCAACAACAATAGTATCAACACTTTTTGGTATTTCTTTTATACCATCCATTTTTTTTAACGTAATTTGGTTTTGTAAATTGTATTTAATAAGATTGTCTTTGGCGATTTTTAAAGGATTAGGATTAATATCAGAGGCAATTATTTTAATATTTTGTTTCGTTTTCATTAAATAAATATCAAGAAGAGCATGATCACAGCCAACATCTAATAAAGAAGAATTATCTGGTATAAAAGAGGCTACAACTTGTAGTCTTTTTGACAATTTCATTAATCTGTTAAGAAATCTTTTAATTTACGACTTCTACTTGGATGTTTTAATTTTCTTAAAGCTTTAGCTTCTATTTGACGAATTCTTTCTCTTGTAACATTAAAGATTTGACCTACTTCTTCAAGAGTACGACATTGTCCATCATCAAGACCAAAGCGAAGTCTTAAAACTTTTTCTTCTCTTTCGGTTAAAGTTAATAATACACTAGCTAATTCTTCTTTTAACATACCAACTGTTGCATATTCTTCTGGTGACATGGTTCTCTCATCTTTAATGAAATCTCCAAGATGTGAATCATCTTCTTCCCCAATTGGTGTTTCTAAACTAACGGGATCTTGGCTAATTTTGTAAACTTCTCTTACTTTATCTAAAGATATTCCTAATTTCTTAGCAATTTCTTCATCCGTTGGTTCACGATTTAATTCTTGGGTTAATTGTCTTTGAACACGTGCTAATTTATTTATAGTTTCTACCATATGAACAGGTATTCTAATAGTTCTTGCTTGATCAGCAATTGCTCTAGTTATCGCTTGTCGAATCCACCAAGTTGCATAAGTTGAAAATTTATATCCTTTACTTGGATCAAACTTTTCAACAGCTTTCATAAGACCAATATTTCCTTCTTGAATTAAATCAAGAAATAACATTCCTCTTCCTACATAACGTTTAGCAATACTAACAACTAAACGTAAATTAGATTCAGCAAGCATCGTTTTAGCATGCTCATCTCCTTCATTAGCAAGCCTAGCATATTCAAATTCTTCATCACTAGTAAGCAAATTAATACGACCTATTTCTTTTAAATACATACGAACAGGATCATTAATTTTAATATCTTTTGAACTACTTAAATCTTCTAAAATTTTCTCTGGAGATTCAATCCCTTCATTATCTGCTGTCTCATCTTCAGAAACAATATCAATTTCATTTTCTAATAAGACATTATATAAGTCATCTAAAGAATCAGCATCGATATCTAATCCTTTTAATTCATTGGCAAGTTCTTCATAAGTAACATATCCTTTTTTCTTACCTAACTCAACTAAAGATTGTTTTCTTTCATCAAATGATTTAACTTCATTAATCATGATTTTTCACTCCCCATTTTTAGTTTCCATATTTGATTACTTATTTTAGCTTGTTCAAGAGGGTCAACTTCATTCATTATTAAATTCTCTAATCTTTTGATTTCCAGAGACACATTATAGTTATCAATTACCTTTAAATAATCTAAAATAATATCATTAGAAACATTATTATCTAAATCTAAACTTATTATTTCCTTAAAAATATCTTTAAATTCTCCTTTTTCTTCAAGATAAGTACTAAAATCAGCAATACTAATAGAACCATATTTATTATAATAATCACTAATTTCTAAAAATAATTGGCGATACGAATCTATTGGAAAATATACATTACTATTTTCCACTAAAGTAATCGTTCCTTTTCTAGTTAACATATAATAAATTAATATTTGCAAAGTTCTTTCATATTTATCTTTTTTTTCTTTTTTAGGTAAAAGTATATTTTTATTAGAAGAAACAAGTTTTTTTTCAGACAATAATTCATTTAACTTTTTTTCCAAAGTATTATACCATACATTTGTTTCTTCAGCAAGATTTTTTAGCATTATTTCTCGTTTAATTGCATCTTTTACTTGACTTATCTCTTTTAAAACTAAATTTATATAATTACTTAACTCTTCACTACTATGAAAATTTACACCATTTTTAAGTCTTCTAATTTTAAAATCTTCATAATTTAATGGATTTTCTAAAAGACTATAGAACTTATCTTTTCCATATTTAATAATAAAATCATCTGGATCAAGATTATCAGTTAAAGATATAACTTTTACTTTTAAATTATTTTCTAATAAAATTTTCCCATTGTTTAAAGTAGCATTAATTCCTGCATTATCACCATCAAAACATAAATAAACGGTATTAGTTAATCTTTTTATTAAATTAACTTGATCAATAGTTAAAGCCGTTCCCATGGTAGCTATACAATTTTTAATTCCTATCGTATAAGCTCTTATACAAGCCATAAATCCTTCCATGATAATAACGTATTTTTTCTTTCTAGCTTCTTCTTTAGCTCTATCATAATTAAATAAATTTTCACCTTTTTTAAATATAGCTGTCTCTCTTGTATTTAAATATTTATTAGTATTTTCTCCATGATAAATTCTTCCAGAAAAGCCATTAATTTTTCCATTTTGATTAAATAAAGGAAAAATAATACGATTAGTATAAATATCATGATCAAAATTAATTAAACCACTTTTTTCTAGTATTTCAATGTCATACCCTTTTTTTACTAAAAGATTATATAAAGAATCTTTTTTATCCAAAGATAAGCCAATTTGAAATTCTTTTATGGTTTCTAAATCTAATTTTCTTTTTTCTAAATAATTCCTTGCTTCTAACCCTTCACTTGAAAATAAATTATTTTGATAAAATTTATTTGCTATATCATATATATCATAGTATATTTGATTTTTATCTACTACTTTTTTTATATCATAGCCAATACTTATACCTATACTATCCCCTACTATTTTTATAGCTTCTTTATAAGAAACATTTTCATATTTTTGAATAAAATTAAAAACATTACCAGCTTCCCCACATACAAAACATTTATATATTTGTTTTTCTCTTGATACACTTAAAGATGGATTATTATCATTATGAAAAGGACAAAGTCCAAAATAATTTTTACCTTTTTTAACTAGAGGAATATACTTGGATATAAATTCAACAATATCTGTATTTTCTCTAATTTTATTAATTAATTCTTGATCCATAATTCCTCCAAACATAGTTATTTTAACATAAATTAAAAATTATTAAAACATAAAGTGATAACAAAATAACTATTGAAAAAACTTTATAATTTTTTCAATAGTTATATTTTATTATTAAATAGTATTAATAATCTACTATACGTATATATTGAACCTTTAAAATTTCTGAGCCATCTTTTAAGGTAGAAATGGTTGCAGTTTGAGAAATATCTAAATCAACAGCAAATTTTCTACTTAAAATAACTTGTTTTTCTATATCTAAATATTCAATAGTTAATTTATTAGTTTTAAATTTAGCCTTAGAAATATTAGTTAAATTAAACAAATATTTACTATCTATTTCTAAAAAATCATTAATTAATATATTATCATCTCGATACTCTTTTTCTATAGATGTTTCATTATTATAATCGATAGTAAATGATGTAGAATTAGTTAAATTTTTTTACTTTTAAATGATTTTTTTATTTCTTTATTAACAGGTATTTTTCCAATATTAATATAAACTTCTTCTATTATATCACCATTTTTATTATTAAATTTTAAAATAACTTTAGAAATTGTTTTATCATAATTGGTATTTATATTTTTCTTTTTATACGGATCCAACAATTATTAGATCAACCAATCCATTAGTATTCACAAGTAAGTTAAATCAGTTTCTTTAGAAACATAAGCAATAACACTAATAATTAAGCAACTATTTGATTATAAATCAAATCATTTTTTAAAAATTTTTATTTATTTTTTTAATATTAAAATCAATTATTTTGTATAATTAAAAGCAACTTACCTAAAAATTGGATAGTTGCCTTTAATATATTTTTTAATCAAAATATGGAGTCATCTCAAATTTTTTATTATCAATTTCAAATTCATATTTTGTTAATTTTGTATATTCAAAATCTAAATTGGTCTCAATTGTAATTTCTTCAAATGAATTCATTTTATTTATTTGATATTCGAAGATATATACAATTTTATCATTTTCATAGAAATTTAATTTTAATTTTTTTTCTGGAAGAGGATTATCATTGTTTAATATATCAAATCTAAGTTTTACAAGATTAGGAGTATTAATATCAACCTTAAAATTTATAATCTTAAAATCTAAATCACTTGCATTAATATAATTATTTGTATTATTATCGGAATCAATTTCTGAGTCTGCATTTCTTTGAAAGAATAAACTATATACTCCTAATCCAATAACAATAATTCCAAATATCAAAAGACAAATTGCTAGTATTTTTTTTCTTTTTGATTTCATAATTCCTCCTACGTATGATAACACTTTTTATATATTGCGGTTCTTGTACAAGAACCAGTTGCTTTTGGTAATCCAGCTGCACCAGAACAGTAACTAGAACAACTTCCATAGCTATATACACTTGAACTACAAGACTTAGTTGTTAAAGGTGTGTTAGTTGCCATACTATAACATTTACAAGTACCACTATAACTATATGATGATACTCCACAAACAGAAGATTCAGAATATTTGTATATTTTATAAGTTGCTGTTGTTGTTGCTGAAATTCCGTTTGCTGTTGTACATGTAGCCGTAACTTTCATACTACTTGAAGCTGAATTTAAAGTTAAACTAGCCGTTGCTGATTTCTTATCAGAACTAAGAGTACCTGCAGTTGATTGACTAGCAGAACTTGTAAATTTTAATGAACCAATTGTGTCTGTAGAAGAAGTACAACTAGCTGTTGCAACGGCTCCACTTTTATATCCACTCGAATAAGTATCACCACTAATAGAAATATTTACAACTGGTGGAGTTTCATCAATATTTTTTACCGTGACATTTACAGTAGCTTCACAAGTATAAACAGTTTTATAGGTTACAGTTGTTGTTGCCTTTGAACCAACGGCAACAGAACCATCTTTTGCAGTAATATTACCATCTTTATCAGCCGTAATTAGATTACTATTACCAACTGATACTGAACTTACACCTCCACATTGACTATCTATATCAACTTTTTGAGAAGTTAATCTTCCAGTTCCATTTGTAATATTTAAAGTAACCTCTGAAGGGGCAACTGTAACTGCGGCTGTAGTTGCGGTTGTTGTACAAGCATATTCACTTACTTTACAACTATTATCAGGTGGATAAGTTGTTGGATTAATATAAAGCCCTGATGAATAACCCGTTTGACTTCCGTATTGCACTAAATACCATACATTAGATGTTCCACTTCCATCCTTCTTAACACTTTCCATAATAACAATAGTTTTTCCCTTATCAATACTAGCTCCTGTTGTCCCAAAGTTTGTACCTGGACCTTTTCTATTATTAACATTACCAGTAGTCTTACCAGAACCATATATTTCTTTCCAAACTGCATATAAGGTCATATTTTCTTTTATAGGAATACTATCACCCGGGCAATAACTAACAGAACTTGTAGTTAAACCAAGGCCTAAATACTTATAACTAGTATAAACTTTATTATCATATTTTTCATATTCTTTATTATAAAAAACCGTTCCTGATGATCTTCCTGCTTTACACATATTGCCAGTTCCAGTAGATGTATCATGAACATAATCTGGTATATTAACTACACCATATTCATCAGTATTATAGATAGCAACTTCTTGGGTTGATAAAGTTGTGGTTCCACCATTAGCATCATAATATAAGTATACTATTTTAGCAGTACTTGCATATAATACTAAGTTAGAACTAACAGTTATTGTTGCTCCGTTATTATAATCCTTAGTACCATTTGAATTTTCTGTTTTTGACCACCCGTAAACCTTACCATCTGATCTGGTTATCGTAGGTAATGTAAAAGTACAACTGTTTTTTATTGCTGCACCATTATAAACTTTATCTGTTTCACAATAGAAAACTTCATTTTGGGTATAAGTGGTTCCTTGAAGTTCATATGATGTTGCACCATTTAACTGAAATTCAATGGAATAAGTCTTTCTTATATCATCTGTACTTTCAGTTACAGCATAAAAATTAGTATCACTAGTTAAAGAAATATCACTAGTCGCATCAGCAATAATAGTTGTTGAACTAGCTGAACTACCCCAACCTAAAACATCAAAATTAGTAGCTGGTGTTATGGTAGGAGATGTAATGATACATGATGTATTACTTCCTGGACTACAACAAACGTTTGTTTTATTTGAAGCTACACCATCTATTTTACTTGCACCATTTAAATAGAAATTAGCACAATATTTAATGGTAACAATCGTTAATTTTCCTTTATTATAAGTAATAGAATAATTACCTGTTACATCAGTTTTACCTGATTTAATTATAGCTCCACTTGGTGTAATTGTTCCATTTGTAGTATCAGAAGTTGTGGATTGAGTTAAAGTAATACTGGTTACACTATGACCACTAATAAGTCCTGAAGTAGTTATTTGACTAGTATTTTTTGTAATAATATTAGTTCCATTTAAATTTTGATCTTTGGCTGTAATCGTAACTGCTTTTTTATTAATACTACAAATTAAAGTTTTATTAGCGGTTGTTGCATCACTCCAACGATATCCGGATTGTAAGGTAACTATTACGGTTTGAGATCCGTAATTAGTTCTTGTATTGTTAGTATAATTTACTCCTGTTCCACCACTAGCTAAGGTTTGACTACTTCCATTATAAATTCTACTTTGACATGTTCCAACGGAAGCTACTTTATAACCCGTTACAGTATAAGTTGCTGTTTTACTATTATAGTTTGTTGTATCTGTTGGAGTAAACGTTACTGTTATAGTACTACTTCCATTAGATACTCCTGTTATAGTTACCGTTTTAGCAGTATTGGCTGCTACACTTGAATAAATAGCAGGACTAATAGTTGCAACACTTGTTGTTCCGGATACATTACTAAAGCTTCCCGCAATACTTGCTTTTTCAGTGAAAGTTATCGTTGAACCAGCATTAACACTTCCACTAGTTGCACTTAAAGTTATAGTTGGGGTTACTTTATTAATAGTAAATGCTTTGGTATTTTCTGTTAAAGTATAATTATTTTTATTGGCTCTTCCACCAGTTACACTTGAAATACTAGCAGTTGATGTGTAACTTCCGGCATTAGTTGCTGTTGTTCTTGTGATATTTAATGTTTCCCCACTTACACCACTGGTTGCACCGGCTGTTGGACCTTGAGCTCCCCCATTATAAGTGAATGTTGTGGTACTACCCCAACTTACTGCTACTGATTTTTTACTTAAAGTACAACTTAATGTTTTTGATGTTGAGTTATCGCTAAAAGCATAATTTGAATTAGCATTAATTGTAACGGTATAGGTACCGGCATCAATTTTTAAATTATTACCATAAGTTACGTTTGATCCACCTTTAGCAATTACTTGTTCACCACCATTATAAGTTACACTTTGACAACTTCCCGTTGTTGCTGTAGATTGTCTCTTAATTACACAAGTAAATTTAGCACTTGTACTTCCATCACTAAAGACATAATTTTCATTTAAATTAGCTGTTACTTCATAACTACCAGCATAAGTCTTTTTATTATTAGTAAATGTATAACCTTCCCCTGGCGTTTTCGTTAAAGTTTGTTCGAATCCATTATAAGTTAAATCGTTACAATAACTACTATCTGGTTTAGTAATATTTTTATTAATCTGGTAAATAATAGTTCTACTACCAATATTTCCAGCATAATCTTTTATTTCAATTATTAATTCATATTTTCCTAAATCTAAATCTTTGGTTATATTAAATTCTGTTAAGTTATTATCAATCGTAACATATTTTTTACTACTTCCTTGTTTTTCAAAAGAATATCTAATACTTTGAACTTTACTATCCAAATCAACGATATCTTTAACTGTAGCATTTATATTTATACTATTACTAGTAATATTCTTAGTAATACTATCACTAGTAATTAGAGTTGTATCTTCATAAACATCAAAACGAGGATTCGTCGTATCAACTTTAATATTTATATGACCATGTTTAGTTTCTTTGTTACTACTTGAAATTCCATAATATTCATAGTTACCACTTTTATCAACATTAATACTACAATTTTTAATACTAGTTCCTGTCATAGTACAATTAAAACTCGTTCCTAAAATATTATCTTTGACATAAACTGTTTCAACGTTATTTAAAGTTTTAAAAGTTAATTTAACATACTGGTTAACCCAGTTATTAACTTGATATACTTTATTAGTATCATTAATCGTTGCTGTTGCTTGTAAAGAATAACCAATATTTCCTAAACACTCTGGTTTATCTGGTTCATAATTATCACCAGAACAAGTTAGACAAACATAATAATTAGTTTTATCATAACTATCTTTATAGGCGCCAACATAACTATCATTTAAATCACATTTAGTACCTTTTCGATCAACTATATCTGTTGAATATTTATTTTCGACTAAGTATTTTAAGCTTACTCTTTCTTCATCACCAAACATCTCTGGGCGTTCTTTAGTATAAGTATAATACTCCCCACCTGATACTAAAATTGATTCTTCCAATGTTTTATAATAGGATTTTTTTAAATATTTACTTATTCCTATATATGCTGTACTAGCAATACCTAAAACTATCGTTAAAATTGCAATAGTTGACAGCAATTCTATTAATGTAAAACCTTTTTTATTTTTCATACCTACCTCTATTCAAATTATAACAATTTTATCTTAAAAAAACTACTCTTTTTATAGACATTTATTGTAAAAAATTGTATAATATCTAAGTTAGTTCTTTTTAAACTTAAAGAAAGGAGGATTTTTTGTAAATGAAAAACGAAGAAACTCGTTTTATTATTTTAGGTGGTCTAGGAGAAATCGGTAAAAATATGTATGCTATCGAACATCAAGATGAAATTATTTTAATTGATGCTGGTATTTCTTTTGCTGAACTTACAATGTTAGGAATTGATTATACTATTCCTGATTATTCTTATTTAAAAGAAAATGAAAATAAAATTAAAGCTTTATTTATTACTCATGGACATGAAGATCATATAGGGGCTATTCCAATATTAATACAATCAGTTGATATTAAAAATATTTATGCGCCTAATCAAGCTTGTGAACTTATTAAAATGAAGTTAGTTGATAGAAATATTCGTTTCGATAATTTATTCGCTTATCAAAGTGATGATGTTTTTAAATTTAAATATTTTGAAGTTGATTTTTTTAGAACTACTCATTCTGTTCCTGATTCACATGGAATTCGTATTAAAACACCAAATGGAACAATTGTAACTACCGGAGACTTTAAATTTGATTTTACTCCTATTGGTCCCATGGCTGATTTACATAAAATGGCTCATATTGGAGAAGAAGGAGTTGATTTATTAATAAGTGATTCAACTAATGCATTAAATGAAGGAATTTCTAATAGTGAATCAAGTGTTGATGCTGCTTTAAATGATATTTTTGACACGGAAACTAATAGTCGTATTATTATTGCTACTTTTGCTTCGAATATTTATCGTTTAAAACATATTGTGGAAACTTGTTATAAACATAAAAGAAAAATTTGTATCTTTGGTCGTAGTATGGAAGCTAATATTCAAATATCAATTAAGGGAGGATATATAAATCATAAAGAACTATTTATATCTCCTGAAGAAGCTAATCAATTAAAACCCAAAGAAGTATGTATTTTATGTACAGGTAGTCAAGGAGAACCATTAGCTGCTTTATCAAGAATTGCTAATTTAGAACATAAACATATTAAACTAAGAACTGATGATGTTGTTATTTTCTCATCAAGTCCAATTCCTGGTAATGCTTTAAGTATCTCGAGAACAATTAATAAACTATGTTTACAAGGAGTTAAAGTTTATACCAATACAACAATATCGGATATTCATACATCAGGGCATGCTAATAAAGAAGAATTAAAATTAATGATTCGTCTTTTAAAACCAAAATATATGTTACCATTTCATGGGGAATACCGAATGTTAAAAAATCATGCTGATTTAGCTAATATGTGTGGAGTTTCCAAGGAAAATACCTTTATTTTAGATAATGGTGATACTTTAATATTAAATAAGCATGTAATAACCCAGGGACCTAAAATTAAAATGGATGAAATATATATTGATAGCAATAGTGCTAGTGAAGTAGCAACTCAAGTAATTCGTGATCGCAAAATCATGGCTAGTGATGGTATTTTAGTAATTGTTGCTAATATTGATATGCGAAATAAAAAACTATTAACAAAACCTAATATTGTTACTCGTGGATTTATTCAAGTAAATGATAACATCGAATTAATTAATATGTTAGAATTAAAATCTAGTTTATTGATAACAACCAAATTAAAAGAAAATAATACTAATTATCAAGATATAAAAAGTTATCTACAAACAAATATAAGTACTTATATTATGGAACTAACCGGTAGAAAACCTATTATCTTACCTATTATTTTAGATATAAAAAGATCTAGTTCCCAAAACTAGATCTATTTTTTACCCTTGGTTTCTTCCGTTTCAAAATCACTATTTTTAATAATTATTTCTTTCATGATTGATTCATATAAAAAATCACGATTTTTAAACGCTCCATGTTCTGGATCACTTCTTCTGGAATTTAAATCAACTTCAAAATGATAAGCAATCTCTTCTAATCCATAACTAACATTACCTGAATAAAAACTAAACTTTTCATCCCTATCATCTTCTTTATAAACTAACATCAACCCACTCCTAGGATGATAATATAAATATCTGCTTAAAGGTAAATCTCTTCGATAAAGACCATTACCTATCATATATACATCATGATTACCAACATATTCACTTTCTTCAACAAAACTTCTTAAAGCTAAAAAATCTTGTTTAAACTTTAAATAATTCATACTAACTAAATTATCATTTAAATATCTACGATAATAGACTTTTTCATCATCAATTTTTTCTACTAAAACAGAATGACCATGATTCTTATTAATATAAACTTCATAATTAACATTTAATCCATTTAAAATTTCTCGAGCAAGTTTTATATTTTCAAAAGAAATATTACCAATCTGTCTAATTAAATTATCTATATTATCAGCTGTAGATTTTAATATTAAATCTAAAACCAAACCTAAAATTTCATTAGCTTCTGCAATTTCTGTTGCTTTATGAGAAGCAGCAAATTGATAAAACTTACTCGCAAAATATTTTGTGTAATTGTCCTTTTTATGATTAAGATTAAATTCTTCTTTCTTTTTTATATTAAGTAAAATACTATTTAATTCCACTGAATAACTCTTTTTTAATTCTTCTAATTTTTTAAATCCTTTTATCTCTTTTAAAAGTACTAAATATTTATTAACTAAAGAAGTAATCGAAGAATAATTATATTTCTTTTTATCATCTTGTAACTTCTTTGCAAACTTATCTATCTTATCATCTAATCTTTTACTAATTGCTAATCGATTTTGTAATTCATAACTTTTTAAAATAGCTTTATAACTATTAACCAATTTCATGTATTCTTCAGTTTCATTATTAACATCAGGATGAATTTTTTTACCTAACAAGCGATAAGTGTCATGCCAATCATCTCTTGTAAAATCCCTATCTAATCCAAAAAACTTTAAAGCTTCTTCTAATTCATTATTCATCAATATCACCCTACTTTAAAAGTATAGCATTAATAAGTAGTTAAGTCAATTTTACATTTCATTCTTTTTATGTTAAAATTAAACTGGAAGCGAAGTGTTTATGAAGAAAAAAATAAATAAATATTTATATAATATTTTAATATTAACTATTACTATTTTCTTAATAGAATTAATATTTAAAGGAGTTAATCATCAAAATGTTTTAACTATATCAACTATTAGAATTTTATTTAGTACCATTATTCTTAGTTTAATTATTAGTTATATAGAATTATATTTAAATGAAAGAAAAACGAAAACTATTAATATTTTACTAGTAACTATTATAACTATCTATACTATCTTACAAGCCGGTTTTAATAACTTTATAGGTGTTTATATATCTTTTAATATATCTAGTCAAGCAGGTGCTGTTACATCTTATATATTCGATTTTCTAAAAAGTTTTTATTGGTATTATTACTTAATTTTTCTTCCTCTTATATTATTAATTATTTATTATGAATTAATCAAAAAAAACAAAATAAAAATAAAAATAATTAATAATTTTAATAAACTAGAATCCACTTTAAAAACAATTAGTTTATTATTAGTATTTGGATTTTTCTATCATGTTACTTTAAGTCTTGATATATTTCAAAATAAATTACAAACTATTAGTAATAAAGATTTATTTAATAATCCAAGTAATCCTAGTTTAGCTATTAGAGAATTTGGTAGTACTATGTTTGCTATTTTAGATATAAAAAATGTTTTTAATGAGCCAACTATTATTAATAAAGATAATAATAATTTAAAAGAAAATAATTATAATTTAGATGATAGTAAATGGTTAGAATTAATTGATAAGGAAGAAGATTTAAGTTTAAATTATTTAAATGAATATTTTATTAATAATACTTATACCGGTAAAAATAGTTATACTGGTTTATTTGAAGATAAGAATTTAATTGTTATTATGATGGAATCTGTCAATGATATTTTTATAAATGAAGACTTGTATCCTAATTTTTATAAGTTATTAAATGAAGGTTATTATTTTAAAAATAATTATTCGCCTAGAAATTCCTGTGCAACAGGTAATAATGAATTAAGTGGTATGATTGGTTTATATTCTATTTATAATAAGTGTACTGCTAATACTTATAGTTCTAATTTGTATCCAAATAGTATTTTTAATTTATTTAATAATAAAGGTTATAAAACAACTAGTATGCATAATTATACAGAAAGGTATTATGCAAGAAGAGAAATACATACTAATATGGGATCATATAGATATTTTGATGTTGATGATTTAGGTTTAACTTATAATACAAAAGATGAAGAATGGTCAAGCGATGAAGATTTTTTAAAACAAGTTGTTAAAATCTTAAATAGTTATTCAAAAAATGATAAATTTATGACCTGGTTAACAACGGTTACTTCTCATCAACCATATGGTAGTAGTACTTATGGTGATAAATATTTATATTTATTTGATGGAGAAGAATATGATGATTATAATATTAAATTAAAAAGATATATGTCAAAATTAAAAGTATTAGATGATGGATTAGGAGTTTTATTAGAAGGTTTAGAAAAACAAGATAAATTAGATAATACGGTTATTATATTATATGGAGATCATTATCCTTATGGACTAGCCAATAATATTTTAGAAACAGCCCTTCCTTATAGTATTGAAGAAAGATATGAAAATGAAAGAGTTCCATTTGTTATTTGGTCTAATGATATCGAAGCAACTACTTATACCCAGTATACTAGTTATGTTAATTTATTACCAACAGTTGCTAATTTATTTAATTTAGATTACGATTCAAGATTTTCAACTGGACAAGATTTATTTTCTAATAAATATGAAAGTATTACAATATTTGCTGATGGATCATGGAAAAACGAATATGCCTTTTATAATGCTAGTAATGATAATATAACTTATTATACTGATAAAGTTTATTCAATTGAAGAAATAATAGCAATAAATGAAAAAGTAAATAATAAAATAAAATATAGTAACTTAGCTATCCAACATGATTACTTTAATTATTTATATAAAAATATAAAATAAAAAATGAGTTCTTGCTCATTTTTTTATTAAGCATATGCTTGAATATCACGAAATTTAATTATTTAATCAGGTTAATTTTTTAAATTCTTTAAAAAGTTCATTACATTTAGTTTTATCCATCTCAGGAATATTTGTCATTTTATAAACTAGACCTAAATCTAAATATTTTTCACTTCCTAATTTATGATAAGGTATAAAAGTTACATCTTGAATATTTTTTACTTTTGTTAAGTATTTTTTTAAACTTTTAATATACTTTAAGTTATCATTAAAACTAGGAATTATAACTTGTCGAATAGAAACTTTTACATTGGTTTTATTAATTAATTTAATAAAATTTTCTTGTGTTTCTATTTTTTGATTAGTTAAATATTCATATTTTCTTTTTCTAGTATCTTTTATATCTAAAATAATTAAATCAACATATTTTAGTAATTCATCTATATTACCTATATAGTCTCCGGCTGTATCAATTGCTACATGAATATTTTCTTGTTTTAATAATTTACATACTTCTATTAAAAAATTAGTTTGTAAAAGGGGTTCTCCTCCGGAGAATGTTATTCCTCCTTTTTTACCAAAGTAATTTTTATATCTTTTTAATTTATTAAATAATTCTTTGGCTTCATAATTTGGTTTGGTCATTTGAAACATTTCCGGATTATGACAATATAGGCATCGTTTTTTACAACCAGACATAAAAACAACTGTTCTTATACCTGGTCCATCAACACTTGACATCGTTTCAATTGAGGCAATACTTCCTTGCATTACATAGCCTCATGGAAAGTTCTTTTGATAACTTCGTCTTTTTGTTCATCAGTTAAACGATTAAAACGAACGGAATAACCAGATACTCTAATAGTAAGTAACGGATATTTATCTGGATTATTTTTCGCATCTATTAAAGTTTCTCTTGTTAAAACATTGACATTTAAGTGATGAGCACCTTGTTTGAAATAACCATTTAAAATATCAACTAAATTATTTATTTGACTAGATAAATCTTTTCCTAAGGCTTTTGGTACAATGGAGAAAGTATTACTTATACCATCCCTACAACAATTTTTATAATCTAATTTAGCAACACTATTTAAACTTGCTAAAGCTCCGCTGTTGTCTCTACCATGCATTGGATTAGCTCCAGGGGCAAAAGGAGTTCCGGCTGGTCTTCCATCAGGAGTAGTTCCAGTTTTATGACCATAGACAACATTTGAGGTGATAGTTAAAACAGATAAAGTTGGATAAGCATCACGATAAGTTTCATGTTTACTTAATTCTTGATATAGTTTTTTTAAAACGCTAGTAGCAATATTGTCTACTCTATCATCATCATTTCCATATTTTGGAAAATCGCCTTCTATCTTAAAATCAATAACTATTCCTTGTTCATTACGAATTGGTTTAACCTTAGCATACTTGATAGCTGATAAACTATCAGCAACAACTGATAATCCAGCAACCCCATAAGCCATTAAACGTTTAACATTAGTGTCATGTAAAGCCATTTGACTAGCTTCATAAGCATAACGATCATGCATATAATGAATAATATTCATAGCATCAACATAAATCTTAGCTGTTTTTTCTATTACTTTATCAAAGTTCTTTCTAACTTCCTCGTAATCTAAATATTCGCCCTCTAGTTTTTTAATTCCTTTTAATACTTCTGTTCCTTCTCTTTCATCGCATCCTTGATTAATGCTATATAAAAGAGCTTTAGCTAAGTTACATCTAGCTCCAAAAAATTGCATATCCTTACCAACTCGCATAGCTGAAACACAACAAGCAATTGCATAGTCATCTCCATAAATAGGACGCATTAAATCATCATTTTCATATTGAATAGCATCAGTTTTAATACTCATCTTCGCAGCATATTTTTTGAAATTATCTGGTAAATACTCACTCCATAAAACCGTCATATTAGGTTCTGGACTTGGTTCTAGATTAGTTAAAGTATGAAGTAAACGATAACTTGTTTTAGTAACCATACTTTCTTTACTTTTTGTGGCTCCTCCAATCGAACAAGTTACCCAAGTTGGATCTCCTGAAAACAATTCATCGTATTCTGGAGTTCTTAAATGTCTAATAAGACGTAACTTAATAACAAATTGATCAATTAATTCTTGAACTTCTTCTTCTGTTATTAAACCATTTTGTAAATCTCTTTCAAAATAAATATCTAAAAAAGCATCTACTCTTCCTAAAGATTCAGCTGCCCCATTATTTTCTTTAACAGCTGATAGATAAGCAAGATACAACCATTCAACTGCTTCAAAACTATTAGTAGCTGGTTTTGAAATATCAAATCCATAAGTTAAAGCCATAGCTTTCATTTTTTCTAAAGCTTTAATTTGCATACTAACTTCTTCTCTTAATCGAATAGTTTCATCTAAACCTACTTCAATTTTATCTAAATCTTCCTTTTTCTTTTCAATTAGATAATCAACTCCATATAAAGCAACTCTTCTGTAATCACCTATGATTCTTCCTCTACCGTAAGCATCTGGTAAACCTGTAATTAAACCAACATGTTTAGCTAATTTAATTTCTTTCGTGTAAGCATCATATACTCCATCATTATGCGATTTTGTAAACATTGGAAAATACTTTTCAATATCAGGATTCATCTTATAACCGTAAGTATCTAAACTATTTTTAAGCATACGCATACCACCAAAAGGATTCATAATTCTTTTTAATGGCTTATCTGTTTGTAATCCAACAATTACTTCATTTTCTTTATCAATATAACCAGGATCAAAATTATTAATACCAGAAACATGTTCAGTATCAATATCTAATACTTTTTTCTTTAATTCTTCTTTTAATAAATCGTTACATTTAGCTAAAACCTTTTTCGTTTTTTCACTTATTCCAACTAAAAAAGATTCATCCCCATCATATCTTGTAATATTTTTTTGAATAAAATCATGAACATCAACATTATTACTATAATAACCTTCATTAAATTCCATTTTATCAACTCCTATTCTGTATTAGTATACCATATTTTTTTTAAAAAAAATAAAAAAAGTTTTAAAAAGATTAAACTTTAAAAACTTTTAGGATCAAAATCAATATCAATTTTAATTTTATTATTTGTTTTATAATGATCAATTAATTCTTCTAAAATAGGATATAAATTATCTAATTTCTTATATTTAATAATTATATTCATACGATATACTTGATTAACTCGAAAGGGATTAGCTAAACTAGGACCTAATATTTCTTTATCTAAATTCTTTTTTAAATATTCTTGTATTTTTTTAGTTTCTCCACTTAATAATTTATAATCTTTACTTTTTATTTGAATTAAAACTAAATAACAATAAGGGGGATAATTTAATAATTTTCTATTTTTCATTTCTTCTTGAAAAAATCCTAAGTAATTATTATTTTTAGCATATAAAATAGCATAATGGGTAGGATTATAAGTTTGAATATAAACATTACCTTCTTTTTCTCCTCGACCGGCTCTACCCGCTACTTGATTTAATAATTGAAATGTTGTTTCACTACTACGAAAATCAGGTATATTTAAACTATTATCAGCATTGATAACTCCAACTAAAGTTACATTAGCAAAATCTAAACCTTTAGCAATCATCTGAGTTCCTATTAGAATTTGATATTTATTATCTTTAAAATCGTTAATAATTTTTTCATGACTTCCTTTTTTACTAGTGGTATCAAAATCCATCCGAATAGTTTTATAATCATTAAATAAGCATTTTAATTCTTCTTCTACTTGTTCTGTTCCTGATCCACTTGTTTCTAATTCACTATGACAGTTTGGACAAAGTTCTGGTTTATTTTCAGCATATCCACAGTAATGACATCTTAACATTTCACTTGTTTTATGATAAGTTAAAGTAATATCACAGTTTTTACAAAGAAAGTTTTTACCACAATTAGGACAAGTAATCGTTGTTGCATAACCACGTTTATTTAAAAATAAAATTACTTGTTCATCTTTTTTTAGAACCTCTTCCATCTTTAAATATAATTCTTCGGAAAAGAATTTGGTTTTCTTTTTTTCTTTAAACATATCAATAATATTAACTTTTGGTAATTGACGATCATGTACTCTTTTTTCAAGTCTTAAAAGTGTGTAAACATTTTTTAAAGTCCTAGCATAAGATTCTAAAGTTGGCGTAGCTGATCCTAATAATACTGGACAATTATGATAATCACCACGCCATTTAGCAACATCAATAGCATCATATCTTGGCATATTTTCTTGTTTATAAGAACTAGAATGTTCCTCATCAACTATAATAATACCTAAACTTTCAAGAGGAGCAAAAATAGCACTTCTAGCTCCTATTACTATTTTTATATTTTCTTTTTTAATTTTTCGATATTCATCATATTTCTCACTATCGGATAAACCCGAATGAAAAACGGCAATAATTCCACCAAATCTTTCTGTAAATCTTCTTACTGTTTGAGGTGTTAAACTAATCTCAGGTATTAAAACAATAGCTGTTTTATTATTATTAATAACTTTTTCAATTAATTCCATATATACTTCAGTTTTTCCAGATCCCGTTACTCCATATAATAAATAAGTTTTATAACTATTTAAATCAATACTATTAACTACTTTTTCTTGATCACTTGTTAAAGGATATTTTTCTTTTAAATCATAATTATTATTTAATCGATATACTTCTATTTTTTCTTTATTTAAAATATTTTTCTTAATTAAAGTATCAACACTAGAATTAATTTTTTTTAAGTAATCATAAGTAACATTTTTATTTTTTAATAAAATATTAACTATTATTTCTTGTTTATCTGTTAACTTAGCTTGTTTTAAATTAGAAAAATTAATTGTTACATAAGTTTCATACTTAATATTAACTTTTTTCTTAATACTAGCTTTATAACCATTAGGAAGCATTACTTGATAACATGATATTAAAGTTGCTAAAGTTTTTTCTTTTAAATATAAACCAAGTTCTAATAATTCTTTTGTTAAAACAATATCAGAATCAATAACATCAATTATTTCTTTTAACTCGTATTCATCTTCGTATTTATCCATAATATTAGTAACAAAACCAATTAATTTAAAAGATGAAAAAGGTACTAATACTCTAACTCCTATTTGTATTTTATTAACTAAAGAATCAGGTACTTTATATATAAAATATTTATCAACAGCTCTTGCTTGAATTTCAACTAACACTTGAATAAACATATTATCACCTTCTTAGTTGAATTATACTAAATTAAAAATAAAATAACAATAGAATAAATAAGAAAAAATTACTTAAATAAATATTATTATTATATTTAAAAAGTAATCTAAAGATAAAACTTTAAATTACTTTTCTTAACTTATAAGTTTATTTAATTTCTTTTTTAATGTTTTCTAATTCTTCTTTTGATATGTTAGTCGACTTTATAATAATATCATCAGGTATAGAATTAAATAATAAGTTTTTAACTATTAAGGTTTGAGTTTCAAGTTTTCCTTTATCTTCACCTTCTTGAAGTCCAGTATAATATGCCTCTTCATTAGCTAGATTTTTTTCCATCTCTTCTGACATAATTTCCTCCATATAACTATCACTATTTGATAAATTTTCTATCTTTTTACTATAACTATTAAGTTCTTTAATATCTTTAAAACATTCTAATTCTTCTTTATCACTTACAGTTAATAGTTTATATAACTTATCAAACTTTTCAAGTTTATCATACCTTAAATCGTCATAATAATCAAGATTAATATGCATAATTTTTAACATATAATCTTTTATATTTGTATTTGGACATTTTATAGTTTCTATCTCCTTAGCTGGAATATCATCCCTTTTAGTTTTATACCAGTTTAAATTAACTAATATAACTTTAAACATTGAATCTTTATTATAGTAACTATAATTATTAGTACAATAATAATTAGATAAAACATTAAAAGAATAAAATAAATTTCTGGTATAAATGCCTGAATAGTTATTATTTAATTCAAGAATTATTTTTTCATTCTTATATTCTATTATTAAATCAACATACTTAGTTCTTTCTTTAGGATTAGTTCTTGTTAATCGTACGTTTTTAACACTAACTTTCCCTTTTAATTCACTTGGCTCACATTCTAATATTTGGGATGCTGCCCATTCTAAAGTACTAATATCTTCTTCATTGAATAGATCATGAAATAAGAAATCTAGTTAAAAATTTGTTCAACTAAATTTCTCAAATTGCAATTTTTATATTTTTTTAACATTTTAATAACTATCACATACTTCTGAACCTGTTCCATAAATAGTTACACCACTTGCTGTATAAGGACTACTACCTGATAACCAAGGATAATATTTAGTACTATCTGTACTAGATGCAGGAATATTTTTAATATCAGAGCAACTTCTATTAATAGTTATACTACTTAAATTAGGATTACTGTATGAATTTTTAGAAAATACACTCTTACCTATATATTGAATACCACTTCCTATGGTTACAGTTGTTAATTTATTAGATTCAAAAGCACCCTCTCCTATTGTTGTTACACTATTTGGTATCACAACACTTGTTAATTGATTAGAATAAAAAGCCCAATCTCCTATTGTTGTTACACTATTTCCTATTGTTACACTTGTTAATTTATTATTTTCAAAAGCAGAAGATCCTATTGTTGTTACACTATTTGGTATTGTTACACTTGTTAATTGATTATCTCTAAAAGCATGATTTCCTATTGTTGTTACACTATTTGGTATTGTTACACTTGTTAATTGATTACTTCTAAAAGCAGAAGCTCCTATTGCTGTTACACTATTTGGTATTGTTACATTTGTTAATTGATTAAAATAAAAAGCCCAATCTCCTATTGTTGTTACACTATTTCCTATTGTTACACTTGTTAATTTATTATTTTCAAAAGCAGAAGATCCTATTGTTGTTACACTATTTGGTATTGTTACACTTGTTAATTGATTATCTCTA
>CAMBUO010000002.1 GCA_945871105.1 uncultured Clostridia bacterium
TATCAAAAATATATTTTTTTTATTTAATAATTAAAAACTATAGTGTTGTATAAAATAATATTTTGTCTCATAAATTAGATTAGGACTATCATAGTTTTTTTACTTTAGAGGGGTAAAAAATGAAGAATAAAAAGGAAAAGAAAAAAACTAATTTTATTATAGTGAAGAATTTATAACATCAACACCTAATCCTACGGAACAAGAATTAAAAAATATTTTCAATAAAAAATATTTTAATTATATAAAAAGAATAGAAAAACGTATGCTTGGGAGCTGTAATTTTGAATAACCACTATATTACTAACCCATTAGTAAGGGTGGTGTTATATTTAAGATTATCAGATGAAGATCGTGATAAATTAACTAGTGATCAAATATCAAAGAGTATCAAAAATCAAGAACTGATGTTAAGGGAATATGCAGAAAGCGAAGGCTTTAAAATTGTTGGTGTTTATAATGATGAAGATTGGTCTGGTGCTGATAGCTCACGTCCAAACTTTAATAAAATGATTGATGAGTGCAAAGTTGGAAATGTTAATATAGTTTTATGTAAGACATAAGCAAGATTCGCAAGAGATTCTGAACTTATAGAAAAATACATACATAACTTATTTCACGAATGAAATGTTAGATTTCTTACAACAGTTGATAGAATTGACAATACCAAAAGAGAAACTAAAAAAGCAAGTCAAATATTAGGTTTAACTGATGAATGGATTTATTTTTACACAAAATTATTTACATACTCAAAAATAGTTATTCAAATTAATTTTTTTCAATATTTTTTTAATATCATTACTATTTCAGTAATTTTAACAACCACAACAACTTATTTTGTTTCTAAGTATTTGCAGTTTCAAATTTAATATATTCTTTTTATTTATATCACATAAATATAATTTCTAAATTTTGCATATCAATGACTATCTTGATTATCAATTTTATAATTATATTAATTATTGATTAATTTTTTTAATTTGTTTATTTGGCTATTTAATAAAATACATAATTTATTAATTCTTCTATCTGACATATTAGTAATATGTTGATATTTATGCAGTAAATCATCAAATTCTTCAACTACTCCATCTAGTTTTGAAATATCAATTCTTTTAATATTTTTTACTACTTTTATTATTTCATCAAAAGGTTTAATTTCATAGAATAAGTGACCATGTCCAGAAATCATTACTTCTTCATCGTTATAATCTTGAATATTTAAACTTTGTCCATTATCAAATATAGGAGCTATATCTAACCACTTTAAAGTATTAACATCACGAATGATACCAAAATTATTTAGGTGTCTGTCTTCATTCATTATCAAAAAGTCTAAGATATACATATTTTCTATCTTAATTCGAGCATCTTCGATTCCTTGATTCTCCAAAAGTTTAATATATTCTTCGTAATCTTCAATACTATCATGTCTATTCATATTATTCTTTATTTGATATGCAGTAATTAATTCTGTATCTTTTGTTATAAAACAAGGACATTTAGAAACTACCATATCTTTATAAGTATCTATAAAATAAGTAACATGATTAAAACCTAATCTTTCACAAATTATTGATGCTAATACTTCATTAAATGGCTGTAATATTTCATTTTTATAACCACCTTTTAATAAATATCTTGTATTACCTTCAATAATCCACGCTTTTTTAAGCATTCCATCAGTTGTATTGTTTGGTGTTTTTAATGATTTCTCATTAGTAATAGTTTTACTATTTTTAGATAAAGATGCTTCCATAAATTCTGTATAATCAAAATAATTATCAAAGAAATTAATATCGTCATATTTAATATCATTATCAAATGGTTTTAACCAATATTGATCTGATAAAGATAAGCCAAAAGCTTTATCTAGTAGTTCACTAGGAGCACTTATATTTAATCGATGCAATAATAAATCTAACTTATCACGCCATGATGGTATTCCTCTTCCTTGAAACCACTTTGGTTCTAAAAGATGTATCATTGAAATTGTCATCATTATAAAAACTTTTTAAGATATATGGTGCATAATCAATATTATAAATATCATAAACTTCAGTAAATACACCAACCCCGGAATCATATTCAGCTACTAACACTTCCTTATTTTTATTCATAAGAATACGTTTCATAAAATATTTACTCCTTTTATCTATCTAATATTATACTATTTTTAGTTATATAAATAAATGATATTACATTACTATTCACGAATTTTTAATTATTTCTTGGTTTTAGATATTATATGAACTATTTTATCCTAATCTTTTTAATATTTCTTATCTAATACTTAAATTTTAATAACAAGTTATTAAACACTTAAAACTAATGCACCATAATTTTAATTAATTTTTAACTAATAATAAATAGTAAATAATTATAACTTTAAATAACTTTTCTTTTAGAATAATAAATCTAAGTAAAAAGCGTTTATAGAAAACTATATTTCTATGACGCTTTTAATCAAAAAAGAATAATAAATTAAAAATCAGTTATTTGTTTAGGAATTAATAAAGTATCACCTATTGATAATAGAGTTGAATCAAGATTATTTAAATTCATGATTTCTTTTACAGTTACACCATAATTGTTGGCTATTTTATATAAATTATCTCCTTTTCTAACAACATAAACATTACTTTCACTAGTTGACTTTTCAGTAGGAATTTGTAATATTTGATTAATTGTTAGAAGATTAGATGATAAATTATTGTACTCTTTAATGGCTTCAGGTGTTGTTTTGTATTTGGTGGCAATTTTGTATAAAGTATCTCCTGGTTCAACTTTATAAACAATGTAATCAGTTTCTGTGATGGTTGTTCCTTCTGGAATATATAAGTCTTGTCCAATTGAAAGAGTATTACTAGTTAAATTATTTAAAGTTTTAATGGCATCTACTGTAACACCATAGTTGTTAGCTATTTTATATAAAGTATCTCCTGGTTTAACTGTATAGATAACTGTACTTGGTGTTAAAGTTGGAATTTTCAAAACTTGTCCTGGAGTTAAAATGGTAGTTGGGAGTTCGTTTTGCTCTATTAAATCGTTGACTGATACATTAAATTGATTAGCTATTTTATATAAAGTATCACCAGATTGAACAATGTATTCATTTTCATTAATTGATGGTTGTTCTTCATAAACTGGAAGTTTTAAAATTTGACCAACTTGTAAAAAATCAGTTGTTAAATTATTAAGTCTTTTTAATTCTAAAACAGTAGTATTAAATTGATTAGCGATTTTATAAAGACTATCTCCCTTTTTAACGGTATAAGTATTAGTTGGTTCTCCTGTAATTTCTCCTGGTTTTTTATAAGGTACACCAATATAGTTAGCAATAGCTTCAACAACACCTTCAACATAATCTAATAAATTATTTTGTAATTTTTGTTGATCTTTTGGATTATCAATAAAACCATATTCAATTAAAAGTGCTGTGGTGTTAGGAGTTTCACGCATAATATAATAGTAATCTTTACTAGGATCTTCTGGTAAAACACGTTGATAATATTTTCGTTTTATCTGACCTTTATCACCAATAGCATCAAGTATCATTGATGGAAGAGTTGCATCAGTACGTAATGGATAAACTACTTCTGCACCTTCACCACCTCCCGCATTTATGTGATTAGACAAAACCAACACTTTTGAATCATTTCCAAACGTATTTGTCATAATTCTTAATCTCTCAGCCCTTGTTAAACTTGTATCATCATCTCTAGTAATAGCAACGGGTATTCCCATTTCCTTAAACCTTTCATACATATAATTAGCCGCTTTTAAATTGAAATCTTTTTCTTTTAAATTGCCAGATACAGCTCCAGGATCAGATCCTCCATGTCCAGCATCTACAACTATTCGATATTCATTCATCTTCTCACCCTAGTTTATAATATGACATAATTCCACTAAGGTTCTTTAATATTATTATTTTACAATTTATAGAAAGATTAGTATTAAATATTATCAACTATATGGAAGAATATAAAAATACTTTTTATACTAGTCACTTTTGGTATAAAAATAATAAAATACAAATTATTTGGTATTTATTTGAACCAGGAATTTCTAAAAAAGATTTAAAAGTTACTCATGAGAAATTATTTACATTTCCAGAAGAAGATTTGCCAACAATAATTAACGATTGGGAAACAATTATAAATAAAATAAAAGAAGGTAAAGCCCACGAGTTATCAGAAGCAGATACAATGTATTTAGGTGCATGCACTAAAGGTACTAATGGTCAAACAGTTAGAATTCAACCTTTTTCTGATATAAAAGCTAAACAAAGAGCCTTTTGTTTAAAACAATCCTATATGACAGTTCTTGTTAGAAAATATATTGGTAATTATTCCGATGTTGAAAGAATTCTTAAAAATACAAAATATACATTCACAGAATTTGTTGATAATGTAATAGATAAATATAAAAATAAATCTCAAAAAGAATTAATACAAGAATTTAATATTGATCCAAATACAACCGCTAAAAACTTAAATGGTATGATAGTAGCGAGAATGTTTAATGTAAAATCTAAATTAAAAGAAACAGATGAGTTTTTAAAAGCTAAAATTGTACCTAAAACTATACGTGTAGAAGAAAATGGTACAATAAAAGAATCTATGTCATTCCCCTATTTTTCATTTACTGATATTGCTAATACTGACTTTGAAAATTCGAAGTTGAAAGAAGAACTTGAAACTACAAAGTATATGTTTTTTGTATTCAAAAAAAGCAAAAATGATTATGTGTTTAAAGGTATCAAATTGTGGAATATGCCTGAAAATTTAATAGAAACTAATGTTAAAAGTATGTATAATAAAACTAAAGATGTTATATTAAGTGGTAATATTGTTAAATTCATAAGAGAAGATGGTAGAAGAATAACTAATTTTCCAGGTATGAAAGAAAATAAAGTATGTCATGTAAGACCACACGGACAAGATTCAGATGATGTTTTACCTTTGCCTGTTAAGGATAAATTCACTGGATTAACGGAATATACAAAACATTGTTTTTGGATAAATAATAAATATTTAGAAGAAATATTAAAAGAATTTATTTAATTTACTTTTGTACCACTAAACTATTAAGTTGTGGTACAAAAGTAATTTTATACATTTATTTTAAGATATGAATTTATATCTCTTTGAGTATTTAAAAAACTTTGTGTAAAGTTACCTATCTATGGTAAGGCAGATAATAAGATATGATTAGAAATGAATAATTTTTATTTGGTCTTTTTATTATCTGTTTTGAAAAAGGAATTTTTTCACTTTTTAGGTTATCCTTTTTTTCATTTTATACAAAAAATAAAGCATTATATTTTCTATAACACTTTATCTAAATATTCATTAAAAATTTTATCCATAATAATTGGAATACTTTTCAGAAATAATTTATATTGTTCCTGATGAGATATTTCTTTGGTACTATCATTTTCATTTGTTGGAAAATCACTTATACCTTTTATTATTAATATATCAACTTTATTCATTTTACAAACATAAGCAATTCCAGCTGCTTCTGTATCAACAACAGTTATATTATTATCTTTTAATATTAAATAATCATTCCACATTACAAGTGGTTTATCTGCTGTACCAAGGATTCCACTATTATAATCAAAATTAATATTTGATAAATCAATATAAACATTAAATTTTTCCTTAATAAGAGGTTCTGTCTCCCTAACTGTACAATCGTACTGAACTACTTTATTAGGAATTATTACATCATATTGTTTAAATTTTTGATCAACACCAGCACAAGTGCCAATAACTATTATTTTTCTTAATTTAAATTTATCAATCATATATTGAGCACATGCTGAAGAAGCAACTTTTCTTACATTACTTCTAAATACTAATAATTTTTTATTATTAATCCCTGTTTCAAAATATTCTCCATATGGAGAATTTAAACATTCTTCATGTTTTTTATTAAATTTTTTTAATGTTTCTTCCCATTCATTTGCTTCTGCAACGCTAATTCCTATCATATGTTCACATCCTACATAAATTATTATATCTAATTTTTTTTTATAGTCAATTATTTAATTATCTTTAATACTTTTTCATGCTTATCTTCCAAAATACTTTCTTGATATAAATTAAGTTGTTTAGTTTGTCTTTCTTTATCAACTCTTTTAATATCATTTGAAACTAATGTTAACCATGAATATACTCTTACTAAATCATAAACATATAATCTCTTTAATAATTTTATATCTATATTATTATGATAATTTGAATAAAAAGAATTCCAATAATTTAATATTTCATCAATACTTTTTCCACTAATAATTTCATTTTGAAAAAGTCTTTGAATATCAAATTCTTTTGGTAATAATCTGATACCATCTGTATCAATAAATTTATATTTTAAACCATCTATCATTACATTAGAATTATTAGGATCACTATGACATAGTACAACTTCATCACTTAGATATTTATAATCATAACATTCTAATAATTTAACTAAGAGGATAATCCTTTTTTATTCTTTTAATATCTTCTATACAATTAAAATCATAATAAGTTTTAATAATTGTTAAAAGTTCTTTTTTCATATAATACCTCTATTTTGATTTATAATAGACTTTACTTCTTTCTATACATTTAGAAGTATTTATAGATGGGTATTCATCAAGATTACTTGCCCATTTTTTATATTTTTGAAGATTTCTTCGCATTTCTAACCATTTTTGTTTTTCGCTACCACTATATGGTTCATGTCTAATATGATAACTACCAACTTCTATTGGAATAATTGGTAAATGTTTAGCGACTGCTAAAAAACCTAATGCAATGTCTTCTGCTCCCCAACCAACAGTCCATTCTGGATATCCGCCTATTTCAAAAAAATATTCTCTAGGAATTGTTAAAGAATGAGAAATAACCATACATGGTAAATCCCAAAAGCCAATAGTATTTTTCTTATTTATTCCTAATTTTCTAAATTTATTACTTTGTTCATAAATTTTTAATATATTATTTTTATTTAAATTATTATCAGAACTACCACAAGATAAAAGAGTTAAATCTAAAAAACTATCATTAACCAAAGTATTTATTCTCCAATCATTAATTATATCAGCATCATGCCAATTATTAAAATCCGGTACTTCTTTATAATCAACATTATCTCTAAATCCTAAAATAACACCTTGATCATTATTAACTTTCAATAACTCTTTAGCTTTTAAAATATAATTTGGTGATAAAATCATATCCTTATCTAAAAACAAAATAAGATCTCCATTAGCATATATACTTCCTGTATTTCTAGCTGATGATGCATTATAATTCTTATCATGACTTACAATTATAAAATTATAATTATAATCATCTATATATTGATTTAAATCTTTTTCTACATAATCAAATACTGTTATAACTTCATATATTCCTTCTAATTTTGATAAATGTTCTAACACTTCTTTTAAATATTTAGGATAATAAACTGGTATAACAATACTTAATTTTTGATTTACTTCAACATTCTCTTTTTTATCTATCCAATTATTATTAAATTCAAGAGCACTTTTTAATAATCTCCCCATAGTCATCTCTCCAAATCATTCTGAACTATACTATAGGCTTTTGTTAATATTTTTTGTTTTTCTTCTAAAGATTTTTGATATAATATATGCTCTTTAAGTAATTTCAAAAAATCTTTTGAATAATTCCAGTTTGTTCTAAGTAATAATTGTTCATTCCATTTATCACCTGGAAAATGTTCTTTATTAAGAGCAAATGCCATTATCAATAAACATCGAATAATTCTTCCAGAGATTGCTTGATATAAAAAAATATCTTTTCTTTTAACCGCCGCATCTAATTTTCCTTCTAATAAATATTTTGCTGTATCAAAATATTCTTTTTTTAAAGCTTGTAATAAATCATCAGAAAAAGATTCAGCAATTTTTTTTAGATTATATAAATCTGTATTACACTTTATTAATGGTTTTTCATGACAAATAGATGATGCTAAACCACTCGGCATAAAACCAAGTCCTAAATCATGGCAATCTGTTTGAGGAGCAACATTACCATTTAAATAATCTAATACTCTTTTAGATATTTCATTTATATTTCTGTAACCTATTTCAAAATATAAATCATCAATCGTAAAAAAGGAATGAGGTCCCCACGGTTTTTCATTTTCCCACAGAAAACTATCACTTCTTTTATGTTTTGTATTTAATTTAGTTAAGCAATTAGTAATATTTTCTACAGTAGGAATTTTATCATAAGTATAAAAATACATTTCAACATCCGAATAATTATCTTCTAAATTATGACACCTTGATCCTCCTAAAGTAACGCCACAACAATTAGGAACTAAATCTGAAATATTTTGTCCTACTAAATTAATTAATCTTACATTATCCATTATATCATCTCCATTCTTCTATAGGAACAATACCCTTTAACTTATTAAAATTAAAAAAATAAAATTAAAAATCAATTAAGTTTTCATTTTTTTACATACATAATATTTAACTTAACTAGAAACATAATTACTTTAAAAATAAGTCTTTATATAAATGATATTATTTATATACACAAAAAAGATACTTTCTCAAGCACCTTTACATTTATAGACTTAATATTTTTTATATCTTTAATTTGGAGAACTTAGAACTCTCGTGTCTAGCATCTACAACTATTCTATATCCATTATTATTCATATATAATTAATTTACCCATATTATTAAAAATAGTTACTTTTTATCAATAACTATTCATTATAAATATTTAAAACAATTCTTTTACAATCAAATCACTTGAATGTAAATTATTATTCTTACCAAGCAGTAAGTTCTCATAAAACTTAACTAAATAACTATTATCTTCTTTTATATTTAAATAGTTATTAAAGTAGTTACTTCTAACTAAAGCATTTCTAAAATAAACAGATTTCTCTTTAAACAAAGTATTATCAACATTATAACCTAAACTAATTAAATATTTTTCTATAAATACAGCTGTTGTTCTAGTATTACCTTCTCTAAATGGATGAACTTGCCATATACTAGATGAGAACTTAGTAATATTTTCTATAACTTCTACTATATTCATATCTTTATAATTTTTTTCTAATTCTAAAGATATATCATATTCAAGTGATTCTTTTAATGTCCTTGAATCTCCATAAGCAACAGAATCATTATTAAGTATTTTTTCGTGTTTAGAGAAATCTACTTTTCTAAACTCTCCTGCAAATTCATATACATCTTGAAACAAGTACTTATGAATGTATTGTAAATAATCCACTGATAATTCAAAGTTATCAATACTTAGTAATTCAACTATTCTTGTAGATACGAAATCACATTCTAATTCGGTTTTATTTAATTCTTGTTTTTTATCTTTTTCACTATAATAACTATTAAGTTGACTTATCACTTCTTCTATAGTTAAATTGCCTTCAACATTATCATTTACTAATTTTTCTAAATACTTAGATGGTTTTAGGTTATCAACTTCTTGAAGTCCTATTGCCATATCCCACTCTTGTTGTTTTATATAACCTGTTGGTTTAGTCTCTTCTATATATTCTCTAATACTAGAATCTAATTCTTTTTCATCCATAGTCTTTCACCTCAACATTTATAATCATTTATTTCTTAAGATTATTCTACCACAATATACAAAAAAACTCTATCCAAACAGATAAAGTTTTACAATTTCACCAAATTCATGCCATCTAAAAGCATTTATATTTATTATTCAAACACTTGTTAATCGCAATAAGAAAACTCATAATGTAAACCACAAATACCATTGTTACTATTTCCAATTAATTTTGTTTTTACATCTTTAGTAGCAGGATTATAGAAATATTCAGTATATTGATTATTATTACTTACAACAACATAAAATCCCTCTTCACGATAGTTTCCGTCAAAGTCTTTTATGTTTATTAAAGACTCTTTTCTATATCCAGAAACAGCATTTTCAATTTTATTTTCTGTTTTCCAATCAGTTATTTTTTTCGTTTCATTTTTTACTAAATTAACAAGCAATAATTCTTTATTATTAGATAAAACTAAGGCATAATCATTTGACAACATATATATTACATTATAATCTTTTTCTTCTAATGTTTTAATTAAATTACCCTCTATATCATATTGTAATATTTTATTATCATTTTCTTTATTAGTATATAGTATGCCATTTGAACCAACAGTATATTTAACATTTTCTGTAATTTTTTGTTTATTGTTATTATAAATTATTGTATTACTTCGATCAATATTTTTTATATAATAATATTTATCATTATATTTAAATACTTTATAACTTACATCACATATACTACTATCATCTCTTGGGAAAACTAATTCCTCTTTATTTGCATTATATAACAATTGATGTGAACACATACCATCACTGACAAATTCAAAATCATATCCCAATAAATAATCTCCATCAGCTAAACTTTCAACATAATAGAATACATTCCCTTCACCAAAATGATTAGAATACATTTTCTTATCTAATTTTATATTATAATATGCATGTTTATTATTATCTGAAAATATAATTCCAATTATTTTTTCTGAATAATCATCAACACCAACTAAGGCATAACCATCAAAAGAATTTTCTAAATTAATTTTTTCAACATTATTATCTTTTGTATTATAAATTTTTAATCCATTATCATTAAATAAAACAGTTGCTCCACCTATTCCACCAGAATTTTTATAAAAAAGATGTATTGATAAACTTTTAGCATTTTCAGTTTCAGTTTTAATTTCACCAATTAAATTATCACAATTTGCTTTATCATATTCAACCTTGACTGGACCACTTTTCGATTCACATACAAACGCCAAATACTTTCTATTATCTATAATATCTTTTTTTTCTTCAGTCTCACTATTTTCATTTGTTTCAACTTCATTATGATTTTCATTACTTTTCTTTAATACTTTATCATAAACAAAATACAATAATAAAATAATTAACAAACTAATTAAAATAATTATAACGATATTTTTAACATTATTCTTTTTATTTTCCATACCTACAACTCCTTATCTTTCACAATAAGTATAAACTATCAATTTGAATTTTTCAATAACTTTTTTTACATTTCTTTATCAGTTAAAGTCTATATGAATCATATGTTTATATTTAATCACAATTAGACTACTGCCCCACCTCCCGAATTTATGTGATTAGACAAAACCAACACTTTTGAATCATTTCCAAACGTATTTGTCATAATTCTTAATCTCTCAGCCCTTGTTAAACTTGTATCATCATCTCTAGTAATAGCAACGGGTATTCCCATTTCCTTAAACCTTTCATACATATAATTAGCCGCTTTTAAATTGAAATCTTTTTCTTTTAAATTGCCAGATACAGCTCCAGGATCAGATCCTCCATGTCCTGCATCTACAACTATTCGATATTCATTCATATTATCATCCTATTTTATAATATAATCCTCTTTAATATTATTGTTTTACTTAAAAGTAACCAATAATCCTTTCTAATAATAACCTTTAATTGATTAAGAAACTCTTTTAATAAAAAACTAGAGTTTTTTAATTATCTATCTAAACTACCAAGCAAAATATTATTTATTTTCTCCTTGATTATTACCAATAATTTTAACACCACCATTAGCTTCAACGGTTGTAGTAGCTAATTCTTTCATTTCTAAATAAGCTTTATCTAATTTATCTTGTAATTTATTATTTAATTCATTAATCTTATTAACTTCATTATTTAAAGATTCTATTTTATCATTTTGTCTATCAATAGTATTTTGATAATCTTTTTTTAATAATTCTATTTGATAATCGTATTCTTTCTTTAAATTTGCAGTAGTCTCTTTTACTCCTCTTTCATATTCTTTTTGTATCATATCAGGAATACTACTAACTTTATTTTCTAAATCTTTCAAATAACTTTCTTTTTCTTTGGCTTCTTCAAAGATTTTTTTGGTTTCTAATTCTTTATTTTTTAAATTATCTTCTCTTACTCTTTTTTCATCATCCCATTTATTTTTATCTATTTCTCGGTCTCTTTTTAGTTTATAATTATATTCTTCTATTTCTCGATCACGTTCTAACTTCAACGTTTTAGCTTTTAAATCATATTCTTGTTCTAATTCATTTTTCTTTTTTTGATACATTTCTTCTAATGATTTAATACTTTCATTTAACTTATCAGTTTCTAAAGTTTTTCTATCTTCTATTTCTCTTAGAACATCTTTACCAGCATTAACAACAAGGGTAATATTAGCTAATTCTTTTTCTATTCCATATAAATCTTTTAACTTTTCTTCTTCAGCAGCAATAGCCATTTCTAAACTATTAAATTTATTATTTAATTCATCAGAAAAAATATTTTTAGAAACATTTTCTTTAGAAGTTTCAACTGCTTCTTTCGTTTTTTTCTCCTTTTCTTCTTTAATAGGATCTGATTTTACCTTATTTATATTTTTTTCTCTTTCTAAAGCTTCGTTTAAAGCTTCTAATATTTCAGCTTTCGTATTTTTTAAACTTATTTCTTCTTTTTTCATATATATTCCTCCATATACCTAATCTAACATATTTACTATTTAAATTGCAATTAATTTGACTTTAAAACATATAAAAATATATTTGTTATACTATTTAATGTACTCCAATTAATTGTACTAGTACTTCTTTTTTATTTAATATTTTATAAACTTTTAAACACTTATTAATTATTACTATTTTCCATTTCTTCATTTAATTTATCTAATATTTTTTTCATAAATGAAGCAATTTTTAAAGAACTTTTTTCTAAAAACTCTTCATAAGTTAAGACATTATCTTTTCCTGGAATATCAGAAATACTTCTTAAAACTAAAAAAGGAATATGACTTAAATAACAAACTTGAGCAATACTAGCTCCTTCCATTTCAACGCCTAAAGCCTGAAACTTTTGATTTATTTTTTCACTCATCTTCTTTTCAGTACAAAATATATCTCCTGATGCTATAACTCCTATTTTATAACTATCATCATCAATTAAACTTTTTGCAACATTTAATAAATAAGTATCACTTAAAATAAAAGTTCCTACATTGGGAATATATCCTTTTTCATGATTAAAAGCGGTAATATCAAAATCATGTTGTACTAATTTATTGGCAATCACAATATCTAAAACATCTAAATCATTAGATACTCCCCCAGCAACACCTATATTAAAAATAAAATCAACTTGCATATTATCAATTAAAATCTGGGTAGCACGTGAAGCATTAACTTTTCCTACTCCACTTTCTACTAAAATACAAGTTATATTTTTAAAACTTCCTTCATAAAACTTTAAATCAAATATTTCATATTCTTTTTCTATTTCGATAAAATCTTTAAATGCCTTTAATTCTTCTTCCATTGCAAAAATAATTCCTAATCGCATAAAAACACTCCTTTCACTTATTTTTTATAACTTATCAAAAATAATACTTACTCCATAAATCTTTTTCATTTTAGCATAAATATTAAAAAAAAGAAACTGATTACTCAATTTCTATAAATAATATTTTAAGTAATAAAAAGTAAAATTACCTAACTATTAAATAAATAATTTTAATTTCATTATTTATTAGTTAAATGCTTTTCCACAAATGTTTTTACATCATTTGGATAATTATTTTCAGCTTCATTCTTATCGTATTCAATATACGTATAATAATAATATTTATAAGCTTCAGCTAAAAATTCTGCTGAACTTGTATAAGCATATTGACGAAATGGTCGATTGTAATAACTACTTCTATACTTATTATATAAATTAATAACTTCCTGTTCTTCCGAAAGAAGTTTTCCATGATTTAGAGCATAATTATAATCGTAACGATGAAACATTTCATGAACAGCCGCCGTTTTAATTGAATCACAACTAACATCAATATTTGCAATAGCTGCTGTTTGATATTCAATAGGAAAAGTTGTAATACCAACGGCTGTATAACCAACTTGTTTAGCCCAAACTCGATAAAAATTATTATAACTTAAAAAAGAAATTTTTCCACTTAATTCTAATAAAAAAGGCCATTTATTATTTACATTTTCAAACAAATCTTTAATTTCTTCTTTTTGTTTACTAGTACAGGTATTATCTATTTCTATATAAGTATTATTTACTTTATATTTATCAGATACATTAATATCACGTTTAGCAAATTCTTCAATTGTTTCATATAAAGTTATATCTTCAGAAAAAGAATAAGTTTTATTTAAAAAATATAAATCATCAAGATTTTTTAAATTATAACTATTTAAACTATTATCTTTTTTAGTATTAAAAGTAAGACGATATTCTCCTTTTTTATCTATATAAGGAATTTTAATATCACAAGTTTTTTCACCTGGATGAATTAAACATTTGGCTTCTGAATACTCTAAATATTCAGCTTGCGTAGTTACAAAATTAACTGTTATTATTTTTCCAGCAATAGCATACACAGTTAAATTATTCTCTAAATTAATAGTATCATTTACATGATATTTAACTTCTAAATTGTCTTCTAAAGAATAACCTAAATCTAATTGAGAATCACCTGTAATAGTAGGAAATGTTACATCACACCCTGTCTCATAAGAAAATATTTTATAGCTTGTACAACTTATCTTTTTAATAGTTCTATCACTATTAATTATATTTAAATTATATTCTTTTTTATCTATTAAAAGTAAAAATAAAACTAAAATTAAAATTATTAGAACTAAAAAAATCAAAATAATTAATAACAAATCCTTAAATTTATTATTTTTTTTATCTTTTTTTGGTTTAGTTTCATTAACTTCTTGATTCCAATTTATTTCATTAAAAGAAACTGTACTTTTGTTATTTCCATATCGACCATACTTATTATAATCATCTTGATTATTATTTATATTATTTTCATAATTATTATCATTCATAAACTACTTACTATCATAATTTAAAGGTATTACCAAAAAATTATTTCCTTTCTAATATTTATTATTTACCAATAAGAACCTGTTGGTCCTTTATTATTTGATGGATTATATGGTCTTTCTTGATTATCATTTGTACTTGAATTATTACGATCCTGTGAAGCACTTTGATTTCTATCATTTAATTCATCAAGTTTATTCTCATCGACACCACTACCATTATTTTCATTTTGATTATTATTACTATTACTATTATTATCACCATTATTATTTTGATTATTATTTTGTTGTGAAGATTCGTTATTAGAAATTTTATTTTCTTCATCAAGAATTTCTTGGGCAAGTTCAGATGCCTTTAAATTTCCTGTATTACCTTCTTGATTTCCTTCTTGATTTCCTTCCTGGTTACCTTCTTGATTGCCATCTTGATTACCTTCTTGATTTCCTTCTTGATTTCCTTCTTGATTTCCTTCTTGATTACCTTCTTGATTTCCTTCTTGGTTACCTTCTTGGTTACCTTCTTGATTTCCTTCTTGGTTACCTTCCTGGTTACCTTCTTGATTACCTTCTTGGTTACTAATTTCAATAACAGCACAATTATCTAAATATAAAAATTTTCTTAATTCTTTCAACTTAGCCAGTTTCAATTGATTATCCATCTTATCATCTATAAGTTTTAAATTAGCTAAAACATAATTAACTCTAACTGAACAAATTCTACTCTTTGGTATCTCATAGCTAAGTGCTTTTTCAAAATATTTAACTGCTTCTTCATACTCTCCTTTTTGATACAAAACAGTTCCATAATTATAAGGAGCTATGTATGGTTCATAAAAATTGAATATTAATAATCTCTTTATTTTATCTGTTTCATATATTCCTTGGTTATACTGATTAACAAAAGATTTATTAGTTTTAAAAACAAATAATAAACTACCAATAGTTATTAATAAAATAACATATATACTTATAATTAATTTTTTCATATTTTACCTAAGTTAATTATATTTATCCTTAACTATACCTTTCTTATTTATGATTTTCTTTTTAAACTCATAAAATCAATACTTACTAATACAATAAATGGTATTATAAAATAGTAATAAGTATCTTCATAATACTTAATTTCATTTTCTTCAAAGTCTAAAATAATATCATTTTTTATTTCTTCGATTTTATTAGTCAAATTTTCAGTTTTATTCATCTTAATATAATCTAGTTTTAAATCATTAGCTATTTGTTTTAAATTATCTTCATCTATTTTAGAAATTGCTCTTTTGGAAGTATTACTATCAATTATATATTCTTCTTTATTATAGTACGATTTATTAAGATTTTTCATATAGCCACCTTCATTTGTTCCATATCCTAAAATAGCTCCGTTTTTAATATAAGTAGCTAAACCTGTAAAAGATTCTAACTTTTCATTTTTAGTAATTTCTCCATCAGAAATATAAAAGAGAATACGATGTCTATCTTTTTCTTTTTGAGAACTTTTAAATTGTTTTTCCATATCTTGAATTGGTAAGTTTAAAGTTGATCCAGTTGCATACATTCTATTAGTTGGAGTTAACATATTTATCATTTCTTTAGCGATATTGGAATCATATGTAAAAGGTACTCGAATATCGGAAATACTATCAAAAGTAATAATCGAAAATTTTGATCCACTTAATTCTTTAATTATATACTCACAATCTTTTTTAACAGCTGATAATCTCGTTTCATTATTATCATAATCTTCAGCAATCATACTAATAGTTGTATCAATTACAAATAAAATATCTAAGTTATCTGCAATAGTTTTAGCTTTTCCATTAGGAATCATAATTCTTAAATTAGCTAAAAATAATAAAATAATCATTAGTAAACGAAGTAAAAAAATACGTAATTTACTAAAAGAAATAATAAGTAAAACTAAACAAATAATAATCATTAACCAAATAGGAATAATAGGTCTTGTTATCATTTTCTCACCATCCTACTAAATATAACATAGATACTAAAACCCATGATTAAAATTAAAAATGCTTGTTGGGGAATATCTGTTTGAATTGTTTCTTTTTCAGTTTTTAAAATACTCTTATTCGTACTAGTAATTTCTTGAATAATACTAGAAACTGTTTCTTTTGCATTTTCATATAGTTTACCATTAGTAATTTGCATAGCTTCTTGAAATTCTTGTTTATTAATAGGTCTAATCGATGATGTTGCAATGCCATATACTTTTATTTTTTTACTTTTAGCAAATTCAGCTGCTTCTTTTAAAGTAAAAATGGGAGATCCGGAAACTTGATTATCAGTTGAAAAAATAATGATTCTTGTTCTATCTTCTGACATTAATTCTTTATTATTTCGATCGGTGTTAGCAAACGTATTAACACAACTTGCTAAACCATCACCAATTAAAGACATTCCATATTCCACGTAACCTATTGTTGTTCCTTTTAAAATATAATCAGCTTTAAGATTATCATGATTTTTATAAGCAATAATAGCTTCTTCTATCTTATCTAACACATCTAAAATATAATCATAATCATCAGTTAAGGGTGATAAAACAATAGCTGAAGTATTAAAAATAACTATTCCTACGCGATCTTCTTCTAATTTTTTTACTGTTTCTTTAAAGGTTTTAACTATTTCTTGATTCAAATCATTAACCGAAGGAGAAACATCCATACAAAGAAAAATATCTCGATTATATTTTTCATTTACTTCTTCATCAACTTTGATTAATCTAGCTACTAAAAAGAAAGAAGAACCAAGAACTACTATAAAAGTTAAAATTATTAAGAACAAATTAATTCGATACTTAATCAATAATTTTTTATAAAAACTCATAGCTTTAACATATTTTGTATTAGCTATTTTAATACCTTTTTTATATTTACGTTTTCTAAAAGGAATAAATAAAAGTAATAATATTAAAATAACTCCTATATATAAAACTTTTATATTCATTATTTCCATTGTCTTATTACCTCTTCTGTTTCTTTTATTAAATACAAAATATCATCATTAGAATATTTAGAAAACTCTGGATTATATATTTTTTCAATCAAATTAGCTAAATCAGGCATATTTAATTTTTTTATTTCTTCTAAAGAATAATTTTGAACTAAAACATCAGTTTTATCATATACAAAATGTCTAACTAAAGAACTAATTAAGATACATACTTTACGATTAGATATTTTACCATTTGCATATTTTCTTTTAATTCCTAATAATTTTTGTAAATAATAATCCTGATTATGTTTTTTACCTTTTTTAACGATTAATTTCTTAATTTGCTTATAATATTTTTTATAGAAGAAAATGAAAGCAATAATAATTGTTAAAATAACTAATATTAATAGTAAATACTTTATAATCTTTTCATTATAAAGAAAAGGATTTTCTAAATTAATTCCTACTTCCATATTTTCTTTCCTCCAATAATTCAATAAATTTATAAGGTATTTCTCTACATTCATTAATTGTTTTAACAACTATTTTATATTTTTGAAACTTTTTTAGTGTTTTTTTATATAATTCTTGACGCATTTCTTGTTCTTCTTTAAATAATTTTTTATTTTTAGTAAAGAAGTTAGCAACATAGATATTATTATCTATATTATATATATTATCACCAAATAAATAAGTGTCACTTATATTAATGATGAAAATATCATTTTTTATTGATAATTCTTTTAAATAAGATTCTTTTATATTATCTAAACCTTCTATATCAGTTACTATCATAATTAACATACGATTATATATATTAGTTCTTATATATTCTAAAGTTTTATTTAGATTAGAATTATTTTTATCATTTATATCATGTTCACATTTTGATAACATTATTTCTAAATTATCATAGCGACTTTTAAAAGGAAAAAAAACAATTCCTTGATTATTACTATAAATGGCTGAAACAACATCGTTATTTTTTATAGCAATATAACCTAAAGTTCCGGCACTCATTAAAGCTATTTCTTTTTTTATTTCTTGTTTTGACGAAGCACCTAACATTTTACGATTAGTATCAATTACTAATAAAACATTGTGTTTTTTTTCTGCAATATATTGTTTAACTAGTAAATTTTTACTACGAGATGAGGCTTTCCAATCAATATCTTTTACATTATCACCAGGTATATATTCTCTTAAATCATCAAAATTCATGCTTTTACCTTTATAAATAGAACGATAAGAACCATCTAATAAATTAGATGTTTTTCTAGTAGTATAAAGAGATAAATTACCTTTAATTTTATTAACATAACTTTTCATGGGGTTTTTATTGCTCCAAAAATAGCATCAATGATTGTTTCTACTTTGATGTTATCAGCTAAAGCAGCGAAGTTTAAAGTAATTCGATGTCTTAAAATACTATATTTTAAACTTTTAATATCATTGGGAGTAACAAAACTTCGACCATTAATTAAAGCTACAGCTTTAGCTCCTTCCATAAAAGCAATACCGGCTCTTGTACTAGCTCCTGATAAGACATATTTGGCTAAACATTCATCAATGTATTTTTTCGGATGTCTAGTAGCATCAACGATTTTAGTAATATATATTTTAATTGAATTATCAATATAAACTCTTTTACATAAATCTTGTAAAAAAGAAATTGCTTCTAAAGATAATACTTGCTGTTCACTAGCAAAAATATTTTTTTCAATACGATTTAAAATTTCGACTTCTTCTTCTGGAGTTGGATAATCTAAAACTTCTTTAATTAAAAAACGATCAAGTTGGGCTTCAGCTAATGGATAAGTACCTTCTTGTTCAATCGGATTTTGGGTCGCAATAACAATAAAAATAGGAGGTAAAGGATATAAAACTCCACCAATAGTAACTTGTCTTTCTTGCATGGCTTCAAGCATAGCACTTTGCGTTTTAGCACTCGAACGATTTATTTCATCTAATAAAACAAAGTTTGCATAAACCGGTCCCATTTTCGTTTCAAAAGTACTTTTAGCTGAATTAAAAGTCTGAGTTCCTATAATATCACTAGGTAATAAATCAGGGGTACATTGAATTCTCGAAAAAGAACCACCAATAGCATTTGTTAAAACCTTAGCTGCCGTTGTTTTGGCTAAACCAGGAACTGATTCTAATAAAATATGTCCATTAGCAATTAAAGTTGTTAATAAAGACATTCGTAAATTAGTTTGACCAACAATTCTTTCGCTAAAATAAGAATTTAACATGGTAACTATATTAGTAGCTTTCTGTAAAGTAGCATTATCAATTTCTTCGTTCATATAAAACCTCACTATTTTAATTATAACATTTTTTTTTAATTATTCAATAACGAAACAAAATAATAATGATAATTTTATTTCATAAAAAAATAGGAAAATTAATTCCTATTCCATACTTTCTAACATTTTTATAATACTAATTCCATATCCTTTGGTATTATCACTTATAACCGTATGGGTAACAGCTCCAATTATTTTATTATCTTGAATAATAGGTGATCCACTCATACCTCGAACGATTCCTCCCGTTTTTTGAATTAATTCTTGATCAGTTATTTGAAATAAAATATTTTTAGTTTCACTTTGTTTATCAACACTTATAACTTCTATTTCAAATTCTTCAATCTTACTCTTAGTTAAAGTTGTTCTAATATAAGCCTTACCTATTTTAATATCATCCATACTACCTACTTCAAGCAGGTTACTAGTACTATAATCTTCATTATAAGTACCATAGATACCTGTTTCTAAGTTTTTATCAATGGTTCCATATACAGTTTCAAAGTAAAACTTAGCATTTTTTTCACCTGCATAGCCATCTCTTGATTTATCAATACCAGTTATCTCGGATTTAAAAATTTGTCCATTTTTTACATCAAAACGAATATTAGTTTTACTATCGGTAATAGAATGACCTAAAGCTCCATAACGATTACTACTAGGATCGATAAAAGTTAAAGTACCAATACCAGTTACACTATCTTTAACATATAAACCTGTTTTAAAAACACCATTATTATCTTTAGTTAATTTTAAAGTAGTATATTTAAGCTGATTATTTCTTTTATAACCAACTTCTAAAGTAATTGTATCATCATCAGTATCAATAATTTTTATCATATCATTAATAGAAGAAATGGAAGTATCATTAATTGAAACAATTAAATCCCCTAATTTTAAATCACTTTGAGGATTATTAGTTTCATAAAATCCTACAACTAAAATACCATCACTTCTAATCGTAATACCTAAATTCTCACCACCTGGAACTAAATATTTACTTAAAGCAAAAGTATTTAAAGGACCTAATAAAAACATTAAAAAAAGTATTAGTAGTTTTCTTTTAAAATTCATCTTTATCACTCCTTTTAAAATTAACTACAATACTATTATTTACAAAATATAATTATTCATAACAAAATTACTTATTTAGATATTCCAATATTTTACTTTCTAATTCTTCTACTGTAAAACCAAAATGTTTTAATAATTCTTCTTTTGCTCCACATAAACTAAAGTTATTTAATCCTATTACTTTATTCGTAATTTCATAATAATAATTAGGTGCTCCAAAATTAATAGCAATCGAAGTTTCTTCTTGTAATTGCTTAATTAATTTATGTTTACTATTTTTCATACATGGACAACTATATACTTTAGTATGAATACCAATTGTTTCTAAATTAGTACTAACTTTTAAAACTAAACCTAATTCTTCACCATTAGCAAGTAAATTAATATAATCAGGATACTCTGTATCTTTAATTAAATAAATTCCTTCTTTAATACCACTTGTTTTAGTTAAATCAGATATTTCTTTATTATCTCTTGGTAAGATTAAAGCACTTGGATTAGTATTTTGAAATATTTCTTGATAACAACCAATTAATTCATTAAAATCATATGGACGATATACTTTTAAATTCGGTATTAATTCTAAAGATAATAATTGTTCAATTGGATGATGAGTTGGTCCATCTTCACCAACCGTAAAGGAATCATGAGTAAAGATATATAAAACAGGTAAATTCATTAAAGCTGACATTCTAATACTTGGTTTCATATAATCGGAAAATGTTAAAAAAGTACTACCAAATGGTCTTAATCCAGCTAAAGCCAACCCATTTAAAATACCAGCCATAGCATGTTCTCTAATTCCAAAATAAATATTACGACCTAAATAATTATCACGACTAAATATTTCCTCTTCTTTTAAATTAGTTTTACAACTAGAAGATAAATCAGCACTTCCCCCAATTAAAAGAGGAAAACCAGTAGCTATTTTATTTAAAACTTCACCTGATAAATCTCTTAAAGATTTATTTGCATAATCGATTTCTAAATCCGTTAAATTATAAGTATTTTCCTCTTGAATTATTTTTTTAACTATAGCATTTTCTTGTTTTTTTGCTTTATTCATATCTAAATATTCTTGAAAACGATTTTTAACATTTGTTTTTAAATCTTCAACAACTTCTAAACTAGCTGTAAAAGGAGTTTGGTATAAACCTAATTTCTCTTTAATTTGATAAATATCTTCATCATCTAAAGGTTTACCATGAACTAAATTAGTTCCTTGATTTTTGGAATATAGACCAATAGTTGTTTTACAGATAATAATACTTGGTAAATCACTTTTTTTAGCTTCTTTAATAGCATTATCAATATTATTTACTTGATCATCAGTTTCAATTACTTGAAAATTAATACTTTCGAATCTTTTTTTAATATCTTCTCTTGATGATACTTCTAATTTATTATCTAATGTTACATCGTTACTATCGTATAAAACTATTAATTTATTTAATTTTAAAGTACCGGCTAAACTTAAAGCTTCATAAGTAATTCCTTCTTCTAGTTCGCCATCACCACATAAAACATAAGTATAATAATCAATTTCTTGATTACTCAATTTATTTAAATAAGCCTCGGCTATTGCATAACCAACACTAGTTGCAACACCTTGACCAAGTGGACCTGTTGACATTTCTATAAAAGGTGTCACTTTATATTCGGGATGACCTGGGGTTAAAGAATTTAATTTTCTTAATTTTTTTAAATCATCTAAAGAAAGAATACCTAATAAATAATAAATTCCATATAAAAGTGGAACACCATGACCAGCTGACAAAATAAAGCGATCACGATTATAAAACTTATCATCTTCTAAATTAATTAATAAATGTCTTTTAAATAAAGTATAAACAATACTACTAGCACCTAAACAAATACCAGGATGACCTGAATTAGCTTCATGAATCATATCAATAGTTAATCCTCTTAAACAATTAACACCTAATTTATCAATTTCATAATCTTCTCTATTCTTATTTAATATGTTATCTAACATAATACCTCCTATTTATATTATAATTATAACTAATTTTAATCCTTTTTAAAAGAAATTTGACAAAAAAATATTTATTATTATAATATACATCAGGTGGGGTTATGAACAACTTTATAACTAATATAGAATTAAAAGATAAATATATTATTATTACTTATCGAAACGATGAAACTAGAAAAATAATATACAATGAATTAAATCGTTTAGAAATATTAAGACATATCAAATTAGAAAAAGATAAATTACTAAAAGAAAAAGAGTATTTTAAACATGCTAAACTAATTACTGTCATTGTAAATATTTCACAATTAACTCTATATTTATTAACTAACTTTTTAATTAATAATTTAGTATTTACTATTATAAGTTCTTTTTTAGCTTTAGAAATGACTTTTTTTAATTATTTATTTTATATTTATTATAAACGAGAATTAAATGGTATTAATAATTTATTAAATAGTTTAGAAACTAATCAATTACCAAATGAAAAAGAATTTTTAGAAAAAAGAAAGATAATTAATGTAGAAGAACATTTAAATTTAAAAGAACAAATGAATATTTATAATCAATATGACTATGATTATCCAGGAAGAATTAATTATCAAAATGATTTTAAATTTCAAGATAATACTTATGGTAAAATATTAGAATTTAAGTTAAAAGACGAAAAATAGAAAGAAAAACTCTTTCTATTTTTTAAATCATATTTTCAAAGTCATCACACATGTCTTTTTCTAAACGACACATTTCTTTTTTCGTTTTAGGACTTAAAACAAAGTTATACATTAAAACTCCAGCTCCTATAAAAGCAGCACTAGTAAGACCTAAAATCATTCCTTTTTTCATACATTTCATTTTATCACCTACTAAAAATATGATTAGTACTTTCGTACCATTTATATTATAGTTATTTTTTTTTATTTTATACTATATCTATTTTTAATTTTTAAACTTAAATTAGTTTTTCTGTTATCTTCTTTGGTATTTTTAACTCCATAGTCAAGGGCTTTAGCATCACCAAGTAATATTAATTTTGATTTAGCTCGAGTTACTCCTGTATAAATTAACTTTTTATAAAGCATTCTTCCATATTCTTTTAGAATAGGTATAATAACCGTTTTAAATTCACTTCCCTGGGATTTATGAATACTTATAACATAACCTAAAGTAAAATTTTGAAAATTAGAACTATTAAAAGTTACTATATTTGAATCAAAATCAATAGTTACTTCTTTTAAAATATTATTAATTTCTAAAATAATACCAATATCACCATTATAAATATTATCATCTGGCATATTAACTAGTTGTAAAACTTTATCACCTTCTCGATATAAAACATCATAAATTACTATTTCATTTTTATTACTACTTTTAGGATTTAATAATTCTTGCATCATTTTATTTAAATTATTAATACCATTTAAAGTTTTATACATAGGAGCCATAACTTGATAATCTAAGTAATCTAAATTTCTATATCTATTTAAAATAGTTACTAAATTATCTTTTAAATTTAGAGAATCAGCTTTATAAAATAATAAATCATCATCTTTATTAAATAATTTATAATTAATATCTTCAATATTAATATCATAAGCTAGTTCAATAATATTTGATTTTTCACTTTGTCGATATAATTTATTTAATTTAATAACCGGAAAAATATCAGAATCAATCAAATCTTTTAAAACATTTCCAGGAGAAACACTTGGTAATTGATTACTATCGCCTACTAATATTAGTTTGATATCATATTTTAAACCATTTAAAAGAGAGGAAAATAAAGTTGTATCTAACATACTAGCTTCATCTACGATAACTAATTTAACTAAACTTTTATTTCTTTCATTAACTTGAAAACGATTAGTATCTTTATTCCATTTTAAGAAACGATGAATTGTACTAGCTTTATATAAAGTTGCTTCCATGATTCTTTTACTAGCCCGACCAGTTGGAGCCAGTAAAGCAATATCATCCTCATAGACATGAAAAATATCTTGATACATTGAAACAATACTTTTAATAATTGTTGTTTTTCCAGTTCCAGGTCCACCGGTAATAATTAAAAAATTCTTTAAAAATGCTGTTTTAATAGCTTCAATTTGACAAGTATCATATTTAATATGATATTCCTTTTCTAACTTTAGAATTTTTTTATCTAATTCATCTTTTTTATAAACTAAATCATTTTTATTTTGTAAATAAGTTAAACGTTTAACAATATTATCATCAGCTTCATAATAAGTCATTAATTGATAATTATCAGCAAACTTAATTATTTTTAAACTACTAACTAATTCCTCTAAACATTTGAAAAATAAAGATTCAGATACTTCATAATTAATAATAATTTTTAACATATTACTAATTTCTAAAATATTAGAATATGTATCTCCTCTTTCAAAAGCAAGTGTTTCCATAGAAGCAATAATACCAGCTTTAACTCTTCTTTTATCATCTCTTAAATAACCATTTTTTTTAGCAATTAAATCAACTTTAGAAAAGCTTATTTTATCAAGATCATAATATAAATTATATAAATCAGAATCAATAATATTTAAAGTTTCTTCTTTATAATTTTTATAAATTAGACCACTATCTTTAACCGAAAAACCTAAATCTGTTAATTTTAAAATAATATCCGAACTACCAGATAATTCAGTTAATTTATTTTTAATAGTTTCAATATTTTTTAAACTTAAAGATTCTATTTCTTTTAAAACACTAGGATTTTCTTTAATAATTTTTACAGCATCATCACCTAATTTTTCATAGATTTTTAAAGCTTTTGCCTCACCTATTCCTTTAAATAAATCACTTGAAAAAAACTTGATAATACTATTTTTATCCTCAGGAATTATTCTTTGATAACTAGAAACATTTAATTGTTCTCCGTATTTAGCATGTTTTTGCATTTCTCCTACTACTTCTAAATTAAGTTCTTCAGATATATCATAAAAATAACCTGTGATGGTTATAGTTTTATTATTATACTTATTATCTAAATCATTTTTTAAAACTTTAAATAAAAGGACCATGTAATTATTATCAGATTTAAAAATAATTTTACTAATACTTCCTTGAAATTTATTCATCTTGCACCTGACAATTGGAACAATAATAAGTACTACGTCCACCTATTTTAATAACTTCTAATTTTTTATTACACAAAGGACAATTAGTCTTTGTATGAACTAATAATTTAGTTTGATAACTACCTTTAACACCTAAACTTGATGTATAACTTCGAATCGTTGTTCCCCCTAAAGAAATAGCTTCTTCTAAGATTTCTTTCGTGTTATTAATTATTTTTAAACATTCAGATTCATTTAATAAATTGGCTTTTTTTAAAGGAAAAATTTTACTTTTAAAAAGTATTTCATCAGCATAAATATTACCAATTCCTGTAATAATACTTTGATCAAGTAAAATAGTTTTAATCGGAGTTTTTTTAATTTTAAATTTACTAAGTAAATAAGAACTAGTTAAATCCTTAGAAAAAGGTTCCAAACCAAGATCTTTTAAAGGTGTATCTATAAATAGTTTATCCGGTTTAACTAAATACATAACTCCAAATTTACGAACATCATTATATTTTAAATAATAACCATTATTAAGTTTAAAAACTATTTGATCATGTTTATTCATATCTAAAATAGGAACATAAAAATATTTACCTTCCATTCTTAAATGACTAACAAGACAATAATTAGTTGTTATAAATACTAACCATTTACCATATCTTTTAATATCCTTTACTTCTTCTCCTATTAAATTATTAAATTCAGTTAAATCTGTTTTTATCATTGAAGGATAATTAACAATAAGAGAATCTATTTTTAAACCAATTAAATTTTTCTTTAATACTTTTCTAACAGTTTCTACTTCTGGTAATTCAGGCATACTATCACCTCTTAAATTATTTTATAGTTATTTCCCTATTTTGTAAAGAAGATTTTTTCTAACACGATCAAAAAATGAAAAATGATTAATTTTTTCACTTTTTTAATATTCATGTAATTCAGATACTATAATGAGCTATTTTTAACTAATCTTTTTTAGTATCATATATAATTATCCCGTTTCTGTACTAGTTTCTTGATAACTTAAAATATTGCATAGTAATAGTTCTTTTAATCATTTTCTAAAACTTGTTTAGAATCAATATTAATACTAATATTTTCTACCATGTTTTGATATTCATAAGTATCATATCCTGTTGGATAGTATATATATAATTGATAAATATCCGTTTCATCACTTGTATAACCAAATTCATATTCAGCAGTTTCTATATTTCTTAAATACATTCCATCACTATCCTGATTAATAGTTTCACCTAAAGATACATTATTTAATTCAGTTCCGTCTTGCTTATAAAGTTCATAAGTAAATGGTAAATTAGTTGTTGTTGTTATTTTAATCTTATATCTAGCCATAGTTTCTAATCTTTTTTCATCCTTAAAATTAGAAACAGAAAAAGTATAAATATATGGTTCAGTACTAGGACCTATATCCCTCATGACTAAATTTTCTGTTTGCATACTAGAAGATATAATATAAAAAGCAATATCAACATTAGCATTACTACTAGCAATTGATTGGTATCTTGCTAAAGCATTAGGAACAATCAACAATACTAAAAATAAAAAAGAAAAAGCAATAATAATTTTAAATGATATTTTAAGTCTTCTCTTTGAAAACATCTTTACCTCATTTCTTTTTTTGTTGATTAAAAGCAAAAACATATTCACAAGTTGCATCTAAATCAATTTTTTTCTTTGTTTTTGATTTTACTTCTTCAACTGTTTTATTATTTAAATTATCTACTAAACTATTTCTACGTTTTTTCTCTTCTAATTTATTTTTAATAACTTTTTCTTCTTCTTCTAAACTCTTTAAATTTAAAAATAATTCAGCTGTTTCCCCTAAATCAATTTCTTTTTTTGTCTGTTTATCTAATTGAATATTAGAAATTAAATTTTCTATGTCCTTATTATTATTTCTTCCTTCTTGAACAATTTTAACCTCAAGATTATCATCATCTTTCACATTTATTTTTCTAAATAAATTTATTTTTTTAGATTTACTATTCTTTACTTCACTTGGAACATAAGAAAAACATAAACTAAAAAGAAATAAAGTTATAAAAACTGATACAAAAACTTTAGGCGTTAATAAAATGTCCCCAAGCAATCCAAAACTAGGTATTTTACATACTAATTTCCCAACAATTTTCGATGTATCAATTGGATTATCTTCCGTATTATTATAATCACCTTTAGTAACAAAAGTTTCTTTATTGTTTGATATTACTCGATGGGTTATAAATTCATTTTCTTCACTATAGGTAATTATATCTCCTACTTTAACATCATCAGTAATTTTAACAATTATTATATCGTTTACATTTAAAGTTGGCTGCATACTACCTGTAGCAACTGAAAATAAGGTATAGCCAAAAATATCAACATATGGTTTTTTTAAAACTTTTAATTGCATAAATCCAGCTATGCAAAAAACAATAACAACTAGTGAAAATACTAAAAAAACATTAACAATAATTTGTACTATTTTTTCTAATTTTTTCATCTAATCACCACACTATCCTTCAAATTCTGTTATTTCTTCTCCTAAATATTGAGTAACTGTAAGAGTAACAGGTATATCTAATTTATTGTTATAAATTGATCCTAATTGAGAATCTTCTTCATTATTTTCTTCAATATTATTCCAGACAACATTTACCCGAATATTATTTTTTTTCCCCTCTTTTATTTCACTTAAAGTTAAAACATTTGTATATGTATTAAGATTAGTCTTAATTAAATTAGCTCCCGTTGTTTCTTGAATACTTAAAACATTAATACTATTTGATAAAGATGAAAAATCAAAACTTATATCATAACGAATAGAAACATCAGTATCAGTTGGATCAATTTCAATATCAAAGTACCCTGTTGTCCCTGGTGCTAATTTATTATCTTTAGTATAGGTGTTTTCATCTACTTTAATCTTATCAACTAAAAAATTAGTTGTTTCTCCTGATAAAGACGTATTATTAACATTTATATTCCATTTAGCTGTATTCAAATCATTAACAACCGATATATTTGTTTCTAATAAAGCATAAGTATCATAAATAGAATAAATTGTATAAAGTATAGCCAAAGAAAAAACTAATATAAGTAAAGTTTTAATCTTACTTCTCATCTAATGGCCTTTTCATTTCAACAATAACAGCATAAATTTGATAAATAAATAATATTAAAATTGGAAAAATAATAACAAATAAAAATCCCCATTTTGATTCTAATATGCTTAAAATTTTACCAACACCAGGATAAGTTTTACTAGTTTCCATTTTTCCTACAACATATTGACTAGAAACTGGTAAATCTCCTTCCATAATATATGTATATTCACTATCATTAATTCTTTGCACACCAACAACTTTACCTAAATTAACAGAAACCTTATTTTGATAGGCGTTATAAAAAAATATTTTATCTCCATTATAAATATCTTCATTATTATTTTTATAAACAACAACTAAGTCATTTTTCTTATAATCAGGTTCTAAATCATTATCAGATACTATTATCAAAGAATTTTTACCTAATTCTGTTATATTATAATCATTATAATTTAATAAACAAACGGTTAAAAAGATAGCTACAGCCATATAAACAGCTATTACTATTACTCCTAAAATTTTTACTACTTTCTTCATCATACCACCAATTGAAGTATACCACATCAAGTATCAAGATGCAATAACTTTTCCTTTCCTATTTTTTTATTTTTTCATATTCTAATAAATAATTAATATTATCAAGATTTATTTTTTCAGAAATTGGATAATACATTAAAATAATCAGCGCATTTTGTAATAAATTATCCAAATTATTTTTTACATCATCTCTATTTAAATTAAGACCAAGTAAATTATATTTATCAATTATAATATAATCTAAATCCTTATCATCAAGAAATCTTATATGATTTATCATGGTAAACCTTGTCTCTCTAATAAAACGAGTAAATTTCTCAATTTCTAAATTAATAGCATCTATTTCTAAAGATTCATCTTGACTTTTAAACATTTTAAGTAAATAATTATAACTTTCCAGACATAAATTAAACATATCAAATAAAGTTGAATTTTCATCCAAATTAAGAAATTTTTCTAAGAATAAATTATCTTCATATTCTAGATATAACTTCTCTAATTCTTCAGTTATTTCTAAAGAAGAAGTAACTAAAGTATTAATTTTCGTTTTATTAATTGTTTTTTTCTTTAACAAATAATTAATTTTACGATTAATTTTAAATAAATTATTTTGTTTTTTATTTAATTCTTTATATTTACTATTACTAATATTTTTATACTTATCTTTATCTTGATATAATTTTTTCATATCATCAATTAAAAAATGATATTTTAAGTATCCCTGATATTCATTTAAAGATCTATATAATTTAAGAATAACATCTCTTAAATAATTTATATCATCATCAGTTAAATCTTTATTTATAAATATTTTAAAAATTTTAATTATTTCTTCTTTGGTATAATTTTTAGAATTTATTTCTCCCGTTAAAAATTTATTTAATAAAACTTTTTCATCTTGAAGATAGAAATCAAAATATTTTTCGTTTAAATTAAAATAATGATTATATATTTCTTTTGGTGTTTGCTTATCTAAAAATTGATTTTTTAATTCATTATAATAATTTTGAAATTTTTTAATATTTTTATAATATAAATATTTAAAATTTAAACTTATTTGTTTAAATAAAGTTGGTGATTTAAAATAAATATCTTCAAAACAAAGTCTTAACTTTTCAGCATTACTATTTTCAAAAAATTGTTTCATATAAATAGAAACATAATAAGTATAACAAAAATCGTTGGCAGTTAAAATAATTCCAATTTCTAAAAACTTATCAATTATTTTTTTTATAATTTTATTAACTTCATCAAGATCATTATCAAAAAAAACTAATAATTGATAAAGTAATTGGGATAATCCACTTTTTTCATAAGGACTACTATCATCTAACAAATATAAATTATTATAAGCTTCTTCTTTTTCTTTTTGAATATTATCTAATTCTTTGTTTTCTTCATAACTTTGATATTTATTAAAACGTGAATCCATTTCTTTAATTATATCTTGTAGTGTAGTTTGATAATCATTTTGTAATTCTAAAATTTTTTCTAAAACTTTTTTCGCATTTTTAACATTATTTCTTGGTAAATTAGTAATTAATTCTTTATTTACCTCAATATCTTCTTGAATCTTATTTATCATCTTCTTCACCTATTTTTTCTATATTTTTTTGTTCAGTTTCTAAATATTTCAAAAAATCATTAATTGTTTTATATAAATCCAAGAGTTCTTGATTAGAAATATTATTTAAATCTTGCATACTCACACCTCTACTTTAATTATAGATTATATTAAAAAAAAAGTCTAGTTATTAGAATTACTATTTACGTTTTTTTAAGTTAATCATAATAACTATAAATGGTAAAGTAAAAATTTATAATTAATTTTAAACTATTTTTGAATTATAAAATTTAAACTTTAAATAATAAAATAGAGATTTTAATCATCTCTATTTTATAATTAAATATTGATAAACACTTCCTACATAAGTATCTTTATCATAAAGTAATATTTCTAGTTTATAAGTACCAGACTTTAAATTATCTTTTTGATATAAGAAATAGTTAACTTCCGATACAGGGTTTTTATCCAAATAATATTCATTTTCATTTATTTTTACTAAATTATTACTAAAATAATTAGCTAAATCAACTTCTTCATAACTAGTTGAATAAATACTATCATATAATCGTCTATATAATTTTATTCTTAAATTTGGATTTTCTAAACCTGATTCATATTTTACATTTAAATTTAAAGTAGAACTATCTAGTAAATTTTTACCAGTTGTTTTATCAATAAAGAAAGCTTTTTCATTAATAGTCATTTTTAGACCATATAAAGTATCCATAACATGTAAATTTAAATTCAAGGTATCACTTGATTCTAGTCCATAATAGATACCATCTGGAGAACCAAATGATTCGATTACAATTTTATAATTACCTCCAGCTAAATTACTATTTTTAGCATTTACTTTAATCTTGGTTGAAACATTTGCAACACGAGGGGCTATATTAATTCTTGTTGTTCCATCATAACGTGGATAATAAGTTATATCATTATAGGTATAAGAAATACCCATTAAACTAGAACCGGTTAATAAATTATTATTTTCATCATAGATAGATATTTTTAAACCTAATTTTAAATCATAATAATTAGTATCATAAATAGTATTACTACCGATTGTTTGTTGAATAAAATTCGTGCTTAAATTTAAATTTAAATCATTTCCATTATAAAATTCTAAAGTATCTATATCACTTGTTAAATCAATAACAGCATGTTTATCATAATACAAGTTATAAGTCATAGTTTCTTGTTGAATACCTAAAACAGAGATTAAAGTTTGATTACCTTGATTTCTTAATTCAAGTAATAGTCTTTTATCTGTTACATCTTCTTGAATATTACTTTCTTTAAAATCAACAATAAAGATAAATTCTTCTTCGGCTGTTTTAGCTTCTGCATCATAGTAGGAATTATTAGCCGAGGCATCATCATAGTTATTGGTACTAGTAACACTTCCCATTTTAATAAATTTACTTAACTCATAGGATACTTCATTATGAATTTGATATTCTTGTAAAGATGCTTCATAATCAGTTTGATTTACAACATAGTAATAGTATACTGGTAAACTTGGGTTAACATAGTCAATCATCGTAATTTTTGTGTTAACTGGCAAGACATAACTTGAAGTTAAAACGCGATGATAACCTTCTTTATAAGGATTAGTATTTTTTTCCATATATAAAGAATAATAAGCACTAAAACTTGAATCATTTGTAATATTAACTGGAGATGAAGCGAACATTTTATATTGTTTTCCAGGTGTCATAGAAGCTTCGTATTCATCAGTTGTATATAAAGCTCTGGAAATTTCAACATTAAAGTTAATTCTTTCAACTTCATTAGTTAATTCATCAATTGGCGTAATTGCTACTAAAGAAATAGTAACACTTCCCATTTGACCTGCGGATTGTAAATTCTTAGAGTGATATAAATAGAAAACAAAACTTCGAATAGCATTAGTATTTTCACTTTCATAAGTAGTTGTACCTAAAATAGGATTAGTTTCATTTGATGCAAATTCGGTTTCGCCAACCGTAATCCAACCAGTTGGTCCAGTTTTAATAGCAAGGCCCATAACATTGTCGGCATCACTTGGATTTTCAGCAATTCTTGGTATATCACTTGAAGGAACTAAACTAACACCATCAGCTAAATTAGCATAGTTAAAACCTAAAATTGAAAATTTGGTATTAGCATTTGAAAAGTTTAAGAAACTGAATTCTTCAATACCTAAAGTAGAATATTTTGAGGCAGTTAAATGAACATCATAGGAAATAACTTGCTCACCAATAACCCACATATAAAAGTCAGAATCAGCTGGAGTCGGTTCGATATATTTAACATCTAATAAACTAGTATTTTCTTCGTTGGCAAAGTTAGAATAGAACCCATCAACTTCAATATTATGATTAGTCATGTGGGATCCTAAAACATAACTCCCTGAGGTAAAGTAATATAAATCCCCACTGGCTGGAGTATCTCCGTAGTCATATTTAGCATCATATAAAGCTGTAATAGGATTTTTATTTTGATCACGTAAATACATTCCAAAGAAAGTCATTCCGGAAACGTCACCATATAAAGTAACCGCTTGATTTCTAGCAATATTAAAGTTTTTGCCCTCTAGCATATATAAACGATTATTAACATTCTTAGTAACTGTTTTTGTTTCATCATTAATTTCTACACTGGCTTTAACTTCACTTCCATCTATATCAACTAAACTAGAGAATTTTTTAACTAAGTTAGCACCTGTATCTAGATATAAACTCGAATTATTTTTTAATTTTAATTCATCAATTCGGCTTAAAGTAAATAAGACATCAGAAAATTCATTAGTTCTATCGGTTGCCCCACTTAAGATAATATGAGAATTACTAATTGAAAACATATCAGCTCTTTGCAAAGAAATATTTTTTTGAATATTAGTAGCTGTTCCATAATTACTTATGTAAACATTACTATAACCTTGAGTCATCGAAGCATTTCCGGAACCAAAGATAGATCCCTTTATCGTAAATGTATTGTGATTTAAACCATCTATATTAATAGTTATTCCCTTGGTAACACTGATGAAACTAAAGTCGATTACTTCAGAACCTTCTTCGTTAGCTTCTCCTCCACCAAAGACTGTTCCACCAATAGTAATATCACCTTTAATTAAGGTATTATCGGTAACAACATTAGAACCAATATTTAAAGTTGTAATTCCATATAAAACAGAAGTATTAGCACCACCATAAACATTACCAGAAATATTAGCACCAGCAATATTTACTAAACTTTTAGAATTATTTACTTCACTTGTTCCGGTTGGAGCTGCATTTCCTCCACCAAAGACATGTTTTAAAACAGTCGTTGTTCCCTCAATATTTAAATTAGTATTTCCAACAACATTAGCTGTTGTTCCGTTTCCTCCAGCATAAACGCTTTTTTTAACCATCGGATTAGTTAATTTTAAATTCGTATTTTGTAAAACTTTAGCGGCATTTCCACCACCATAAACACTATCTTCAATGGTAGCTTCTTTGATGATAACATTGGTATTTTGATTAACAAAACCAAGATTACCCCCACCATAGATAGAATTTCCAACAGTAGTATTATTATCAACTAATAAGTTAGTATTACCAATTACTTTAGCGGGATTTTGTTCTCCATTTGTATCACCGGTAACAACTGATTCTAAACCATTACCTCCACCATAAATAGAACCTGAGATATTAGAACTTGAAACCGTAACATTGGTACTACCATTAATACCAGCTGACCTTCCTCCACCATAAATATCTTCGGAAGTCGTATTAGTAATTTTTAAAGTAGTTACCACATCAGATGTAGAGTTACCAACTGAAGCTTTATTTCCTCCACCATAAATACTATTAGTAATAGAAGAATCAGAAACCGATAAATTTACTGTTCCATTAATAGCTCCTAAATTACCACCGGCATATAAGTTTCCTTTGATTGTGGTATTATTTAAAACTTTAGCAGTTACAGTATCTAAGATAGCTGCTTTATTACCACCACCATAAACACTACCTTCCGTTTCATCATTACCAACCGTTACTTTATCTAAATTTAAATTAACCGTTGTAACACTAGCTTCATTACCACCACCGTAAATTGCTTCATTTACTAAAGCATTTTGAATATTAACATTAGTAGTTGTTGTAATTGCTTTATTACCTCCACCATAAATAACATCAATTAAACCACTAGTCATATTTAAATTAGTTGTTATGGTTGTTCCACCTTGATTATTTCCACCATACAAATTATAAACACGTAAATCGTCTTGTAAAGTTTTAAAATATTTATTACCCGATGCATCATAACCAATAAAGACATAATTATAAATTTTATAATCTTCCAAAGGAACATAAGCATGAACATTAAAATTAAAGGAATAAGAAGAACCACTACTTAAAGGATTAGTTCCATAGTACTGATCAATTTCATCAATATGATAAATGCCATGACTTCCACTAACGTTAGCATCAGACCAGTTAGAATCAAATAAGCCATCACTCGTGTATAAATATAAATCCCAAGTTGTTAAAGTTACGCCTGTTTTATTTAAAATACTAACATCGATTTGTTCACTGGAAGTAATACCGGTAGCTCCCGATTGATTTTGGTAAGACAGAGTATAACTAGTAGTAATTTCAATATCATTATTAGTTGTATTAGTTAAATTAGAAATTTGACTAGTAGTAACATCACCTAATATATTTGATCCACCAAAAACATTTTCAATTAAAGCATTTCCTAAACGAACATTAGTGGTATCAACACCAGCTTCACTTCCACCACCGTATAAATTGTTAATATAACCATAATAAGCATTGATATTAGAAGTAGTCGTACTAGCCTTTAACCCTCCACCATATAGATTTGTTATATTTGATCCTTTAATATCAATATTGGATGTTGTAGTCGTTCCACCTTGATTATTTCCACCATAAACATTTAAAGCTCCCCCATTTGTGACAATAATATTGGAAACAGGAATTGTTCCATTTAAATTAGATCCGCCAAAAACATTCGTGGCATAAGAATTTAAGTTAACATTAGTATTAGTCGTAACACTAGTTTGTTCACCACCACCATAAACATTAGTAATGTTACCTCCATTAATCGTTACATTGGTTACATCAGTAGTTCCCCCTTGATTGTTACCTCCATAAACATTAATAGATGTTCCTCCGGTTGTAATAACATTAGAAGTTGTAACTTCACCTGTTAAATTAGAACCACCATAGATATTATCAGAAGAACCACCAATTAAATAAACATTGGTCGTATTAGCTGAGGTTTGATTTCCTCCACCAAAGGTATTAGTGATAGTACCATTGTTAATATAAACTTCAATATTACCATTTGGCTTACCATTAGCATCATTTCCCCCATACACATTAGTGATAGTTCCTCCATTAATTTGAACTTTAATATCTCCTTCCACATAAGGAACATAAGTATCATTTCCTTGGCCACCACCAAAAACATTGGTAATTAATCCTTTATTAACTATAACATTAGTATTACTTGATGATAAATTAGTGGTTTGAATAGTACCATTGACACTTCCATAAGCACTTCCACCATAAACAGTTTGATTAATAATTGGTACTTTATCACTATCAGTTGATCCAATAGTTACTAAAATGTCATCACGAACAAAGGTACCAGGATTATTAGTATTCGAATAACCTCCTCTACCTCCTCCGTAAACCGAATTAGTTATTTCACCACCTATAACCGTGACATTTGTACTACCATAAATTGTTCCTTCTTCATTAGCACCACCATAAATAGAACCTAAAACATTTCCCCCATCCATGTTAATTTCAATGGTAGATGTTTTCGATGCAGATCCTGATCCATTGTTGTTTCCACCACCATATACAGATCCTTCAACTAATCCATCATGAATAAATATTTTAGAATAAGAAGTATTATTTTGGCTACTAACACCGGTAGCTCCAAAGTTTCCGCCACCATAAACATTTCTTTTAACAGTTGCTTTTTCATCAATAATAATAATTGAATTATCAGCTGATCCGATGGTTGAATAACCTGATCTTCCATTACCAATTCCAAAGACGCTTCCAGCTTCCGAACCATGAATCGTGTTATTATTTTCTACATAACTGGCGTTACCAATCGTAGCTGTTCCGCCTATATAAACATAAGGAGTTCCATTTAAAGTACCATCACCTTCACTACCATCAGCACCATTTGATCCTCCAAAAACACTATAATTGACTGTACCACCTGTCACTTGAATAATACGATTTCCGTAAGTAGCAGTTGTTCCAGCTCCACCAATAATAGCATCAACGTCACCACCGGTCATATAAATATAAGTATCGTTTACCCCTGATCTTCCCGAAGATGTTAAAGGTCCCCCATTAATATTATATATATGTCCACCTTCAACTTTAATTTGTCTAGCTGCATAATGCGTACCATCATAACGTCCTCCAACATAAATCCCCGTTGATAAATCATGTTCGCTACTTCCAAACGTTCCACTTTTAACTATTAAATCTAAAGCTATTTCATTAGTTGTTGTTGTATTAGTAGTAGCATAAATATTTCCACTCCAACTTCCTGAAGCACAATAATAAACATCTAAAAGATTATTATTACCACTTACCCTATCATAATCTGATCCATAAACACTTTTATTTTTTATATATAGCCTTGGTGTACTTTCTTGTGTTGCAATATTTGTTAAAGAAATCGAATTATATATACCACTTTCAACTTGAAAACGATAATAAGTTGGACTACCATTAGAACCTGTTGTTGTATTATAACCAGCTATTAAAGCCCGAAAATTAGGGTAATTCCCATTTTGGGTTATTCCTCTTCCAATTTTAACATTGTTATAACGTCCCAGTAAAACACCACCAGCTGTAGCAGATGTAGGCGTATAAATATCATATATCATTCGATTATAATAAATCTCTAAATTTTCAATCGTAGTATCATTATAACAATTAATAGCACTGGAAACCCTCCATCTAGCATTGTAATCTGTACCATTATTAATACCCGTTAAAGTAAATGGTTTATTTTGACCACTTGCCCAACCACCTGTAACATTACCATTTAAAACAATAATATTCGTATCTCTTGTAACTAAATAATAATAATCATTATCTACAGAAAACAAATTAGGTTGATTATTTTCATCATAATATTGTAATAATTCATAATAAGTACAAGAATTACTACCACAAGTACCACTTAGTAAAGAACCATTCGAACTATAATAACCATTTATATCATCACCCCTAGTAAAATCTTTCGTTTTATAAAAACCAGCCATATTACTAGTATCATATAATTCATCAACCGTATAATCAATAATTGGTATCTCAATCGTTGAATTATCTACTCGTTGCATATAACCATTTTTTAATTCATAATATGTTTCTGTATCTGAAAAATTTTCTTCCTCAATTAAATCATAATAAGTACATCCTCGAAAAGAAGTACATGTACAATTATTTTGATAAACACCATTTTGATTATAATACCCACTACATGGTTGATACCAACCGATACTAACTGAATGAAAATAACCAGCCATATCAACTGTTCCATATACAAATTCAACCGCTTCTATTTTTTTCATACCTGCTTGATCTAAAGGAGAAAAAGCATTAGCCCAACTAGTATTATTATTCATATAAGAAGTATTAGCATAAACATAACTACTATAAAAAGTAATATCAATTTTATTAGGCTTTGTTCCATCATAAGTTACGGGAACTTTCGCATAACGCAAATGATATTTATTATCATAACTAATTGTAACTCCTTCATAAGAAGTTATCCAATTATTAAATGCTACATTATCATCCCTATTTATAAAAGGACTATCAATTAATTCAATATCAATGTAATCATCACTTGGATCACTGGTTCCATTATCATTAACTGGATAAGCTTTAAAATAAATATACTCATCTTGATTCTCCGTTAAAGAAACTGTACTATTACGATTATTTAATTCATTTTTACCTAAATAAGTTATTTTAACTTGAACTAAATTAGAATCATTATAAATATTTTTATTAATTGTTGTTGGTAAAGTACCATCATTATCGGTATAATTAAGTCCTTTATAATAATATAAATCATTCTCTAAATCATTTACTAAAACAATGTTATTATAAATACCACTAGCTTTATAATTAGTATCCGTTGTAAAATCAATAACTAAGTCACTATAAGTTAAAATATATGATACAACACTAAATCCTAATAAAATCACGATGAAAAAAATTAATAAAATACGTAATTTTAAAGACAAATTTAAATTAATAAATTTATTAAATATTTTTTTTATTTTTTTCATTATTACTACCAACTTTCTTTCTAATTTTAATACTTTCTTTATATTAATTTGGATTAGTAGATAATTGTAAATTTAAAGATATTTCTCCAACGGACGCATTATTTTCACAATCAACATCTTGACCTTCTAACCACATATAAACTCTTATTTTTGTTACTCCTTGATTAATAGAAAATACTTCTATATTTTCTTGAAAATTATTTTTCGTATAATAAGCTACGTTTACATTATCAAAATAAGTAGGATAATTATTCTTATTAGCTTTATTAATTGATATTTTCAAATTATTTGGTATTTCTTGTTTAATACCATCATAAGGAACTGGATTAGAATTATTGGTAATATCAATTCCATACACATCTCTAGCATTACTAATTCCATATTCTGTATGGGTATCATAATTTGGTTCCCAAATGTAAACATCTTGATTATTATTAGTTTTCATTCCTTGCATCGTTTGAAGATCAGTACTTTGGGTACTACCTTCAATAACAAAGGCAAAACGAGTGGCATTTTCAATACCAACAGATCTATCTTTATAAGTTGCTCCAGAATCAGTTGTTAAATATAAACTAGTTGGAGCATAAGTTTTAAGAAAAATATCAAAAGCTAAATATTTTTTATCACTATATTCAAATAAACTTCTTTCTTCTATTGTTTTAGTAGCCGTTAAATTATATTTATCGTTATAAATAGGATCATTTTCTGCTACTCCATAAAACATATCTAATAAGCCATTTGAAACATTACCAACTGTTGAAACCGGTTCTAAAACATTAGGTAATTGATTAATATTTTGGGGGTATTCATCAATAGCATTAGCTAAATCTAAAATACTTAAAACTGATTTCCAATTAGTTGCATCACTTGATATCGATATACCATTTTGAGCTCTTATTTCAACATCCATTAAACCAATTGATACTAATCTATTAGATGTAAACCAAGCATAAGAAGAAGTACCTAAACTAATACCCAATACAAATAACCAAATTAAGAGAAAAAATAAACGATATTTTTTATTTTTATTCATTTTTAACACCTTCTTGTTCTTTATGTTCTTCACGAATTTCCATATGCATTTTAATTTCTCCACCAATTAAAGCATCAACACAATCTGGATCATCACCTTCTAACCAAATAACAACTGTAAATTTATCCTTATCACTTGGTTTAAAATCTTTTCTTTGTTCTAAAATAATTTCTTTTTCTTTATTATCTAAAAAAACTTTTGTATCTTTCTCAGCTTCTTTAGTAGATGAGTTTACTTTGGCATATATTTCTTTTTCTCCATTTAAATAAATCATTACTCGAACTGCTTCATCAACATTTTTAATAACATCATCAATAATAATTGAATACCAGTAATTAATATTTCTTTCACCTTTATTTTCTAGATAAAAAGTATAAGCAATATAATTTTCTCCATTATGTGATCCATCTTTTTCATTATCAATATCTTTTGGTAACCAATCAATTGAAATATTATCTAAAAAATCAATATTTTCAGCGTATAATTTACGAGTCTGATCATTTTGAAACTCTTCTGTTTCATATAAAATTATTCCACTTTTAAGAGCAAAATTATTATCCAAAGTTACTGTAAAACGACCACCATTATAAACTATACTTAAAATAATAAAAGAAAATATTAAAATTAATAAAATAATAAATACTATTAATTTAGTTCTTTTATAAAACTTTTTACGTTTTTTAATCTTATCAGCTGTTATAACTACTTCTTTCATATCTTCTCCTTACTATAATTCTATCATAGGTAATAATTATCTTCAATTAGTTTTAAAAAAATAATCTAAATAAGTGTCAAGTGTTAAAAAAATATTTTTCTTTTATTGTTTACAACTAACCTTTATGCTATAATTTTTATAGTAGGTGGATTATGAAAAAGAAAATAATTATGGTATTAGCATTTACTTCTTTATTAATATCCTTTTGTTTTATAGGAGAATCATATGCTAAATATGTTACAACCATAGATAATGTTGCGTCGATGTCGGTTGCTAGATGGCGAATTTTAGTTAATAACAAAGATATTTTAAATGAAAGTGAAGCTAGGCAAATAATTACTCCTGTTTTTTATGAAAATGAACATATTAATGCAAATGTTATAGCTCCTACTAGTAAAGGATATTTTGATTTAATTTTAGATGCAACCGGAGCTGATGTTTCTTTTAATTATACAATTTCAACTTCTTTAAATGCTGATAGTGCTGTTTCAGATTTAAAAATAACTGGTTATACCTTAAATGAAGGTGAAGTTATAGCTATAACTGACGGTACTTTAATTACTGGTCAAATTTTATATACTGATAATAAGATTCATAATTTAAGAGTTTTTATTGAATGGAGTGATACAGAAACAGATACAATGGATAATCAAGCTGATACCAATGCTAGAAATAAGCTTGCAAAATTAGATGTTAATTTACACTTTGTTCAAATTGCTAATTGATTAGTTAAACTAATCTTTTTTTATAAAAAGATTCAAATGAAAATTGAATCTTTTTACTTAATTATTAGCTTGAATAGCTGTAACTTTAATAACTAAAGTTATACTTTTACTATCTGGATTATTCTCGTGATAGATATAAGCTTTATGACCCCATTCAGTATCCAATTCATCATTACCTGACTCATAAGGCCAAACTAAACTAAAATTAATTTGAGCAGTTCCACCATTTGCTACCATGTTACCATTTTCAATTGTTACTTTTAGTTTAAATGGATAATCATTTTCAATTTTTCTAGTAAGTTCATCGCTAGTTAAAGTATCAGAAACGACAAATTCTTCCCCTAAAATTGAAGCACTTACTATTTCATAACTTAAAGTAGCTGGAGTATCACTATTATTAGTAGCTTTAATAGTTTGAAAAGAATCAGTCATACCTGGATAAACTGATTCAACATCAAAAGTTAAGGTTTCCTCAATATTATTATCACCAACGATAAAATTAACATTCCATGACCTGACATGAGCTGTAATATTATTAGAAACTTTCGTAGCATAAATAAACCAAGCAAAAGAATTGCAAGACATTAAAATAGCTAAGAACAAAAGATTTCTTAATTTAATTCTTTTAAATAATTTTTGAAAGAAAATCCAAATATAAGACAATTTATTTTTTGGTTTCAAAAAATCACCCCTTTTTATAAAATATTATTTCTTTTTTGGTATTGGTTCATCATCACATAGTATTTTTTTTTCTTTGGTATCTTCTTTTTTTTCTTTAGCTTCTTTTATTAATTTTTTTTCTTTCATAATATCATTTATTTCAAAAAATAAAAGAATTGCAAAAGGAACAAAAATGATAAAATAAAACCCATAAGCATTATTTACAACATGACTTAATAAACTAAGTAGAGTACTTTTTTTTAAAACTTTTCCTAAAATTTGATCATATTCTATTTCAGGATCTTCTACTTCATTAGCTAAACCTTTAGTTTGAAAAATATACTTACCATTTTTATATTCTTTTTTTATAACTTGGTGAGTAACAATTTTACCATTTAAATTAGACTCTTCACCTAAATAAACAACATCATCGCCAATTTTTATATCTTCTGCAACAACTTTTTTTGCAATTACCATATCTCTTATTTCATACTTTGGCACCATACTTTCACTGACAATAGTAAACATACTATAACCAAATAAAGTTACTTTATTATCTGAAACCCTTTGAATAAAAATAATGGAAATAACAATTATTATTAAAGTAGATGTAATTGCTTTTAAACCAACAGCTATACCCTTAAATACTTTATTATTTATTATTTTTTCTATTCTTTTCACTTTAATCACCACTACAATTTTATACTTCGAATTAAATTCAAGTATTCATCCATATTCTTTTTAAATATTTTATATATTTCTTTATCATTAACAACTGTTTTATATTTAACAATACTATATTGTTTAGAGACAATATCTTTTAACTCTTCTTCTTTTAAATTACCTCCACTTAAATCCATAATTTTGGAAACCATATTAGAAACAATTTTTTCTGTTATCTCTTTTTTATCAGTTGTTTTTTCTTCATTACTTAAGGTATCTAAAACTAAATAATTTAAAAGAAAAGATTCATCCATGTATTTTTTTAAAGTACCAGTATCGTTATAATCTTTAGAATCATGACTTTTCTTAATACCATCATCCATATTTTCTTGCATATAATTCCATAGCTTAACTGCATATTGAAAGTTAACATTTTTTAAAATAACATTAGTTTTTTTAATAGGAGAAGTTACTAGAGCAATATGTAATTTATGAATATCTTGATATACTTGCGAACAAGTTAAATCAGATATTTGTAATTCTAATCTTTCTATTCTTTTTAAAACATCTAAACCAGCTTCATTTTTATTAGCATTTTTTTCTTCTCTTTTACTATCTAACATAAGTTGTAGATTAACATGCTCAGATCCCATTTTACAATTTGCTGTATAATTTATGCTTTTATTATCTTTTAAACTTGATTCAGTTATTAAATTTCTTTTTTTACGAGCTATATAAAATTTCATATTTTGAATTAAACTATAAATAAAACGATTTTCATAAGTATTATAACTTTCTTCTTTATTTATATTTAATATTTTTGAAGGTTTAACATCTCCTGTTTTTTTATTATAATCTTGGATTAAATTAGTATTTCTTGATAAATGTTTAATACTTTCAACTGTAACTCTTCTAGCTAATTCTATTTTTACAACATCTTCTTCATTGACAATAAAACGATTCGGATTTCTTAAAATATTATCAATATAACGAATAGTATCTTCCATAATATCTAACCATTCATAGTTGCATTCAACTTTATCGTATTTACTAGTTACGTGTACATTTGAATCTATTTTATTACTAAAAGAATCAATTGTTTTGCTGTTAGTTTGTTGATATAAATCAAATATTGTTAAATCATCCATATTTATCCCTTTCTATGTTAATTTCTTAAGTCTTAGTAAGTATTCTTCACATTCTTTCATTTTTCCTTTTCCAAATAACTTATCTAAGAATTCAATATAACCATCTATTTCATCACGAATATAGGAAATATTTAATTGTTCAAATTTTCTTAAGACTTTTCTAGCTAAGAAATAATCGACGCCATCAACTTCATCACCACCACAGGCAACATAAATAGGAACAAATTTTTTCATATGCATAACAATACGGTTACCAAAGGCAATTCTAAAGTGTTTAATAACATAATTATCCATTTCTTCTATTTTATTTAAAACGTCTTCAGACATAGGATGTTCTTTAAAAGCTTCTTGAAATAATTTATCAAGATAAGAATAGTTAATATCTTGAGCTTCGGTTTCTATTGGTTCAAAGACTTGACCTTTATCGTTGATATCAATAGGCATAGCTCTATCGTATACTTTATCGGTTACCATGAAAGTTGAATCATCGTTATTGATAGTTCCAATATACCAAACATTAGGTGGTATTTTTATTTTACCTTCGATAATATGTTTAGGATCGTTTTTCCAAGAAGAAGATACAAGTTCAACAATCCATTCATCTTTATTAGGCATTTCAAGAATTGATAACATTTCAGCAAAGTAATACTCAACACGAGAAATGTTCATTTCATCTAAAATAATAGTATAAACATCATCGGTATAACCAGCTAAATATAACTCTTTTAATACTTCCGTTTCATTAAATTTCTTTGTAAATTCATTAAAATAACCAAATAATTCGGTACGATCTCTCCACGATGGTTGAACAGAAGCAACACAAGAATCATGCTTTAAAAATTTTCCCCAAGCATAAGCAAGTGAAGTTTTACCAGTACCAGAAATACCTTGTAAAATAACCAGTTTTGTTGAAGCTAAAGCCGAGATAAATATTCTTATCATTTCTGTTTTATAATAAAGATGTAATTTACTAGCAGCAAAGTTTCTAAATAATTCTACTAATTCAGCCAAAGTAAAATTATTATTATAGTTTTGAATTTTATAGTTTTTATAAGCTTCATCAATACTTGTAAGTTTAGAAAATCTTGAATCACTAGTATCAACTTTTTCTTCTTGTTCACCACTTGCTTCTTCTACATCTTCTTCTCCTGGTTTAAGTCCTAAATGAGAAACTTTCATAGCTAAAATATCTTGCTTTTCTTTCATTAAATTAGCAACTTCTTGATTTAAAGTAGAAACTTCTTCTAATAAAGATTCTTGTTCGACTAAAGTCTTACGAAAACGTATATATTTTCTGATAATAAAATACCCTAAGAAAATAATACCGGCTAGAACTAATACAATCAAAAGAATTGCTAAAGCAACAAACACCCATTCAGCTCCATTAAAATCATCTTTATAGAAATTAACAATAGAAATGTATTCAGATACATTAAACATCTTTGTAATTCCTATAAATAAAGCTTTAAAAACATCAATTAAAGGTGAAAAAAATTGTAATAAAAATTCATATATAAATCTAAAAAATGTATCCATCATTTACTCCTTAACAAAACATTACAATTCAAAGAATTATAATAAGTAAATAATTCTTGATTAGTAACTAATATAGCATCAAATAATTCAAATCTTTTAATTTCTATATCATCAAATTCATATTTATCTTGAAAACAGATAACAAAATGAAAACCATCTTGAATTAAATCAATAATGTAATCTTTATATTCTAAATAAAGATTATAATCAAATTCAATTAAAAACCTATCTTTTAAAATATCATTATCAATTAAATTTAAAAAACGTTTATTCTTATCTTCTTTACTTAATAAAGTTATAGGATAAGTAACAATATATTTATTTTTAAAATCATAATTAATAAGACCATTTAAAACTTTTAAAGTAATTAAATTATAAAGAATAAACATCTTCTGTTCATTAATAACTTCTGAGTTATAAACTCTTTTAATAGCAAAATTACTATAAATACTTGGAAAATTTATATTATATTCTAAAGTAGTATAATAAATTTTATTATTAAGTTTTTCATATTTAACCATGAATTTATTAGTTTTAAAACTTTTTAAATAATTAATTCTTCTTTTTTTATTATCATGAACTAAAGTAATTAATTCTTCTTTAGTATCTAGTTCTTTGTTATATAACTTATAATATATATTTCATCTTGAATATTATCAAGAATTAAAATATTATAAACTAAATTATTTAATAACTTAAATTGTTTTTGATCATATTTAGAAAAACTAATAAATTCTTTTAAATTATTTTTTAAATTATTATTAATTGATTGTTTAATTTGTAAATTATTTTCATTATAATAGTTATAATATCTAATCTCATGATATTTTTTTATAATAACTTGGATATCTTTGATTTTTAACTTATTTTTAAAGATTAATTTAAAATATTTTGTTAAAGTTTTGGAAGAAAAATCAAGATATTTTTCAATTATATTATTCATGGAACCTCCTAACTTTGGAATGTTATAATCGATGTTGGATTAGTAATTGGATAAGTATAATTTTGACTAGTATCTACTTTATAAAATTTTACTACTTCACTGGATATAGCATCTATTTTAAAAGTAATACTATTAACGTATTGATAATTATTAATAGTTGTTAATGTTTCATTTGTCTTTTTTAAATAAGCAGGACTAGTCATATCAAGAGCAACAATAGTTGGATCAAAAGTTAAAGTAATTAGAGCCGACGTACATTTATTTTTTTGCTCGTCTGTTAAAGTTAGATAAGTATCTACATTTATTTTATCTCCTACTTGATAAGTATCAAAAGCTTCATCAACTAAATAATAATCTAAAGTATTAGTTATATTAAAATTTAAATAAGGACTACCTACTTCATCATCAATTGCATAAGATAAGCCACTATAACCTACATTTAATATAAAACGAGCACTTATTTCTTTTTTATAAGGACTAGTTGATTTAGCTTTAACTTCTAAAAAAGCACTATCACCTTCAGATAAAGTTCCATTAGGAGTAATTACAGCTTGAAATGAATCATGATTAGTTGAAGATAAAACTGTACCAGAAGACTTAGATAATTGACATGTAACATTACTAGAACATACATAAGTTAATTCATAAGCAATATCATATGGACAAGTTTCATAATTATTTAAATAACTATTTAAATCTATTAGAATGCTATATTCTGAAACTGCTGACCAGTTCTCAATTTGATAAATTGGCCTGTTAAGATCTAATTTATCACTATTAAAATAAAACTTTTTGGTTAATAAATAACGCTCATTAATAGCATTATAAATATATCTACCATAAGTAACGCCAATTAAAAGAAAAGTTAAAGAAATAGAAATAATAATAGGAACAATAATTTTTTTATTTTTTTTCATGTTTCTTTTTCCTAACTTCCGTAATAAATAAATATAATTCTAAGATAAATAATATTAAAATAGGTAAAATAATTAAAAATAAGTATCCCCATTTAGAAGTTAAAACACTAATAATTCCACCTAGAAAAGCAATACTTTTTACATCTTTTTGATTACCAATAACATAGTTATCTAAAATATGATAACTAGAACTACCTACAATAAAAGTTTTAGGATTATCAATAATATCAGCTACTTTATTACTTTCTATTACAATATCACTGGAATAAGTATTATAATAAATTATTTTATCCCCTACTTTTATGTTATCAATATTTTTTTTAACAATTAATAAACTATTCCTTGAATAACCTGATAAATCAGTTTTTTTAGGAACTAATAAAGTATTATTACCAATAACGGTTACTCCATAATCATTATAATTAATCAATAAAATTGTAATTGGAATTGTAATTATTACATAAAATACAATCAAAATATTAACTATCATTCTCTTCATACTACCACCATTATAAGTATAACATAGGAAATATTTAAAGTAAATAAATGATATCTAATAATGTAAAAAAAAAGATGTTTTTTGACATCTTTTAATGACTTGTCTAAGGAGTTGGAAGAGTTGTTGTGAATTGAAGATCGTAATTAATATTTCCACCAGAAGCAGTATTTTCACAATCAACATCTTGACCTTCTACCCACATATAAATTCTTACTTTAGTTACTCCAGCTGTTAAACCAAATATTTGAGTATAATCAGCATTTGCAGCCTTAGTTTTATAAGTAGAAGTTACAGCTTTAAATTTTTCACTATGTTGAGTAGCATTAGCTTCTCCTACTTTAACGGTATCAACATCTATTGGAGCTAGTATACCATCGTAATCAACACGTGCAGCATCAGGACCTTCAGTAATAGTTAATGTATAAGTATCACGTGCATGACTAATTGCATTTTTTGTATGAACATCATAGTTTGGTTCCCATAAATATACAGGAGATGAAGCAGCACCAGTTGTTCCCAAAGCTTGAATTTTATCAACGGTATCATCAAGTGTTGTATTCCCTAACATAACAAAGGCAACACGACTAGCATTTTTAATACCTGTATCATTGGCATCAGCAGTAACAGCTGAACTTGGAGTCATATATAAATTTGTTGATGTATCAGATTTAACAAATAAATCAAAAGCAATAAATTTACCATCCGTTCCATTAGTTTCAGTAGACTTAGTAGCACTTAAATACCAATCACCGGTAGCATTAGCAGCAACTTGTCCATAGAACATTTCCATAAGACCATCATTTCCTACAGTTAAAGCAGATGAAACCGGTTCCAAAGAACTTGGCAATTGATTTTTAGCTCCAGTATATTTACCAGATGCAGTTTTAATATCAGTTGTTTGAATAATTGATTTCCAATTAGTACCATCTACTGAAACTTGAATACCATTTTGAGCAGCAATATTAACAGTAATTGTATTAACTGCTACTGTTTGATTTGATGTAAACCATGCATAGGTTGATGTTGTTAACATAATACCTGTTCCAAATAACAATAGTAATAGGAACATTAAATGTCTTTTTCTTTTTTTCTTATTTTTTTCAATAACTAAAGTAATTTCATCACGATCTTTGTTTTCATTTTCTTTCATTTTAAACACCTCTCTTATTTTCAATTTAATAATAGCATAAAAAAAAAATGCTTTCAACAATTTACAACATATTTTTTTTACTTTACAAAAAAAATTGACACTTAGTGTCAATTAATTTAATCAATAGTAATTTGTTTTTTATTTGATTCAACTTTTTCTGGAATAATTAAATGTAATGTTCCATTTTTAAAATCAGCTTTAATATTATCTTCGTCAATATCTCCAAAATAGAAAGATCTTTCTAATTTACGATATCTTCTTTCATGACGAATATATTTTTTATTTTCATCATGAGCTTCTTTAGATTCAGCTTTAATGGTAATTGTTCCTTTATGACATTCTATTTTAATATCTTCTTTTTCAAATCCAGGAACATCAACATCAACATGATATTTATCATCTTTTAAATAAACATCACAATTCATTCCTCTAACTTCACTTTCATCAAATAAATCATCTAACATAAATTTTCTTGGTAACATATTATCATCTCCTTTTATTAATATTACCTAATTTATTATTAAAATTCACTATTTACTCATTATTTCACAAATTAAAGATGTTAACTCAGTTGGATTTTCAACAGATAATCCTTCAATTAAACGAGCTTGATTATATAAAATCTTCGTATATTTTTCTAATTCATCAGTTTTTCCATCTTTATATAATTCTTTAATTTTCTTAGCAACACTAGCATTTTCATTTATTTCTAAAATCTTATTAGCTTTAACATTATCACCATTTGGCATAGCATTTAAAACTTTTTCCATTTCAAGTGATACATCACCTTCAGATATTAAACAAACTGGATGATTTTTTAATCTATTGGTAAAACGAACACCTTTTACTTGATTATTTAAAACATCTTCCATCGTTTTAAACATATCTTTATTATCTTCATTTACTTTTTTTATTGCTTCTTTTTCATCATCAGTTGATAAATCAAAATTAGTATCACTAACATTCATAAATTTTTTATCTTTGAATGTTCCAATAGTTTTTAAAACAAATTCATCTAAATAATTAGTTAAGAATAAAATTTCTTTATCTTTACTAATAGCATCTTCAACATTTGGAAGCATTTTAATTTTATCAACCGTTTCACCACTTGCATAATAGATAGTATCTCCATCCATTCTATTTACATACTCGTCTAAAGTAACTAATTTTTCTTCTTTAGATGAATAGAAAAGTAATAAATCTTGAAGTAATTCTTTATTCATACCATAACTAGAATAAATACCATATTTTAATTGTTCACCAAATGCTTCATAGAATTTAAGATAGTTATCACGATCATCTTTTAACATACTTTGAAGTTCTTTTTTAATCTTTGTTTCAAGACTTCTAGCAATTAATTTAACTTGCTTATCTTCTTGCATTGTTTCTCTTGATATATTTAAAGAAATATCTTCACTATCAACAATACCTTTAACAAAACTAAAATAATCAGGTAGTAAATCAGCACATTTATCCATAATCATAACACCTTTAGAATAAAGCATTAAACCTTTTTCATATTCTTTCGTGTAATAATTATAAGGTGCATGAGATGGAATAAATAATAATCCTTGATAACTTGTCATTCCTTCTACTTCCGTTTTAATTACTTTTAATGGCTTTTCATAATCATAGAACTTATCTGTATAAAAATCATTATATTCACTATCTTTAACATCTTTTTGTTTCTTTTTCCAAATAGGAATCATACTATTTAAAGTTCTTGTTTCAACTTCTGTAATCTTTTTTTCTTTATCCTTAGGATCTTCTTTTTCAACACTAACATCCATTTTAATTGGATACTTTATATAATCAGAATATTTTTTAACAATTCTTTCAATTGTGTAAGTTTCTAAGAATTCATCATAATTATCATCATCTGTATTATCTTTTAAATATAAAGTAATCTCTGTCCCAAAATCATTCTTTTCACTTTTAGTGATCGTGAATCCATCTTCTCCATCACTTTCCCATAAATAAGCATCACCAGAATTAATACTTTTACTTAAAACACTTACTTTTTTAGCAATCATGAAACTTGAATAAAATCCAACACCAAATTGACCAATTATTTCTAAATTCTTTTTATCCGAATTTTCTTCTTTAAATAATTCTGAACCACTTTTAGCAATTGTTCCTAAATTACTTTCAAGTTCACTTTCAGTCATACCAATACCATTATCAATTATTTTAATAGTACGATTTTCTTTATCTAATTCAATTTTAATTCCTAATTCATCCCGATTAACTTTAAGTTCCCCATTAGTAGCACTTAAGTATACAAGTTTATCAATGGCATCACTACTATTAGAAATAAGTTCTCTTAAAGCTATCTCTTTATTAGTATAAATTGAATGAATCATCATATTTAATATTTTTTTTGATTCTGCTTTAAATTCTTTTTTCTTCATATTTTCCTCCAGTACATGATAATCATAACACTACTAGTAGCACTTGTCAATAGAGAGTGCTAAAATATTTTAAATTTTTTTTAAAAGAAAAAGATTTGCTAAAAACTAATTTTTAACAAATCAAATATAATACCAACTAACACTCCAATTAAATATATACTTATTAATATAAAGAAATTTTCTTTTTTATCTTTATTAACTTTAAATAAAACCAATAAACCAATTCCTGATCCCGTTAATAAGCCACCTATTAACATACCAGTTGTTATAACTTTACTAAGATATAACTCAGTTAGAATAATACTAGCTGAACAATTTGGTATTAAACCAACAAGACTAGCTAAGAAAGGACCAAAAAAATTATTTTTAAGTAAAATCTTACTAATAGTATCTTCTCCTAAATAATAAATTAAAGTATTTAATAAAAATGTTGTTATTAAAATATAAGAACTTATTTTTAAAGTATGAATAAGACTTGATTTAAATATCCCTTTTTCACAGTGACAATGATCATCATCACAAATTGAAAAATCTTTCGTTTCTTTCTTTTTCCAAAAAAAATCAATTATATAACCAAAGATAATACCAATTATTATTTTAATTAATAAAATAATAAGAATTAATTTAAAACTAACTTTATTAGTAATTAAAATTGGTAACATCTCATCACTTGTTGATAAATAAATAGCTATTAGAGTTCCAATAGTAATAACACGAGAAGAAAACAAATTAGTAGCCATAACCGAAAAACCACATTGAGGAATAACACCTAGTAAACTACCAACAATAGGACCTACTTTTTTATTTTTTAAAATATCTTTTTTCTTACTCAAACTATGTTCAAAATATTCCATAATTAAAAAAGCAACAAATAAAAAAGGAATAATTTTTAGTAAATCAATTAAAGTATCAAGAATAATATCTAACATAAAATCACCTAGACAATAATAACATAAATAAAATTAAATAACAATAAGAGAACCTTGATAATTAGTATTACCATCATAAGTATCACTTATCCATATTTTTAAATTAATTTCTTCTTCTTTATCTTTTGTTAAATAATTTAAATACAATAAACCATCCATATTTAAAGAATTAACTGGTAAATCATTTATTTGATATTTAATATAATTATTTGTTAAAGTACTATTATAATTATTATTAATAAGAAAGATTTTATATTCATGATCTTCTTCATTTTTTAAATTTATTTTATAACTTTTAATGTTATTTATATTTTGACTATTTACTTTTTCTAAATCACTTACTTGAATAGTTAAAACATCATTATATAAATCATTATAAGTTAAAGAATAGCTATCCTTTATATTATAATACCAATAAATAGTAGTTGTTATTAAAAATAAACTTGTATAAATAATTGATATCAGATAATGAATAATCATTCTTTTATATGACATAAAAATACCCCCTAAAATTCGGGAGTATTATACCATATTTTTTAATTTTTTTCAAGTTTGATAGTAATTTCAGGAGTATCAATTTCAACAGGATAATATTTTACCCCACATTCATCAAACATTAATTTACTAGCTTTAACTGAATCGGTTTCTTCTAAATTGCCATCTTTGTTCTTGAATTTATCAGATAAATAAATAACTTCTTTAATTCCAGATTGAATAATTAACTTAGCACATTCATGACAAGGAAATAAATCAACATAGATTTTCGCTCCTTCTAATTCTTTTCTTGAACCACGATAATTTAAAATAGCATTCATCTCGCCATGACAAACAAAAGCATATTTGGTATTTAACATATCTCCTTGTCTTTCCCATGGAAAATAATCATCTTTAAAACCATTTGGAGCCCCATTATAACCAATTGATAAAATACGATTATCTGATCCGACAATACAAGCCCCAACTTGAGTAGATGGATCTTTACTACGCATTGCTGAAAGTTTAGCAATAGCCATAAAATATTCATTCCAATTTAAATAGTTTTTTCTTTGTTTTTTTATTTTTTTCATACTTCACCTATTAACATTAAATCCTCTCGTTTAATTATTTTAACTTTAATTAATTCATTACTTTTAAAAGGTTTTAAAACTTTTACTTTCAAATAATTACCAGTATGACCAAGAGAATAATCAGGATATTCTTCTTCAATTAAAACTTCTACTTCTTTATTTAAAAATAAATCTAAATATTCTTTTTCTAATTTATTACTTAAATTAATTAAACGTTTAACTCTTTCTTTTTTTATATTTTCCGGTATTTGATTAGGCATGATATCAGCTTTTGTGCCTTTTCTCCTAGAATATGGAAAGACATGAACTTTGGTAAATTTAATTTTGGAAACAAAATCTAATGTTTCTTGAAATTCTTCTTCTGTTTCACCAGGAAATCCTACAATAACATCAGTTGTTAAACTAATATCTGGTCTTATTTCTCTTATTTTTTTAACTTTATTTTCAAAATAATTAGTTAAATATTTCCGATTCATAGCTTGTAAAACTGTATCAGATCCTGCTTGAAGAGGAATATGTAAATGTGAAACAATAATAGGATTAGCTTTTAAAACTTCAAAGAATTCATCATTTAACTCCGTTATTTCAATAGAAGAAATTCTTAATCTTTCTAAACCATTTATTTTCACAATTCTTTTTAATAGATCAGGAAAAGTTGTTTGTAAATCACTTCCATAATGACCCGTATGAATACCCGTTAATACTATTTCCTTATAACCATTAGAAACTAAAGTTTCTATTTCTTTTATTACTAAATCAGGATCTTTACTTCTTTGTTTACCTCTTGTATAAGGAATAATACAATAAGAACAAAAGTTTTCACAACCATCTTGAATTTTTACAAAAGCTCTCGTATGACTTGTCATATTCGTTATAAACATATCTTCAAAAGTATCATCAAAATTATCATAAAGAATTTTTCTCACTTGTTTATCTTTTAAATAATTTTCAACTAAATCTACTACTTTATTTTTATCCTTATTACCAATTATTAAACTAACACCAGGTATCTCCATATCTTTATTAGCTTCAATCATACATCCCATAACAACGATTATACTATTTGGATTTTCTCTTATTAATCGATTAATAACTTTTCTACTTTTAGCATCACTAGTATTAGTAACACTACAAGTATTAACAATATAAATATCAGCTATATCATTAGTTATTTCATAACCTCGATCTTTAAAACTTGATAATATATATTCCGATTCATAGGCATTAACCTTACAACCTAATGTAACTGCTTTAACCTTCATAATTTTTATTACCTATTTTTTTAGTTTTAGAATCATTGGTTAAATCTTCATAATATTCATTACTAATGTTTTTCATTTCATTAAAAAGCCACGTTAAATTATCTTGAACAAAAGGTGCAATATCTTCTAGTTTTGCTCCCTCTTTCAAACAAAAATTAGCCCCATCAAATATAAAGAAACGATCTAATTCCTTAAATCTTAAATCCTCGCGATGATAAACATATCCTAAATTTTTCATATATATTAAAAAATTAATTATTATATTAGGATTCAATTCACTTCGAAAAACATAATAAGCACTAGCTATAATTTCATCATAAGTATATTTTTTTTCACTCATAGAAACCCTCCTCAATAAATATTATAAAATAAAAAGAAAAATCATTCAAGATTCTTCTTTAATTCATTTAAAATATTTAAGAATTGATTAGTTTTTCTAATTTCTTTATCAAGTTTTTCTAAGTTAGCTGTATTTTCTAATTGGATATCAGCTAAGTTCTCTCCTTCAACTCCATTTATAGGTGAAAGATAAGGACTACTATTAAATTCTCCTTGATAAGCTTCTTCAATTGGTAAAGCTTCAAGAGATTCATTAATAACTATACCATCATCATTATTACCATTAAATAACTTAAATACTTCATCTAAAGTAATTGGTTCATCTCCATCATCTTCCATAACAGTTGTAAGTTCATTAGTATTTTCAAGTAATTCCTGATAACTAATAATAGCATTTTCTTCTTCAATAGTTTCTAAATTAGTTAAAGTATCTTCTAAACTAACTTGATGTTCTAAAGTATCTTCTATTTTAGCTAATTCAACTAAAGCTTTTTCTTTATTATCAAGATTAGTTTCAACAGTTTCAATTTTTTTAATCATTGGTGGTTCTAAATCCAATGCTTCTATTTCTTCATCAGTAACAACTTCTTCTACTTCTTGAATTTCAATATTATTATTTTCAAGAACTTCTTCTTGTACTTGAGTAGTCATTTCTATCATTTCTTCTTTTTGAATAGAAGAAAGTTTTTCTTGTTCTTCTTCAAGTATAATCTCTTTCTTACGATTTAAAATATCACTAATAGTTAAAATAATAACTATCAATAACAAAAAACAAACTACACTTAACATAATTATTAATTCTTTTTCCGTAAATAAATTAAGGAAATCCATAAAATTCACCTCGTATATTCGTAATTTATCATACTAAGAGCAACAATACTAGCTGTTTCGGTCCTTAAAACAAAATCTAAAAGTCTCGTACTTATAAAACCATGACTAATTAAATAGTCTTCTTCATCTTTTTTAAATCCGCCTTCAGGACCTATTACTATAATCATAGTACCACACTTTTTATTATTTTGCAAAATATTTTTTAGACTCATTGACAATTCATTTACAGTACAAAGTATTTTTAAATCATAATCTAGTTTAGTAATATCTTCTAAATTCATAATATTAAAAACTTTCGGAATAACATTTCTTTTGGCTTGACGACTAGCATCATTAACTATTTTTTGCCATCTAAGAATCTTCTTACTATCATCACTAATTTTAATAACACTGTTTTTAGTTCTTAAAGGAATAAAACTATAAGCACCTAATTCTACTCCCTTTTGTAAAACTAAATCCATTTTTTCTTCTTTAACTAAACTTTGACAAATCGTTACCTTAGTATCTAATTCATTATACTCATCTTTTTCTTTAATTAGACGTACTTTTACTATTTCATCAAGTGAAATAATTTCCCCTAAATAACAAACATCTTGATAAACTACTTCTACTCTTGATCCTAATTTCATTCGCATAACTGTTTTTGCATGATAACTATTTTCCTTGTTTAATTCAAAAATATCTAAATCTTTTTTAACACAGAAATAACGTTGCATACTACCTACCTTATATATTCTAATAATTCTTTTAAATCAGAAATTTTTATAACTTCAGAAGAAATACTTTTATAAAGACCTATATCTAAACAAAAAACTTTAATATTCAAAGTTGCTACATTTAAACAATTAGCTAAATTATCATCAATAAAATAACTAATATTTTCTTCTTCACATACTTTTCTTTTATCCAAACTATTAACAATTAATTTATCAAAAGGAATTTTCTTTTGAACTAAATAATCATAAGAAATTTGATAAGGATTACTATAATATTTATCACTTCTAGCTGTTATAATAACTATTTCATAACCTCTTCTTTTTAATTCATTAAGTGTTTCAAGAGCATTAATTCTTAATCTAGCTTTTTTAACTACTTCTAATCGATAATTTTTCAAAAAATAATCTCTTTCCTCACTAGACCAATCAAACTTTTCACCAAGTAAAGCTTTATCAAAATTAACAATTCCCTTTCCTCTTAAAGTTTTATCATATTTAAAAGCTAATTTTAGTAAATCATCTTGAATATCTGTTAAAGTATCATCTAAATCTATTCCTATTTTCATAATCACCACAAGATTATTCTATCATAAAAAATTATTTATTAAAATCTTCAATAATTTTTAAAATCTTCTTAATTTCTAGAATACTTTCTTTATCTTGATACTTAACTTTAATTAATTCTAAAGTATTACAATCTTTTTTTAAATGATGATATTTCTTAACTAACTTATCTTTCACAATAACAATTGATTCTTCATCAGTTATAAAATGATTACTATTAACATTCATAATTCCATAAATATTAACCTGATTAATTCTATTTCTAATTCTTTTAAGATATTTATTTAATCCAGAATTTACTAAACTTTCATAGATAAGCATACTATATAAAACATTCTCGATATCTTTATTCTTAACCTTAATTAAATAACTATATCTATTTTTAAACTTAGCATAGTTTAAAATAACATATTCTTTAAAATGCTTATCATAATTATTTTTAATTATCTTTTTATCTTTAATATTACTATTTTTAAATAATTGATATAAATAAAGAATAACTAAAACCCAAATAAAGTTTTTAAACTCATTAATATTAAAAAAAGCATTATCAACCGGTAATAAATAAAAATTATAAATAATTAAACCTATAATAAAAGTAATTAAAATATTTTTAAAATAAATGCTATCTTCTATTAAACTTTCTTTTTGAGATAAAACATAAGTATTAATAATATCAAATAATAAATATAAAATAAGAATAATTAAAGTATAGTTTTTTAAACTAGTAAATACTGATGCAACAAGAATTAGATAAATATTTGGAAATAAATAAATTAAACTATCTTCCTTAGTTTTATTTTTAATCACTTCCATCATAATAAATAATAATAAAGCTAATAATATTTCATAAATAACAATAAAAAAATTCATAATAACCCCCTTAAGAATAGTTATTATTCTATCATAATTTAAAAAAAATACAAGTCAATAATTTATAATTATATTTTTTTCCTTTTATTCGACAAAATAATCCTTAGTAATGAGATAAACTAAATGAGGTGATTAAAATGAAACTATATCTTGATTTAATTTTTATTATCAATATCTGGTTTGATTTTTTAATCCTTTTAACAGTAGCAATATTACTAAAAAGAAATATTAAAATTAAAAGAATAATACTAGGTAGTTTATTCGGTGGTTTAACTTTCTTTATTTTATTTTTCAAACTTAATACTCTAGAGTTAATGATATACAAAGTAATAATTAGTATTTTCATGTGTTTAATTACTTTTTCTTTTAAAAATATTAAATATAGTTTTAGTAATTTAAGTTACTTTTATTTAGTTAGTATTATCTTAGGAGGTGGTATGTATTTATTAAATGATTCTTTTGTTACTAGTAATGGTTTAGTTTTTAAAAATAACTTTAACTTTAATTATTTATTTTTATTTATTTTCAGTCCGATAATTATTTTTATTTATATAAAACAAAGTTTAAAATTAAAAAATAATTATAGTAATTATCATAAAGTAGATATTTTATATAAAAATAAATTATATCATTTAAATGGTTATTTAGATACTGGTAATAATTTATTTGATCCTTATAAAAAAAGAAATATTATTTTAGTTAAATTAAATCTTAATTATTCTTTAGAAGATGTTATTTATACTCCTTATGAAAGTTTAAATAATGTTGGGGTTATTAAATGTTTATGTGTAGATAAAATATTTGTTGATCAAAAAGAATTTAAGAATTATTTAATTGGTCTTAGTAATGATAAGTTTAGACTTGAAGGAATTAATTGTATTTTACATAATAGTATGAAAGGAGAATTATGATAGGAATACTTAATTTAATTGGTTTAATTAGTTGTTTTATTGAAAAGAAAGGTAGTTTATTTTATGTAGGTGCAACGGATAAATTACCTCCCCCACTAACAAGAGAAGAAGAAGAATATTATTTGGTGTTAGCAAGTGATGGCGATAGTTTTGCCAGGGATAAGTTAATTGAACATAATTTAAGATTAGTTGTATTTTTAGCTAAAAAATATGAAAATACTGGAGTTGATTTAGAAGATTTAGTTAGTATTGGAACCATTGGTTTAATGAAAGGTGTTAAAACTTTTAGTATGGATAAAAATATTAAATTAGCAACTTATGCTTCACGTTGTATTGATAATGAAATATTAATGTTTTTAAGAAAAAATAAAAAAATTAAAACTGAGATTAGTTTTGATGAAAGTTTAAGTTTTGATGCTGATGGAAATGAACTACATTTAGAAGATGTTTTAGGTACTGCTCCAGATTTAGTTACTAAACCTTTAGAAGATGAAGTAAATAAAAAGTTAATGTTAGATGAAATTGAAAAATTATCCGAGAGAGACAAAGAAATAATTACTCTTCGTTATGGTTTAAATGGTAGAATGGAAAAAACACAAAAAGAAGTAGCTGAATTATTAGGAATTAGTCAGTCTTATATATCAAGAATTGAAAAAAAAGTTATAAAAAGATTAAAAAATATTGTTAAGTAATTGACAATATCTTTTTTTACGTATAAGATATTATTGGTTGGTGTTCTTATGAGTCTTGATAAAATAGTCTTTATTTTAGAAAATAAATTTAGGTATTTAAGTTCAGAAGAATTAGTTTATAAAGCCCTTCAAGATAATTTTTTAGTATCTAAATTAGCTATTCAAGAGTTAGTGAGAAGAAATCCAATGGTTATAGATGTTGATGATTCATTAATTATTAAAGTAATTAATAAAATGACTATTGAAGATATTTGGTCTATTGCTTCTTTAAAAAGAAATACTAAGTTATTTACTTTTGCTTACCAAAAATTAAATTCTATTTTAGAATACTATGATGAAATATATAAAAAAGATGAAATTAGAAGTAAATTAAAATTATTATAATGCCGATATAGTTTAGTGGTAAAACAGGTCCTTGGTAAGGATCAGCGGTAAGTTCAATTCTTACTTTCGGCACCAGATTGATTGTTACTCGAACTTTTCGAGCTAAATAAAAATACTACTTTCAAATTAAATTGAAAGTAGTTTTATTTTACAACTTATAACATTTGCAAATTAACATAGCAATTAACTTTTATATACACGAATAACTTAAGATTTTTAATAATAGTTTTTTAAAACTATAATTTTTTTTGATCAAATTTTATGATTGCAATAGTTCTATTTGGTATGTATTATCAAACTTTATACTAATTTCAAATCTATTTTAATTAAATCTATAATTAAATTATAACTAACAACTTCTTGATTTATATGACAATTATTTTTCTTTAAAAATTTATTCAAACGTATTCTACTAATTGAATATGGAGAATAACTATATTTAATTTCACTCCCACTAGTCAATTATTTTGATAGTTTCAATAATTGGTTGTTCTTCATAGTTAATAGTTCCATTATCATCAGTTGGTTTAGCATTAGCTACTATTTTATCAACAACATCCATTCCCTCAGTTACATGGCCAAAGGCAGCATATGAACCATCTAAACTAGGATAATCTTGATGCATGATAAAGAATTGACTACTAGCTGAATTCATGGTTTCAGCTGTATCAGGATATCCTCCTCGTCTAGCCATCGAAATAGTCCCTCTTGTATGACTTATATTATTTTCTACCCCATTAGCTGAAAATTCTCCTTTAATTGTTTTTTCTGATCCTCCTGATCCATCATGATTAGGATCGCCTCCTTGAATCATAAAACCATCTATAATTCGGTGAAAAGTTAAATTATCATAGAAACCACTTTTAACTAAATTAACAAAGTTAGTAACTGTAATAGGTGCTGTATTAGCATCTAATTCGGCTTTAATAATTCCATAATCTTTAACATTTATTTCAATATTTATTTTTCCTGTTAAATATTCTTGTTTTTCATTTTCTTTAATAAATAAATCTTTAAATGAACAACCCGTTATTAAAAATAAAGTTAGAATAATTAATAATACTTTTTTCATTCAACAATTATCTCCTCTCGACTAGCTCCAACGCCAATAAATTTAATTGGAACTCCTACATATTCTTCTATTCTTTTAATATATTTTTTAGCATTTTCTGGTAAATCTTCTTTTTTTCTAATATCGGAAATATTTTTAAAATTACCTCTAAATTCTTCATAGATAGGCGTACTTTCTAATAATTCTTTTTCATTAGTAGTAAAATCTTCTATTCTTTTTCCATTTCTTTCATAAGCAACACATAGTTTAATAGTATCTAAATTACCAATTGTATCTAAATGATTCATACATAAAGCCGTTATTCCATTTACTAAAACAGCATATTTTAAAGCTACTAAATCTAAATAACCACATCTTCTTGGTCTTTTGGTTGTTGCTCCATATTCATGTCCTAATTCTCTGATTAAATCACCTATTTGATTATCTTGTTCAGTTACAAATGGTCCGGCTCCAACTCTTGATGAGTAAGCTTTCATAACCCCATATACTTCTCCTATATCATGGGCATTTATTCCACTTCCTGTTATTATTCCACCAATTGTTGGATTACTACTAGTAACATAAGGATAGGAACCATGATCAATATCAAGTAAAGTAGCTTGGGCTCCTTCACAAATAATTTTTTTATCTTCACTTAATAATTTATGAATTAAAGAAGTTGTATCACAGACATATTTTTTTAAAGTTCTTGCATATTTTTTATATTCTTTAATTATTTCTTTACTATCATACTCTGGATAATTATATATTTTAAATATTTTATTTTTATTAGTAACATTTCTTGTTACTAATTCTTCAAATTTATCAGAATACAAATCTTCTACTCTAATACCACATCTTTCATATTTATCACAGTAACAAGGACCTATTCCTCTAGCTGTTGTTCCTATTTTATTATTACCTCTATTCTCTTCTAACATTTTATCAAGTCCAATATGATAAGGAAATATTAAATGAGCCTTAGTACTAATTCTTAATTTAGAAACATCTTTTCCTTTACTTTTTAAAGTTTCTATTTCTTCAATTAAAACTTTTGGATCAATTACTACCCCATTACCTATTATAGCCATCGTACCTTTATTTAAAATACCTGATGGTATTAAATGAAAAACATATTTTTCTCCATCTACTTCAATCGAATGACCAGCATTATTACCACCAGTAGCTCTTAAAGCAACATCTGCTTTTCCCCCTAAATAATCAATTATTTTTCCTTTACCTTCATCTCCATAAAAAGTTCCTAAAACAACATCAACTTTACTCATATATACCTCTTTCTGTGATACCTCACTTCATAATTATACATGAATAATTATTTTAAAACAATTAAGTGGACAAATAAATTTATTTTTTTTATCGAAATAATTATAACTTATTTTTAATAAACACCAAAAAATCTCGTTTAATAGACGAGATTTTAACTATTATTTTTTAAAGATTATTTCTTTTTTTTAAATACATAACTATTGCTATAAACATTATTGAACTAACTAAAACAGCAATTAAATAAATAGTTAAGTTATCTAATGTTTGTGGGTTATTAATACTTGTCGGTGTATAGAAATTAAGTTCAAAAGTTGAAAAACTTTCAGTTTCTATTTCAACATATTTTTGACCATTTTCTTCTTTAATTTCATATTCTTTTGTATCAACAATGGTATCACCTGATTTATGAATTACTTTAACATGAGTATCTGTTATTTCGTTTAGAACAGGTAATTTAATTTTTATTTTTCCTTTAATTGCTGAATTTGGAACTACACCTACTTCATCATTATCAACTAGATATACTGGTTTAATATCAAATACTAAAGTTTTATTATCTTTATCATAAGATTTTAGAGTAGTATTTAATTTAACTTCAACTAAATAAGCATTGGCTGCATATTCAAGTTCAGATACTTCAATTGCTTCTAGAAGACCAGTTTTAGAATTATCTAGTTTTGCTTCTGTTAATTCTTTTTTAACATCAGTTTCAATGCTTTCATCTACTTCTGGAGTAATTGGAAGTAAAACAAGTTTATCTTCTTGGCTTTCACATTTTGCTATCTCTAAAACAATCGTAACTGGTTTTGCTGGCATAGTAAATTGATTACCAATTATTCTATATTCCGTTTCTTCTCCAACTATTTTATAACTAGCTGATTTAAGATAATAACCACTTTCTATTGTATTTTCGATAACTACAGTTTCACCTTCAAGAGCAATTTTTGTTTCTTTTCCACCTACTAGTACTTTTGTTGTCACATTTTCTTTTTCTTCAACAAAGATATTTTCAACAGAATAAGTTTTATCGCTATTTTGAACTACTTTGTAATTATCTTTTACATAATCATCAATTTTAGCAGTGAAAGTACCTTTATTAATTAAGATATCATTTACTCCTAAAGTATCAATTGTTCCTTTGAATGTTCCACCGTTAATAATCAAACTTTCAAGTTTAGAATTTACTACTTCACTTTCCGTTTTTCTTACTATATAATGTTCAATGGCATGATTGTTAACACTTTCATAAGTACCACCGGTAATAGTAATATTAATTCCCCCAGCATAAGCATTATTCGATTCGATTTGGAACGCTGATCCATCTGATTGAATACCATTACCATCATATATTGGATTCTTTGCTTCGCCATCTGTTTTAACGATTGTATCTTTTATCTTGAAAACTCCTGCTTTAATAGCAAATCCAGTTGATCCCCCATAGAAAGTTGCTCCTTCAATATTCCAAATACCATATCCTGCAGCATAAATAGCATCACCTTCTGATGTTATCTTAGCACTTTTATAGACATTAATAACGGGAGCATTTTCTGTATTTTGGATATCTCCATTAATATAAATACCATGACCTTTATCACCACCGGAATCAGGCATAGATATTAAAGTACCATAAACATTTAAAGTAACACCATAACCAACTTTTTGATCATTACTTACTTTGTTAATAAAAGCCCCAGACCAACCTTTAATTGTAACATTTTCACCTATCGTTAAAGTAGTATAATTAATATCTTCTTTATTTTCAGAACCATATAACATAATTGGTGAGTAATCGGCTATATCTTCATACAAAGTACCTGTACCAATTATGTTTAAATTTCCACCCTTAACTGAAAAACATTTTTTACAAGCAACATTAATATTTTTATCATTTAAATCAATAGTTACTTTTTTATCAACTGTAATAATATCAGTTATTTTAATATTATCAGTTAATTTTACATCATTTCCATCAGTAATTGCTGTTTTAAATTCTTCTTCATTTTTAACTTCTTTTACTTCTGCTAATACTTTTGATGGGAAAATAATAGCAAATCCTAGTAATAAAGTTAATAATATTTTCTTTATTTTCATCTCTCCTCCTATTATCTTAATAATAGCACTTATAAGAAAAAAAATCAATAGAATTATGAAAATAAATATTAAAAAAATAGTAACTAGTACTATTTATTTTGCATCATATTTAATAAATTAATTTTAAACATATCTTTTTCAGGATTAGCTTTACTTATCATAACTCCTTTATAAGCAGTTAATTCAGCGCGATGTCCTTCTTCTAAGATACCTTCAGGTGTAATATTTGTTAATAAAACAATATTTTTATCTTCATAAACTGTATAATGTAATTTAATTTCTCCATGAACTTTTACAAACATTTCATCAGTAGGTAAAACTAATTCATAACTTTTAGTATTTTTATCTTGACTAACTAACTCTCCTAAAAATTCGCCATTACGAATACTTGGATAATATTCAAACGTTAACTTTTTATAAGCTAACATATTATATTTACGTACTGATCTTTCTTTTTTACGAAAATCATTTTCATTTTGGTATTCAAATATATAACCTTGTTTCATATTATTCAACCCCTTTAAACCCCATATTTTTACTAAATTCTTGGTAATACCCCTATCTACCAAGTTCTCGATAATTATACTATAAAGGAGTTAAAAAGTCAAACTTTTTTCAAATTTTCACCATATTTTTGTACCATAGAAACAATTTTTCGAAGATAAACTAAATAATTATTAATATTATAACAATCTTGATAAGTATTTTTACTAAATTCTATCTTTTTTAACATAGCTAAATTTATTAAGAAAAATAAGTATTCATTATTATTAATTCTATTTTCTCTTTCATATTCTCTTAAAAAATCTTCTAAGTTTAAATCATAATAATTATCTTGATATAATTTTAACATATCAATAATAGGCATATCTAATCTTGACTTAGACCAACTAATTAAATATTTATTATCCGATTCTAGAATATGACTTAAATCTAAGTTATTATGAATCATACTATATCTAATCGTTTTATGTTCTTTTACTTCTTTATACCAATTATCTATTTCTATATGGACAAAATCTAATAAATAATAAATTATATCAATATTTGAAACTAATAAATATTCACTTGGAGACATAAATACTTTAGTATCAATATAATTATTTAAATCTTCATAATAACTTCGTAAATAATTATTTTTTTTAACAATATCTTCATATATTTTTTTAATCTCATCCATATCTATTTCTTTATTAAAACTAGTTTGTCTATGTAAAATACCACTTAAATGAATTAAATCATTTAATCTTTGTTCATCCGGTACTTCTTTTTCTTCTATGTATTCAACTAATTCTAACTTACTATTTTTAGTATTAACTGTTCTTGGAAAATATTTAAAATCCCTTGTTTTTAGATATTCATAGATATCATAGTTATTACTATTTTCTTTAAAAACTAATTTACCTTTATTAGTATCTAAAATAGTTACTTTTCCTAAAGCTTTAAAACTATTTAATTTAATATCATATTCTTCTAAAATTTTTTTTAAGTTATTCATCACTACTTGGAATAATTAACTTAGATCCTATTTTTAAATTATCTAAATCATTATAATCAGCTAATATTTCTTTGTTAACATTAAATTTTTCATAAATTAATTCTAAAGTATCATCTTGTTTCATGGTATAAACCCGGTAAATTGAATATTCTTTAGTATCATCGATTTTAAATAGATTACTCTCTTCGTAAGTTTTAGTTTCTTCTTTTACAACAGGTATTTCTTTAATAACTTCATCTAATTCTTGATCTAACATCGTAAATTCTTTAGGAGTCCTATCATCACTTGCTTCTACTTCAATTGTTTCAATAGGATCTTCTTTTATATCTAAGTCATCTAACATAACACTGATATTAACTTTTAATTTTTCTTCATTGATTATTTCATAAGAAAAATCATCAATACTAATTAAACAATTAGTTGTATCGTACTTAGTATCAATTGTAATATCAACTGGAACACTATATTTAAATTCTTCTTCGGTTTCTCCTCCTAACATTTTATAAGTACCACTTATAATAAATTCTCCATAGACATTATTATTTTCAAGTTTTAAAGTATTATCTAAAGCAATTGAAGTAATTTCTCCTATTCTTGTTTTAAACATCAAGTCTTTTGTAAAAGGTACTATTTTTTTCATATATCCTCCATTTCAATTAATTATATGAAATATTTAATTATTTATAACAAAAAGTATTAGTTATATAAATTATTGTTTTTTATATAAACTAATACTTCTTTAGGAATATTATTTAAAGATTTTCTTGAATCAGTTGAAGATCCTTTAAATTGTTTTTCTATAATAATAAATTTATCTAAGTAATTACTATAATTATTTTGTAAATAACTATTTATATCAAAGTTATCTCTTTTAATAATAATTAATATATAGTTATTTAAAATATCTAAATAATTAGAAAAAGTATTAAATTTAAAAAATAAATCACTTCCCATAACTAAATAAGTAATATTTAAATTTATCTTGGTTAAAACATCATAGTTAAAGAAACCTTTTTCTTGATAAGTTAAAATATTTAAAACTTCTTCTTGTTTATTTTTAACTAAATTTAACATGTTAATTCGCTTATCTAAACTAATAAGATTAGTTTTAGAACTATTAACTGGTAAGAAGTATAAATAATCAATTATCTTTTGTTTTAATAAGTAATTAGCAATTTCTATATGAGCATTGGTTGGAGGATTAAAGGATCCTACGTATAAACATTTTTTCATAGTTAATTAAAAAAGATACTATTCAGCATCTTTCTTGATAATTTCTTCTTTCTTATAATATCCACAGTTTTTACAAACACGATGTGGTTTAATCATTTCACCACAATTTGGACAAGAAGTAACTGTTTTTGCTTCTAAAGCATTGTGTGCTCTTCTCATTCTTTTTCTAGTTTTTGAAACTTTTCTAAATGGTACAGCCATGTTAACACTCCTTTCTTATTCTTTAAAGAAATCTTTAAATGGATTATTTACTTCCCGAACTTCCTCTTCCAGATAAACATTAGCATATTTATCTTTCAATTCTTGTGCATCACTAGTTGAATACCTAATAGGAATTTCCAATACAATATAATGCCATAAAAATTCAATTAAATCAAGTGTTTTTAATGAATTTTCTAAATTTTCTGCAATTTCAATCGTAAAATCATAAGGAACAGGGTCTGTTGTAATAGCATCTGTTAAAATCATTGTTCCTAATACATTTAACTCAATGACATTATTTTTTTCATAATCAACATAAATACTTCCTTGAACTTTAACATTATTAAGCGATATAATATCTGTATTTTCAAGATATTCTTTTGCATAATCAATAGTTTCATCTATTAATATTTTATCTTGATAAATCAACTTATTTAAATCTATTTGCATAATGCCTCCTGATACAAGTATTATAATATAAAAAGAAAAAGAAAGCAATCAATAAATGATTGCTAATAAAATACGGAGTCATTTCAAATTTATTATTAATTATAAATTCATATTTAGTTAGGCAGGATATTTAAAATTAATATTTGACTCTACTATTATTTCTTCATAAGGATCCTTTTCTTTAATTGTATACTCATATACATATACTATATTATTGTTTTCATAAAAGTTTAATTTTAATTCTTGCTCTTTAAAATATTAAAATTTATTTTTACGATATTAGGTTTATTAAGATTAATTTGAAAATTATTTATTCCTACTGTAAAGTTATCTTGAGTATTATTATTTTTAGTTTTATGATTTTTTCTCCTAAGTATGCCAACATTTTTTTCTTTGAGAACAAGAACCTGTTGAATATTTATATCCACAATATGATGAACCAAGTGAATTTTTACATTTAGTGCTACATGCTGAAGAGCAAGAAGAACCAGTTGTGCTCTTGGAACTTTTACCGGTACAAAGGCCAGATCCGACTTCATATTTACAGGTACAACTACAATTATAAGTTTCACAACTACAAGCTGAATCTCTAGAATATTCATAAATTTTATAAGTTGCCGTAGTACTTGCAGATTCACCATTTACTCCTGTACATGTTATTGTTATTTGCCATCCACTTGTTGATCCATCATAGGTTGCAGTTGCCGTTTTTGTATAACTATCACCTGTTGTTGAAAATGTTTTACTCTTATTATTAGTAACATCAAATGAACTAATTCCATCAGCTGATGTACATGTTGCTGTTGCAACTGCTCCGGACTTATAACCTGATGAATAACTTTCACCGCTGATTGAAATACTAACAGTTGGCGGTTCAGGTTTGGTAATAATTAATGTTCCATTTTGATAACTAATAGAATAATTACTTGTTACTTCAGTAGATCCTGATTTAATGACTGCTCCACTTGGCGTAATGGTTCCACTTGTTGTTACATTCGTGGTTGATTGATTCAAATTAATGCTTGTTACACTATGACCACTTACTAATCCAGTTGTTGTTATATAACTCGTTCCCGTTCCAATATTATCTCCATAACTAATAGTTTGTGATTTAGCTGTAATAGTAACACTCTTTTTACTGATTGTAAAATCTTTTGTATTTCCTGTTAAGGTATAATTATTCTTGTTGGCTCTTCCTCCACTTACACTGGAAATACTAGCTGTTGATGTATAACTTCCGGCATTAGTTTCTGTTGTTCTTATGACATTTAATGTTTCCCCACTTACACCACTGGTTGCAGTTGCTGTTGGTCCTTGAGCTCCCCCATTGTAAGTAAAGGTTGTCGTACTACCCCAATTTACTGCTACTGTTTTTTTAGAGATTGCACAATCTAAAGTTGTCGATGTTGACCCATTACTAAAGGTATAATTAGAATTAGCATTAACTGTTACAGTATATGTACCAGCATCCGTTTTTAAATTATTACTATAAGTTACATTTGACCCACCACTAGCTATTGCTTGTTCTAATCCATTATAGGTTACATTCTGGCAACTTCCTATTGTTGCTGTTGGTGAACGATTAATTACTAAAGTTCCACTTTTATAACTAATAGAATAATTACTCGTTACAACAGTGCTTCCTGATTTAATAACTGCTCCACTTGGAGTAATTGTTCCACTTGTTGTTACATTTGTGGTTGATTGACTCAAATTAATACTTGTTACACTATGACCACTTACTAATCCAGTTGTTGTTATATAACTTGTTGACATTCTAATGCTACTTCCATAAGTAATGGTTTGATTATCGGCCTTAATGGTAACTGATTTTTTACTAATGCTACAGTTTAAAGTTTTATTGGCTGTCGTTCCATTACTCCAACGATAGCCCGATTTTAAAGATACAGTTACAGTCTGCGATCCATAATTAGTTCTATTGTTATTACTATATTCTACCCCGGTTCCTCCACTAGCTAAGGTTTGACTGCTTCCATTATATGTTTTATTTGGACATGTTCCAACGGAAGCTACTTTATAACCTGTTACAGTATATGTTGCCGTTTCTTGATTATAGTTTTTTGTATCCGTTGGAGTAAATGTTACCGTTATAGTACTACTGCCATTGGATACTCCTGTTATGGTTACCGTTTTAGCCGTATTGGCTGCTACACTTGAATAACTAGTAGGACTAATAGTTGCAACACTTGTTGTTCCGGATACATTACTAAAACTTCCATCAATACTTGCTTTTTCGGTGAAAGTTATTGTTGAACCAGCATTAACACTTCCACTAGTTGCACTTAAAGTTATAGTTGGATTTGCTTTATTAATGGTAAAATCTTTTGTGTTTCCTGTTAAAATATAATTGTTTTTATTGGCTCTTCCTCCACTTACACTGGAAATACTAGCCGTTGATGTGTAACTTCCGGCATTAGTTTCTGTTGTTCTTATGATATTTAATGTTTCACCACTTACACCACTGGTTGCAGTTACTGTTGGTCCTTGAGCTGAACCATTGTAAGTAAAGGTTGTCGTACTACCCCAATTTACTGATATTTCTTTTTTATTAAGCGTACAAGTCAATGTTGGTGTTGATCCATCACTAAAAGCATAATTATCCTTTAAAACAATTATTATTTCATAACTACCAGCATCAATCTTTTTATTATTAGTAAATGTATAACCTTCCCCTGGCGTTTTAGTTAAAGTTTGTTCATATCCGTTATAAGTTAAATCATTACAATAACTACTATCTGGTTTAGCCACACTTTTGTTAATTTGATAAGTAATTGTTCTTGTATTAACATTTCCTGCATAATCTTTTATTTCTATTTCTAATTTATATTTTCCTAGTTCTAAATTTTTCGTTATATTAAATTCTGTTAAGTTATTATCAATCGTGACATAATTTTTACTACTTCCTTGTTTTTCAAAAGAATATCTAATACTTTGAACTTTACTATCCAAATCAACGATATCTTTAACTGTAGCATTTATATTTATACTATTACTAGTAATATTCTTAGTAATACTATCACTAGTAATTAGAGTTGTATCTTCATAAACATCAAAACGAGGATTCGTCGTATCAACTTTAATATTTATATGACCATGTTTAGTTTCTTTGTTACTACTTGAAATTCCATAATATTCATAGTTACCACTTTTATCAACATTAATACTACAAGTTTTAATACTAGTTCCTGTCATAGTACAATTAAAACTTGTTCCTAAAATATTATCTTTGACATAAACTTTTTCAACGTTATTTAAAGTTTTAAAAGTTAATTTAACGTAACTATTAACCCAGTTATTAACTTGATATACTTTATTAGTATCATTAACTGTTGCTGTTACTTGTAAAGAATAACCAATATTTCCAGAACACTCTGGTTTATCCGATGTATAACTGTCTCCATCACAGGTTAAGCAAACATAGTAATTAGTTTTATCGTAACTATCCTTATAAGCTCCAACATAACTAGTATCCAAGTTACATTGATTCCCTTTCCGATCAACTATATCTGTTGAATATTTATTTTCAACTAAATCTTTTAAACTTACGCTTTTTTCATCACCAAACATTACAGGTCTATCACTAGTATAAGCATAATATTCTCCACCTGATACTAAAATTGATTCTTCTAAAGTTTTATAAAATGATGCTTTTAAATGTTTTGTAATTCCAACATAGGCAGCACTAACAATACCTAAAACTATTGCTAAAATAGCTATCGTTGATAATAATTCTACTAATGTAAAACCTTTTTTATTTTTAAACATTACTACAACCTCCTGGTACACTTATACCACTATCCTGAAAAACATTATTAGAGCCATTGCTACAAGTTAAATAAGCTTTCATTTCACTAATATTAACATAACCATTACAAGTAAGCTTTTCATTAATCTTAGGCATACCTAAATCACTTAAGCAAATATAAGTTTTACTTTTATAATCAGGAATAGTTTTAACATATTTAATCATCATATCTTTATAAGTTTCATATTGTTTATTCGTATTTGAACTATAAATCTTTCTAACACTTGGAAATATTAACATCATAACTAAAGACATTAACACAATAACAGCTAATAATTCTACTAATGTAAAACCTTTCTTCATTTTATCACTCCTACTATTTAATTAAATTATAGCATATAATTAGAAATTTTTAATATTTTTATTTTAATTTTTAAAAAAAATATAAAACTTTCATAGTTTTATATATTTACAAAGAATTAATATTTATTAATTATTCTTTTAAAGTCTTCATTTAAATTGTTAACTAAAAGATAATCAGTAAAACCATCTTTTATATAGTGTTTACCTATTTTGTCTTGATTATCATTTAAAATGATAATAATAGGTGTTTTAATATTTAAACTTTTTATATTTTGAAAAGTTTCATAACCATTCATTTCTTTCATTTCCCTAGATACTAAAATTAAATCATAACATTTACCTGATTTTAATAAATCAATTGCATCATATCCATAATATATATTTGTATAACTTATATTATTACTTTGACATAATCTTTTTAAACTACTAATTAATTCTTTGTCTTGAGAAATTATTAATATTTTTTTCGATTTATAAATTTCATGAATATATTTTTCTAAGATATCTTCTTTATTATCTTGATATATTCTTTGATCAATTACTAATTTAGTTTCTGTTCCTTGGGAATTAGATTGAATAAGCATACTTCCACCCATGATTTTTACAACTTTTTGACATAATTTCATATTTATTTCTTTTTGTTCTAATTCTTCTAATTCTTCTTTACTAAATTCTCCTGTTGCACTTAAAATTTCATTTATAGTTTCAATTGATACCCTATTTCCATTATCACTTATCGTGAATATTATTCGACAAAAATCATATTTTTCTAAGATATCTACTTTAAATAATAAATAACCTTCTTTTAATCTTTCTAAACTATTTACTAAAATTGAATATAATATTTGTTTTAATTTAATATAATCACCATATAATATTGGAATATTCTTAGGTATCTTTTGTTCAAATTTAACCTGAGGATTCTTTTCTTTCATAATTCTTTTTAAAATATCTTCTAAAATATTTTCTAAAGAATACTTTGTATCAATTATTTTTAATTTATTAACATCAATTACAGATATATCTAAGACATTATTAATAGTAAAATCTAAATGTTTAGTAATACTTTTTACTAATTCTAAAGATCCTTTTACACTTTCTTTATTATCTATATCCACATTATTACAAATATCTTTTATTTCTTTTAAAGGACTTCTAACTTCAGCTGCTGTTTCAAACAAAAAGTTATATTTATCAACATAGTTTTGTTCAGCTAACTCTTTACTTTTATATAGTTCATTTAACATTTTAATATCGGGGTTTTCAATTGTAAAATACATTAAAAAAGTAATAAATGTTTGCATAGGAATCATTAAAGTTAATTCAGGATAAATAGATTGAATAATCATAACAATAAAACCTAAAGCAATAAAAGTAAAAACCGGAGTATATTTCTTTGATTTAATATAATGAATATTTCTAATTAATAAATAAAACCAACTAGCAATTAAAATACCACTTACTATATAAACAAAATTGACACTAGCACCATAAGTATAATTAAAACCATGTATTTTCATAGGTAAAATAGTTATAACAATAAAAGATATTAAGACAAGTATTTTTAAACATTTTTTCATTTTATTTAATTTTTTATTTAAAATATCTTCTTTCGAAACTCTATCTTTCGTGCATATTAAATAAATATAATAAGTAAATAAAGATATCCAAATAATAAAGTAATAAAGAATAAATTTTAAAATAAAAACAGCTAGATTTAAATTAATATCTACTAAAAAATGAATAGCAAAAGTTGCTAAAAAGACTTCGATGATTAAGCCAAAGAAATTACAAATAATTAAATATTTATATACTTTATTTTCTTCGTTAGGAAGTCTATTTTTGGAAAAATAAATAATCATTATCATGATACTATAAAGTAAACTAATAACTGAAAATAAAATATTATTAAGCATATTCCACCTCTATATTAAGTATAGCATAATTAATTTTAAGAAAAAAGAGAAAATAAAAAAATAAGTAAAATACTTATTTTCTTAAAACTTTAATTTTTTCTCCATCTATTGCTTCTTTAGAGAATAACTTAGCATTTTCATTTAATTTTTGATAATCGACTTTTCCAACAGGTGTTCTTGGTAAACTATCTTGAATTGATAAGATATCTGGTTTTTCAAAGTCTTTAAAATTATTATTAATGTAATCAATTAATTCTTGTTCACATTCTTCTTTTGTTTTTTTGGAAAATTCATCAAATGATACTTGGAAAATCATTTTACCATTAGTATAATTTACTTTACATAATTTAACAACTTCACATTGTTTTACTTTTTCAGCTATATCGATTAATTGAATACTTAAACTATTAATATTAACAGGTTCTTGATAGCGATCTAAAACAAATAAAGTTCCGGTTTTATCAACATAACCATAATCTTTGGTATCATACCAAAGAGTTCCTTTAGAATCACGAATTAAAACTTGATTGGTAAGTTCTTTATTATTTAAATATCCATTCATCATAGCTGGACCAGTTATATATAAGTGTCCTGGTTGATTATAAGTTAAATCATTGCCGTTTTCATCTTTGACCATAACATTATTAAATGGTAAAGGAAGACCAGCGGATCCAATTAAATTACATCTTGGGTTAGCTACACTAAAACATGAATCCATTTCACTAGCTCCATAACCTGCTTCTTGACGAATACCAGTTATCTCTTGAAAACGATTAGCTTGATTAACATCAGCTCTTTCTCCTCCTACGACAACTTTTTTTAAATGACTACTAATTTTCTTTAAATCTTCTTTTGGTAAATGTAAAATGGAATCCCATAGATATTGAGACCAAATACCATAGTTTGGTAAATGTTTTTTCAAGTATTCAGGAATATTATCATAAGTTAATTTTAACTCTAAGATGTTTTCAATTCCAAGACACATAGCCATATGAATAATATCAGCATCCCAAAAGGCTAAAAATGGCGGAACAAGAGCTAAATTAGTTTCTCCTCTTTGAAGTCCTAAATCAGCTATTTCATGTTGTTTAGCTAAAGCATTATTAGCATCATGGGATAATATAATGGCTTTACTTTTACCAGTTGTTCCACTAGTAAGAGCAATATTTGATGGTAACTTTTCAGAATAAACACTATCAGGAAGATGACCATATAAAGAATATTCTCTAAATTGTTTATAAGTTAAAGCATCTTTAACAACCTTTTTTTGCATTTTATTACTTGTTTCTAAAAGATTAATTTTAAATCTTTCCGTATTAAAAATTGGAGTACTAACTGATAAAGGTAAACGTACTTTAAGAGAACTTCTAAATTCTTGATTATTTAAAACTTCATAAACTTGATTTTCAAAAATATCTAAAAAGAAAATCATGGCTGGATTAATCATTTTTAATTGTTCATACATTTTTTGATTACTAGCATCATTAAAATTTAAATTAGCTGTAATAGCTCCTAAGTAAGCAGCTGCATATTTTAAAGCTAATAATTCAGGAGTTGATAAAGCAATAGTTGCAATAACATCACCTCTTTTGATCCCTAAAGCCGTTAAAGAACTAATAAATTTATTACGTAAATTAGTAAATTCTTGATTAGTTAATTTTTTTAAACCACGATTATTGATAATAGTTTGATTAGGATAATCTTGATTACATTTAAAAACATAATCTGCTTGATTCATCTTCGGTAATGCTTCTTGCATTTTCTTTTGATCATACCATTGTTCCCAAATACGATCTTCTTGAATAATACCTGTAATTGGTCTTTTTAATTCTTGTTTTTCATTTTCTTTTATAATATCATTTCTTGTCATATAACCTCCAAATCACGTTTATTTTAACATATATACATAAAAAAGCAAGATAAAACTTGCTAATCTCTTTTAGAAAACTCACATCCACAATAATCCTGACGATATAAATTATATTCATGTGATAAAACAATACTTCTTTTATAACCTTCTTTTTTCTTAAAATCAGAATATAAATAATTAATGTGATAAATATTTTCTAACTCTGATCCTATTTTATTAATAACTTGACTATTTTTTAAAGGACTTATAGTTAAAGTTGTTGTTACATAATCAAAGTTATATTGTTTAGCATATTCAAAAGTTTTCTCTATTCGAAGTCGATAACATTTTAAACAACGACTTCCTCCCTCTTTTTCCTCTTCTAATCCCAAAACTGTTTGTAAATATTCATCATGATTATAACCAAGAGAAATTACTTTAACTGGATTATTAGTTTTAAATTCTTTAACAAATCTTTCTAATTCCTGAAGTCTTTTATTATATTCTGTCTCATTATTAATATTTGGATTATAAAATAGAATGGTAATATCAAAATAATTACTTAAATATTCTATTACATAACTAGAACATGGAGCACAACAAGCATGGAGTAATAAAGTTTTCTTTTCTTTTAAATTTTTTAAAGTATTTTCTAAAACTATTTGATAATTCATTAGATATCTAAATTATGATAAACATCTGATACATCATCGATATCTTCTAAAGCTTCAATTAAATTCATAACTTTTTCTGTATCTTCATCATTTAAAGCTATTTTATTAGATGCTACATAAGTAACTTCACTTTTTAAGAACTCAGTAATACCATTATTTTCAAAAGCTTCTTTAACACTTAAAAATTTATCAGGTTCTGTTAAAATAGTATAACAATCACCATTATCAACAACATCTAAACAATCTGCACCAATAGCTATATCCATAATCGTGTCAAAATTATTGTTAGCTTCAATTTCAATAACTCCTAAACGTTTAAATAAATAACTAACTGATCCATCCGTTCCTAAATTACCACCACGTTTGGTTAGAGTAGAACGAACTAACATAGCTGTTCTATTTTTATTATCGGTTAAACAATCAATCATAATAGCAATACCATGAGGTGCATATCCTTCATAACGAATACTTTCAAAATTAACATCACTATTATTACCAATGGCTTTATCAATAGCTTTTTGAATATTATCTTTTGGCATATTGTTACTTCTAGCTTTTTCAATAACCATACGAAGTCCGGGATTCATATCCGGATCTCCATTAGTACCTTTAGCTGCTACTTGAATTTCTTTAGCTATCTTTTGAAATATTTTACCCCTTTCAGCATCAATTAAACCTTTTTTACGATGAATGGTTGCCCATTTAGAATGTCCACTCATAAATCCTCCCTTCAAACTCCATTATTGTATCAAATTTTTCGTAAATAGTCTATAAATTTAAAATATAATAATATGAAAAATTTATTAAATAGTAATTTTTATTCCAGTTCGGTTGGACTTGTAAATTTGTGGTATGGGTTATTAGGATCTGGATCAGTTGGATCCCAACCGCGAAAACTACTATTACCATCAATTTTTATAGCTGTAGGTTTTGAAACACCTGTTGGTAGTTCACCATCATATATTTTTACTTTCATACCACTTGGACAATTATCAAATATCCATTTAGCATCAGCAACAGAAAGTCTTACACAACCAGCACTGGCTTCACTTCCAAGTTTATTATATTCTTCCCACTCCAAATTATCTTTTGACTTTGTATAATATGGAACTGAATGAAATAATATATTACCTGTAATAACGGTATAATATTGTCCCCATACACCACCTAAAAGTGGTCCCCAAGCCGATCCTTTTCTTGTATAAAATATACCTGTTGGAGTTTTTCCATTTCTTCCTGTAGAACAAGGAAATACTTTAGCAATTTTAGTATATTCTTTATTTTCATCTAATTCATAGACTATTACAGTATTATAATTTCTTATTATTTCGGTATAATACTTTAATTTAGCTTTTTCAATAATATTAACATATATTGTTTTTTGGCTGGTAATACCTGATTTATCAGTAGCCGAAATTTTAATAGGATAAGAACCAATTTTATTTTTATCAAATGAACCTTCTATAACACAGGGAACATTTCCATCAATTTCATCAACACAAGTAATTTTACTATTTAAATTAACACCAATACCTTCATATAATGTTATATTAGAAGCATTAATATAAGGTCCATCATTATCAGATGTTAAAATATAATTAAAAATATTTAAAGACATCATATCCATTTGATTAATTATTTTACTTAGTTCTTCATAACTATTTCTTTTAAAAAAAACCATATTATTATCTTCTATTTTATAGTCTTGATTATTTTTTAAAAACTCAAGTATTTTTTCCAAATTATCAATTAATTGTAAATTCATTGTTATTTTCTTTTTATAATTTTCTATATTAATACTTTCAATTAATTGCTTATAAAACTTATTAGAATTATTATTTTTACTATCTTCAACATCTTGTATTTCTTCACTTGATTTATTTAATTTAGATTTTGTTAATTCTAAGTAATCAGAAATTGTTGATAATTCATTACTTTTTATAGTATTAATACTAAGTGCATTATTAAGGTTATCATGTTTATTAATATTATCAATATATGTAGCTATAGTTATAATTTTTTTTAAATTTGTTTCTAACTCTATTTCTAATTTTTTATTAGATACAGTAATATTTTCATCTAAAGATTTAATATTTATTTTACCAATACTTTCTCTTTTAAGAAAATCATTAATATACATAACTTCTTTTTTCAATTTTCCGATTTCTATAACTCTAACAATATCGAAAGTAACACCTAATACCACAAGAATAACTCCAATCGAAAATAAACAAATTGTTAATATTCTTTTCATTTCATATTACCACTTTCTTAAATATTTTTTTATAATTTTTGCTATATCTCCTTTATTCTATTTTTAAAGAACCATTTATCCAAAATAATTAAGGATAACTGGTCCAAGAATTAATAATAACAAAAGAGGTAAAAAGAAGACAACCGAAATAATACTAATTTTTAAAGGTAATTTAGCAATTCTAGCTCTATTTTCTAATAAAATTCTTTCTCTTATATAATCTATTTGATAATATAAAGTATCAATGATATTATTACCAAATAAATTAGATTCTTTAATATTTAAAATAACATTATTAATACTATCACTTGGTATACGTTCTTTCATATCAGTTAAAGCTTCATCTAAATTTTTACCCATTTTTACTTCTTTGATTGTTTCTCTAAATTCTAAAGCTAACTCTGTATTAATACTATTACTAGTTACTTCTAAAGCATTGATTAAGTTATTACCAGATTCAATTGATAAAGCTAATATTTCAAAAAAATACATAGCATCATAATCTAACTGACGACTTCTTTTTCTAATCATTGGATTAAAATAAAGATCAGGTAATAAATAATAATAAACAAAAGTAATAATAGGAGATAAAATATAACCAAAGTTATTAACATTTAAAATAACAATAAACAATATAACACTAGTTAGAATTCTAAAACTCATAAATCGATAAGCATTATATTTACTATTAGTTCCTAATAATTTAATCTTTTTATTTAAACCTTTAATCGTTTTATCACGATAAATTAAACTTAAAACCGAATTATTCACTATAATCACCTAATTTCATTACTTTTTTAACTACAATAATATAAGTTATATATAAAACTAAACAAGTAATCATAATTAAAATACCTAGAGTAGATTCAAATAAAGGATTAAAATAAGTATTATCTAAAATATAAATTAAAATAATAAAAATAATAGGAATAAACAATAAAACATAATATAAAAATTTACTAGAAGCTGTTAAATTATTTAATTCATCACTTAATTTCTTATTATTAAAGAAAGTTTTTTCAACACTTTCAAATACTTTAACGATATTACCACCTGTATTATTTAAAATAGTTAAAGAAGTTGTTATATACTTAACATCATTTAATTTAACTCTATCCTCAAATCTTTGAAAAACAACATCTAAACTAAGTCCATAAGTTAAATCAACATACATTTTTTTAAATTCTAAACCAAGAGGAGAATCAAGTTCTTTGGAAACTAATTCAATTGATTGCATAATACTTCTTCCACTTTTAAAAGAGTTATTCATAATAGTAATAGCTTTTAATAAATCATTTTCTCGTTCTCGTTTCAATAATTTATTTTTAGAAATTAAAAAGATATCAACCGTATAAAAACCTATTAAAAAAGACATAATCATTTGTAAATAAGATACATTTTGATTTTTAATAATTTCAAAGACAAATATTATTAATAAAAAGATAATACTAATAATTAATTTTAAACTTACATAATCCATTTTATCAATATAATCTTTATTTTCTTTATTAATATATTTTTGATATTTTAAAGAATATTTAGTTAAAAATTTACTTTTATATAACAATTTAGATATTTTTTGAATAAATTTAGTAATTAATGAACCAATATTATCAAATAATTTAGGACTATTATCTTCATGATAAATACTATATTTTAATAATCTTTTATTAATTGATATTTTTCTTCTTAATAGTAAATAGTAATAGAACATTAAAGCTAACATAAATAGTAATATTAATATTAATACATAATAACCTATTAAACGAATATTCATACTACTACCTCCTTTTTATTTTAATATTTTATCAAGTGTTTTTATACCTTTGTTTTTAATTCTTTTTAAGCATTTTATATCTTTCGTTACTAGTTTAAATTCTCCATCTACTTCTAGATTATCCGTTAAACCAGTTTGTTCAAATTTAAATATCGGATTAATAGTTATTTCTCCATCTTTAATACCGGTTATTTCAGCAATTTCAGTGATTTTTCTTCGACCATCACTTAATCTTGCAATATTAACAATAATATTAATAGCATCTTGAATATAATCACGAATAGCTTTAACAGGTATTTCAATTCCATTCATTAAAACCATTGTTTCTAAACGATTCAAGGCATCTAAACAACCATTAGCATGAAGAGTGGTTAAACTTCCTTCATGACCAGTATTCATAGCTTGTAACATATCAAAAGCTTCAGCTCCACGAACTTCGCCAACAATTATTCGATCAGGACGCATGCGTAAAGAATTACGAACTAAATCTCTAATCGTAACTTCACTTTTACTATCATAATTATCAACTCTTGTTTCAAGAGAAATAACATGAGATTGTTTTAAACGAAGTTCAGCTGCATCTTCAATTGTAATAATTCTTTCATCATTAGAAATAAAACTAGATAAAATATTTAAAATAGTTGTTTTACCTGAACCTGTTCCCCCACATACTAAAATATTTAATTTAGATTCAACACAAGCTTCCAAAAACAAAGCCATATCATTAGTCATGGTTCCATTTCTTAGTAAATCTTCAATACTATTTAAATCTTCCTTAAACTTACGAATGGTTAAAACCGGTCCTTTTAAAGATAAAGGAGGAATAATAGCATTAATACGGGATCCATCTTTAAGTCTCGCATCAACCATAGGACTTGAAGAATCAATCGTTCTTCCAAGTGGACCAACAATCTTTTGAATTGTTCTTAGAATATGATCAGAATTAATAAAAGAAATACTCTCATCACGAACAATTTTACCATCAATTTCTACATATATTTCATCAGGAGCATTAACCATAATCTCGGTTACATTTTTATCCTTTAATAACTCATTAATAGGTCCAAAACCATTTATTTCATTATCAATTAAGTTAAAAACATAACTTCTTTTAAGATTAGAAATATCACTTCCTAAATATCTATCTATTTCATAATTAATATATTCATTTAAGTTATATCCCTTAGGAATATTATTATCAATAATATTTTGAATAATAATACTTCTAATTTCATCTAACTTATCTTTGTTTTCAAAGATTTCATAATCAGTTTTAATATCAGGAGAAGATGATTTTACATCAACAAAAAACTCACTAGAAAAACTTTTATTTTTTTTCATAACTTCCTCTTTCCTTTAATAAATCAAGAGCAATTTTTTCTAAAGTACTATACTCTTTATCTTGATATACTTTAACTAAAGTTAAGATTTTACCAGCCAAAACATATTTATCAATAGTTTTAACAAAGTAACTTTCATTTAAACGATAAGAAATATTATAGTCTAAAAAAGAACGTATATCATATAAAGAAAAATATTTTTCTTCTAAATTAACTCCTTCGTTTAAAAGAATTCTTAAATCTTTAAAATTAACATCTTTACAAATATTAATAAACGATTTCGTATTAATTAAATCAATTGGATCATTTGAAGTAATATTTAAAATAGTATCTGAATAATCATAAATAATAATATTTAAATCCATTAAAACATGAGAAGTATCAATTAAAACAACATCAAAATTATATTTCGCATAATTAATTATTTGTTCAATATATTTTAAATTAATTAAACTTGCTTGTCTTGGATCTTTTGGACTGGCTAGAACTGAAATATTATCATTATAAGTAGTTGTATAATTAGTAAACTCTTTAAAACGATTATTACTAATATCATCAACTAAATTAAAAATATTTTTTTGGGGTTCTAAGTTTAAACTAGCCGAAATACTATTAGTATATAAATCAAAGTCTAAAATAATTACTTTTTTATCTAAATTACTATAACAACCAGCAAGATTTAAAAGCGTTGTTGTTTTTCCTACTCCACCTTTTCTTGACGTTATAGTTATTACTTTTCCAACACTAGTCATATTTACCTCAACAATCAATGATATCAAAACGAGTTCGATAATCACTTAAAACTTTTTTGGTTTCTTTATCTAAAATAATATAATCTTTATATTTATTTTCACCTTCAACCATAATAACGATTACTTCGGTACCTTTTTTAACTTTAGTATTAATAGGATAGCGATAATCAATAAATACATCTTCACGATTATTTATTTCACATACATAATAATATAAATAATGTTCTTTAACAGAAACAACTACACTATCATAACATTTTATATTAGGATCTAAATAATTATTTTTTTCAAATTTAGGTATTAAAACCATGATAACATATAATAAGAATAATAAAATAATTATAAAATAGAAATACCTAAAATCTAAGGTAATTACCATACAAGTAATAAGTGGTAAAATAAGACCAAATATATAAAATAAAACTAATAAATTTAATTTACTTCTTAGTTGCATATTTAAAAGTATTTCTCTTTCTTCTTTTGTAATTTTACGCATTTTTTTCATAATATCACTCTCCTATAATTTTACTTGTTTTAACACAAGCGGGATCTCCTAATATTTTATTTAAACCAGGAGTTATTGTATCAACACATGATTTAAGTTCAATTAGAATACCATCATCTATATTCTTTTTAGTTAAAAATACTTCATATTCTTTATCTTTTATAGTATTAGTAGAACTATCAACATCTTTTAATAAAGTTTCTAAGTGAGACTTCATAATATTTAATTTACCAATATCAACTATAGCTAATAATATAAATATTAATATTGGTAAAATAAGAATAAATTCTACTAAAGCCTGCCCTTTTTTATTCATATTAATCCTTTCATAGTATTAATTATTTCATAAGTACTATTCTCTACTATAGTTAAATTATATCTTAAAGATAAAAAAAATACAAGAATTAATCTTGTATTTTATAAACTTATTTCAAATGGATTTTCTTTTGTTCCCTTTCCACCTGTTATTTTGATATTAGATTTTAGATTAATAGATGGACGACCGCCGGTGGCGTAAGGCAGATTATAGCTGATACCGATACCAAAGTAGTTGACGAGCCAAACGGCCGAGGTGTCATATGGATTCATTAACCACATTGTATCTGATGATGAATAACCACTTCCTTGTTGACTGGCAAACATTTCTCCATATCTTGGTAAGCCGACTAATCCCACCCAGGTACTGGTTGTTTTTTCACAATCTTTGGTTGTTACGGTATTACTAGCTGTAGCACAGATTGATGCTTTATAACCTGTACTACCTGTATTTGTTCCTATATAATACGTACTTTCGACTATCATATTTTGATAACTTGTATCAAGTGAGTTATACCAGGTATTATTCAAATAATAATCCAAGTAATCATCCGTTGTTCCTCCTCCATAAGTTACACTTGTTGAAAACTTTTTCGTTAACACATTATTACTTGTATCTCTTACATAATCATTTTTATTTATTTTCGTTATATTATTTTCGATACTTACAATTCGATATAATTCATTATTAAATTTTATATACTCGCCACTACTTCTGGTATTTAATAGGGTTGTTCCTGTTGTTACTTCTTCTTTATCTCCTAATATCGTATAAGGATCGTTTTTAGTTCCGGATCCTCCGGATAATTGGATTCCAGATTTTAGATTAATAGATGGACGACCGCCACACGTATTAGTCGGAATAGTGCCGTAACCGTGGTCGTTGACGTCCCAGACGTTCGAGGCGCTATATGGATTTAAAAGCCACCAATAATAACTTATATTTAAATAACCATTTGAATAACTTGTATTTTTATAACTCATATAGTATTCATAACTATTTAATAATCCGACTGGTGAAGTTATTGTTGTTACTCCACTGGCTCCTTCTGTTATTTTGGTTGAAATACTACTGGTTGTTAAACTATTCCATTTACTATCTGTTACTATTATATTTTCATAGTTATATAAGGTATCTAAAAAGTCTTCATTTAACCATTGATACATATAGGATTTATTTTCATTATCTGTATAGAAGTTAACATTATCATCACTATTATATGATATAGTCGTTATGGCATCATCAGTTATCATTTTCATCGTTCCATCGGGGTAAATAGCTGTTATTCGCCATAGTTTACCGGAATACCAGACATAATTAAAATTAATATCATCGGCTGTACCCGATATATAAGTTATATTATCTTTATTAATAGAATTTGTTTTAGTTAATTTTGTTTTTATAATCTCACTAAAAGGAAGATCAGCATTTTGATATAAATCTACTTTAATAGATCCATAATAAGTTTTACCAACGGCATTATTCTTAGCTGCTTCATCAATCCATGTTTTTAAATAAATAGTTTTAGAGGAATCAACTGCTAAATTATATCCTGTAAAGATAATATTGTTGTTACTTGTTAAAACATTAGCTGTATTATAATTAGTTCCGCCATCTGTTGAAATAGCATATTTGATATATTGGTCTTCTAAAGTTGATACATTGGTTGTTGAATCTTCTTTAACTAATTTAACATCATATTTCATGATATCAATTTTTCCTGTATTAGTTAAAGTTATGACAACAGGAGTTGAATTAGCAAGTCCTTCCGCATCACTTTCTGGCAATTTATTATTTAAAGTAATTAAATCATTAGAAACTGTCATAGTTAAATTACCACTTTTAATAGTAATAACATTATCTGTTTTATCAAAATTTGTTAAAAGAGCATAACTTGTTCCAATAAATAAAGTTATAACACATAAAACAGCTATTATTAATATTTTCTTTTGTTTATCCATTGCTCGTTCAGTTAAATTTTTCTTTATTAAACTAGGTTCATTCATAATGATTCTCCTCTACTATAATAAATTATATCTTAAAAAAAGAAAAAATACAATATAGTATTTTTTGAGTTTCGGTTTTTTTTATTTTTTTAGTAAATAATTTTAGCGAAATGCTCTTTTTTAATAAAACCATCCTTTTTACATAACACCTAAAATCCAGTAAAACTGGCTTTTTTTAAAATTTTACACTTTTTATTTGATGCTTTACACTATTTACCATTACCCCAATAAGTATTCTTAAAGCTTTAATTCTAGTTGCTTATATTTTTCATTATGTGTTATTTTGATTTTTTAAAGAAAAAAATTCTAAATTAGGTATATGATAAAAAAAAATAAAAGAGTATAAAAGCTTTTTAAGGCACTTTTATACTTTTATTTTAAACATATTTTATTAATTACCATAAAGCAGCCCTACTCATTATAGGAATACATATTTTATTAGAATAATTATTATTTTTATCATAAACTATACCGCAAATTATATCATTAGGTGTAACATCAGTAAAAGATAAAACATTACTATAAGTAGTTAGATTATTAATTGCTATTTCGATATCAGGTATACATTCATTTTGATTACTACTAGATTTAAATCTACAATATTTAAACTTTGCTAATCCAACATTAGAAGTAGCTACAACAAATACTTTAGAAGTAGAACTTTGATTTGCCCAAGGACTAGTATATATTGTTAAAGTTGGAGTTTTATTGTTATCTTTATTTGAATCACCACTAATATCTTTAACTATTATAGTATAATTATCTTTAATATTATTATAAGTAGTAATAGTAATTACACAACTACCCGCCTTATGTCCAGTTATTACTCCACTAGAACTTATAGATGCAATGCTTGGATCACTACTTGACCAAATAACACTTTTATTAGTAGCATTAGTTGGTAAAATATCATATAGAACATTTGCTGTTCCTCCAACGATTAATTCTTTAGATAAACCATATATTTTAACACTGGTTGGATCAATATTTTTAACAGTTTCAACCACGGTAACCGTAATACTATCGCTTAACCCTGAAGCCGTTTTGACCGTAATGGTAGTTGTACCTACATTGATACCATTTACATAACCTTTTTCACTAACAGTGGCAATTGAATTATCACTAGAGGCAAAAATTAAATCTTCTGTTTCTACTTTTCCTGGTAGAGTTTCTATCTGTAATAAAATACCTTGTCCTTTATTTAAAACAATATTACCTGATATAATTTTAAGACTTTGAATTTGATCTTCGATTTCAGATGTTTTTGATGTTACGGTAACTGAACACTGAGCTTGAATACCACCATAACTAGCTCTAATAATTGTAGTACCTTCTTTATTAGCTATTATTATTCCATCATCAGTAACATCAACTATTTCTGGATTATCAGATTTCCAAATAATAACTGGATTTTCCTCATTTGTATTTAAAACATAAGCATTTAAATTTGTCTTCTTTCCTACCTCTAAATTTAATTTTTTTTGATTAATTACAACTGTAGCATTAGTGTCACTATTATCTTTTTTATTATTAGAATATCCTTTAATAGCTAAAATAATAATTATCAAAATCAAACAAATGATAATAGCAATCAAACCAATTTTTTTTATTTTATTAATACTGCTTTTATCATCATTATAGTTATCATACATATAAACTTCTCCTTTACAACAAAATTTTAAAACAAAAAATTATTTTTTTCAATTGTGTTAATAAAAAAATATATATAATATTCTTATTTTACGTAAAATATTATTTTAAGTAATCAACTAATTTTAATAATTACAATAATAAATTTAAAAAATAAATATAATACTTAAAAAAAATTAAGAAATTTAAATATAAAATATTCTGTTATCAACATAGATTAGTATATAAAATAGATGAAAATTAAAAAAATATTTATTTTAAAAATGTAGACATGTTATAATAAGTTATAATTTTATAGCATTTGATTTTTAGAAAATATAACATTAATATTCTATTGAAAAGTATATATTTTTTTAAATAGAGTAGATAATAAATAATCCTGATTGAAAATATTAAAAAGACTAAGCAAAAATTAAATAAAAAAATTTTACTTAGTCATATTTTTTAGTTTTATAACACTTTATACTATTCTTGGGTTAAATTATTTTCTGAATATAAAATAATTTTTCTTTTCATAAGATCAATATCATAGTATAATAAAGACATAAAATTTATAATTTATATTAGATTTGGAGGTATGTATGAAAAATATAAGTTTTTATAAATGTTTAAATTGTGGTAATATAATTGAAGTAATTGATGGAGATATTAATAATATTACTTGTTGTTCTAAACCAATGGAAAAGTTAATAGCCAATTCAGTTGATGCTTCTTTTGAAAAGCATGTTCCTAGTTATGAAAAAGTTGAAGATGAAATAGTTGTTAAAGTTGGTGAAGTTGAACATCCAATGGAAAAAGATCATTATATTATGTGGATTGCTTTAGTAAGTGAGAATAGAATAACTAAAGTTAAATTATATCCTGAACAAGCAACAACAACAAGATTTCCTTATATTCCTAAATCAACTATATATGCTTATTGTAATAAACATGGTTTATGGAAAAAAGATGTTGAATAGTAAAAAAATAAGTCGTTTGAACTTATTTTTTTATATTAATGGGAACTTTTTAGTAATTTCTAATACATGTTTCTTTTCTTCATTTAATATTTTTTTATCATCTTTATTTTTTAAAACATGACAAATGATTTCTGCGATTTCTTCAAAGTCTTTTTCTTTTAAACCACGAGTAGTCATAGCTGGTGATCCAATTCTAATACCACTTGTTTTAAATGGTGATAAAGTTTCTTTGGGAATAGTATTTTTATTAACGGTTATATGGATTTTATCTAAAATAGTTTCAGCTTCTTTACCAGTTATATTAAATGAGTGATATACATCAACTAAAATTAAATGATTATCAGTTCCCCCGGATATTAATTTAACCTTGTTTTTTAAAAATACCTTAGCCATAGCTTGAATATTTTTTAATACTTGTTTTTGATAAGTTTTAAATTCAGGTTGTAAAGCTTCATAAAAACATTCGGCTTTTCCGGCAATTACATGCATTAATGGACCACCTTGAATACCAGGGAAAATTACTTTATCAATTTTTTCAGCTATTTCTTCATCATTAGTTAAAATTATTCCTCCTCTTGGTCCTCTTAAAGTTTTATGGGTTGTACTAGTAACTACATCAGCATATTGACATGGATTTTGATGAAGTCCTGCTGCTACTAAACCAGCAATATGAGCCATATCTACCATTAAATAAGCCCCTACACTATCAGCGATTTCACGAAATTTTTGAAAATCAATTTTTCTTGGATAAGCACTTGCCCCAGCAATAATCATTTTTGGTTTACAATCTTTAGCTATTTTTTCTATTTCTTCATAATCTAAAACTTCTGTTTCAGGATTTAATTTATAATCTACAATATTATAATCAATACCACTAAAATTAAGTTTATGACCATGAGTTAAATGACCACCATCAGCTAAATTCATACCCATTACCGTATCGCCATGATTTAATAAAGCTCTATAAACGGCCATATTAGCACTACTTCCGGAATGAGGTTGTACATTAGCATATTTAACGTTGAATAACTTTTTAACATATTCAATAGCTTTAGTTTCAAAAATATCAATATATTCACAACCACCATAATATCTTTTACCACTGTATCCTTCAGCATATTTATTCGTTAAAATACTTCCTTGAAGCTCTCTAACTGCTTTTGAAGTATAATTTTCTGATGCAATTAACTCTATATTTTGACTTTGTCTTCTCTTTTCTTTTAACAAAGCTTTTTTTAATTCTTTATCCATTTTTAATCCTCCTAAAATAATTATATAAAAACTAGTTTTAAAAATCTAGATATTTTACAATAAATTGCAAATAAGTATTCCTAAAATTAAAAAAATAGTTTATAATAATTATAGAATAAAGAGGTGTCATATGGTAGAATACGATTATAAGAATGATGAAATTGCTAATATTGTTAATAATATAATAATTTATGCTGCTAGTAAAAGAGCAAGTGATATTCACTTTGATCCATGTGAAACAGGTTTAAAAGTCCGTTTAAGAATTGATGGTGTTTTACAAGATCATACTATTGTACCCATTGCTTATCAAAAAAATTTAACTACCCGAATTAAATTAATATCTGGAATGAATATAACCGAATCACGTCTACCTCAAGATGGTGCTATTAAAGATGTTATTAATGGAATTGATTTAGATATGCGTGTTTCAGCTTTAAATACCAATTTAGGGGAAAAAATCGTTATCCGTATTTTAGATTATTCCAAAAGTGCTGAAGGTTTAGAATCACTTGGTTTAACAGAAAAAAACTTAGCAAAATTAAAGAAAATGATTGAAGTACCAAATGGGATTATTTTAGTAACTGGTGCTACTGGTACTGGTAAATCAACAACGGTTTATACCATGCTTCAACATTTAAATAATGAAGAAACCAATATTATTACCGTTGAAGACCCCATAGAAATGAATATTGAAGGTATCAATCAAGTCCAAGTAAACTCAGAAATTGGTCTTACTTTTGGTCGAGTTTTAAGAAGTATTTTAAGACAAGACCCAAATATTATTCTAATTGGAGAAATTCGTGACTCCGAAACTGCCCAAATTGCTGTTCGTGCTTCTATTACTGGACACTTAGTTTTTTCAACAATCCATACCAATAACTCTTTATCAACTATTGAACGTTTACTTGATATGGATGTTGAAAGATATTTACTATCTAGTGCCTTAACAGGTATTATTTCTCAAAAACTAGCTCGTCGCCTTTGTCCACATTGTAGAAAACTTCGCCCAACAACGGCTTATGAAAAAGCTGTTTTCAAAGAAATTCTTGGGAAAGATGTAGCTGAAATAAATGATGTTAATGGACATTGTGATAATTGCCGAAATGGTTATTATGGTCGTATTGCTATTCATGAAGTTCTACTTTTAAATGATGAAATTCGTAATGCTATTAATGATAAAGATTTACCTCGTGAAAAACTACGTGAATTAGTTTATACAAAAGATGTTACAACTATGTTACAAGATGGTTTAGAAAAAGTATTAGAAGGAATTACTACTTTTGAAGAAATATATAAAAATGTTGCTATCGATAATGAACTAGATGCCAAATATGCTGAAGAAATAAATAATAATATTAAATTAGAACCCATTACTAAATCAAATACAAACACAGTTATAGATACAAACGAAACAATTAATAATGAAGCACTTGACTTAATTTAAGTGCTTTTTTCATCAAAAAATAAAGTACTTGAAGCATATCCTCTTTGATAATATTTAGGTACTTCTCCTTGAATTAATTTAACAGCCAAAGGAACAACCACAACAATTTGCATGGTATTAGAATACATTGGTAAAATCATTTTTACATCAACAATAACATTAATATAAACTTCTATTAAAGAATTATTGATACCATATTCTGTTACTTCTGTTTTTAAATTAGGATTAACTGAACTAATTATTTCTAAATTAATAGGTATTCTAGGTCCAATATTATTTAACATTGTTGTATTAAAAATTATCCCACTTGGTATATAAAAATAACTTTCATCAAGATTATATTTTTCTAAAGTTAATTTATCTTTCTTACTAATTAATTTTAAATTATTATAAACAACATCACTTATCTTAGACATAACTCTATTAACAATAACTGGATCAAAATCAACTATAATAGTATTATCATTTTCTTTTTTTAAAACAAATAAAGAATCTACTTCTAATTGATTAGTAACTTCTTCTGTAACTGATTTATTAATAACTGTGGTAACTACTCTTTTCATCTCTGCTTCTGAATAATTCATATAAAAAGGCATTACTTTATTACTTAAAAAAACTAAAATAATAAATGTAAATATTATCAGTAAAATAAAAGTAATTAATAGTTTTAACCATTTTCTTTTCATAGTAAATTATATTAAATGAATTTACAAAATATATTTTTTTTGCTATACTTAACTAGAATAGAGGTGTATATGACAATCGATACTTTGTTAGAAAATATAGACTTAGATAATTTAAATATTAAAGATCTAAGTTTATTATTAGAAATATTAATAAATAAACAAGATGATATTGAGGTGTTAGAATGATTAATAAAGTAATAACTAAAATAATTAACTATTTAATACCTTTAGAAACTATGTATCCAGAAATTGATTCTATTATCAGTGATTTAAATAATTATAAATATGATAGTTTAAATGAATTTATAAAAAAATATTTTTCTACTTTACAATATAGTCCTGAATTTATTAAATTTATAACTAGTTTAGTTAAGGAAAATATCATTGATGAAAATTATTTAGCTAGAGTTAAACCAGATAATTTTTATACTTCAACTAATATAAGTAATTTAAATATACTTTTTGTTGATAGTAAACCTCTTAATGTAACTATAAATCAATTTAATAATTTAACTAATTACTATCATCCTGAAATTAATTCATCATTGGATTCGGAAATTACACCAGCAACTGATGATGAAATATTAACAATAGAAGAAGATGATATTGAAGCTTTAAGAAAGATAATTCTAGAATCTCAATTAAATTATTTAAATAATGCTAATCAATTTATTGAAACTTTAGAAGGAGAAAGTGAAGATAAAATTTATCATGCTCTTCTTAATTTGAATGATATTCGTTATATTCAACATTGTATTTCTAATTTAAGTTATGATACTTTAAAAAGATTATTGAGTTATATTGAATTAATGGAAGAAAATAAACATAATTTAATAAATACTTTTATGGAAGAAGCTATTAAAAGAAGTATTCATACTCATGAAAAAAATATCTAATTTCTAGATATTTTTTTATTAGCATAAATACAAATTAATTAATCAAAGTAATCTATTCTTAAGGCCTTTTTAAATTCTTTTAAATTAGTTTTGGCTACTTCTCTAGCATTACTAGTTCCTTGTTTTAGAATAGCATAGACTTTATCCATATCTTTAGCATATTCTTTTCTTCTCTCTCTAATTGGCGTTAAAATATCATTTAAAATATTAAATAATATTTTTTTAATATACATATCTCCTACTCCACCTTTTTGATAAGCTTTTTTTAATTCAGCTAAAGAAACATAATCTTTACAATATTTAGTAAATAACTCAGGGGTTTCAAAAGCATCTAAATAGGTAAAAACAACATTACCTTCAATTTGACCTGGATCTGATACTTTTATATGATTAGGATCGGTATACATTTTCATAACTTTTTCTTTTAAGATATCTTCTTCATCAGATAAATAAATACAATTACCTAAAGATTTACTCATTTTATTTTTACCATCAATTCCTGGTAGACGAAAACAAATTTCATTATCTGGTAAAATAGCTTCACATTCTACTAAAGTATTTCCATATAAACTATTAAATTTACGAACTATTTCATTAGTTTGTTCAAGCATTGGTAATTGATCAACCCCAACTGGTATATGAGTTGCTTTAAAAAGTGTAATATCAGCAGCTTGACTAACAGGATAACATAAAAAGCCAACCGGAATATTATTTTTAAATTCTTTTTGTTGTAATTCATTTTTAACAGTTGGATTTCTTTCAAGTCTAGCTAGAGTTACTAAATTTAAATAATAAAAAGTATATTCGGTTAATTCAGGTATCATTGATTGAATAAAAAAAGTTATTTTTTCAGGATCAAGTCCACATGCTAAATAATCTAAAATTATTTCTTTCACACTTTCTCTTATCTTACTAGGATTATCAAAATTATCAGTTAAAGCTTGACTATCAGCTATCATAACATACATTTTATCATAATCATTACTAGCTTGCATTTCTAATCTTTTTTTAATTGATCCAACATAATGACCTAAATGAAGTTTTCCAGTTGGTCTATCTCCAGTTAATATTATTTTTTCCATAGTACACCTCTTTCATTTAATATAAGTATAGCATTATTTTAGTATATTGCAAATAATTTTTACAAGTTATATTGTATATTTAACGATTGATTAATATTCATCTATTTATCTTTTTATAAGAACTAAAATATATTTTTTAATATAACTTTTTAGTTTTATCATCAACAGCAATAAACCACTTGCCAATATTTGTATTCATGAATTTTTCTATTTCATCAAAAGTTCTCGTTTGTTTAGTTTTATATAATGGATCACATATTTTAAATACTTTTTCATCATAACCAGTAAGCAAAATAGCATGATAACAATCATATATTTCACCTGCTAACATTACCAACTTTCCTTCTTTTAATTTTTCTTTTAATAAATCTGTAGTTATATTAATTCCATTTAAAATTTTTGCCCCTCTTTTTTCAGCAAAAACTAAATATTTTTTATATTCTTTCATCGTTAATTCAAAATCTGTATTGTTAAGCATTCCCTTTTCATTACTAAATAAATCTATATTTTCATGATATATGGTAGTATCTAATCCATTTTTTGCCATATGAAATGCTAATGCTGAAAAAGGAGTACCACTCATGTATTTTGATCCATATATTTTATATAACCTTCTCTCATCATACCAATTAGCTTTTTCAATAATTTTATAATATTCTAATACCATCATCATACAGGTAATAGCACAAGTATCACCTCTTTGTTTATATGGTCTAACATTTCTATCCATTTTAAAGTTCCTTTAATATTTAAATTTTTCTCATGCACTAATAATTACATAATTTTAAATAAATATATTTATTATTTTGTAAAACACCACTACTATTTGAATTATCAAATACTTTTTAATAGCAAACCAGAAATACCTATTGCACTAAAGACCATTATTTTTTTCTAAATTATCATAAATAATAATATTTCATACAAAATTATAAACATCATCTTATTTATTATGTATTATAATCTCATTAGTTCATTTATTTTTCAAGTATGAAAAATTTAATATATAATACCTTATTTAATTTTTTTTACTAATTGTATATTTTCGTTATTATTTAATAATCTTTTTTCATCTATTCTATCATACAATATTCTAATGTTTTCTGTTTGAAAATCACCTCTAATTCTAATCTCTTCCCATTTATATTCAGGCAAATTTAACATTTGTTTTATTTTTTTTGATGCAGAAGGTAATATAGGCGAAATCATATTTGATATATTAGCAATCATGTATACACAAGTATATGTAGTATCATTAAAATCACTCATATTTTCTTTAACTTGTATCCAAGGTTGTCTATTATCGTAATATTTATTTGCAAGTGAGATATATTCAAAAATTTGTGTTACTGCGTTTCTCAACTCACCTCTTTCAAAAAAATTACCAATTAAATTATAACTCTTTTTTGTTAATTCTTCTATTTTCTCGTCGATTTTTCCTGAATTAATATGACCGTTAAATTTTTTTTCAATAAAAGATAAATTTCTATTTACAAAATTACCTAGAATGCCAACTAAAAATTTATTATGACATTGAATAATATCTGATAAGGAACAATTCATATCATTTGTTTCTGGTCCCTTAAACGAAAAATAAAATCTTAAAGTATCACTTTCAAACATTTCTAATAATTCATTTGCGGTTATTAAGTTTCCTTTTGATTTACTCATTTTTTCATTATTTAAGTTAACATATGCAGATGAGATAATATAATCAGGTAAATTATAGTTGTTTTTCATTGCAGAAATTAGTGCTGGATATATAGTTGTATGAAAAGGAATATTATCTTTACCGTGAACATAGTATGTCTTTAAATTTTTGTTGTCTTTTGACATAAATTTATCAAAATCAATTCCTCTTTTTTCGGCAACTTCCTTTCCTATGGACAAATATCCTAAAACTGCTTCAATCCATACATAAATTCTTTTATCATCATATCCTTCAACAGGAACTTTAATACCCCAGTTCAATTGACGAGTAGCAGCTCTATCGACTAATCCCATATCAATATATTTTTGTGCTTCGCCTACGGCGTTTTTTCGCCAATTATTTTTATTTTTATTTATAAGGTCCTGTAAAACTTGTTTAAATTCAGTTAATTTGAAATATAGATGCTTATTTTTTTTCATAATAGTTTGAGTACCACATGTTTTACATTTTTTATCTAATACCTCATTATTGTCTAATGAATCACCACATACCTCACATTGATCTCCTGTACTTTTTCCACCACAATGTGGACATTTTCCTACAATCTCTCTATCTGATAAAAATGTATTACATTTTTCGCAATAGTCTTGAAATTCTTCTTTTTCATAAATATATCCATTTTTTAAAATATTTTCAAATTGTTTTTTAACATAATTTTTATGATATTGGGACATTGTACTAGAATACTCATCATATTCAAAACCAAGATTTGTAAAAGTTTTTAAAAAAGCTTTATGATAATGTGTAGCTATTTCTTCAGGTGAAATTTTTTCCTTCTTTGCTCTTTCGGTTATTGGAGTTCCATGACAATCTGAACCAGATACATATATTACATTATCTCCTTTTCCTCTAAAATACTTTGCCAGTACATCTCCTGGTAACAATGCTGCTAAATGACCAACATGCATATAATAATTAGCATAAGGCCATGCTCCTCCTATAAAAATATCTCTTTTTTCCATACTTCTCTCCTTTTTATTAATTAAATATTTAATTGTTTATTTTATATTTTTTAAATTTTATTTGTATCTATTACAATAAGTGGAATGATCATTTCATTACTACTTAACCCCGAATGATTTCCTTTTATTTTTCCTAAATATTCTCCTATATTTTTATCATTAATTAGATATACTCCATTTCTACAGAAACTTATGTATTCACCTAAATTATTTAGAGCATAATCACTAAATTTTCCTACGCCAAAAAAATTATTATTAATAAAATCCTTAGTTTTAAACAGATACATATCCTTTCCATAATCATTTTTAAAAGTATTTATAAACTTTTTTTTATATCCTTTTTTTATATAGTAACAAACTGTTCCAAAATCAATACTTGGAAATGCATAAAACATATTTTCATATTTTTTAAAGTCTAAAATTATATCTTTACTGATATTTGTTTGTCCATGATCGGCTGTAAAAATAATAGTTAAATCTTTATTTTGACTTATTTTTTTTACAAGATCATCTATTTCTTGTAATTTATCATATACAATTTTACTATCAATACCATTTTCATGCTCTAATGTATCAATATCCGGAAGATATAAATAGGTATAACTATTGTTTTCATTATTACAATTATTTTTCATGAAGTTAACAATATCGTCAAAATTATTATATGAATATCTATTTTCTTTATTTATGACAAAATCAGAATAAGTACTATCATTAATATATGAAGGAAAAATTACATTAACTTTCGTTTGTAATCTATTTAATAATGATTTTTGTTGATATATCTGATTAGGTTGAATACCATAATCAAATAAATTCACATTATTTTTTCTATCACAATACAATAAGGGATAATAGTTTAAATCTAAACTTCTATCATAATTAAACCATCCCCATATTCCATGAATTTCTGGAAATTCAGCAGTAACTAATGATGTAAGCACACAAGCAGTTGTACTTGGAAAAACAGTAATCATATCAATTTTTTTATTATTTTTCAAAATAGAATTATCATTTAATTTATTGATTAAATTGGCTCCTGTACCATCTGATAATATAAATAAAATATGCTTATTATTGGGTATTATATTAGAAAACATTTCAACGTTTTTATTTTTTTCTACTTTAACATTATACTTAAAATAAACTGCTCTCATTAAATCAACTATATTAGGATTATTATAATTTGGTAATATAAAATCATTATTTTTTAATACATTTATTATTTTTTTCATAGATAATGTCTCTCCTTCATATTATTTATTTTTAGCGTTAATACTAATACCATTTTTTTGAAAAAATGTATTTATTTTTTTTACTAATATATCATTATTTTTTTTGGAATTTATACTTATTCTTATCCAATCTCCACCTAGTTCTGGATATGCTTCTTTTATATTTCTTATAATTATATTATCATTTGATAAAAAATTTGTTATTTTGTTTGAATCTGTTCCAGAGGGTAGTTTAACTAAAATAAAATTTGTATTAGAATCTATTACAAAACACCCTATTTTTCGTAATGACTTACATAAACTATCTTTATTTTTTTTTATTAATACTTTTGTTTGTTCCAAATATTTTTTATTAGAAAAAGCATTTGGTATTATTTCTTGTTGAATAATTCCAAAACTATATGGAACCATAGTTTTTTTTATATCTTTTATTACATTTCTATTAGAAAACACTGCTCCTGTTCTTAATCCAGCTATCCCTAAAAATTTTGAAAATGATATTATAACAGATAAATTCTGCATTTTACTTACATTCTTACATAAACTTTTGTCAAAAAAATCACTATCAAAAATTAACATAGTTTCATCAATTATAAAATGACAATTTGGATTATTATCTATAATATCAATTAAATTCTTTTTATCAATATAATCTAATGTTGGATTATTAGGATTACAAATAAATAATATTTCTGTTTCTTTTGCTTTTTTAGATATAGTTTCTAAATCATATTTTAAGTTTTCACTTAAATTATATAAATTTATCTTATAATTGTTTCTTATTAAAGCATCTTCATATCCCCAAAAAGTTGGCTTAAATATCGTTGCATTATTTTTATTTAACACTTTAAGTAATAAATTTATTGCTTCCATTGAACCATTAGTAATAGTTAAATTATCATATGGTACATCAAAATAGTATGATATTGATTCATTAACTCTTTTATTTGTATAATCAGGATATTCAAAAACTTTTTTTAATATTTTTAGTAAACATTTCTTCATATTATGTGTAGGCATAAAAATATTTCTATTTTCTGAAAAATCTAATTTATTTTTCATTTTTTTAACCAACTTTCATTAAATACATATTTTTTCTTTAAAGTTTTTGTAACAATATTTTTTTCTTCTAATCTCCTAATATTTTCATTTACACAATTTTCAAGATAATACATTTTTTCTTTTAAATTTGTTTTATAACCTAAATATAATTCACCTTTAGCATGTGTATATGGATCCTCGTATAGATAATTAATTAATTCACTTATACTGACTTCTTTTTTCTCTGAATATGATAGTACAATTTTTATTATAATTTCCCACGCTTCATCACTGTATTTCTTTATCTGGTCAGCATTACCAAATAATACATTATGACGAACAGTTAAAATATTCAATAATAATCTTTTGGACATTTCAAGCGATGATAAATATTCCTTGGTTTTAGAAATAGGATTTATTACATATTTGTTTTCAACATACGGGAATGGTGGTTCTTTAAATGTTTGCATAATCATATTTTTTGTATAAATGAGCTTATTATCATAAGGTACTTCTTCATCAATTGCTAAATTATTTTTTATATGGAATAATCTTGTTAAATATTTAAGTTTTTCCAACCTATCATTAGAAATTTCTTTATTACTAAAAAAACATATATCTAAATCACTTGTTTCAACGCCATATACAGTGGAACCATATAAAATTAAAGACATATCTTTAAATTCATTAATTACCATATTTTTATATTTTTCAATAATATTTAAAGAATCCATTTTATCCTCCTATAAATCTTTAATTATATTTCTTATATAGTTAAGTAAGTCATTTAATGTTTTGACACTAATATTAGGATTTCCTGACATATATCTTAATGGAGTTAATGTTTCACCTTTTTTAATAATTCCTTTATCATCTGAAAGAGTAAACTTATGTAAATGATATTTTCCATCATCAAGTAGCTTTTCATGTATTTTTGAATTAAGTTTATTCAAGTTTTCAACATTATATTTAAATTTTTTATTCTTTTCTCCAACATACATAAACACTACTGAATTAATATTTACATCATTTAATAAAACAAAATCAGGAGAATCATTAACAATTTTTGCAAATTTTTCAGCCATACTGCATCTTTTTTCAATCATTTTGCCTATTTTTTCAATTCCTATATTTTGCATCATAAACCAAATTTTTAGTGAAACCCAACTTTTGGAACCTATAAATGGCGTTATTTGCCCCCATGCAAAATCTTCTTGCATTATTAAGTCAGATGTTGATGTTATTAATTTGAATTTTTCTGGATTTTTAATTAATAATGCACTCACGCAATATGGTATAGTTAATACCTTATGAGGATCAGTAGAAATACTATCAAACAAATTAATACCTTCTATTCTATTTTTTAATTTTTCTGAAAATGCTAATGAAAAACCATGGCAAGCATCAGCATGTAACCATATATTTGAATCAATATTTTTTACAATATCATAAACTCCTTTTAGATTTTCAATTGTCATTGTTCTGCTATCACCTACATAACATACAACTGCCATTATTTTTCCTTTATTTTTTTCAATAGTTTTCTTTAATTCTTGCAAATTATATCTAAAATTTTCTGTTGGAACTTCGATAACGTTATCACCACAACCAAGCCACATCAAACTACTTTTAATACTATAATGTCCTATTCCTTTTGGTAATATTACTTTATAATCAGATGGGTTATGTATACCATTAATCATTGTATTTTTCTTAAAGTTTTCTCTAGCTAACATCATTGCAACTGAGTTACTTCCCGTACCACCATAAGTAATAATACCACCTACATCCCAAATATTTTTAATATCTTTTATTTTATATCCCAATAACTCTCTAAACCATTTAATAACAGCTATTTCCATATAAGTTGCTATAGGAGCACAAAAACTAGAATTAATTAAATTTTGCTGTAAAAAATCAGATAATATTGCCCCGGAAATACCAGCAATAGAATTTCCTGAATCAGGAAATCCCATGAATTTTTCATTTCCAAAATTTGAACAATAAGGTATAATATCATTCTCAAATGATTTTAATAACTTTTTCAATTCTACTCCTTTTGTAGGGGTTTTAAGTAATTTTTCCATATTATTCTTTTCAAATTTTTTAGCTTTAAAATCGGCATTAAGTTTAAAATTTACTCCTATTTCTAATGCTTCATTTAAACACTCTCTTGCATACTTTTCATTATTAATATTTAAAATTTCTTTCACTTTCAATCATTTTTCATAATAAATTTCTTATTTATTAGAATATCTCCTTTCTTGCCTATACAATATCAAACTATTCTTAATAAATAAAATACTTTATTTCTATATTTACTATAAATTTTTTTTATAACAAAAAACTTGATTACATCGAACCAAGTTTTTTTAAACATTTAACATATTTATAATTATCTTTTTCTTCATTAATACCTTCTAATAATCTATATTTAATTAAATCAAGCAAATATCTTTTATCAATAGGCATATTCCAATATTTTAAAACATTATTAATATTAAAACTAGGATTATCTAACAAAAATTGAAGAGTTATATAACTTGCTACTTGATATGTTATAGGATATTTTTTAATATGATCAAGACCTAATATACAGGGATTATCTTCTTCAAATATAATATTATTTTTATCTAATTTATTATGAATTAAAGAAATAGTATCGTTTTTTATACCATTTTCAAAATAAGAACTATTTAAAAGATTAGATCCTATTTCTTTTAATTCTGAATTATTTAAACTAGTAATTATTTCTTGTAAATTGCTATAAATATCTACTTTTTCAAAATCATAATTATCACGAACCTCATATAAAGAAAGCAACATTTTTAAAATCATATCAGATGCATTTTTAATTTTTAATTCATTTATACCATTAAAACCTTTCTTATATTCATATCCTTTTAATATATATCCATCACGATTAACTAATTTAAATAATCCTGGTACATTTATATAATTAATTAAATATTTGGTTAACCTTTCTTCTTCATAATCACACTTTTCTAATTTACCTTCTCTTTTTTTTATTATATAGCTTTTATCATATGTATCTACCTTATATCCACAATCATTTTTAATAAATTTAATATTCCTAAAAATATCAGTTTCCACATGAATTTTATCATGAGATACATCTTGTTTACTCATTCTTGGTAAACCATTAATAGTATTTAATAAAAATCTTAACATTCCTGCATGAGTTACAACTATATTATTATAATTTTTATTTAAAAACTGTTCTAAAAACATTAAACAACGAATTTGGAAAATATCCCCATTTTCACTTCCAGGAATCGTTTTTAATTCTCCTGTTTTAGAAAAGTTATAAAAGAATTCTTTATAATTTTGTAATTCATTAATTTTTAACATTCCATCGAGTACACCAAAACTTAACTCTTTAAGTAATTCATCTAATTTTACTTCTAATCCTGTTTTTTCTTTAATAATATATGATGTTTGTTTTGTTCTAGTTAGAGGACTAGAAATAATACTATCATATTTACATAAGGTATTTATATTATAGCTTGCCATTTTATCTATGCAATCAAGTCCCTTATCAGTTAATGGATAATCATATTGCCCTTGAAGCATACCATTTTTATTACCAACAGACTCAGCATGCCTTATAAACATTAATTTATTCATAAAATTCTCTCTTTCAAATATATAATAACCTATATAAATATATAAATAAAATACTTATATTCTATATTAGATATAAACTATATTTATATTTAATAACATTTAAATTCTTTAAAAAAATCAACAACCGCTTTTATTTTATTATTTTCCATTTTTTTTAAATAAGTAATATACATATAAGAATTTGGTATTTCAATATCTACTTCTACTTCTTTTAAATTACCACTTTTAAGATCATTTAAAACTAACATTTTAGGTACTAATCCAATTGAATTATCACATTTGATTTTATTAATCATAATTGGAGTAGATTCCCATATTTCTGTTTTTATATAAGGATATTTTTCTATAATAAAATGTGATATTTTATTATTTTTGGTTAAATACAAACTATTATTTTTAAAATATTCTATATTTATTTTCAAATTTTCTAGATCTTTTTCTTTTTTATTTGTAGTAAAAAAGATATTCTCAAAAGGATAAGTTTCAAATGACTTATATTTTTCTGAATATTTATTTTCATCTATCATAATATCTATTTCTTGATTATCTAACATTTTTAATAAATTATTTGATTTAGCTATAATAAATTCAACTTTCAAATTAGGATATATTTCATTTAATTTATTTATATATATTGGTAAAATATAAATAGCATATGAACTTCTTACACCGAGAACGATTTTTCCTAATATTCTATCATCATTATTATTTATAATTGAATCTAATTCTTCAAAAATATTTTTTAATTTATTGTAGATCATCTCTCCATCTTTTGTAAGATAAATTTTATGATTATTTCTAATAAATAATTGCTTATTTAATTGCTCCTCTAATACTTTGATACTATAACTTAAAGATGGTTGTGAAATCATTAAAGAATTAGCAGCTTTGGAAAAACTTTCATATTTAGCTACTTCATAAAAATATTTATACAAGTTTAAATTAATATTATTATTCATTATTTTAATTCCTTTCTTTTTACTTTATTATTTTTATGCTCTTTAAATAAATCATAAAAATTTACTACTCTATCAATTCGATTAATTATCTCTTCTGGATAACCAAGTTCTATACATTTATCAATAGTAGGATTATTATATAATTCTTCATCTAAAATCATATATACTATTTTTAATTTAGAAAAGTCTATATCTATTTCATTGTTATCTTTTTTAGCACTTATCTTGAAATGTTTTTTTAATAATTCTATTAATGTTAGAAAATTATTTAATTTTGCTTTTTTAGTTAATTCATATAATGATTCTGAATTATCATTTTTAATTATATATTCTTTTAAATCAGCAACTATTAAAATAGGATTATTATCATCATCTACATATAAAGATTTTATTAAATCATTTAATTGCTTTTCTATACTATAATAAATATTTTTTTCTTTATTTGTATTACATTGTAAAATGGAAAAATCATATGATATTGAAATTCTAGCCCATTTATATTTATTAGAATATTTATCATTTAAAATAATAATCATTTCATTATTAGATAAAGGAATATCAAATTTTGTTATTATCAAGTCATTTAAAAAACAATTTTGAAACCTTAAAATATATAAAAGTTTTTTAAACATTATATGTCGTTTGTTATTAACTTTTTCTCCATCTATAAAAAACTCTTCATATTGATTAATACTATACTCATGATTTAAATATTTTTTGAAATATTTGATTTTTTCATTTGCTAATGCATATGTTGGAAAAAAATATGGATTCATTTTCTCTCTTCCATATGGATAAATTATTACATAATCATATACAGAATAATCATAATCATCTATTTTAATATTTTTTTCACATTCTATCAAAAATGGAGTAAATTTAATTTTATCATCACTTATCACTTTTTTTCCTATTATTATAAGATAATTGTTATTATTATTTTCATCATTAATTTTATTGAATAATGCATAAAACTCATCCCTACTCTTCTCATAAATGTTAAATAAGTGTTCAATATAATCATTTTTCCAATTTTCTTTTATTATATAATCGATGATTATTCCATCATTAACTGTGATATAAAAATATTTTTCATCCTCACTTAAATTAGTCACATCAATATGATTAAGAAATAATAATAAATGTTTTATATCAAAATTTTTATCTTTTTTAATTTTAAAATTATTGTTTCCCATATATTCCACATTATCCATGTTTTTATTTGTAATATTGCTAATCAATAGTTTAACCTTATTTAAAAAGGAACTTTCATAATTATTTACAAAATGACAACTTTTATCTCTATTTTCAATAATTGATATCAATGAATGTTTAACTGTTTTTTTCATTGCACTACTTTTAGGAAATTTTTTTGAATCTAAAAAAATAGGATTTGCTAATGGAACAAATGATAATGTATTCTTAAACTCATAACATTTTTTAATAACTGGAATAATATCTTTAACATTAGTTATTGATTTTTCATCAAACGAAAAATTAACTATAATATATATTTGATTATCATATTTTATAGCTGCTGTTTTTAATCCAATAAAGTTGAAAAATAAATTTTCTAAAGCAGTTAAACAATACAACTTATTATTGATTGTTACAATATCAGACGTACGACATATTATATATAATTTTTCACTAATATATATTCCTATATCCCCTGTTCCAATATTATTTACAAAAACTTCACCAAAATTATTTTTAACTTCTACATTATTAACCATGCGTTCACTTACAGGTAAACATTCAAAATAAAATAAATCATTATATTCCAGATTAATTCGTTCATCATAATAACTATTATCTGTGAATTTTCTCTTATAAAAATTCATTTTATCAAAGGTATATATAAAATCACCATTAGAAAGAGCAAGCTGATTTATATAAATAGATTTTAAATATTCTTCATTACAAGTGGAAATAATTCCTAAAGTTTCTGTTGAACCATATAAATTAACAAATACATTTTCTCTTAAAGATGGTATTTTTTTTCTAATTTCTTTAATTATTTCAAGATTATTAACTTCACCACTCAAATATAACTCGCAAGCATTAGAAAAATCAATTTCTAATACTTTATTTTTTATTTCAGTCAAAATGTCTAAAATATTTCTTGGAATTAAAAAGCTAATTTTCTTTTCGTTAATAATTTCTAATTCAAAATATTTCGATAATATAACTTGCTTATTTAAATAAAATGGTATTAAAAGATTGAAGGTAATACTTGATATACTACTAATAGGAATATAAGTATAAAAATATTCACTTTTCATTGAAAGTAAAGAATAACCTTTATTTTTCAGCAATTCTTTTTCATAAATCAATATCATTTTTGGATTGTTTGATGCACTTCCAGATGTATGAATAAAAAATTTTTTTTCGTTATCATTTTTAATATTTCTAAAATATATTTCATTATTTTCTTTTAATAAATTTATATATTTTTCAAATAAACATATCACTTTTGCTGTATCTGATAAGCTATATTTTGTTGCATCAAAATAATCAATCGTATTTTTTTTTACATTATAAAATTCTGAATTAACACTATAATTTGTATAATAATTTAAATTTTCTTCATTAATTAATATAGGAATGATACCTACTTCAAGCATAGCAATAAATACCGCAATAGAATTAACAGAATTATCAACAATAACATAAATAGGTTTATTTTTAAAATTACCTTTTAGAAAAAATTCAATATATTTATTCACTAATTTGTATACATCATTATATGTATATCTTTCTATGGTTTTAAAATATTCAATATACATTACGCTGTTTCTTGTTTTTAATTTTTTTGCCTTTTCTCTCAACAATCCATATAAACTAATATCATTCATAGTAATCACCCAAAAGTGATGTTATTATATCACAAATGTAAGCAGAAAAGAACATATTTCTATGCTCTTATTATTTTTTTAGTGAATACATATCCATGTCCACCATTTGTATAGTCATAATCAACAACTTCACCATTTTGTCTTATACTATAAGCATTTTTTAAAGTATTTACCATTTCAATATATTTAGCAATTGCTAAATCAAATTCTTTTTGTTCAATCATACTAACAATTGGTAATATATAATTATTTGTAAAATATGTTGATAAATTATGTGCATTTGGATCATTTTTGATATTATTAGCTATAACTGGTCCTATTACATCATATTCCATTAATATACTTGCATATCTTGGTTCTTTTTGTAATACCAAATCTCTAAATCTTCTTAATAATTGTAAATATTTGTGATTATCTTCTGTATTTAAAATATCACATAAAATTGTTGTAATATAACAACCTGAAGGATTGTCTTTTTTATATAATTCATCATGATTTCTTCCTTTAGCCTCTTCATAATATCTACAACTATCTGTCAATGTATAATAAGCATGATATTTATCACAATAATATTTAAATTCACTACTCTTTCTATCATTAGGATCTAAGTGTATACATGATCCACATAAATTAGAATATATTCCCATAACTCCATAACCTCCCTTAATTGCCACTCATTATACCACATTATTAATAAGAAGTCAAATACTAAATTTACTATTAATCCAATCAATCCCTATAATATTAATTCTACTTTTAATAACTAAATAAATTTCATATAATAAATATTCATAATCATCTTGTAATTTAGTAATTTTTAAAATACTTTTTTCATCCATTTTACCACTTAAAATATTATCATAGATATCAAAATAATAACTAGGAAATAACATTCTAACATAAAAATATAAATAATCACTTTCACTCATTTTTATTTTTTTAAAATAATTAACTATTTCTAAAATATCCATTTTTAAACTAAAAAAACATGATTTTAAATACTCAGCTAAATCTCTAATACGATAATCAATTACTAAATTTAAAGGATTATAAAACTCTACTAAACTAGTATTACTATTTACTCTTTTATGACTAATACTTAAATTTCTATTATCAACACTTAATAATTTTAAATAACTTATACTATTTTCCGTTAAACCAATATAATAATAAATAGAATTATATAATAACTTATATTTATGCATTAAATGATTAATAGAATATTCAATATTATCTATTTTATTACTCCATAAATAATACCAATTATTTCTAAGTAAAATATTTAAATTAATATTTCTTTGATTAAATGCTATAACTTGATTAATATTAACATAATCTAAAGAATTAATATTTAATAAAACTAAACAATAATAATTATTATCATAAAGAGTTAATATTTCTTTTTTATTATTTAAAATAATTCTATTTATTTGATAATTATTATATAACATATAAGTATTTAAATTAAATAATTCATTTATTTCATTTAAAGAACCATTATATTTATAAAAACAAAAATAATTATTTTTATAAGTAAAATAATAATTATTATTTTTTAAACTAACTCTATCAGTTATTATATAATAATAATAGTTTAATAAATCTAACAAGTTATCACCTAATTAATTTTATGATTTTATTTATTTTTTATTTAATATTTGTTATACTACTAATGAAAGGAAGTATTTTATGGAAGAGAAAATAGAAATTATTTTAGATAAACTAAGACCATTTTTAATGAATGATGGTGGTAATATTGAATTTGTTAAGTATGAAGATGGTATTTGTTATTTAAAGTTTTTAGGTCATTGTGCTACATGTCCTATGATGTTAGTAACTTTAAATGATAGTATCAAAGAAGCTTTAATAAATGAAATCCCAGAAATAATTGATGTAAAATTAGTAAGTGAAAGTGAAAATTAAAATTATTTTTACTTTTTTTATAAAAAAATATGATAAAATTATAGTGGTGATATTATGTTAGATAAAATTAAAAAAATAGGTTTATTTATTGTTCTTTATTTATTATTTTTGTTTAGTAGTTTATTTTATTTAATTCCTTTAGAACTATTAAATATTGATTATGATACTTTAAGTATAACTAATCAAACTTTATTATCTTTATTTTCTTCTTTGGTTATGATTATTATTTTAATAATTATTTATCGTAAAGATTTAAAAAAAGATCTTAAAGATTTTAAAGATCATTATAAAGAATATTTAGATTTAGGTCTTAAATGTTGGATAATGGGTTTAGTTATCATGTGTGCTTGTAATCTTTTAATTGGTTTATTAACACCAGTTAAAGAAGCAAATAACGAAGTATTAGTACAAGAAATGTTAAAGACTACTCCTTTATTAAGTTTTATAAGTGCTACTTTCTTTGCTCCTTTTATTGAAGAAATGTTATTTCGAAAAAGTTTAGGCGATATTTATGAAAATAACTATATAAAAATATTCATGTGTGCTTTAGTCTTTGGTGCTTTACATGTTATTTTTAGTATGACTTCAGCTTGGGATTTATTATATATTCTTCCTTATGGAGCTTTAGGTGGAGCATTTGCTTATATCTTAACTAAGAAAAATAATATTTTAATTCCTATTACTTTCCATATGTTACATAATGGTATTATTACAATTATATCTATTATTGGTTATTTATTAATGGTGTTTAAATGAGAACAAGACAAGAAAAGAATAAAAAGATTCAAGATGAAATAACGAAAGAAAAACATCAAAAAAGAATGAAAAAAATTGTTAAAGTAATAAGTATTATTTTAATTATTAGTTTAACGATTCTAAGTTATGGTATGTTTATAGGATCAAGATATACTTTCGTAAATGAATATAAAATAACTGATAAAAAGATTCCTAATAGTTTCCATGGTTTAAAAATAGTCCAAATATCTGATTTACTATATCCAAGTTTAAAAAGTAATGATTTAGATAAATTAACTAAAAAAATAAATGAATTAAAACCCGATATTTTAGTTTTTACTGGTAATATAAAAAGAAATAATTATGAATTAACCAAAAAAGATATTACTACTTTAAATAAATTTTTTAATTCTTTAAATAGTAATATCAAGAAATATGCTATCTATGGAAATAATGATAATGATAATTTAAAATTAATTTTCGAAAATACTAATTTTCTTATTTTAGATAACCAAGAAGATATTATTTATAATGGAGAAAATGAAAGTATAAAAATAATAGGTTTTAATGCTAAGAAACTAGATTTTAGTAATATAACAGAAAGTAATGATTATACGATTTGTCTTCTTAGTAATCCTGATAAAATAACTAAAGTAAATAATACTTGTCAAGTTGTTTTTTCCGGAGAAACTTTAGGTGGAGAAATAAAACTACCATTTACTAAAGGATTAGATAATCATACTTACTATAAAAATTATTATCTAATTAACCAAACTAAATTATATATTAATAATGGTCTTGGTAACAATTATAATCTAAGATTATTTAATCATCCTAGTATTAATTTCTATCGTTTAACTAATTATTAATTATTTTAAATACTTAATAATAAAAGTTGTTCCTACTCCTTCTTTAGAAGTAACTGTGATAAAACCCTTATCTTTTTCAATGATAGTTTTAGCTAAAGCAAGACCAATTCCAACACTATCACAACTTGAGTTTTTACCTTTATAAAATCTTTCAAAGATATGTTTTAAATCATTTTTCGAAATACCTACTCCCTGATCTTTAATAATAATTCTTGTATATAATTTATTTTCATCATGATTTATCTCAATAAAAGAATTGTCTTTAGAATGTTCAATACAATTTTTAATAATATTAGTAATAGCTTCTACTTGCCATTTAAAATCCCCTTTTAGGCTATTATTAATATTATTATTTTTAATTATTTTAATATTTTTTAAATCAGCTAACATATTAACATTTTCAATTACTTCATTAAGTAAGTCATCAACCAAGAACTTTTCTTCTTTAAAAGTAATAGTATTAGCATCAAATCTTGCTAATTTAAGTAAAGAATTAACTAAAAAATTTAAATTAAGAATTAATCTTTTCATATCTTTATAAGATTCTAAACGATCAGTTTCTTCTTTACTATTTAAACTATCTAAAATTAAAGTAATAGAAGTTAAAGGAGTTCTTAATTGATGAGATAAATCTTCTAAAGATTCCTTTAATAATACTTTATCTTTTAAATTATTACTAGCTACTTCTTTTAACATAATAGTTGTCTTAGCTAATTCATTTTTTAATAAAGATAAATCATCTTCTTCATTTTCTTCTATTTTTAAATTATATAATCCTCGATTAATATCTTTTAAATACTTTAATATTTCTTTTAATTCCTTACTTTGTTTCTTTAAATAAAGATAATAACTAATAAATAAAGTAATACTTAAATTAATTAGAATAATAATATTCATGATTATATTTTTCTTAACTAAAGAATTATTATTTAAAACATAACTATTATCTAAATTAATACCATATTCTAATAAACTTAATTTATTTATTTTATCTTTATTATTTAAAAGATCAACTATTTCTTCTTTCGTAACCTCAGGATATTTTTCTAAAACTTTATTGATTAAATTATTTAAAAAGATATTATCATTTTTAATATATTTATTAATATAGAAAGAATTACTAATTAAAAAGATAATAATAAATATAATTAAAATAATTAAATTAACTAAAAAATATTTCTTGGTTTTCTTATTTATCAACACGATAACCTACTCCTTTAATGGTTTTAATTAAATCTGTATCTAGTTTTTCTCTTATTCTTTTAATATAAACTGTAACGGTATTATCATAAACATCATTTCCAGTTAAATCAAAGATTTTATCAATTATTTTATCTCTAGTAATTACTTTATTTAAATTAGTAAATAATAAAAGTAATATTTGATATTCTAAACTAGTTAAAACTATCTCTTGTTTATTTTTATAAACTAACATTTTATCTAAATCTATTTCAATATCAGCAACTTTAATTATTTTATTTTTAGTACCAATAATTTTATTAATTCTAGCTAATAATTCCCCTGGTAAAAAAGGTTTAGTAATATAATCATCTATTCCTAAAGAAAAACCTTGAACAATATCTTCTTCTAAGTCTTTAGCTGTTAAAAAAATACTAGGTAATTCATAGTTATCTTTTATATATTTAAATAAATCCATACCAGATCCATCAGGAAGAGATATATCAATAATAGCTAAATCAAATTTATTATTTTCTAATTCCTGAATACTATCTTTAAGAGTAGTTTTACTAACTACTAAATAATTATTACTACTAAGTAAATAAGTTAAACTCTTAATAATATCTAAATTATCTTCAATTAATAATATTTTCATACAAACTCCTTAAACTTATAATAACATTTATTAAGTTAAAAGTATAGAAAAAAGAATAAATATAACAAAGCATACATTTATTCTTTAATTTAAAGTAAATATTATTTGCTATCATCAGTACAAGTTAAATCTTCATTTTTAGTAATAGTAACAGTATCATCAAATGCTAAACAACTTAAATAAGTTACACTATTTGGTATTGTTACACTTGTTAATTGATTTTCTTCAAAAGCTCTATTTGTTATTGCTGTTACACTATCTGGTATTACTACACTTGTTAATTGATTAGAAGAAAAAGCCCAATCTCCTATTGTTGTTACATTACTTCCTATTGTTACACTTGTTAATTGATTAAAGCTAAAAGCAGAAGATCCTATTGTTGTTACACTATCTGGTATGATAGGTTGTTTATTACCTCCACCATAACTAACAATAGTTGTGCTATCTATTTCTGCAATTCCATCACTATTATTATCTGTTCTTGCATAGATAAAAGCTTGATTATCTGGTAACAAATTATCATTAAAAACCATATCTCCTATTGTTGTTACACTATTTGGTATTACTACACTTGTTAATTGATTAGATTTAAAAGCAGAAGATCCTATTGTTGTTACACTATCTGGTATTGTTACACCTGTTAATTGATTAGAAGAAAAAGCACCATTTCCTATTGTTGTTACATTACTTCCTATTGTTACACTTGTTAATTGATTATATAGAAAAGCTTCATCTCCTATTGTTGTTACACTATCTGGTATTACTACACTTGCTAATTGATTAGCCCCAAAAGCAGCATCTCCTATTGTTGTTACACTATTTGGTATCACTACACTTGTTAATTGATTAAGAGCAAAAGCATAATCTCCTATTGTTGTTACACTATTTCCATTAATAGTTTTAGGTATTACAACATCTGTTCCACAAGATGCATCATAATCAGTTATAGTAATTGTATTATCTTGATTAGTTGTAGTTGTAAAGCAACTAGCATCGGTAGCAGGTAATTCTTTTTCATTAAAATCTCCTGTTACATTTACTTTGATTGAAGCATATACATCATTCCATTCTTCCATGGTATAATCTTGATTAACATTACCAATAATTGT
>CAMBUO010000003.1 GCA_945871105.1 uncultured Clostridia bacterium
TGGAGTTTATTATTGTGATACCTACAATGGTATAGGAATAAATAATTTTAAACCTTTATCAAGTAGTGATGCAACTCATTATAATAAAGAAACAAGTATATTAATTTATAATTATATTACAACTAAATGTAAATTTTAAATATTAAAATATAAAACTCTTACTTTTTCCTAAGAGTTTTATTTTGCATTTTTAAAAAATCTATTTTAATATTTTTATTAATTAATTCCATTAAAAGTTCCCTACTAATTTCTAAATAATCATCTTGAAAATCATTGTTTATTAAATTTAATTGATAAGCATCTTCTCTTTTCATATATATTTTTTTTAAATCCGTATCCATATATAGTAATAATTCATAATTCATATTATCCCTCCTAATATAATAATTTTTTGATTTTATCAGTACTATTTTTGGTAAATTTAATACTTTTTATTAAATTAATAACACTATCTAAAGAAATATTATTTAAATCTAAATAATAATCATATGTTAAAATATTTTCTTCTTGAAAAGTATTAATAACAATAATAATTGTTTTTAAGTTATCAATTATATAAGTATTATTTAATTCTTCGATATCTAAATTATCTTTTTGTTCATATAATTCAAAAAAATATAAAATACTAATATTTCTTTGAAATAATCTTTGATTAACTAAAGAATATTCTCCTTTTTGTTTAATAAATAAATCATTTAATTTAAAAATATCTTGGAAAGTAAGTTTAGTTTCTTTTTGATTTAAGTATTCTAATACTAACTTATTTATATAATCTAATAAACTAATAATATTTCTTTTTTGATTAAAAAAGCAGGATTCTATTTTAGCTTCTAAACTAATTAAAGTTTGTAATACTAAAGGTGTTGTAGTTAAAGTATTAGCTGAGTTTAAAATATTTTGATATTCTTGATTAAGTAGTTCATAGCTAGTTGAGTTTTCCTTTTTTAATTTTAAAAGTAAAAATTCTATATTTTCCATGATAATATTTTCTTGACTAGGTTTTAACTTTTGCATAATTTTTGGTTCTTTTAAAGTAATTTCTTGACTATATATATTTTGATTAGCTAATCTTTGCATTTGTTCTTGAAATTTAATTAATTTTTGTTCATGTCTAAATCCTTTTTTAAATTGATTTAAATAATCAGTTACTTCATTTTGATTAGCAGGTTTTAAAGAATTTTGATGTTCAGGAATATCTAATAAATATCTAGTTGCTTCTTTTAAATTAGGATTAGTTAAAGTTATTTTGTAATCTTCTATACTTACAAGATTATTTTTTAATGTCCATTTTAACAAACAATTAAAATTATTTGTGGATACAATAGGGAATAAACAATTAGTAATTAATTCTTTTCCATAAAAATTACCATTTATATCTTCTACTATTTCAAATATTAATTCTTTTGAGGTAGAAGAAATCTGATAAAATAAATTAAAAATATCAGGATTATTTATATTTATTGTTCCTTCAGCATTTCTTCTGTTAAACGAATAATAATTTAATTTATCTTTAATACTTAAAGGAACAAAATCTTCATATATAACGATTTTTTTATCATTAAACATGATACTATTACTTAATTGACCTAATACTTTTCTAGGACATAAAAGATTTTTAATTAAATTCCCTTTATAATAAGCTTTCATAACTACCTCCAAATGATTTTTATTATAAAGTAATTATTAGGAAAATACAATAATAAAATAGTTGACAGTACTTGTCATTATTTTCTAAAAAGTGTATAATATGACTAGATTGGAGGTATTTATGAGAATTTATAATACTTTAACGAAAAAGATAGAAGAATTTATTCCTAAAGATAAAAATGAGGTTAAGATGTATACATGTGGACCTACGGTTTATCATTATGCTCATATTGGTAATTTAAGAACTTATATAGAAGAAGATGTGTTAGAAAAATCTTTAAATTATTTAGGTTATCCAGTTAAAAGAGTTATGAATATAACAGATGTAGGTCATTTAACTAGTGATGCTGATACTGGGGAAGATAAAATGTTAAAAGGGGCTCAAAGAGAACACAAAAGTGTTTTAGAAATAGCTAAATTTTATACTGATGCTTTCTTTGAAGATTGTAAAAAATTAAATATTAAAAAAACAGATACGATTGTTCCAGCTACATCTTTAATAGATGAATATATTAAAATTATTAGTAAATTAATGGATACAGGTTATGCCTATTTAAAAGGTGGTAATATTTACTTTGATACATCAAAGTTAAAAGAATATTATGTTTTAACTAATCATAAAGCTGATGATTTAATGATAGGTGTTCGTGATGATGTCTCAGAAGATATCAATAAGAAAAATAAAAATGATTTTGTTCTTTGGTTTACAAAGTCAAAATTTCAAGATCAAGAATTAAAATGGGATTCACCATGGGGCTTAGGATATCCTGGTTGGCATATTGAATGTTCTGGTATTTCAATGAAATATTTAGGCGAATACTTAGATATTCATTGTGGTGGAGTTGATAATATTTTCCCCCATCATACTAATGAAATTGCTCAAAGTGAATCATATTTAGGTCATAAATGGTGTAATTATTGGTTCCATGTTGAACATTTAAATGATAAAAATGGGAAAATGAGTAAGAGTAAAGGAGAATTTTTAACTGTTTCCTTACTGCAAGAAAAAGGTTATAATCCTTTAAGTTATCGTTATATGGTATTAGGTAGTCATTATCAAAAAAATTTGGAATTTTCTTATGAAGCTCTTGATCAAGCAGAAAATGATTATAAAAAATTAAAAAATAGAATTAATGCTTTAAATAAAGATAAAGATAATTTAGATGAATTAACTTATAACAAATATCAAGAAACTTTTAAAGAAGCTATTGGTAATAACTTGAATACATCTTTAGCTTTAACAACTTTATATGATGTTTTAAAAAGTGATACTAATGATTATACGAAAGTAGAATTAATTAAATCATTTGATCAAGTTTTATCTCTTGATTTATTAAAAGAAGAAAAAGAAGAAATTGCTGAGGAAATTTTAGAATTAGTTAATTTAAGAACTAAATATAAAAAAGATAAAAACTTTGAAGAAGCTGATAAAGTAAGAGATAAATTATTAAGTTTAGGTTATAAAGTTTTAGATACTAGAGAGGGAGTAAAGGTTGAAAGAATCTAAGGAGATGATTTTATGTTTCATTATGGATATGATCCAACTTATATATTAGTTATAATAGGATTTTTAATAACTTTAATTGCTCAAATATTTGTAAATAGTTCTTATAAAAAATATAAAAAAGTAAGTGTAAAATCTGGTTTAAAAGGATTTGAAGTAGCTAGAAAAATGCTTGATAGTAATGGTCTAACCAATGTAAAAATAGAAGAAGTTAAAGGCGAATTAACTGATCATTATGATCCTACTAGTAAGGTTGTTCGTTTATCAACAGATATTTATCATGGTTCAACTATTGCTAGTAGCAGTGTTGCTGCTCATGAATGTGGTCATGCAATGCAAGATAAAGAAGGATATTTTTTCTTACGTCTTCGTGCTAATTTAGTACCAATTGTTAATATTTCTTCTAAATTAGGTTATTTTGCTATTCTAATTGGTTTAATCTTTGGTTTTTTAAACCTAGCTTGGATTGGTATATTTTTAGAACTTGCTATTTTACTTTTTCAATTAATAACTTTACCAGTTGAATTTAATGCTTCGAAAAGAGCTAATGAATTTTTAAAGAAAGAAGCTTTAATAGAAAAAAATGAACAAGAAGGTAGTAAAAGTATGTTAAATGCAGCAGCTATGACTTATGTTGCTAGTGTTATTTCAACAATTCTTGAAATATTTAGACTTATTTTAATTGTAGCAAGTAGGGATGATAGATGAATGTCTTAGAAGTTAGTAGTTTAGCTCTTGCTTATCTTGGAGATAGTATCTATGAAAGCTATATAAGAGAATATTTAATTAAAAAAGGAATTAGTCATGTCAATGATTTACAAGTAGAATCTTTAAACTATGTTAGTGCTAAAAGTCAAGCTCGAATATTAAAAGATTTAATGGATAAGAATATATTTACCGACGAAGAATTAAGTGTTATCAAAAGAGCAAGAAATACTAAAAGTAAAAGTCATCCTAAAAGCTGTGATATTATAACTTATCAACATGCAACTAGTTTAGAAGCTTTATTTGGTTATTTAAAATTAAGAAAAAATGAAGAAAGGATAGAAGAAATAATTAGTAAGATTCTTTATTAATTATTTCTTATTTAAAATATGTTAGTAAGTGGTAGAAATAATTGTAAAGAAATTTTAAAAAATTTTTCAGATAAAAATTATATTAAACGAGTAATTTGCTCAGCTAATTTCAACGAAAAAGACATTTTATCCTTAGTAGAAAAACAGAAATTACCAATAATTTATAAGGAAAAATGGGAATTGGATAAACTTGCAAAAAATAATCATCAAGGTATAATAATGGATGTAGTGGATTTTAACTATGTTTCACTTGATGAATTAATTACTAATGATAGTAGTCGTTTAATTATTTTAGATCATTTAGAAGATCCCCATAACTTAGGAGCTATTATAAGAACTGTTGAAGCATCTGGAATTGATGGTATAATCTTACCGAAAAATCGTAGTGTTGAAGTTAATGAAACAGTTATGAAAACTAGTGTTGGTGCTTTATATAATGTTAAAATAGCTCAAGTTACAAATCTAAATCAAATTATAAAAAGATTAAAACAAGAAGGTTACTGGATAATTGGAACTGATATGGATGGTGTTAATTATCAAGAAGTTACTTATCCTGCAAAATGTGCTTTAATTATTGGTAGTGAAGGTTTTGGCATGTCAAGATTAGTTAAAGAATCATGTGATTATATAGTTAGTATTCCTATGCAAGGAAAAATCAATAGTTTAAATGCCTCTGTTGCAGCAGGTATTATGATTTATGAATTAATAAGAAAGAGGTAATATGTATAGAGAAATTGACGATTATGAAATATTATATATGATTCAAGAAAATAATGATTATTATGAATTAATTCTTGAAAAATATAAACCATTAATTATAACTATTTGTAAACAAAGATTAAATGGTATTAAAGAAATGGGTTATGAATTAGAAGATTTAATGCAAATAGCTAATATGGCTGTTTATGAAGCTATTAAAACTTATAGTGAATATGAAAATGCAAAGTTTTATACTTATGTTGCTAAGTGTATTCATAATAAGTTAAATACTGAGTTAAGAAATAATAGTTCTGATAAAAAGAAAGCTTTAAATACAGCTATTTCTTATGATGCTAATATACCAGGAACTAACACGCCTTTAATTGATATTTTAGAAGATAAAACAGTTATTAATCCTTATCAATATTTAGATATAAAAGAGTTAAAAGATAAATATGTATATTATCTTAATTCTTTACCATTTGAAGTAGCTGGAGTTTATCAATTAAGATTACAAGGTTTTAATCAATCAGAAATTCAAACTTTATTAAATATCAATGAATTAGCTTATGAAAGATGTTTAAAAACAATTAAAAGAAGATTAACTGTCTAAAAGAGTTAAAAATATTTATTTTTTAAAAAATATATGCTAAAATTTTAAATATAAAGAGGTAATTATGAAGAAAAAAGAAATGAAAAAACAACTAGAAAAAGAAAAAAGAGGAATGCGTGAATATCAATTAAATAACACAGATAAAAATATTAAAAATGTTATTATTATTACTTGTTGTGTTGTAGCTTTTATTGGTTTAATGTTTGTATTTACTAAAATTAAAACTGGTGAATGGAATTTATTTACGAAAGAAAATAATATTTTTTATACTGCTGAAGCTCAAACAGAAAAGATTTTATGTGGATCTATTTTAAATAGAAGTGATGAAGAATACTATGTTTTAGCTTATCAAATGCAAGAAGATAATGCTAGTTTATATCAAAGTATTATTGAAAAATATAATAGTTCTAGTCGTAAAATATCTTTATATCAATTAGATTTAAGTAATAGTCGTAATAATATTTGTTTAAGTGATAATTTAAGTATTACTAATGATGTTTCAACCTTAAAATTAGTTGTTCCTACTTTATTAAAAGTTAAAAATGGACAAATTGTGTCTACTATTACTAATTATGATCAAATAAAAAGTGAGTTATATACTTATGTAGATTAATGCAAATTAGTCTATTTTTTCTATAAACTTTATATAATTACTTGGAGGTACTATGGCTATTTTATTACAAATAAATAAATTAAATTACCAAATAACTGATGATAAAATATTTAATATATCTTTGGATGTTCAAAAGGGTGATTATATTAGTATAATTGCACCTAATAAAAGTGGTAAAACTATTTTAACTAAATTAATCTGTGCTATTATTCCAACTGATAATAAGTTTCAAGTAGATGGTATTATTTTAAATAAAGAAAATGTTTTAGATTATCTTGAAAAAATAGGTCTAGTTTCGAATGAATTAAATATATTTTTAACTAAAAAAGTAAAAGATGAATTAACTTTACCTTTAACCAATTTAGGTTATAACGAATTCAAAATAAATAAAAAATTAAATAAAATAGTTGAATTTTTTCAAATAGAAGATATTTTAGATAAAAATCCTAATTTATTAGATAGTAATAATCAAGCCAAGTTACAAATAATTATATCTTTAATGCATGATCCTAAAATATTAATATTAGATGATGCTTTTAATAATATGAATAATGAAACTAAAAATTTTATGTTAGAAAAACTATCTATCTTAAATAAAGATGGTTTAACTATTTTAAATATAACTAGTAATTTAGATACTATCTATGATAGTAATCAAGTTTATCTTTTAAATAATTTTAAATTAGATAATCTTGGTTCAGTTTTAGAAACTTTTGAAGAAGATAATTATTTAAGACAAATAGGATTAGAAATTCCTTTTATAATAGATTTATCTATTAAATTAAGATTTTATGGTTTAATCGATAAAATATATTTTAATTTAGAAGAATTAGAGGAGGATTTATGGAAATCAAATTCTTAGATGTATCAGTTAAATCACTTATTAATCATGTAAATCTAACTATAAATAGTAAACAAATAACTGGTATTTTTCAAGATAATAATAATATTATAGCTCGTATTCTTTTAAATAAAATTAATTATACCGGTGAAGTATTAATCAATAATGAAAATCATGAATCTAATTTAATTAGTTATATCCAAGCAAATCCCGAATTTTTAACCAAAACTGTCAGTGATGAATTCTTTTTAAATCAAATAAAAACATCAAATCAAGAAGAATATCTATTAAAAATAGAATCAGTTTTAAATTTAGTTGGTTTAGATAAAAACTATTTAACTAGATTAATTAATACTTTATCAACAAGTGAAAAATATCTCTTAAATATAGCTCTTAATTTAATAATTAATCCTAGTATTATTATTTTTCAAGAACCTTTTCTTAACTTAGATAAGTATTATAAAAATATAATAAAAAATATAATTTTAGAATTAAAAAGAAAATATAAAAAAACTATTATTATCATATCTAATAATATAAATATTTTATATGAATTAAGTGATAATTTAATAATCTTTAATCAAGAAATAATAACTGATAAAACTAGTAATATTTATAAAACTATTAAAGAAGATTCTAATTTAGAATTACCAGATTTAATTAAATTTAAACAAATTGCTTTAAAATATAATTATAAATTACATAATTACAAAGATATTAAAGATTTAATAAAAGAGGTGTATAAAAATGTTCAAGAAACTAAAGAAGAAACATGATGAAATTAGTTTAAATAACTTAAATATTATAACATTTTTATTAGCATTTATTATCTTTTTAATAGCTATTTATTGTACTAAAAATATCTTTATATTAATTATTATATAATTAGTAATATATGAATTATATTATCATACTAAAAATAAAAGTATTCAGTTTTTAACAGATATTTCTGGTATTTTATTACTTGGTTATTTCTTTATTAATTTACTAAATATTAGTATATTTGATATTGACTTTAAAAAGTATTTATTAATAATTGTTAAACTTAGTTTTGTCTTAGCTTATTTGTTTATTTTTATCAAAGAAATAAAAAAGAAAAAAATAGAAATAAAAAAAATTAAACATGGTAAAAAATATACTTTTAAAGAATTAAGAAGTAAAAAAGAAAGAGAATTTAGAAATAAAGAAGAAATAAAAATAAATAATTATTTAAAAGAAGAAAATATAACATTAGGTAGTGATTATGAAAAAGTAATTAAAGATAATCTTGATAATTTAACTAATAATAAATTAGATAAATATATTTGGACTAATTATTTAAGATTTTATAAGAATCAAAAAAATCATATTGTAAGAAAGATTGATAAATTTAATTTTCTATTTCTTTTAATTCATGTTATAATTTTAATATTAAGTTTTGTGAGGTAATAATATATGCGTTATTTAATTACTTTTTCTTATGATGGAACTAATTTTCATGGTTTTGAGAAACAAGATAAATATCGAACTATTCAAGGGGAGATAGAAGATGTTTTAAAATATATTAATAATGGTAGTGATACAAAAATAGTAGCAAGTGGAAGAACGGATAAAGGTGTGCATGCTTTAGCTCAAACAGGACATGTTGATATTAATGTTAAGATAACGGAAGATAAGTTAAAAAGAGCTATGAATAGTTTATTAAAAGATGATATTCATGTTATAAAAACCGAAGTTGTTTCAGATAATTTTCATGCTAGGTATTTAGTAAAAGAAAAAATATATGAATATAAATTAAACATGGGAGAATATAATCCTTGTGAAAGAAATTATATTTATCAATTTAATAAAAAATTAAATATAGAAAAAATAAAAGAAGCTACTAAATATTTTATAGGTATTCATGATTTTAAAGCTTTTACTCCTAATAAAGATAAAAGAAATAGTTACGTTAGAGAAATTTATGAAATTAATATTCAAGAAGAAAATGATATTTTAACTTTTACTTTTCGAGGAAATGGTTTTATAAAATATCAAATACGAAATATGGTTGGCTTATTAATTCAAATAGGCTTAGAGAAAAAAGAACCAATTGAGGTTTTAAATATATTAAATAGTAAAAATCGAAGTAATGGTTTTCGAACAGCTCATCCAGAAGGATTATATTTAAAAAAAGTTATTTATTAAATTTAACATAAATTATTGACAATTGGAAAAAATAAATTATATAATATAACTAATCAAAACGATGAAGTGGAGAAGTATTATATTTAGTTACTTGTAGAGAGTTAATGGTTGGTGCAAATTAACAGGAAGAATATATGAATAACACCACGGAGTATATTTTTGAAATTAGTAGAAAATATCGGTTTAGAACCGTTATCAAAAAGAGATATCAAGCACTGATAAGAAGAGTGGTACCGTGATTAGTCGCCTCTTTGAATCAGTGCTTTTATTATAGGAGGGAAATATGAAAATTGATGTAAAAGATATCGTTTTAGATGTTAGTAAGTATTTAGAAAAGGAAGTTATATTACAAGGATGGGTTAGAAATCATCGTAAACAAAAAGAATTTGGTTTTATTGATTTTTCAGATGGTACTTGTTTTGGTACTATTCAATTAGTATATGATAATTCTTTAGAAAACTTTGATAGTATTACGAAAATTAAAGTAGGATCTAGTTTAGAAGTAACAGGAACGGTTATTAAATCTCAAGGATCTGGTCAAGAATTTGAAATTAAAGTAAGTAATATTGTCTTAGTTGGAGATTGTCCTGATGAATATCCTATTCAACCTAAAAGACATACAAGAGAGTTTTTAAGAGAACAAGCATATCTTAGACCAAGAACGAATTTATTTAATGCTGTTTTTCGTGTTCGAAGTATAGCTGCTTATGCTATTCATAAATATTTTCAAGAAAATGGTTATGTTTATTTTCATGCCCCTTTAATAACAGCAAGTGATTGTGAAGGAGCTGGACAAATGTTTCAAGTAACAACTCTTGACTTAGAAAGAGTTGCTAAATCAGGTAAAGTTGAATATGATAAAGACTTTTTTGGCAAAATGGCTGCTTTAACTGTTTCTGGTCAACTTGAAGCGGAAACTTTTGCGATGGCTTATAAAAAAGTTTATACTTTTGGTCCAACTTTTCGAGCTGAAAATTCGAATACTAAAACCCATGCATCGGAATTTTGGATGATTGAACCAGAAATAGCTTTCTGTGATTTAAGTCAAAATATGGATATCATGGAAGGTATGTTAAAATACGTAGTTAAATATGTTTTAGAAAATGCTAAAGCTGAAATGGAATTTTTTGATAAATTTGTTGAAAAAGGATTACTTGATAAATTAAATAAATTATTAACTAGTCATTTTACGAGAATATCTCATCATGATGTTATTACTATTTTAAAAGAAGCTAAAGTAAAATGGGAATTTGCCCCAGAATATGGAGAAGATATAGCTAAAGAACATGAAAAATATATAACTGAATACTTTAATGGTCCAGTTTTCATTACCGATTGGCCAAAAGATATTAAGGCTTTCTATATGAAATTAAACCCAGATGGTGAAACTGTAGCAGCCGTTGACTTAGAAGTACCAGGTGCTGGAGAATTAATGGGTGGCTCTCAAAGAGAAGAAAACTATGATAAGCTTGTTAAGAGAATGGATGAATTAAAAATGGAAAAAGATAGCATGGACTGGTATTTAAATTTAAGAAAATTTGGGGGATGTCCACATTCAGGTTTTGGAATGGGCTTTGAACGTTTATTAATTTATCTAACTGGTGTTGAAAATATTCGTGATGTTATTCCATATCCAAGAACCCCTGGTAACTGTGAATACTAAAAAAACTAAGAATTTATTTCTTAGTTTTTTGATACCCACAATTAGGACAAAAATTAGATTCAATATTAATATGACAATTAGGACAAATACTTAAATTTTTTTCATCTAATAATACAGTTTTTTTAATCTTTTTAATTGTTAAAATAAACATAGTAACAATAAAGATTAAATAAATAATTAATAAAATATAATTGGCTGATAATAATAAATAATCATATAAACCATGTAAAATAATAGGAATTAAAATACTTAATATTTTATTCTTATTACTATCTTTTAAATCCCCAAATTTACTATTACCTAAATAATAACCCATATAGGTTTGAAAACAAGCATGTCCAGGAACAGCTGTTATAGATCTTAAAATAGCTATAGTAAAAGCCGTTTCACTTGTAAAGACATATAAAATATTTTCTAAACAAGCAAATCCTAATCCTACAAATACCGAATATAAAATTATATCAAAGTATTGATCAAAGTCTTGATGATTATAAGCTATTTTATAAATTACTAACCATTTAGCTAATTCTTCAATTAAAGCAATAAAAATAAAAGAATAGATTAGTAATTCAAAATGATTTAATCCTTCTGTTGTTATATATTTTGGAAATACTATAAAACTAATTATTGAGATAATAATTACAATAATAGTTGATAATATTCCTCCAAAAAATAATTTTTGTAATAATTTTTTTGGTTCTTTAATGGTATCTTTCTTATAATAATAATTACCTATTAAATATATTGGTAATATTGCTAAAAATAATGTTAATAAAATAATAACCACCTCTATTATAGGATATCATATATTTAAAATATTAGATAGATAATTTTTTAGAATTGACTTTATCATTAAAAAGTTATATACTTAAAGTATAATAAGTGTAGGGAGGTAACGTTTTATGGAACGAAAGATTTATAATGATTTATTAAGATGGAAAAAAGATGCTTATAAACCTTTATTATTATATGGATCTAAACAAATTGGAAAAACTTATTCAGTTATTGATTTTGGTAGAAGATGTTATAAAAATATAGTTTATTTTAATACAACAAATAATAAAGATTTATTTGATATTTTTAAAAGAGAAAAGATTCCCGAAAAAATTATTTTAAAATTATCTGTTTTATCTGGTGAAACTATTTTTAAACAAGATACTTTAATTGTTCTTGATAACGTTGAAAATCCTAATTTAGTTAAAGCTATTAAATTATTTGGTAATGAACATAATGAATATCATATAATCATGATAACATCTAAGAAAGAATATTTATCTAAATTTAAAGGGGAAGAATTACATTTTAAAGCTATGTATCCTCTTGATTTTGAAGAATTTCTAGTTAATGGTGGAAAGAAACAATTAGTAGATTTTATAAGAGAATCTTATGTTAATAATACACCTATGCCTTTTCATCAAATTGCTATGGATTTATATAATGATTTTTTAATAACTGGTGGTTATCCTGAAGTAGTAGAAGCTTATTTAGAACATAAAGATTATTTAGTAATCGAATCTATTAAACAAAAAATAATTGATTTAATCAAAAAAGAAACAATTGATGCTAATAATTTAATTGATATTCAAAGATCAAATGAAGTTTTAAATAGTTTACCTTATCAATTATTAAAAGAAAATAAAAAGTTTCAATATGGTAATATTAAAAAAGGAAGTCGTAGTAAAGACTATGAAGCTAGTATTCAATTTTTAGGTCTTAATGGGTTAATCCATCGTAGTTTTAAATTAAATGATGTTAAAAGTCCTTTAAGTAGTTATAAAGATATAGAAAGTTTTAAATTATATCCTAATGATGTTGGTATTTTGTATACTATGTTACATTTAAATAAAATGAAATTCATGACTAATGATGAAATAAAAAGAACTTTAATTGAAAATAATGTTGCTAATACTTTAGTTAATTTAGGTTATAGTTTATATTATTATCAATCAGATGGAAAATCAGAAATTAGTTTTATTGTCCAAAATAGATTAGGAGAAATAATTCCTATCGAAATATTAAATATGAATTTAACTAAGGCTAAAGCTTTATCAATGTTTACAGCTAAATATAAAGTAGGAAATCCTATTCGTTTAACTGAAGATAATTTTAGTAAAAAGAAAAATGTTAAGTATATTCCTGTTTATGCAAGTTTTTGTTTAAGAGATTTATAGTATAAAATTGATTTTAATTATTAAAATAGTAATGGTGAGAAAATGAATAATAAGAAAATTTTATTTATTGCAACAATTACTATTTTTTTAAGTATGTTTTTATTTCATAATATTTATAATTGGTTTCCAAACTTTTTAACAGCATCTTTTTTTCCAGTTAATGAAAGTTTATTTGAACACTTAAAACTAATGTTTACCACTCAAATAATAATAAGTTTAATTATTTATTTAATTTTAAAACTAAAAAAAATTAAATTTAGTAATTATTTACTTGGTTTATTAGTATCTACTATAGTAACTATTAGTTTATTCTTTTTAATTTATTTACCAATTTATAATCGTTTTGGAGAAAACTTATTTTTAACCATGTCTATTTATTTAATAACTTTGATTATAGGTAATATTATCTTTTATTTAATAAGTAAGAGAAAACATGAATTTTTATTAAATTTAATTAGTTTAGTGATTATAAGTATTATTTCAGTAATATTAATTTATTTTACTTTTAATCCTTTAAAAAATGATTTTTTCTTTGATTCTATCGAGGAAATATATGGAATAAAAAATCAAAACACTAAATAGTAAGAAAGTAAATAAAAAATTATATACATTTTTATGTAGTTATTTAATGTTACTAAAAATTTGTATTATTTATAATGATATATTATAGAAAGTTAAATATGTTTAAATTATTTAAGATTATTTAAGCATGTTTTTTTATGGGTAATTATTGTCATTACTTTTTAATTATTGTATAATACATTAACAAGATGTTAGGCACTACGAGAAAAAATACGATTATATAAGGATGATTAAAATGAAAAAAAATATTTGTAAACCAGATTATGATAGAAGTATATTATCTATAAGTTCTTCAATAATGAAAAATTATGGTATAGAATCAGAATATAAGTCTTTAATAGAACTTGATGATATTTTAAAAAATAATTATAAAAATGTTATATTTTTAATATTAGATGGCTTAGGTACTGAAATATTAAGAAAAAATTTACCAAATAATAGTTTTTTAAGAAAAAATGTAATTACAAGTATAACTTCGGTATTTCCATCAACGACTGCTGCAGCAACAATAGCTTTACATTCTGGTAAATCACCATTAGAAAATGGCTGGATAGGATGGATGCCATATTTCAAAGAATATAATAGAATGATAGAGTTATTTTCAGGAAAAGATTTTTATACTAGAGAAAAAATTATGGAAAAACCAGAAAATGGATGTTTAAAATATCAAACAATTTATGAAAAAATATGTGAATTAAACAAAGAAATTAAATATCATAAAATATTTCCATCTCGTATTGTAGAAAATGGTGCTACAACATTTGAAGATTTATGTGAAAAAATAGAAGAAAGTTGTAACAATAAAAGTAAAAATTTAATATCTGCATATTGGCATGAACCAGATCATACAATTCATCATAATGGAACTGATAGTAAAATAGTAAAAAATGTCTTAAAAAATATTGATGAAAACATCAAAAAACTTAAAAATAATTTATTAGAAAGTATTATTATAATTACTGCAGATCATGGTGCTACAGATGCAGAAGAAGTTTATATAAATGAAATTAAAGAGATAGATGAGTGTTTGGCATTACCACCATCCATTGAATCAAGATTTGTCTCGTTTTTTATAAAAAAAGGAATGAAAACAAAATTTAAAAATGCTATTAGAAAAAATTTTAAAAATAAATATATTTTATATACCAAAAAACAATTTTTAAAAGAAGGATTATTAGGAAGAGGAACACCACATAAAAGAATTGATGAGTATTTAGGTGACTATATTTTAATATGTAATTCAAATTTAAATATTTTATATTCTATTAGTGGTGAAAAAGATTCAAAACATTTGGCAGATCACGGAGGAATAACTAAAGAGGAAATGATGGTTCCGTTAATTGTTGTAACTTGCAATAAAGATAGTTAAAAATAATATAATAGATAAATAGTCAGCAAAAAAATTATATATAAGCATAAAAAATGAAAAAAATAACAAAAGTAAAACTAAAGATGATTTAGTACACAAGTTCAAAATGAAATTATTAAATATTCATTAATAGTAAATAAGATGTTATATAATAAAATTAATTAAAACTTTATCAAAAAAAATGTCGATTAAAAAAAGAGTAAACTTTTAAATATTTCATATATTATTATATGGAGGACTATATGTTTCAAAGATTTGATGAAGAAAGTCGTAAAGTATTAAAAAAAGCTAAAATAGAAATGCAAGATATGAAACATCCGTTTGTTGGGACAGAACATTTTATGCTAAGTATTTTAAAAAATAAAGATTTAAATTTAACTATGAAATTAAATGAATATAATATTTATTATGATAATTTTAAAGAAAAGTTAATTAAATTAATAGGAATTGGTAATAGTTTAAATAATTGTTTTATTTATACTCCTCTTTTAAAAAGAATAATTGAAAATGCTATTCTTGATACTAGGGAAGATGGAAAAGTTGAAGTTAATCTTAATAGTTTATTTTTATCACTTTTAGATGAAGGTGAAGGAGTTGCTATTCGTATTTTAAATGATTTAGGTGTTGATATAGATGAAATGTATTTAGAATTTGTTAATATCGATGAAAGTCCTAAATATAAAAATAAAAAGAAATTATCTATTTATGAATATGGCATTGATTTAGTTAAATTAGCTATGGAAAATAAAATTGATCCAGTAATAGGAAGAGATAAAGAAATTAATCGCATGATTGAAATATTATTAAGAAGAACCAAGAATAACCCTTTATTAATAGGAGAAGCAGGAGTTGGGAAAACAGCTATTGTTGAAGGATTAGCTTTAAGAATTAGTAAAAATGAAGTTCCTGAAAAGTTATTAAATAAAAAAATTATTTCCCTATCTTTATCTAGTTTAGTAGCTGGAACTAAATATCGAGGAGAATTTGAAGATAAAGTTAATAAAATAATCAAAGAATTAGAAAGTAATCCAGATATTATTTTATTTATTGATGAAATTCATTCTTTAGTAGGAGCCGGTGGAGCCGAAGGAGCCATTGATGCCTCTAATATCTTTAAACCTGCATTAGCTAGAGGCAAATTAAAAATGATTGGAGCAACTACCATAAATGAATATAAAGAATCAATTGCTAAAGATAAAGCCCTAGAGAGACGTTTTCAAACTACTATTATTAAAGAACCAAATTTTGAAGAAACGAAAAATATTTTAATGAAATTAAAACCTATCTATGAAAATTATCATCAAGTAATTGTTCCTGAAACTATAATAGATAATATTATTAAATTAGCTGATAAATATATATTTAATCGCAAAAATCCAGATAAAACTATTGATATATTAGATGAAGTCTGTATAGCTAGATCTTTAATAAAAGATAAAAATACTAAGAAGATAGAAGATTTACAACAAGAATATAATTTAATTCTTGAAAATAAAAATAATTATTTATTACAACATGATTTTTTCCAAGCATCTTCTTTAAAGAAGCAAGAATTATTAATTGAAAGTAAAATAAACGAATTAAAACTTACTAAAAATAAAATTACTAAAAAAGAAGTAACTTTAAAAGATGTTGCTTTAGTTATTAAAAATAAAACAAATATTCCAGTTTATGAAATCGAAAATGAAAATAATAATCTTTTAAAAAAATTAGAAAATATGTTAAATGAAGAAATAATTGGTCAAGAGGAAGTTATTAAAATCTTATGTTTTGAAACCAAAAAACTTAAACTTGGTTTAAAAAATACGTGTAGACCTTTATCATTTCTATTTACTGGTAAATCAGGAGTAGGGAAAACAGAATTAGTTAAACAATATGCTAAATTATTAGATATGCCTTTAATTAGAATTGATGGAAGTGAGTATAAAGAAAGTCATACTACAAGTAAGATTTTAGGATCTCCTCCCGGTTATGTTGGTTATAATGATCATAATTCTATCTTAGATGATATTAAAAATAATCCTTATTCTATTATTCTTTTAGATGAAATAGAAAAAGTTAATCAAAGTGTTCTAAATTTATTTTTACAAATATTAGATGAAGGTTTTATAACTAATTCAAGTGGTGAAAAAGTATATTTTAATCATACCATTATTTTCATGACAAGTAATTTAACTTCAAATATTAAATCAATTGGTTTTAATCAAAACAATAAAGTAATTAAAGATAAATTAGAAGAAGGATTAAGTCTAGAATTTATTAATCGTATTAATCATATTATGCAATTTAATAATTTAAATGAAGATATCATTAAAAAGATAATTAATAAACAAGTTAAATTAATTAAGAAAAAATATGCTAATCAAGACATTATCTTAAATATTAGTTCTACTTTTATAAATGACATATTAAAACTATCTAATTATGAAACTAGTGGTGCTAGAAATATTAAAAATTTAGTAGAAGATAAAATAGATAATTTAGTTATAGATAATTTATTAATTGGTAATAAAAACATTAAAATAAAACTTTGATTTACTTAAACTTTACATTTATAGACATTTATGGTATAATATGCCTGTTTAAGGGGGAATTTATATGCGTAATACTAATATAGAACTATATTTAAAATATAGTAATAACCACCAAGGATATGAAGAAATTTATCAAAGATCATTTAATGAATTATTACAAGAAATAGAGTTAGAATTTTCTATTTTATCTTTGAAAGAATTAATGGAAATCTATTTATATTATTCTAAACCAAATAGATTAAAAAAGAATTATATGAATAATCTGCTTATTTTAATTTATGAAGTTATTACTGAACGTTTAAGTCAATTTAACCCAATTGATGTTGTCGATAATTATGTTGAATTATGCAATAGTATAATAGCTTTAAATGATAATATCCAAAGTTATCAAAATATAATTCAAGTTAGAACTTATAATATAGAAGATGATTTCTTTATAAATAATCAAGCAATGAGAAGTCATAAATCAATAGAAAAATTTATTAAAAATTATCAAGAAGAAATAGAATCATTTAAAGATATATTAGATGTAGCAAAAAGTTCAAATAATTATTTAGAGAAATTAAAACTTAATATTCAAGATTATTTAGATAGTTTGATAAATAATTTAACTGAGGAAGAAAAAAAAGAATTAATTCAAGAAATAAATAAAAGAATAGATGTTCATTCACAAAAATTATTATATCAAAAGAGATTATTATCTAATAGAAAAGTTTTTGATATAGAAATGCGTTTAAGTAATATCGATCCTTCAAATATTCAAGATAAATTTGATTTTAGTAATTTAAAGAATAGATTAACTATATATGAAGATTATCGAAATAAATTAATTAATAAAACTAAAAAATCTGGCATTTAATTACCAGATTTTTCATTATTTAAAAAGATTGCATAAGTAGTAAGACCTATTAATAATATAGATAACATAATATAATTGTTATTAAAATAAGCTTTATTATTAATTATATCTAAAATACTATTTGTGGAAGTAATTCTATATAACATAAATATATATGTATAAATACCTATATTTAAAAAATTAAATGATATTGTTTCTTGATATATTTTTTTCTTAGATAAAATAGTTAGAATCATAATAAAAGAATATATTAAATTTAATAGAAAAAATATAATTGATAGAAAACTAGTTTTATATAAATTATCAATTAATAAGAAGATTATGACTAAATAAGGAATAAATAGTAATAGTCTTAAGTAATATAGTATTTTTTTCATACCTCATCCTTTAGTATTTGTTTAGTTTCCATTAGATATATATCTTTGAATATTTCATTAAATCTTACTAATTCTTTTTGGATAACATCAGGATAGATTAATTTAGTTGAAAGTATTGCTTTTCTAACATCACGAATAGTTACTTCTTTTCGGTTATCGAATGATGCAAAGGAAAAAGCTTGTTGTAAAATAGTAAGAGAAATATCTGGATATCTTACGGATGTTTCGTAAGTTCTTTTGAATTCAGAGGTTATATCAGTTATAAAAGCCATGATTTTTTCTTTAACAAAATCAGAGTATTTTAGTTTTAAGCCCATTTTCTTTTCAAATTTGGGATAAGTTCCCATCATAATTTGAATATTCATTTCTCTAGTTGGTTCAGATACTTCAATTTTTTGAAAACGTCTAACAAAAGCTTTATCTCTTAGAATATAACGATCATATTCATCACTAGTAGTCGCTCCTATAATTTTAATCGTTCCACGATCGATAACTGGTTTAAAAATATTAGCAAAATCCATGGTATTTTCTCCATTACCAATTAAAGTATGAATCTCATCAATAAAAACCATAACTTTATCAAGATTTTTTAAATGACTAACCACGTGTTGAACTTTTAATTCTTGGGTTCCTGGGATAATTCCTGTTAAAGCAGCACTATTTAATTTAAAAATAGTATAACCTTTTAAAGCATCCGGAACTTCTCCTCTTTGAATTTTATAACTAAGTCCTTCAACAATAGCTGTTTTACCAATACCTGGTTTACCAACTAAAATACCAGATTTTTCAGGAGTTAATAAAATAACAATTAATTGTTTCATTTCATTTTCACGACCAATCGCAGGGTTAGTTATATATTCTTTATCGGTTAAATTCTCACCATATTCAATTAAAACTTTATAACTTGGATGGTCTTTAATATTGTTTTCTATATTTTCTTCTTCTTTTCCATCTGATTTTACATCTTCTTTTACATCAATTGCTTCTATATCTGATTCTGGTTGAATCACCTCGGTTTCTTCTTTTACATTTTCTTCATCTAATAATGCTTCCTCATCATTTACATCAATTACAGTATCAAAAATATTATTTTCTTTCTTTTCTTCTGTTTCATCAACAAGAATATCATCGTTATTAGAATCATCGATTAGTTCAACATCATCTATTTTTTCTAAATTTTCATCTAATGTTTCCATAAGCCACCACCTTTACTTTTCTATTATACCATATTTAAGTCCTATTATTAAATACCTAATTTAAATTTCTTTTTCTTGTTGCTATTATTAAAAAAAATAGGTATAATAATACCGAAGGATGTGAAAGGGATGAAAATAGTAGCTTTAACCAAAGAAGAATTTGATAATTTTGCTTATCATCATAAATATAGTACTTATTATCAAACATCAGCTTATGCCGAAACTTCACGTTATGAAGGATTAAATACTTTTTATATTGGTTTTGTTCAAGATAACGAGTTAGTAGGAGTTACTTTATTTTTACATAAAACTATTTATTTATATTATAAATATGCTTATGCTCCAAGAGGATTCTTAATTGATTATACAGATAAAAAATTAGTAAAAAACGTAACAATGGGACTTATTAATTTATTAAAAAAGCAACATTATGCTTTTATTAAAATAGATCCACCAATTATTTGTAGTGAAAGAGATAATAAAGGTAATATTATTTATTTTAGTAATACTATTAATGATATTTTACAAACTTTTAAAGATAATCATTATATACATATGGGTTTTAATAAATATTTTGAAAATTATAAACCTCGATTAAATGTTTTTCTTAATTTAAATAGTGATATAAAAAAGATATATGATAATATTAAAAAGGAAGCTAGAGATAAAATAGAAGAAAGTGTTGAATCAGGATTAGAAATATCTATTGATAAAACTGGTAATATTGATGAATTATATAAATATATTGGAACTAAAAATAAAAAAAGAAGGAAAAGATATTATCAGGGAATGTATAGTAATTTTTCTCGTAATAATGCTATGGATATTTTCTTTATCAATGTTAATACGGATAAGTATTTAAATAATATGAAAAAGCATTATGATATTGAAGCTATTAAAAATGATGAATTAGCTAATTTTGTTCAAGACTTAAGTATTACGGGATCAGAAAAACAAAGAATTATTAATGATAAAATGAAATCAGATGAGAGGTTAAATCATTATAAGAATGAATTAATTTATGCTACTAATTTATCAAGAAATTATCCAGATTATGTAACAATTGGTGCAGGATTTACCATTAAACATAATAATGGAGTTGATTTAATAATAGATAGTTATTTAGAAGAATATTTAAGGTTTAATCCTCGTTATGTATTTATTTGGGAACTTATAAAAAAATATAAAAATGAAGGATTTATGTATATTAATTTAAATGCTGTAGTAGGTGATTTTTCAAAGACAAATTTAGGTAAATATCAATCCTTAAATGATCCTAAACTAAGTTTTCCTTCAACTGTTATTGAGTATATAGGTGAATATGATTTAGTTATTAATGAAAGGATTTATCATAAATATAAAGAACAATTAGAAAAAAAATAGAAAGAAATTTCTATTTTTTAATTTATGACGTATTCTAATCTTAATTTATCAGCAACCGTTATAATAAATTCTGAATTAGTTGGTTTAGCTTTATCAATATCAACACTATAACCAAATATTTCTTGCATATAATCCCAATTACCGCGATTCCAACTAACTTCAATAGCATGTCTTATTGATCTTTCAACTCGTGAGACAGTTGTATTAAATTCTTCAGCAATTTTGGGATATAATTCTTTCGTAATAGCTCCTACCATATCAGGATGAAATAATATTTCACTTATGCTTTCTCGAATATAAGAATATCCTTTGATATGAGAAGGAACTCCTAATTCATGTAACACTTTAGTTATAGCAATTTGTAAATTATTATGATATAAATCTAAAGTCTTAGAACTAGAATTAATAATATTAGTTGATTCTAAAATTTTCTTTTCAAGTTCAGGTAATTCAAATGGCTTTAGCATAAAATAATTAACATTCATACTAGCAACTTTTCTAATTACTTCAGGGGTATTATACGATGTTAAAACAATTATTTTTGGTAAATTTTCAATATCTTTAACATCTTCTAAAACAGAAATACCATCTTTTTTAGGCATGATTAAATCTAAAATAATTAAATCATAATTGCCTAAGTTTTCTTTGATTAGTTTAACACCATCAATTCCATCATGGGCAACATAATCAATCGAGATTACTGCGTGACTACTAAAATACTCCTTTACCATATCAACGAGTCCAATATTATCGTCGATCATAAGTACTCTAATTTTGTTCATAATAATCCTTTCTTATTACTGCACGCACTACCTTACTTTCTAATTATATAATAATCTACAATTTTTTTAAAGACCTTTTTTTGTCATCTTTTGTCGTTTACTTAATTTTATCAATTAATTCTAAAAACTTATTGGGATTTAAAGTAGCTCCACCAATTAAATAACCATCAAGATTATTAATCTTATTTAATTCAAGAATATTATCAAGATTAACACTTCCACCATAAATAACTTTTAAATTAATCTGATAATTTTCATTTATATAATTTTTAATAAAACTAATTATTTCTGTAAGAATATCATTCGTAGGAATTTTACCAGTTCCAATTGACCAAATCGGTTCATAAGCAATGATAATTTTATCACTTCTATTATCTTTTAAAGCGATATCAATTTGTTCTTTTAATTTATCTTTAGTTAAATTATTTTCATATTCTCTCAAGGATTCTCCAATACAAAGAACGGGGATAATATCATTTTTTAAAGCTAATTTCATTTTATCAGCAATATAGTTATCATCATTAAAATATTTTCTTCTTTCTGAATGTCCTATTAAAGTATATTTAATACCAAGTTCTTTTAATTGTAAAATAGAAGTATCGCCTGTAACAGCACCAAATTCTTGAAATGATATATTTTGACTACCAACGAGATAATTATTCTTAGCAAAATTTTCTATATATAAATCACTTGGAAAAAAGATAATATTATCAATTGGAAATTTATTTTTTATAACTTCTAAGTAGTTATTAATATCATCTTTTTTGAAATTCATTTTAAAATTAGCACCTATTATTTTCATTTTAACTCCTTTTCTACTAAGTTAAATAGTTTTTCAATAGATTTATTTTCTTCTTGATTTTTTAAATTATTATACATGTCTTGGACTATTTCGGGGTTATTATTAATTTTTTTCATGACACGTGATAGTTGAAAAGGGGTACGAACTCGAAGACCAAATTTATTTTTAGTAACAAAGTTGGCATTATAATTTTCTTGACCACCATTTCCTGGTATTAAAATCATTGGCGTTTTCATCTCAAGTGCTTCTGTTACCGATAATCCTCCTGGTTTAGTAATAACTAAAGTAGCAATATTTAAAAGATTAGAAACATCATTAGTAAAGCCTAAAACTGTTATATTAGGAGTATTTTCTTTCATAACTAAGTCATTTACTTTATTTTGTAATTCAACATTTTTACCAGCTACAAAGATAATATTAATATCTAATTTTAGTTTTAAAAGAGCTTTTAGATAGTTATAAGTAAAACTAGATCCCATAGATCCTCCTCCAAAGAAGAGAATTATTGGTTTATTATTTTTAATATTATATTTTAATTTTATTTTTTCTTTATCATCAGTTACCTTAAATTTACTTGATAGGGGTATACCAAAAGGGCATATTTTTTTCTCATCAACTCCAAATTTTAATACTTCTTGTTTAACTATTTCATTACTAACTACAATGTAATCTTCATATTTATGGTTTTGAATCCACATACAATTAGAACAATAATCAGTTATAATGGTTATTATTTTGGTTTTAGTATGATATTTTTTATTAATACTTCCCATCATAATACCACCAAAGAAATGGGTTGCAATTAATAAATCGGGATTATATTCTAAAAAATCTTTTTGAAGTTTTTTATTTAAACAAGCTTTTGTATATATTTTATAAGGAGCAGTTACTATTTTATTATCACTTAGTTCATAACCAATGGTAGCAGGTAAACTAAATTGGAATTTAAAAATCATATTAAATAATTTTAAATTTATTTTTCCAATAAGACTAGCATAATCCATAACATCAACTATTTTTAAATCATAGTCTCCATGTTCTTTAAAATATTCATAAATATAATTAGCAACGGTTTTATGCCCCGATCCATAAGAGGCATAAGTAATTAATATTTTCTTTTTCATATATTAATACCAGGTAATTCTTTTCCTTCCAATAATTCAAGAGATGCTCCACCACCGGTTGATACATGTGTAAATTTATCTTTATATCCCATATTGATAACACAACTTGCTGAATCTCCACCACCAACAACACTAGTTACATCTAATTTACTAATAACTTCACATAAATATTTAGTTCCTTCTTGGTAAATTGGATTTTCATAATAACCCATTGGTCCATTCCAAAAAATAGTTTTACTTTTTTCTAAGAAACTCTTGAATAATTCTCTCGTTTTAGGACCAATATCTAAACCTATTTCATTAGGACTAATTTTATCAACAACTCTTGTTTCTTCTTTATTTTCTAAACTAACAATATGATCAATTGGTAAAATAATTTTTTCTTTATCTAAACTTTTTACAAATTCTAAACTATCTTCATCAACTAAAGATTTTCCTACTTCTTCATTATTAGCTTTTAAGAAAGTATATGCCATAGCTCCACCTACTAAAATATAATCAGCTTTTTTGATTAAATTCTCAACTGTTTTTAATTTATCACTTAGTTTTGCACCACCTAAAATAACTGTAAATGGTCTTTCAGGATTATTAATAATTGGTAATAAGTTATCTAATTCTTTTAAAACTAAGAATCCTAAACAACTTGGTAAATATTTACTAATACCGACATTAGAAGCATGAGCTCTATGACAAGTACCAAAGGCATCATTGATAAAAATATCCCCAAGACTAGCCCAATATTTAGCAAGTTCTAAATCACAACTACTTTCTTTTTTATCATTTAAATCTTCAAAACGAGTATTTTCTAGCATTACAATGTCACCTGGTTGCATCTTTAAAACAGTTTCTTTAACTAAATTTCCTCTAGTTTCTGGAACAAAAGTAACTTGTTTATCTAAAAGTAAACTAAGTCTTTCACTAACAGGTTTTAAAGAATACTTAAGTTTATCTTCTTCTTTTTTTACTTTACCAAGATGTGATAATAAAATTATTTTACAATTATTATCTAAACAATAATTAATTGTTTTAAGACTTTCTTTAATACGATTATCATCAGTTATTTCTAATTTATCATTTATAGGTACATTATAATCAACTCTAATAATAACCGTTTTATTTCTTAAATTTACTTCATCAATTCTTTTCATATATCCTCTTTTCCTTCTTTATTATATCATTTAAAAATAATAGTAGCAATAAAAGTAAAAAATATTATAAAAATATTTAAAAAAATGTTTATATTACCAAGGGAGGATATATGAATTTAAAAGATACTTTCTTTGATAATATAAATGGTTATAGTCTAGATTTAAATCAAAGAAAAATAATAACAAGTGAAAATAATAATATTTTAGTTGTAGCAGGAGCAGGATCTGGTAAAACTTTAACTATAGTTGGAAAAATTAAATATTTAATTGAAAAAAAGAATGTTAATCCAAAAGATATATTATGTATTTCTTTTACTAATGAAACAGTAAATAGTTTAAAAAATAAATTACAAGAAGATATCGATGTTTATACTTTTCATAAATTAAGTTTAGAAATATTAAAAGATAATCATGTTTATTTTCGAATAACGGATTCTGATTATTTAGAATATATTGTTAATGAGTACTTTGAAAGTATTATTTATCAAACTAATTTAATCAAATATGTTATTAATTATTTTAAATATTATCATGAAGAAGATTTAACTTATGAAATAATTAAAAAAGATTATTTTAAAGAATTTCAAGCTTATAAAAAACTAATTATTAAATTTATTAATATGATTAAAAGTAATAATCATGATATTAATAATTTTAAAAGATATTTAAAGAGAAATAAATATATTTTTTCTTTAAAGAAACAATATAAGAATAAATGTTTTTTATTAATTATGTTTTCTCTTTATAAATTATATTTAGAAGAATTAAATAGTAGTTTTGAAATAGATTTTGATTTTATGATTATTAAAGCAACGAATAGTATTAAAGATAAAGGAATGAAACGTTATTATAAATATATTATTATTGATGAATTTCAAGATACTTCAATGGTTAGATATAATTTAATTAAAGCTATTAGGGAAGAGTGTGATAGTAAAATATTTTGTGTAGGTGATGATTTTCAATCTATATATCGTTTTTCTGGTTGTACTTTAGATTTATTTGTAAACTTTAAAAAGTATTTTAAAAATGCTAAAATTATGTATATTAATAAAACTTATCGTAATTCTTTAGAACTAGTTAAAATTGCTTATAGTTTTATTATTAAGAATCATTATCAATTAAGTAAGAAAATAATATCTAATAAAAGATTAAAAAATCCTATTAAATTAGTTTATTATACTAAAAGTAATTATGAATATAAGTTTTTAAGATTGTTAGATAAATTAAATAGGGAAAATAAAAAAGAAATATTAGTCTTAGGTCGTTGTAATCATGATTTAAGTGTTGTTTATAAAGGAGAAGTTTTAAATAATAGTTTTACATATAAAAATTTAAAAATAAAATATTTAACTGTTCATACTTCAAAAGGATTAGAAAGTGAAGAAGTAATAGTTTTAAATGTAAGTGATGATTTGTTGGGTTTTCCTAATAAATTAGAAGATGATGAGGTTTTAAAGTTGTTTTTTAGGAATAAAGAAAGATATTTATATGCTGAAGAAAGAAGACTTTTTTATGTAGCTTTAACAAGAACCAAGAATAATGTTTATTTAATGACAAGAAAGAATTATGAATCTTTATTTGTTTTAGAAATTAAGAATAAGTGTAGTGTGTTAGATGTTTAAAATTCTTTGAAAAATAAGGAATTTATAGTAAAAATTGATTAAAATAATGACTTTTCAATATAATTTTGGTACAATACTATTAAGTTTAGAATTTAGGAGTGAAAAAACATGAGTCAAAAATCTGGAGTAATTTACATATTAACTAACCCATCTTTTAGAGAATATGTAAAAATTGGATATGCGGATGATGTAGTATCAAGAGTTAAACAATTAAATAATTCTGAAGCAATACCTTTTTCGTTTCATATATTTGCTACTTATGATGTAACTGAAAGATTAACAGATAAGAAATTACATAATTTTATTGATACATTAAATCCGGAGCTAAGAAGCAAAGAAAAAATAGGTAATAAAATTAGAATAAGAGAATTTTATCATATACCACCAGAAGAAATATATTCTGCGTTTGAAAGTATGGCAGAAGTAACTGGAACAAGAGATAGACTTCATAAATGGGAAGAAACAAATGAAGAAATAGAAGATAATAAAGAAGCATTAATGTTATCAAAAAATAGACATCATTTTAAAAATATAAGTTTTCATTCAAGTTTAACTGGAAAAGACTATTATTCTAAAACAAATGAAGATGGAACTTTAGGAATATATGAAAAAGATACGAATATTGAGGTTCCAAATAATTCAAATCCATCAAAACGTCAAATACTATATTCAGCACTTGAAGATTTAGGTGGAGATGCATCTAGTGGAAATACTCTATATCAATTACAACATAAGTTAGAAAAAATTTTAGTTAGTAGGAAGTGATATTATGGCTAATAAAAAATTACATAAAGCAAAAACTGGGAAAAATGATGAATTTTATACTCAATTTAGTGATATACAAAACGAAGTTAATGCATACATAGAATATAATCCTGACGTTTTTAAAGATAAAACAATTTTGTTACCATGTGATGATCCTGAATGGTCAAATTTTACAAAGTTTTTTGCACAAAATTTTGAAAAATTTAAATTAAAAAAATTAATAAGCACTAGTTATGCATACGATAGTAAACATATAACAGAACCTTACCAATTATCATTATTTGAATCAGAATCACCACAATTTGATAGAAGTAAAACTAAATCAAATGGGAAAATATTTACATTAGACAGAGATTTAAATAAATCTGGTAAAATAGATATAAATGATTTAGAATGGAAATATTTAGATGGAGATGGCGATTTCAGATCTGAAGAAGTAATAAAGTTGAGAGATGAAGCTGATATTGTTGTAACTAATCCACCGTTTAGTTTGTTTAAAGATTTCATGAAATGGTTAAATGAATCTGAAAAAAAATTTTTAATTATAGGTCATCAAAACGCAATCACTTATAAAGAGGTATTCCCCTATATTAAAGAAAATAAAATGTGGTTAGGTAAAGGATTTAAAGGCGGTGCAGCTTATTTTATAAACAAATATTATACTGATTATGCAACTGCTGACAATCATCAAGAAGGTATGATTAGAGTGTCAGGAGTTGTATGGTTTACTAATTTAGAACATGGAAGAAGACATAAACCATTACAATTAATGACTATGAGTGAAAATATAAAATACAGTAGACATAAAGAAATAAATGGACATGAATATGTTAAGTTTGATAATTATGATGCTATTGATGTTCCATATACTGATGCTATTCCTTCAGATTATGATGGTGTAATGGGAGTTCCAATTACGTTTTTAGCAAAATATAATCCTAGTCAATTTAAAATTATAGGTATTGCTAAAACTCCAATTGGTTCTCATTTGAGGACGAAAGTTTATGGTCAACAAATTCAACATAGTATAAAAAATGGAAAAGAAGTTTTAAGTAATGTATCAAAATTAAATGATGGTCCAGCAATTTATTCTGAAAATATACCAAATAAATATCCATATTATGAAGTTGATGGTAAATATTATATTTCAACCTATGCTCGAATATTGATAAAATTTAAGGAGGAAAAAAATGAAAACAATATTGAAAACTGATTTAACTGTTAGAGATATAAATGAGGGATTTGTTTATAATGAATATGAAGGAAAAGGATTATTTGGATGGGGTGGTAAATTAACAATTCAACCTGAATATCAAAGAAATTATATTTATGCTGATGGAAAAAGAGATGTTGCTGTAATTGATTCATTATTAAAAGGGTATCCTTTAGGTTTATTATATTTTGTTAAAGTTGGTGAAGATAAATACGAAATTTTAGACGGTCAACAGAGAGTTACCAGTTTTGGAAGATTTATTACAGATAAATTTGCTATTAAAGATGAACATGGTATGGAACAATATTTTGATGGACTTGCCAAGAATTTACAAGATAAGATTCTTGATTCACAGTTAACAATTTATATTTGTGAGGGGGAAGAATCAGAAATTAAGGAATGGTTTAAAACAATTAATATCGTAGGTGTTCCACTAAATAATCAAGAATTATTAAATGCTATTTATTCTGGACCTTTTGTAACTATGGCTCGTGAAGAATTTTCTAATTCTCAAAATGCAAACATTCAAAAATGGAGTGCATATATAAAAGGTGATGTAAACAGACAAGAATATCTTGCGACAGCTCTTAATTGGGTGAGCAAAGGTAATATTGATAGTTATATGAGTCAACATAGATTTGATACTAATATTACAGAATTAAAAACATATTTCAACTCTGTAATAACTTGGGCATCAACTGTCTTTAAAGATGTTAAATCTGATATGAGAGGTTTAGAATGGGGAAGATTATATGAAATGTATCATAATAATTCATATGATCCTAACAAGGTTTCAGAAATATTATGTAAATTATATGCTGATTTGCAAGTTCAAGATACTAAAGGTATATGTGAGTATATATTAGGTGGATGCAAAGATACTAAACTTTTAAATATCAGAGTATTTGATGATAATACTAAGCGTGTTGTATATGAAAAACAAACTCAAGAGGCAAAATTAAAAGACATTAGTAATTGTCCATTATGTGCAATAGGAAATGACAATAATAAAAATCGTATTTGGGAATTAAAAGAAATGGATGCTGATCATGTTACTGCATGGAGTAAAGGTGGATCTACAGATATTAATAATTGTCAAATGTTATGCCAGACACATAATAGAGCAAAAGGTAATAGATAAAGAATTAGTATCGAAAATATATAATTTATTATTCAAAATTAAAGATTCAGACTGCAACTGAATCTTTTTCTAATTCATTTATTAAAGTATTAATATCTACTTCTGGTATACGTGTTGTAGAACATATTTTTAATAATTTACAAGCATCTATTGCTTTTCTACAAGAAATGATATTATAATGTTTCATTAATTTAATAATTTTTAATGTTCTAAAAACTTCTACTCCATTACTTTCTGAGTAATTCTTTAATCTATTATCACCTGTAGCAAGTATACAATGATTGTCTCTTGCTATTACATAATTAAGTAAATCGTATGTTGATAATTTTTTTTCTATAATAGATAAACTACTTACTTCCATTAATTGCATTGGTGTTGCAGATATAACTTTAAATTTATTAATTAATTTAATATTACCAGTTTTTGAATTTATTTCATCGTTTTTAATCATATCACTTATGTAAACATTATCTAAATTAATAAATTCTTCTAATATATTGGCATTATTTAAGTCTGTTATTATATTTGTATCAGTAATTATTATCTTCGTTGTTATATTCATCTATTGTAACTCCTAATAGTTCACAAGCTTTATTTAAAGAAATTATTTTATCAGCTTCTAACTTGTGTATTATTCTTTTAAATTGATATGATTTTTCAGGTTGAATAAGATCTGGATCATTTTTTCCTATACGTTGACTTAAAAATATGCTTAATTTTTTGTATAAATATTCAGATATAATGTTTAAATCTTTTAATCTATAGATAATAGCTGAATAACTAACTTTAAATTCATTTTTAAAAGCTATTAATTCAAAGAAACTTATATTATTTCTTGATATTCCAAATTCGTTTATTACTGCTTCTTTTGGCATTAATAGAGCACTTGCAAATCTATTACATAATTTTTCTTCATATTCACTATTTATATTCAATACTAAATGTCCTAATTCATGGGCAATAGTAAATCTTTGTCTTGCTCCATCTTTTATACTATCAAGTAAAACAATAACAGGAATATTATTAACCAACTCACTTAATCCATCAAAATTATCAAAACGATTATCAGGATTTTTAATTTGAATTATAATAATACCTAGATTTTCAAGAATATTAATTAAATCGGATATTGGTTGTTTATTTGATATTTTTATATAATTTCGAAAATCATTTGCAGCATTTTCAGCTTCTTCAATGCTATTACATGTATATTTTTTTAATTTAATATTATTAGTATGTATATTATTTATTTCAATAATTTCTAAATACTTAGAAACTTCATTTTGTATTAATTCTTCTAAAAGTTCTAAATTTTGTCCAGTTAATCTTTTTTTCTTTCTAAATGAAGTAAATTTCATTTCTGGTGGATTATAAACCTTTAATAAATCTATAGATTTAACTCCGTATGCATTGGCAAAATCAATTAACTTTTTTGAATCCGGTAAAATTTCATCTTTTTCATATTTAGAAATAGCAGTGGCTGTCATATTAAGAAGATTACCAGCTTCTTTAAGTGATAAATTTTTTAATAATCTAATTCTTTTTAAATTTTTTCCAATTCCATTCATATAGTTATCTCCTTTATGGTTTATATTTTACTATAAAAAAGAAGAAATGTAAACTAAAAATATATCTTTATTTCTATAATTTTTATTTCTTTATTTTAATAAAAACAAAATAAAGAAATTAAAATATAGAAATTATTAAATTATAATAAAAGAATTATTTAATTATTTTTAGTTTACATTTTATAAATATAATCTTATCCTTATTAAATAAGTGAAAAAACCTATAAATAGTGTCAAAAAATAGTTGACATTTATGGTGTATTTCTGTATAATCTATATCGGTACATTGATTCCCGGGTAGTTTTGTGGTGGGAACACAAAGCTAAAAGAAGAGGAGAAAAGAAATGAAAAGTTTTATACAAAGAAAAGAAGATATTGTTCGTTCTTGGTATGTAATTGATGCTAAGGATGAATCATTAGGTCGTGTAGCTACAAAAGCAGCACATATTTTAAGAGGAAAGCATAAAGTAACATATACCCCAAATGTTGATTGTGGTGATTATGTTATCATTATTAATGCTAAAAAAGTTAATTTAACTGGTAATAAGTTGAATGATAAGATGTATTATAATCATTCTATGTATCCAGGTGGATTAAGAGAGAGAAATGCAAAAGAAATGCGTGAAAATTATCCAATTGAAATGATTGAAAGGGCAGTTAAAGGAATGCTACCACATAATCGTTTAGGAAGAGCTATGGGTAAAAAGTTATTTGTTTATGAAGGAGAAAATCATCCACATACAGCACAAAAACCTACCCAAATAGAAGTTAAATAGGAGGATAATAAGATGGCAAAAGAATATTTCGCTACTGGAAAAAGAAAAGGTAGTATTGCAAAAGTTAAATTAACAAGTGGAAAAGGAAAAATTACTGTTAATGGACGTGATGTTCGTGAATATTTTCCATTTGAAACATTAGTAATGGATTTAGAACAACCATTAGTTTTAACTAATACTAAAGAATTATTTGATATTGAAGTAACAACTTATGGTGGAGGATTTAGAGGACAATCAGGTGCAATTCGTTTAGGAATTACTAGAGCTTTACTTGAATATGATTCAACTACAAGTAAAGATAGTGAAAATAGCTTTAGAAAAACTTTAAAAGCTGCTGGATTAATTACTCGTGATCCAAGAGTTAAAGAACGTAAGAAATATGGTCTTAAAAAAGCTCGTCGTGCTCCACAATTTAGTAAACGTTAGTATAGTAAACCTTGTAAACTTTATGTTTATGAGGTTTTTTCTTTTAAAATATTCTTATATAATAATTTTGAGGTGTTTATGCATATATTTATAATTAATCCAAAAGCAGGAAATGGAAGGGGAATTGAATTAATTCCTAGATTAAATGAAATAAAAGAAAAAATTATCTATGTTACTAAAGAAAAAGGTGATGCAACTAAATTTTTATTAGATGTTGCTAGTAAATATCCCAATAGTATTGTTTATAGTGTTGGTGGAGATGGAACTTTAAATGAAGTAGTTAATGGAATATCTGAGACAAATTGTAAACTACATATTGTTCCTTTTGGTAGTGGAAATGATTATCATCGTATAATTAAAAATATTTATGAGGATAAAGTTGATATAGGTGATGTAAACGGTCATAAATTTATTAATATAGCATCAATTGGAATTGATGCTGATATTGTTGATGAAGTCAATAAAGATACTAATAATTTTTTAAAATATCAAAGAAATATTCTAAAACAATTAATTTTTTATAAGAAAAAAGAAATTAGTATTGCTGAAAAACAAAAACTAATTAATATTTTGACAGTTTGTAAAGGAAAATATTATGGAAATGGAGTACCTATTAATCCTAATTATAATCTAAATAATCATTTATTTAATTTAATTGAAGCAAGTAATCTTTCTAATTTAGAAATGTTAAAATGTTTTTTACAAATTTTTCAAGGAAAACATTTGGATTATCCTAAAGTAAATGCATCATTTGTAACTAATTTACAAATTAATAGTAAAATACCTATTTTATGTAATGTTGATGGAGAAGTTTTTCAAGATACATCTTTTAATTTTAAATTAATTCCTGATGGTATTACAGTTACTAATAATATACCAGCTAAAATAAAAAGAATGATCTATAATCACTCTAATATTTAACTTTATTAATTGGTTCAATATGCCAATCTTCTTTGTAACTAGCATTTAAAAGAGGAAAGGTTAAACCAAATCTACTAGCATTTTGATGAGCCCATCCCATACTTGGACAATTAGAATCATTTCTTCCATATCCACAGGCATAACCATTACTTTGATAAAATTCTAAGTCAGAAGCAATACCAAAACCATGTAAAGAATAACCAGGATAAGCAGCTCTTCCTCTTGTCATAGTATTATAATAATATGTTTGTGTATGATAAGTTCTACAACCTTGAGTACTAAAAGTAATCGTAAAACCATTTGCATTAGCTTCCTTAATAAAAGCTGTTAATCTAGTATAAAAATAATTATTATAACCATAGGGATTATTGTATCCTTCTAAACTAGGATTATTAGGACAACTTGTTCCCGAATAGGTTGACCAATTACCATTTATTAATTGAGGATAATAAAATACTCCATTTTCAACATAGACATTATTTTGTTTATTATAATCAGTTTCTTGTAAATTTAAAGTATCTTTATTTTCTTCTTTAGAATTTTCTTCTGAATTAATTGCTGAACTTATTAACTTTTCAACTTTCGTTAATTCCTTATTTTCTGATTTAGTAGGATTATTAACAGCAATAATAAGGGTGTTTTCTAAATAATTATTTTTTATTTCATCTGCTAAATCTTTTTTATTTAACATTTTATATACTTTTTTATATTCTTTAAGAACATAACTATTAGCATAATTATAACAAACATTAGTTTTTTTATTTAATCCATTATGTAAAGCTAAAGCTAGAACAAATACCATAATAATAACCATAAAACTTTTAGTTTGTTGTTTAAAAAAGTTAATAGTTATTTTTTCTTTCTTTTCTTTACATTTAATGATTTTTATTAATAGTTTTTCAAAATAGATTAAAGGAATAATAGTCATGGAAATGCCTAAAAAAAGTTTTAAATAATAGGTAAAAGTTAATAAACTTAAATTATTACATGTAAACATATTATTCCCCCTAAAACGGGCTTATTATAGCATAAAATAGTAAAAAAAGCAATTTCTTTTAAAAAAAGACTTGGCAATTAATTTAAAAAATGATAATATATAAACATATTTAACAAAGAAATTTATTTTTAAGTATTAAATTATTTAAGAGAGTTAGTGGTTGGTGTAAACTAATAGGTTTAATATGGAAGTTACGTAAATGGAGTTAAATCGCATGTATGCGTTATCATAATAAGTGTAATTACATTACAAAATAAGGTGGTACCACGGTTATTTCGTCCTTAGTTTGTAATGTTTTTTTTAAAATTTAAGGAGGAAAATATGACATTATTTGAAGATTTAAAATGGAGAGGACTTATTAAAGATATTACGAGTCCTGAACTTGAAGAAAAATTAAATAAAGGAGGAATGACTTTTTATATTGGAACGGATCCAACAGCAGATAGTATGCATATTGGTCATTTATCAAGTTTCTTAATTACCAAAAGATTAAAAGATGCTGGGCATCATCCTATTTTATTAGTAGGTGGAGGAACTGGATTAATTGGTGATCCAAAAGCTACTTGTGAAAGAGATCGTACCCCAAGAGAAGTAATTGAAAAAAATTATTTAGGTTTAAGAAAACAAGTTGAAGATATCTTTGGTTTTGAAGTTGTTAACAATTTAGATTGGTATCAAGATATTAATATGATAGATTTTCTAAGAGACTATGGTAAATATTTTTCTATTAATTATATGTTAGATAAAGATACAGTTCGTAAAAGATTAGAAAGTGGTATTTCTTTTACAGAATTTTCTTACATGATTTTACAGGCAATTGACTTTTTACATTTACATCAGACTAAAGGTGTAGATTTACAAGTAGCTGGATCTGATCAATGGGGAAATATTACAGCTGGAGTTGACTTAATCAAAAAAGCAACTGGCGATACAGTTTACGCCTTTACAATGCCCCTTGTAACAGATAGTCGAGGTGTTAAATTTGGTAAAAGTGAAGGAAATGCTTTATGGCTTGATAAGAATAAAACTTCTTCTTATGAATTATATCAATTCTTAGTAAATGTTGAAGATAGCATGGTAATTGATTACTTAAAAATATATACTTTCTTATCAAAAGAAGAAATTGAAAAATATGCAGAAGTTAATCAAAATGAACCTCATTTAAGACTTGCTCATAAAAAATTAGCTGAAGAAATTATTACATTTTTACATGGACATGAAGAATATGAAAAAGCTGTTCATATAAGTGAATCTTTATTTAAAGGTAATATCAAAGAATTAAGTAAAGATGAATTAATTGATGCATCTAAAAATATGGATAGTTATACCCTTGATGAGGATATGAATTTAGTTGATTTATTAGTAAATGCTAATATTACTTCTAGTAAAAGAGAAGCTCGTGAATTTATAACTAATAATTCTATTTCAATTAATGGAGAAAAAGTAAATGATTTGGATTTTATTGTTACTAAAGAAAATGCTTTATATCAAGAATTTACAATTATTCGTAAGGGTAAAAAGAAATATTATGTAATTAAACATAAGTAATTGTTAAAACAAGAAAAATATGTTACTATTATGTAGGTGAGAAAATGAGTAAAAGTAGTAAAACTAATAAAGATATTAAAGAAGAAAAAAAACAAGTAAAAAAAATTAAAAAAGAAAAAAAGGATTATCTTTTATTAAGAAAAAAAGCTATAACAATAGGAATTATATGTCTTAGTATTGTTGTTATTGAATTAATTGTTATGTTAATAATGCATTTAGTTAGAGAAAGTAAAATAACTTATATTGATGCTTTATATCATATTGAAAATGTTGATAATTCTTATTATATTGCAGCAGGATCTAGTAATTTTAAACATAGTCGTTATAATAATACATTTTTATATGAATATACAAGTGAAGAAGATAAAAATAATGTTCAAAAGATTTACGCAGAAAAAGCTAAATTAGTAAAATTGGATAAAGAATTAAATATAGTTTTTGAAAGTACTTTTAAAAGTGATTATGATTCTTGCTTTTATGATGTTAGTAAAGTAGAAGATGGCTTTATTGCTGTTGGTAGTTATATTTATGATAAAAAACAAATAGGTTTAAAAACTAGGGATGGCTTAATTGTTAAATATGATTTAGACGGTAAAGTATTATGGAGTAAGAATTATCAAGTATTAGGAGATACGGAGTTTAAAGATATTTTAGTTGTTGAAGATGGTTTTATTGTTGTTGGTCAAAGTATTTATGAAAATATGGAAATAGGTAATCATCCTGATGGTGGAGGAATCATTGTAAAATATGATTTTGATGGTAATATTATTTGGAAAAATAATTTTGGTGGTAATAAATCAGGTATTTTTGCAAGTATCGTTAAAGTTGATGATGGTTATATAGCAGGTGGAAAAGATGCGGCTAATTATGGTATGCTTGTTAAATTTGATTTAGAAGGAAATCGTCTTTGGGTTAAAAATTATGCTAATACAGACACTTTTGGTTTTACTGATTTAAAAATTAAAGATGATAAATTATATATAGCATCTAGTTATAATGTTTCAGATTTAAAAGATGAAGAAGATAATCCTATTTATAAATATGATCCATGTATCTTTATCTATGATTTAAATGGAGAATTACTTGATAAAATTACTTTAACTGGTAATAGTGATGATCGTTTTAACTCTTTAGTTTTATTAGATGATAAAATAGTAACAGTTGGTTATACTAAATCTAGTGATTTTCCAATTGATAATTTAAAATATAAAAAAGATATGGCTGAATCCTTTATTATAGAGTTTGATTATAATGGAAAAGTAATAAAAAAAGCTGTTTATGGTGGTAGTAAAAATGATATTTTAAGTCAAGTTATTGTTGCTATTCCTGATACAGCTAATGAAATAAATAAAACTAATGATTATATAGCAGTTGGTTATTCAAATAGTCGTCATGGTTTATTTAAAGGTAATGGTAAAGATTATTATTCTAAAGTATTAAGATATAGTGATGATTTAGAACTATTAATAGAAAAATAGTTCTTTTTTTTAAAGAACTATCTTTGTTTAGCTTTAATTCTTTCACTACGATATTTAGAAAATTCTAAACCACGTTCATGAAAAATTAAAATTAATTTACTTACATAGTAGTTTTGCCAACCAGTAATTGATTGATCATTGAAAACACAAGGATGAGTTTGAATATCAATTAAATCATAAGCATCTTCGATGTTGGATTCATTACTTAAAGATTGCATACATTTAACAGCAGCAGTAAAACTTGCTAATTGGTAATTAAAATCATTAATATTACTATTTTTTTGCAAAGATTTAATAACAGTTTGATACCATGCTTGTTTTAGTTCAGGTCTAATAGTTCTACAACCATCACTTAAAATATTTGCAAACTTATTAGTAATATCAGTTTCATTAATACTATTATTTTCCATATTTCCCCCTTCATAAAACGAGCATATTATACCAAAATATTTATAAAAAGTCAAAGAAAAAGAAAATTCACATAAATTTCATTTAATTAATAGTTAAAATGTGATATGATATTAATATAATTTAAAGGGAGATATGTATGAAAGATAAATTAAAAGATAGTTTTAAAAATCTTAAGTATAAACTAAAAAAGTCATTTAAATTTGTATCTAAAAAAAATCAATATAACTTTATGGAAGTTGTTGCTATTATGATTATTACAACTATTTTTGGTATGTTTCTAGGTGGTATTTTAATGTATCGAAAAGGATCATTAAATATGGGGATTAAGAAAGAATTAAATGAGTTTTTAGATACTTATACTGAGATTTTAAATGAATACTATGAAGAAATACCTGAAAATGAATTATTAGAAGCAGGTGTAAAAGGTATGATAGGATACTTAGGTGATCCATATTCCGTTTATATGGATAAAGATACAAGTGTAGCTTTTAATGAAAAAATAAATGGTGAATACGTAGGAATTGGTACCGAGATTATTCAATATTCTGATGGTAAAATTGAATTTAATGATGTTTATGAAGATGGACCAGCTTATGAAGCCGGTATTAGAGTTAAAGATATTTTAATTAAGGTTGATGATACTGATATAAGTGATAAAACTTTAAGTGAAGTATCTAGTTTAGTTAAAGGAAAAGCTGGAACTAAAGTAAAAATTACTGTTTTACGTGATGATGAAGAAAAAATATTTGAAGTAAAAAGAAAAAGTATTGATATTACTTCTGTTAATTCGGATATTATTGAATATAAAGATTCTAAAGTAGGAGTTCTTACAATTAGTCTTTTTGCTGCTAATACAAATCTACAATTTGAAAAAGAATTAAAGGAATTAGAAAAGAAAAAAATTGATTCTTTAATTATTGATGTTCGTGGTAACAGTGGAGGATATTTAAATGTAGTATCGGATATACTATCTCATTTTATTAAAAAAGGTGAAATGTTATATCAATTAAAAACAAAAGATAAAATTGAAAAAATATATGATAAAACAGAAGATAAAAGGAATTATAAAGTTGCAATTTTAGTAAATGGTGGATCAGCATCTGCTAGTGAATTATTAGCTTCTTGTATGAAAGATACTTATAAAGCTTATACAGTTGGTACTGTTACCTATGGTAAAAGTAAAGTTCAAAAAACACAGGATTTAAGTAATGGTGCAACAATTAAATTTACTTTCCAAGAATGGTTAATGCCAAGTGGAGAAAGTGTTGGTGGTAAAGGAATGGAACCTGAATATGTTGTTCCATATGAAGCAAGTGATACTGAGCATGAATATGATAGTCAAATGCAAAAAGCATTGGATTTATTAACAGAAGAATAGGAGAATTTTATGAAAAGAAATTTAATTAGTATTTTAATTACGATTGTTACTGGTTTAGTATTATATTATTTTATGTTACCACCAATTAATATTACATCTTTATTATTTTGGGTTTATATAATTATTTTACTTAGTGTTTATTTTGTTATTTCTTGTTTTGATTTTTTACAAACGAAAATTATTAACAGAAGACAATTTAATTTAGTTAATAAATTTAATAAGTCTTTAATAGTATTGTATGGAATATTTACTATTATAGGTTTAATTATAATTATTAATATTATTTGTTCACCTCTTTTTAATTCTAAAAGTTATGCTAATCGAATAACTGTTGACGATACTAAAAAGTTTGAAGAGGACGTTCCTTTGGTTGATTTTAAAGCTATTCCTTTATTAGATAAAGAAAGTAGTCAAAAATTAGGTGATAGAACAATGGGAACAATGCCTGATTTAGTTAGTCAATTTTATGTTTCAGATTTATATACACAAATTAATTATCAAGAGGAAATTATTAGAGTAACGCCTTTAGAATATGCTGATATGATTAAATATTTTACTAATCGTCAAGAAGGAATAAAGGGATATATTACGGTTAATTCCGTTAATGGTGAATCTAAATTAGTTAAACTTGATAAAGGTATGCGTTATATGCCATCGGCTATGTTTTTGGAAAATTTAGATCGCAAACTTCGTTTTACTTATCCTACTAAAATACTAGGAACTAAGAGTTTTGAAATTGACAATGAAGGTAATCCTTATTGGATAGTTCAAACTTTATCATATACAGGTATTAATTTAAAAGAAGAAGTTAATGGGGTAATTATTTTAGATCCTATTACTGGGGATAGTAAATGGTATAAAGTAGAAGATGTTCCAAACTGGGTTGATCATGTCTATGATGCTAATTTAATTATTGAGCAATTTAATAACTATGGTGAATACAAAAACGGCTTTTTCAATTCTCTATTTGGTCAAAAAGGTGTAGTAAATACCACTGCTGGTTATAATTATTTAGCTATGCACGATGATATTTATTTATACACAGGTGTTACATCAGTTATTGCTGATGAATCAAATTTAGGTTTTATTTTAACTAATATGCGTACTAAAGAAACACATTACTATAATATACCAGGTGCTGAAGAATTTTCAGCTATGGCAAGTAGTGAAGGTGCCGAACAAGATAAAAAGTATAAAGCAACTTTTCCACTTTTAATTAATTTAAATAATAAACCAACTTATCTAATGTCTTTAAAAGATAATGCAGGACTTGTTAAAATGTATGCTTTAGTAGATGTTTCTAACTATCAAAAAGTCGTTACTTCAGATGCTTCACTTGGTATAGAAGAAGCGGTAAGACGCTATTTAAATGAAAATACAACAATTGATTCTTCAAATGCAACAACTAAACAAATTCAAATTACGGAAATTAATAGTGCTGTTATTGATGGAATAACATATTATTATTTAGTCGATAGTGAAAATAATCATTATACAACAAGTGTAAAAACAAATAAAAACAGATTACCATTTTTAAAAGTAGGAGATACAATTAATATTAATTATTATGAACAACAAGATATAAGAGTTATAACAAAAATAAACTAACGACAAGTTAGTTTTTTTAGGAAGGAGGAGTATGCCATCTAGTATTACTCATGCTTATATAGCTATGAATGTATATGATAAATTAGATAAAAATATTCAAAGAAAGTTATTAAATAGATTAGAAGATTATAAAACTTATAGTCAAGGACCAGATGTATTTTATTTTTATCATATCTTATTTCCAATTACAAAGAAATCAAGATCAGTTATGAATCTTGGTAGAACTATTCATAATCATAAGGTTAATAAATTATTTATTGATATGACTAAACAAGTAAAAAGTACTAAAAATACAGATCAATTTATTTTTTTAATAGGTTGGTTAACTCATTATATAGCTGATTCAACAATGCATCCTTATATTGAATATCTATCTAAAAAACTAGAAAAGAAACATTTAAGTAAGAAAGATAATCATTTTTTTATAGAAACTTATTTAGATAATTATTATATTAGAAAAAAGGAAAAAATTGATTATAAAAAATATCGAGTTGATAAGTTTTGTTTTAATACTAGTCCTAATCAAGAAGTTATTAATTTATTAAATAAAAGTATGAAAAATATTTTTCATGAAAAAGAAATGGGGTATTATTATTTTAAATCTATAAAACAAATGAAATCTTTCTTTTATTTTTTAAGATTTGATCCTTATGCTATAAAGAAAAAATTTTATGAATTAGCTAATATATTTACTAAAAGAATTTTTCGAGATGTTCGTTATTTATCTTATAATTTTCCATTAAATCATGATGAATTTTTAAATTTAAATCATCAAAAATGGTATTATTTAGAAAATAAAGAGATAACTAGTACCAAAAGTATAATTGATTTATATGAAGAAGTAGTTAACAAAGCTAGTTTAAAAATAAAAGATTTATATGATTATATTTATAATAATAAAAAAATTGATTTAGAATCTTTATTTGAAAATAAATCTTATGGAACAGGTTTGACTTTAAATGAGTAGCCAAAGTTAGATATATTTCATAAACTATTGATTGAATGGGGGAAATATGTCTAACTTTATTTTTAATTTAAATCCAATTATTCAAGCTTTATTAGCAACTCTTTTTACATGGGCAGTAACGGCTTTAGGAGCAGCTTTAGTTTTTATGTTTAAAAAAATTCATAAAAATATTTTAGATAGTATGTTAGGAATAGCTGCAGGGGTTATGATAGCTGCTTCTTTTTGGTCTCTTTTATCACCATCTATTGAAATGGCTAATGTTTTAAAAATAAATATTATTTTGTCAGTAGCTGGTGGTTTTTTATCTGGTGGTTTATTACTTTTTATTGGTGATAAAGTCATGAATAAAATGCAAAATAAAAGTAGTAATTTAAAAAGAACATTAATGCTAATTGTATCAATCACTCTTCATAATGTACCTGAGGGATTAGCCGTAGGGGTTGCCTTTGGTTCAACTTTATATGGTTTAGATGGAGCCACTTTAATGTCGGCTTGGACTCTTGCTATAGGAATTGGTATTCAAAACTTTCCTGAAGGTACAGCTGTTAGCGTTCCTTTAAGAAGAGAAGGGTTTTCTAGGAATAAATCATTTATTTATGGTATGTTAAGTGGAATAGTCGAACCAATTTCTGGTGTTTTAGGAGCTTTACTAGTATTAAAAGTGCGAATTATTTTACCATTTTTATTAGCATTTGCAGCCGGTGCTATGATTTATGTTGTTATCCAAGAACTAATACCTGAAAGTCAAACCAATGAAAATAAAGAAGTAATATCTATGTGTACTTTAATAGGATTTACAATTATGATGCTTTTAGATGTTTTATTAGGTTAAAAAAATTCACCAAAGTGAATTTTTAATCTACTAATTTATGACCATCAGCATCTTTATCAATACTACCACAAAGAATTAAAATACCTTCAATAAAGCCCCAAACAGCTGATATAGGTGAAAATATAAAACAAGATAAAACAGTTATTAATAACTGACCAATTGCTTTACCAGTATAACCTAAATAAAAATTATGAACGCCAAAGCAACCTAATAAAATTCCTAATATACCAGCTGCAATTTTACTTTTAGCCGTTGGAAGTGGTTCTTGTTTTTTAGTTTCATTATCATGATTAATAAGTTTTCCACAATTTAAACAAATATCTGCCCCTTCTTTTAATTCTTTACCACAATTAGTACAATATTTAGCCATACATACCTCCAATATAGTTAATTATATCACATATTTTTTTTATTTATTAAATTTTATAATCCGAAAATTACAATTTTTACAAAGATTACAAGTTAATTTATTATCCTTAAATCCTTGATTAAGGTTTAAAAATAATTCACTTTTTAAAACATCTTCTAATTCATCTTCAAAAATATTACCAAGTTTTAGAATACCTTTACTATCTAAACAACAAGGAACAATATCACCATTTACTAAAATAGCAATATGACTTCTAGTACCAAGACAAGTTCCTTTATCTAAGATGCTATCTTGAATATTATCTGGCCATTTAAATTCATTATCTTTATCTAAATAAATATTATCTTTAATTTTAATATTTTTTTCCTTTATAACTTTATTTATAAAAGATTTATCCAACTTATAATGTGATATTAAGTTATCCACAATTATTGTGGATAACTTATCTAACTTATAATTATCTAATAACCAAATACGATAAACAATGGGAATATCTTTTGCTAAGATATCACAAGTATTGAAAACATCGGTAAAGTAGTTTACTAAATTATTTTCACAGTGCAAAGAAACATTAATTTGTTTAATATTTGTAAATTTTTGTAAAATATTTAACTTACTTTTTAGTAAAGTACCATTAGTAGTTATTTTAACTTTATAATTATATTTTTCAGTTAATTCAAGTATTTCTAAGAGTTTACTATGTAATAAAGGCTCTCCTTTAATATGTAAATATATAGTATTAGTATATTGTCTAATTTTCTTTAAAATAATGTCAAATTCTTGTAAAGATAATTCTTTTTTTAAACGGTTATCTTTAGAACAAAAGGAACAGTTTAAATTACAAATATTAGTAATTTCTATATAGATTTTAGAAAATCTCATAGTTCTCCTTTCATTTCAAATAAAATATCTCTTAATTCCATAGCTCTTTCAAAATCAAGTTCTTTAGCAGCTTGTTTCATTTCTTCTTCGATTTTTTGAATAGTATCTATTTTTTCTTTTTTAGTTAATTTAGGAGTTTTTTTATCTTTTGAATCATCTAAATTACTAATTAAATCACGAATTTCTTTAACAATTGTTTTTGGAATAATACCATGTTCTTGATTATATTTTTCTTGAATAAGACGACGTCTAGCCGTTTCTTTGATGGCATAGTCCATACTATCAGTTATTTTATCTCCGTAAAGAATAACATGTCCATGTTCATTTCTAGCACATCTACCAATAGTTTGAATTAAACTACGACTACTTCTTAAAAATCCTTCTTTATCAGCATCTAAAATAGCAATTAAAGATACTTCCGGAATATCAAGTCCTTCTCTTAAAAGGTTAATACCAACTAATACATCATAGGTACCAAGTCTTAAATCACGAATAATTTTCATTCTTTCTAAAGTTTTAATTTCTGAATGTAAATAAGCAACTTTAATATCTAATTGTTTTAAATAATTAGTTAATTCTTCAGCCATTCTAATGGTTAAAGTCGTGACTAAAACTCTTTCATTTTTATTAATCCGATCGTTTATCTCTCCAACTAAGTCATCAATTTGACCTTCCGTTTTTCTTACTTCAATCGTTGGATCAAGTAATCCTGTTGGACGAATAATTTGTTCAATATATTTATTATTAGTTAACTCAAGTTCGTAATCACCAGGAGTGGCTGACACATATATAACCTGATTAACTTTTTTTTCAAATTCTTCAAACTTTAAAGGACGATTATCAAGGGCACTTGGTAGGCGAAAGCCAAAGTCAACTAAATTCATCTTCCTAGCTCTATCACCATTATACATACCTCTTATCTGAGGAACAGTTACATGGCTTTCATCAATAACTAAAAGAAAATCTTTCTTAAAAAAATCAAGTAAGCAAGTAGGGGTTTCACCTTCTTTTTTTAAAGCTAAATGACGGGAATAATTTTCAATTCCATGACAAAAACCAGTTTCAGCTAACATTTCCATATCATAGTTAGTTCTTTCTTTAATTCTTTCAGCTTCAAGTGGTTTATTATTATCTAAAAAATATTTAATTCTTTCATTTAATTCTTCTTTAATATTTAAAATAGCTAATTGTAATTTTTCATCATTAGTTACAAAGTGACTAGCAGGGAAGATAGTAATACTTTTTTTATTTGTTATAATTGCTCCAGTTAAAGTATCGATTTCACTTATTCTATCTATATCATCTCCAAAAAATTCAATTCTAATTCCATGAGTATGCTCATTAGCAGGAATTATTTCTAAAGTATCTCCACGAACTCTAAAAGTTCCACGTTTAAAATCAAATTCATTTCTTTCATATAACATATCCACAAGTTTTAACATAATTTTATTACGATCAACTGTATCTCCAACGTTTAAAGTAATCGTTTTATTACGATATTCTTCAACTTCTCCAATACCATAAATACAAGAAACACTAGCAACAACAATTACATCATCACGTGATAATAAAGCACTAGTTGCTGAATGACGAAGTTCATCAATTTCATCATTTATTTTAGCATCTTTTTCAATATAAGTATCACTTGATGGTACATAAGCTTCAGGTTGATAATAATCATAATAAGAAACAAAATATTCAACTCTATTATTAGGAAATAATTCTTTAAGTTCAGAATAAAGTTGACCAGCAAGTGTTTTATTATGAGCAAGTACTAAAGTCTGTTTACCAGTTTCTTTAATAACATTAGCAATAGTAAAAGTTTTACCAGTTCCAGTTGCACCTAATAATACTTGATGTTTAACACCATCATTAACCCCTTTAATTAATTTATTAATGGCTTCTGGTTGATCACCACTTGGTTTAAATTTAGAAACTAATTCAAACATTTTTATCACTCATCCTTTAATTTTATAAAATATGATATCACAAACTATTGAAATTATGAATACTTTTAACTAAACAACTACTAATATATATTTTTTAACCTCTAATAATTAATATTATTGTATATTTAATAACATATTATAATCACTTAAAAATTTATAATTTTTAGTATCTATTAAAAAAATTTCTTAAAAAAAATTCTATTCCATCTTCATTACATGATTTTGTTTTATAAGGAGCAATTTTTTTAACATCTTCAATAGCATTTTCCATTGCAACTCCATATTTGCTTTTTTCAATCATTTCAATATCATTATAATTATCACCAAAAGATATTGTATTTTTAATATTTATTTTCTCTAATCTTAAAATATATTTTATTGCTTGAAATTTAGAAACATTTTTTCTTACTATTTCTAACCATCTAATTTCATTATCTTCATTTTTCATTTCAAATGCATGTAAATTTTTAAATTTATTATTTATTTCATTAATTATTTTATAATTATTTTGATAATTAAATAACTTTATAGTTGAATGAATAATATTATTATTTTTTATAAATTCTTTTATATCTTCAATATTTCTAGATAAACCATAATAGTTTAGATCATTTTTTGTATATTTATAGTAGTAATGTTCATCAGAAAATTCTATATATTCAAAATTATCATCATACAAATTGATTAATGATTTTATATTTTCTTTACTTAATTTTTTCTTATAGATTATTTTTTTGTTTTTTATGTCATAAATGATACTTCCTGAATCAGTTATCATATAGTTAATAAAATTTAATTTTGATACAATTTCATAGCACGTATCATATATTCTTCCTGATGCTATTACAATAATATGACCATTATCATATAATTTTTTTAAATAATTCTTTGTTCTTGTTGATATTTTTTTATCATAATTTAACAATGTGTTATCTAAATCTAATGAAATTACATATCTATTATTCATTATTTATGTCCTTTTTAAAATTGGAAGAATTATGTATAAAAGGAGTTCCTTTATAAAATAGGCAGTATTCTTTATTTCCTATAATACGAATTTTTTTATCTGTAATAACTATAACATCTTCTTCTGGTAAAAAAATTAATTTATTCATTTTACTATATTCTTTTAAATAATTTTCATTTAATTTCAAGTTACTTTTATTAAAATGACATAAGAGTGAATAATTATTTAGAAAATTCAATCCTTTTGTATCTATATCTATTTTTTTATCTGTTAATAAACATCCATCAATATCTTTTCCAAATATTATTGCACCCGCACTTCCACCATAAACAATACCATCATTTAATAAAAAATTTTTAATTTTTTCTAAATTAGAATTTTCTTGTAATTCTTTCAACAATTTATATGTATTGCCACCTCCTATAAATAATGAACTATAATTATTTAAATTCAATTTTGATAGTTCTATACTGGATGTTACCATTTCAAAATTAGTAAAATTAAAATATTCAATCTCTTTTTTAAACCATTTATAACATTCGTTATACTTATTACAATTTAAAGCGAGCGGTATATATAGAATTGGCTTGTTTTTATTTATACTTTTAAAAAAATTAATGTAGGCATAAAGGTTTTGTTTGCCAGATCCTCCGCCTGATAGATATAATTTCATTTAATTTCTCCTTATCTAATTATTTTTTTTATTCTTTCTTTCGGAACACCACTTGAGGATAATCTTTTTTGCATTTCATTCCAAGGTATATTTATATTTATTCCAGCCACTTTATATCCTTCATTTACAAGCATATTAATGATATTTGAGTTACAATTTCTTTCATATTCATTTTCTATTATAGAAAAATCAAAAGCATCAGATATTTTTTGCCAATCTTGCCAATACAAAATACATTCTTTAAAGTATTTTAAATCTTCAACTTTTAATTTACTTGATGACAATAAATCAGCTAATTTTTTTGAAAATAGTCTTGCTCGATAACCACTATTTTTTTGTGATGGTTTTACACCACATATAGCAAGCAATGTTATAGCGGAAATAAGTCCTTTTTCAGATGATGATAGTTTATCAGAATCACTAAATAAATTAAAATATGATTTATTTCCATTAATACACCATCTAATCCTTTCAATGCCAAAACCCAAATCACACATCGAATCAATTTTTTCATTATCTATACGTGTAAAAAAAGTTGTATCTCCTATTTCAATATTATTATAATAATAAAATGTTCTATTACCTGATAAATTTATATTATTCCATTTATCCTCATAAAAATCACAACATGAAGTTAAATTTCTTTTTTCTAATCCAAGTTGATAGAAAAAATCCAACCAATCTTTTATTAATTTTAAATATTCGTTTTCTGATAAATTAAATTTTGCAGTTGTACTATTTATAAATGCTAATGATGTACCTTCAGATAATACATCTAAATATTGTGTTCTAATAACTGGTTGAGCAATAAATAAATTTTTTTTATCTTCCAATTCATCATTTAAATAACTATTTAAAAGTGGTTGAATTCCTGCACTATAAAAAACTGTATCTTTATTATTTACAATTGGAAATGGATTAACAATATGATAATCCATTTCCTTAAAATAATTATATATATCTTTTGAAAATAAAATATTTTTCATAATCCCTCGTCATACAATTAATAATTATTCACTTTTATTGCTTGATTAATTATTTTTTTAGTTATCTCATAATGCTTATTTAGTTGTTTTATAACAAGATTATTTATTTCCTCTTTTATTTCATTTGTAATTTCTTGGTTTAATTCTATACTTATATTCCATGGATTTTGAATGCTATCTCCCATTCTTGAAGTACAATAGACAATATTTTCTAAATTGTATTTATCATAAATCATTTTGCTAATTTGATCTCCAAGTGCAGTGAATAGTTTTCCTGTATGATATACAGGATTTTTTCCACAAGATGCTTCCATACTAAAATGTCTACTAAAGGGTATTACACCACGAGATCGATTTCCTCTTCCAACAGCTCCTTCGTCTCCACTTTCTACAGCACTACCTATTAGCGTCATATACATATCATTATTTTTATAATTATCTCGAGTGTTTAAAAATATTTCAATTGGATTATTCGTAAAGTGGTTTAAAATTATGTTATAAATATCTTTTTTTATTAAATTTAATTTGTTTATATAGTCATCTATATTTTTAACATATAAAGAGATTAATGGTACACATGCAGTAATTTCGATTTTTTTATCTTTTCGCATTCCCATTATTTTAATATCATTTCCAGTCCATGGATATTTGTTTTTATATTCCTTAGAATTTAATGTCATTTCTATTTCTAAAACTGTTTTTTCTAATTCACTCATTGGATAGTAACTAACCGTTGTAGAAGTATCATTGCATCGAAAGTGATTATTATGTCTACTAAAATCTGTTTTATTAACTACTTCAAAAAATTTTTTTCTTTCATTTTTAGTTGTATCTTTATCATTATAAACAACTCCAGGTCCTTCATTATGATGAGTGTTATCAACTATTTCTAAATATTTTTCGATATTAAGTAAAGGAAACAATTCTTTAAAATAATCTTTTATTGTTTTTGTTATTATTGACATGTAATCAATTTTTTCATTTTTAAAACGATCAGTAAATCTTCCATTAACTAAAACTTTTATTGGTGCAATCATTTCACCACCACCAAATTTTACTTTGGAACCTCCTCCTATGATAGATAATTTATCTATCATATGTCTTAAAATAACGCCATAATGTTTCAAGCAATATTGTGAATATGTTGCAGAAATTTTTTCTGATAATGTGTCACAAATATTATCAGGATGTCCTTTTCCTTTTGTTTCAACTACTTCAAATAAAGTATCATCAATATTAATTTTTTTGTTTACATAAATAAAAGTCTCCATATTTTTTCCTCCAAATATACTATTATTATATAATATGTATTAAAAAAAGTCTATGGCAATCGCTTAAAGATAGTGTAGAAAAGTTTCAGAAAATAAAAAAATGAAATAAGTGTTCTAATCCAAAAAGTACTTAACTCAATAATACTTAAACTTAATTTAAATTGACACAACTTTATTCTTTTAAAATATACAATAAAAAAAACGCTATTTTGCGTCTTTTTAGCATGTAATTAAAAAGTAGAAAAATTTTTATTTTGGATATAAAATAATTTTTTTCAATTTTAATTCATAATTTTTAGTAAAATTTATTCTATTTTACTGATAATTTAAATTATATCTCATCTAAATTATCTATAATTAACTTAACTTCATCTAAATTTTTAAAAAATAAATCAGTTTTATTAATCAATAAATCTTTTATATCTAACTTTTTACTCTTTAAATAATTAATAATTTCTAAACATTCATCTTGATTACAATTAAGATTAAATGCTTCTGAACCTTTAATATTTTCTTTAACTATTTTTAAATCTTCTTCATCTAAATAATCTTTTAAAAAATCTAACATTTAATCACCTTACATTCTTTTAATATTTTGAAATATATTTTCAACAACAGTTTCTATTTTTTCATATTCTTCTTTAGTTAAAAAACTATTTTTTGTAATTGCATACATAAGCATATCTTTACTTTCATTCATACCATTATAAATTAAAGTAGTCATATATCTTAAAACTTTATATCTTGAAATTAATACACCATCTATATTATAAGCTCTTACTTGTTTTGAACTATATTCTTTATCTAAAATTTTGATTGAATTTAGTTGATTGATAAAATCAAAAGCAATTGTATTATTATCACTTTTTTTAACTATTTCATCGAATATTTGTTCTAATTCCGAAGGTTCTTTATGATAAACATTAAGTTCTTGATAATTATCTTTATTAACATCTGAATATGTTTTATCATCATAAGTTATAGTACTAGGTAATTGAATCCCTTTTTTAGTATCTTTATAAAGAGAAGAAATATCAATACCATTTTCTCTTGCTTTAAACAATTTATAAAACATTAAAGAATTCTTTTTTATACAAGCCCTTGACATATTACTAGTAACATAATCAAAAGCATTAAATTCGATAAAAATATCCAAGATATCTAATTGATTATGATTAGCAAAGGCACTTAAAGTATCACGATAATATTTAGGAGTAATACCATATAAATCAAAGTTTTTTAAACTCTTTTTAATTGAATCATGAGGTTTTTCAAAATAAAAGGCACTTTTTTGATAAGCTTTTTCAATATCAACGCCAATCGAACTAAATAATTCTAAATTCTTTTTAAAATCTTCATAACCACCTATATTTTCATCATCTTTATTATTCGTTGTTTTTTTATCATCAGTATTTCTCATTAACCATTTTCTTTTTCGAGGAATAAATTTAGCTGGTCTTTTAAAGAAATCATCAAGAAATTCAGAAATATTTAGATTATATTTTTGATAAGTTTTAATGACACTTTCAACTATTTCAGGTTTAGAATAGATAAATATTCTACTAATAGCTAATTGATAGTTATTAAATATTTCGGTAGAAAATAAATTATATTGTTTTAAAGTTAAAATAATTTGTTCAATATTTTCTAAATTACCATAAGTTTCTAATTCGGACTTAGCCGTACTTTTAATATCTTGATAATTAATTCCATATTTTTGAAATAATTTTTCTAAATCTTCTTTAGTAATATTAGTTTTATTAAGAACTTCAATTTCCTCATCTTTATTAGTTATTAATTTCTGTAAAGTTTTTAAAGCTAGATATTTCATTATTTCGATGCCTTCTCTTAAATGATTATCTTCAATTATAATATTTTTTAATAATTCCATATCTTTATCATCTAAATTATAAGTTTCTACTTTTTTAATTAATATTTCTAAATTTTTAATTTGTTTTTCTATAACTAAACTTTCTTCTTTATTTAAATTATTTTGTATTTCTTGGTTATAATTTATTTCTTTATCAAAAAGACTATTAAGTTTTTCTAAATCACTTTCTTGTAAACTATATCCTTGTTTAAGAACAATTTGATAAAAATTTAATAATTCTAAAGATAAATTATCAAGATTTTTAAAAGTATTTTTGATATTTAAATCTTTAAGTTTTAATATATCAGCTTTAATATCTAATAGAGTATTTATAATATCTTGTTGTTTATCATATTGTTTTTGATAATTTTTTTGAATATTTTCTTGTTCTTTTTTTAAATTTTTAATATTTTTAGTAAGTATATCCTTAATCATTTTATCGTACATAATTATTACCTCCATTAAATATCTTTTTCTTTTTCTTTAGTTAGTTGATAACATTTTTCCATACTTTCATTGATAATATCTTGTAATACTTTTTTATCAGTTTTTGGATCTTGAAATAAAGCTTTTATTTTTTGAATATATGATTTAGTTTGATATAATCCAGCATTTAAATTATCATATTCATTATGGGATGCATCAGTCCAAGTAACAGAGAAAAATAATACTATCCGACCATTTCCATTATTAACAAAGTGTTGATTATGATATAACTCAGCTATTTTTTGCATATTTTCTTCACAAGTAGGAATAATTAAATAGCCAGTTCTTCCATAATTAGTATTACGAATTCTATATGGTGAAAGTTCTTTATCATATAATTTGGTTTTTATATTTTTATAAAGTTTATCTGTATTAGAATGTATTCTTATGTTATCAGCATAACCTTGTTTAGTAAATAAATTAATAGCTTCTCGTAACTCATTTTGTTTAATTAATTGTTTATCAGTATCATCAGAGATTAAATCTTGATCAATATAAAAATCTTCTTGCTCTAATTCTTTACTAAATAATATTATGTTGGTGCTGTTAGCAATAAAATCTTCAAAATCTTGGTTATTAGGTTCTAATATTTCTATTTCTTGATTTCTAGTTTCATTATAAATTAAAACTTTCTTTTGATATTCTTCAAGTTTATTTTGAAGTTCACTTATTAAATCATCAATTATTTCAGCATCAGCTTCAAATTCTAAATAATATTCTAAATCTTTTAAACAAGGAATAATAATACTTAAAGTTTTAATTTCTTCCATATTTAAATGAGGATTAGCTTGTTCAATACTTAAAAAATCACCGTTCATTAAATAATGTTTAATCCCATCATTAAAACTATTATAAATATTTAAAATAGTTTGATGTTCTCTTAAAATTGTTATAGCTTTATCTTGTAAAGTTTTTAAAATCTCTAATTTTTTTGAATAATTATCTTTTTCTTCTTGTTCTTTAGCATTTCTTGATTCTATCAATATTTCTAAAGTTTCATCTTCTTCTGTGCTTATACTATCTAATTCTTTTATTACAATTTGTTCATTACTTTCTGTTTGACTTATTAAATCATGAATATTTTCTCTTGTAATAGGACTTTCTTCTTCAACTTTATGATTTTTAATACTATGATAACCTTTTTGACTAATCAAAGTAACTAATTCTAGTTTTTCAACTAAAGTAGCATCTAAAAGTTCAATTAAATCCATGAATTCTGTTATTTCAGTTAAATTTAGTGAAAATTCATTTTCTAAATTATCTAAATAATTTTTTAATTTAGTATATTTAGTAATAATATCTTCTAATTCTTTAATTTGCTTATTTAATAATTCTTGTTTTTCCTTTTGCTTTGTTTTAATTTTTAATTTAAAATTATCTAATTTATCTAAAATAACTTTTTTAATACCAGTTTCTTCTATATTAGGATTACTTAAAAACGGAGCTAATTCTTTAATTGAATTAAGAAAACTTAAATCAGTTTCTACTTCTTTTTCTGCTTCTATTAATAACAAATTATCTTTATAATTATCAATATTTATATTTAATAAATCTGTATCTAAAGAATTTAAAAAATTATCAAGTTCATTTACTTTTAATAACACATTTTTTAATTTTAATAAATTAACTTTTTCATCAAGTATTTTTTTAACTTGATTAATATAATTACTTAAATTTATCATTTTTCTTACCTTTCTTTTTAATACCAATATTAATATTTTTATTAATAGGTATATAGTCTATTTTTTCATTATATGTTAGGGATAAATTACGATATTTTTCAATAAAGAAAAGATAAGCAGTATATAAAAAAGTTATATTCATATCAAGAATTAATTGAATTGTTATAATAATTTTTTTTACATATAAAATAGATTCAGGGTTATTAAGAAAATTTTTATCATTAATGAGATTATATATTTGTATTATGTAATTATAAGCTAATGCTTTTTTAGAACTAGAACAATTTTGATATTTTTCTTTTATTTTTATTATTTCTAATTTTATACGATCAAATTCTGTTAATACTTGATTATTAGTTGTATATATTTTATCTTCTAAAGCATTTATTTTCTTTTGATTATTGATTATATCTCCTTTAGTATAGTCATATAATTTTTTATAGTTTTTATAAAGCTTTATTAAATAGTTTACTTCACTAGAAGGGATATTAGTTTTCGTTATATATTTAAGAAAATCTTTATTATTAAATTCATCCATAGCGTCCTCCTATATTAAAAATTATAACATATAAGTGAAAAAATTAATATACAAAGATGAAAAATTATGATATATTTATTTTGATTGTAAGGAGTGAATTTATGAAAAAAGTTATTAAAAATAATGCAAGTATTATGTCTTTAATATTGGCTATTATATTTTTAATTATTGGGGCAGTTATGTTTACAAGACCAGAGTTTATTGTTTTAGTATTTTCTTATGTTATGGGAGGAATTATTATTCTTTTTGGGGTTTATAATTGTATTAAAAATTATGTCGAAGTTAAAAAAGATAATAATACTTCATCTAAAGATATGATAATTGGAATTACATCTATTGTAATAGGTTTAATTTTTATTTTCTTAGCTAATGTTATAGAAGCTGTGATAAGACTTGTAATAGGGGGATATATATTATTTATTGGTCTTAATCGTTTTATAAATGCTTTATATATTAAAAAGAAAGATAGTCGTTTTATTGCTTTATTAATTATTTCTTTAATATTAATGGGTGGCGGATTATATACTATTTTAGAAGCTAATTTAGCTTTTCAAACCATGGGAATTGTTATTATGATTTATGCTATTTTAGAAATAATTGGTTATATATTTAATATATCTATTATTAAAAAAAATGATGTTGAAGTAAAAGATGCTATTTTAATAGAAGAAAAGAAAGATTAAAATTTCATCAAAAAAACATATTTTTTTACTATTTTTGTGATATACTTATTAAGTAGGAGAAAGAGAATGAAAAAGGAGTTTAAGACCTTAAATGAACAGATAGAGATTTTACAAAACAAGGGGTTAGTGATAGAAAATCTAGAATATGCAAAAGAAGTTTTATTTAGAGAAAACTATTTCTTTTTAAATGGTTATCGCCATTTATTTATGAAAAGTAATGTTGATAGAACTTATATTGATGGTACTACTTTTGAAGAATTATATAGTTTATTTTTATTTGATCGAACATTTCGAAATATAATATTTAAAAATATTTTAGTGATTGAAAATAATATTAAATCAATTATTAGTTATCAATTGTCTTTAAAATATGGTTATAAAGAAAAAGATTATTTAACACCTAAGAATTTTACTAGTAATAAAGAAAAATCAAAACAAGTAAATGATATTTTAAAGAAAATGAAAAGACAAATAAGTGTTAATGCAACTCAACATTCAGCGACGATGCATTATGTTACTAATTATGGTTTTATTCCTTTATGGGTATTAGTTAAAGTATTATCATTTGGTATAGTAGGAGAGTTATATTCTATTTTAAAAAAAGAAGATCAGATGGATATAGCTGATGTTTATCAATTAGATGTTGATGTTCTTTGTAATTATTTAACTATTTTATCAAATTATCGTAATTTATGTGCCCATGAAGATATTGTTTTTGAAAATAAAACGCAAAGAAAGATAAATGATACGAAATATCATAAACAGTTACAAATACCAATTATGGATGATGATTATATTTATGGAAAAAATGATTTATTTGCTTTAATAATTATTATGAAACAAATGTTATCAAAAGAAGAATTTAGTAATTTGATCGAAGAGATAAAACATAATTTAACTAATTTAGATATGAATTTAAAACATATTAAAATTGATAAAGTATTAGATAGAATGGGATTTCCATTAAATTTTAGTGAAATTAAAGATTTAGATTGAGGTGATTTAGGTGAAAGAAAAAAATAAAATTAATTTAGTTATTTATTTATTTGTAGCTTTTGTTCTTGGAGGATTAGTAATGTACTATATTGCAATTAATACTAATGTTTATCAAGAAAATAAAAGTGGAAATACGACAAATAATAGTTGTCGTGCTTGTAGTGGTACCATTATTGTTAATGATGGTTCTTTATCAGCAAGTGTTGAAAAGGTTTATGATGCTGTTATGATGATTCAAAATTATCAAAATAATGCTATTGCATCAACGGGAAGTGGATTTGTTTATAAAACTGATGATAAATATGGTTATGTTTTAACAAATCATCATGTAATATCCGGAGCTACAAAGATTGTTTTAATTAGAAGTGATGATAAAGAAATAGAAGGTACAGTTTTAGGAAGTGATGAATACTTAGATTTAGCAGTTGTTCGTATTAATAAAAGTGATGTCATTGATACAGCTAAAATTGGAACTAGTGAAAATTCTAAATTAGGTGATACGGTATTTACAATTGGTTCACCATTAGGATATGAATATCGAGGAACAGTTACAGATGGTATTTTATCAGGAAAAGATCGTTTAGTTACCGTTAGTTTATCAGGTAGTAATATTAATGACTGGGTTATGAAAGTATTACAAACAAATGCAGCTGTTAATCCAGGAAACAGTGGTGGGCCACTTGTAAATGCAACTGGGGAAGTAATCGGAGTTATCTCTTTAAAATTAGTTCAAACAGAAGTAGAAAATATGGGATTTGCTATTCCAATTGAATATGCTATGAGTCATATTGATTCTTTAGAAAGTGGTAAAGCTATTGTTCGTCCTATGCTTGGAATTAGTATGTTAAATGTTACTGATACATATGCTTTATATCGAAGCGGTATCATGATTAAAGACGATATTAAAGCTGGAGTTGTGGTTGTTGAAATAGCTAAAGATAGTGGAGCAAGTAAATCAGATTTACAAAAAGGTGATGTTGTTACTAAAATTAATAACGAAAAAGTTGATAACATGGCTTATTTAAGATATGAATTATATAAATATAATGTTGGAGATAAAATAACAATTACTTACTTAAGAGATGGTAAAGAAAAAACAACAACTATTCAATTAACTGAATATAAAGAAGATTAAAAAAATAGCTAATGATTAAATTCATTAGTTATTTTTTTAGATTCTACTAGGAATTAAAATAATTTGACCAACGGTTACATCATCAGTTAATAAATTATTAGCTTTCATAATGTTTTCAACAGTTGTATTGTATCTAAGAGCAATACCTTCTAAAGTATCATTAGTTCTAATAACGTAGGTTTGATAATTGCTTGTACCAGGAATTAAAATTGTTTCACCTATTTTTAACATATTAGTATTTAAATTATTAATTCTTTTAATTTCATCAACATTGGTATTATATCGTTTAGCTATATTATATAAAGTATCACCTGGTTTAATTATATATTGAATATTATTATTAGTTTGATTATTAATAGGTATTAATAATTGTTCTCCAATATGTAAAAGAGTAGATCCTTGTTGATTAAAATTAATTAATTCATCTAAAGTAATATTATAATTTTTAGCAATATCATATAAATTATCGCCTTTTTTAATAGTATAAATTAAATAATCTCCAGGGATAGTTTCTTCTACTAAAGATGTTGGTAGTTTTAAAATTTGTCCTACTTGTAAAATATTAGAACTTAAATTATTTAAAGCTTTTAATATACCGACTGTTGTATTATATTCTTTAGCAATATCATATAAATTATCATTTTTCTTTACAATATATGTGTTTTCCATTTTCACCTCGTTTAATTATATGCAAGAAAAAACATTATTTGCTTGGACTAGCAAATAATGTATTATTATAATAACGAATAGTAGCATCACGATAAGAAGTAGAAGAAATAGGAATATCATGTTCTTTTAAGAAACTAACAATCTTTTCTTTATCTTCTAAAGACATTTCGATTAAATTACCATCAATATTGATAATTAATTTATCAGTAAATATATTTTGAATTGCTTTATCTGAATAATTTTTAATACTTTTAAAATTAGATACGTAAATACGTAATAATTTAGCATCTTTAGGATCTAAAATTTGATCTCCTGCTTGGGTAATTTCATCAAAACTATAATTAGTTAAAGTAAGAAAATCAATTATACTAAAATTATCACCTAATTCTTTAATTTTATTTAAAATAGTATAAACATCATCTTTAATAGTTTCTTTTTGCATTTCTTCTTTTAATTTAAGAGTTTCTATTAATTCTTGATAAAAAATAGGTTCTATTGATTTAATCTTTGTCATGTAATTTTTAAAAGATGAGATTTTAATACCAGTTTGAAAGCAAAACCTTTTTAAACTATAATCAGAATCCATGAAAGATTGCATAACTTGATTATAATAAGAAGTACTAGTTGTATAAATATTAACTTTCTTTTGATCATTTAAATATGCTTGATAAATATTTAATTTTCTTTGTAATTCATTTTTTAATACTTCATTAAAGAGCATATCAGGTCGATATAATAAAATATATTCTTGTAAATTATTTTTTAATTCTTTAAATGGATAATCAATATTATTTAAAAAATCGATAATTAAATCTGAATCATGTAATAAATCTAATTTATCAAAGATAATAGCATAAGCAGAACGTGATTTATGCTCATTAATATATTTTAATATAAGTATTAAAAAAGTTTCTAATTCAATATCTAAACTTTTAGCATAATCATTTAAAATATTTCTATTACCATAGGATAGTATATATGCTTGATAAGCATTTTCTAAATTAATAGCATTTTTCATATAATAGCCCCCTTTATAACTTTAGTATTATAGCATAAAAATAAGAAAAAGCAAGAAAAAAATGCTTAATCATTAAGCATTAGTAGAGCCGAAACCAGCAGTTCCTCTAGTAGTATCATCTAATTCATCAGTTTCTTGAAAATTAACTTTAAGATAAGGAGTAAAAATAATTTGCGCAATTCTTTCATTTTTAGTAATTATTTGTGTTTCTTTTGATTGATTAAATAAAGGCACTTTAATTTCTCCCCGATAGTCAGAATCAATGACTCCAACTTTATTAGCAGGAGCAAGTCCTTTTTTGGAACCAAGTGAGCTTCTTGCATAGATTAAACCAGCATAACCAGTTGGAATAGCCATAGCAAGACCGGTACCAATCATAACAGTTTCGCCTGGTTTAATTTCTAAATCTTCATCAAGTAAAGCATATAAATCAGCACCAGCTGAATATTCCGTTCCATAAGTAGGAATAATTGCCTTTTCATCTAATTTTTTAATTTTTAATTCTTCTAATTTCATTTAATTTCTCCTTGCATTTTTTTCATGTAAAACAATTTTTTTACTTTTTAAAGTTTTTTTCATATCAATTACTCTTTGATTACTTGATCCTCTAAAGTATAAATTAGGATCTTTTAAACTTTCAACAAATTTTCCATCAACTAAAACATCAATTAAACTAAGAATTTCTTTCGTTTCCGGATAATCCATTTCTTTTAATTCATCATATAAGTAACCAGAGTAAGCCCAGATAGTTTTTTCAGGATAAACTTCTTTAACTTTTTTTAGAAGAGGAAGAAGGCCTTTTTGATTAATAAGTTCAAAAGGTTCTCCTCCAAGAAGTGATAAACCTGTTATATAATCATGATTCATCGCTTCAATAATTTCTTGAATTGTATCTTCAGTAAAATCATTACCATAGTTAAAATCCCAAGCTTCACTATTAAAGCAACCTTCACAATGGTGATGACAACCAGAAACAAAGATACTTACTCGAACTCCTGGTCCATTAGCAACATCCGTTTTTTTTATTTTTGCATATTTCATAAATCCCCCTATAAGTGTAATACACGGGCTTTTATTTCTTTAGTTTTACCAACATTCCAGAAGTTTTCTCCTAAATAACCACATGTACGACGAGTAACATTCATTTTATTTTTGTCTTTGTTATGACAGTTAGGACATTCCCATTCTAAATTATCATTAATAATAATTTCTCCATCATAACCACAAACATGACAATAATCACTCTTAGTATTAAATTCAGCATATTGAATATTATTATAAATAAATTTAACTAGTTCTTCTAAAGCTTCTAAGTTATTTTGCATATTAGGTATTTCTACATAAGAAATAGCACCACCTGTTGATAAAACTTGGAAATCACTTTCAAATTTTAATTTATCAAAAGCATTTATTTCTTCACGAACATCAACATGATAAGAATTAGTATAATATCCTTTATCAGTTATATCTTTGATATCTCCAAATTTTTCTTTATCAATACGGGCAAAACGATAACATAAAGATTCAGCTGGAGTACCATATAAAGCAAAGCCAAGACCAGTTTCTTTTTTCCATTTTGCACAAGTGTCTTTTAATTTTTTCATAACTTTAAGAGCAAATTCTTTTCCTACTGGATCAGTATGAGAAACACCTTTCATAGCCATAGTCATTTCATAAATACCAATATAACCAAGAGAAAGAGTAGAGTAACCATCTTTTAATAATTTATCAATTGGTTCATTTTTACCAAGTCTAGCAATTGCTCCATATTGCCAATGAACAGGACTAACATCAGATAAAGTACCAAGTAAAGCATGATGACGACACATTAAAGCTTCATAACATAATTCTAATCTTTCATCTAATAATCTAAAGAATTCATCTTCATCTTTATTAGCTAAAATAGCAATTTGTGGTAAATTAATGGAAACAACACCTTGATTAAATCTTCCTTCAAATTTATAATTACCATCTTTATCTTTCCAAGGAGATAAGAAACTACGACATCCCATTGGACTAAAGACATTTCCTTCATAATTTTCACGCATTTTAGGAGCGCTAATATAATCAGGATATAATCTCTTACTAGAACATTTAACAGCTAAATGGGTTAAATAATCATATTTACCACCATTTAAACAATTGTTTTCATCTAAAACATAAATTAATTTAGGAAAAGCAGGGGTTATATAAACACCTTTTTCATTTTTAATACCTTTATATCTTTGATTTAGAATTTCTTCAATAATCATAGCTGTATAATCAATATAAGGATCATCTTTATCTAAGTACATAAAAATAGTAACAAAAGGAGATTGACCATTCGTAGTCATTAAAGTATTAATTTGATATTGAATAGTTTGCACACCAGATGATAATTCTTCTTTTAAACGATCCTGAACTAATTCTTCAATTTCTTTTTTAGTAATTTTTCCTTTATATTTTTCGGTTAATTTACTTCTAAATTTATCTTCACTTCTTTTTAAATATTTTCCAAGATGTCTGATATCAACTGATTGCCCACCATATTGACTACTAGCAACCGCTGCAATAATTTGCGTTAAAACAGTACAAGCAACTTGAAAACTTTTAGGACTTTCAATTAATTTACCATTCATAACAGTTCCATTATCAAGCATATCAGCAACATTAATTAAACAACAATTAAAAATAGGTTGTAAGAAATAATCAGCATCATGGAAGTGTAAAATACCATTTTCATGTGCTTCACTAATCTTTTCTGGTAATAAAATTCTTTTTGTTAAATCCTTAGATACTTCACCAGCAATTAAATCTCTTTGCGTAGAAGCAACAACGGCATTTTTATTAGAATTTTCTTCCATAACTTCTTTATTACTATTTTTAATTAAAGTTAAAATAGATTCATCAGTTGTATTAGCTTTTCTAATTAATTCTCTTTCATAACGATATAACATATAAGCTTTAGATAACTCATATTTATTAGCTTCAACTAACTTTCTTTCAATTATATCTTGAACATCTTCAACTAATAATCTTTTCTTTTTTAAAGATTCAATATATTTAATTATACTATCAATTTCTTTATCACTAGCCATATCTTCTTCACTAACATCATTGTTAGCTTTTTTAATAGCTGTTCTTATTTTTTCGCGATCATATTCAACAACACGACCATCTCTTTTTATAATTTTCATAATTCACCTACTACTTTCTTTTATAGGTCAAGTATAACAGACAAATTTTAGAATTAATGTTGCAATTGCAACAAATTTAAAATATAATTAAATTAATCAAAAAAGTACTTATTTTATAAAGAAAAGAGAGGTGTCAAATGGAAGTAAAATCAATTTTTGAAGGAATCGAAGAAGAAGATATAAAAAAAATGTTAAAATGTTTTGATGCTAAAACCAGAACTTTTAAAAAAGATCGAACTATTGTAACTAATATAATTAATATTAAAATGATAGGTATTATCTTAGAAGGAACAGCTAATGTTGAAAGATACGATTATAATGGTAATAGATCTATTATTGAAAAATTAGAAAAAAATAGTGTTTTTGGTGAAGTATTTTCAAGACTTGGTAGTGATATTTCCGTTATTGCCACGAGTGACTGCGAAGTATTATTTATTGAATATGAACACTTAATAAAAAGATGTAAAAAAGGTTGTATTTATCACAGTATTCTAACTAATAATGTTTTACAATTATTATCCAAAAAAATAGTTGATTTAAATAAAAGATTAGAAATACTATCCAAAAGAACAATAAGAGATAAATTATTATCATACTTTGAATTACTAGCTAATAATAATCCCAAGAGAAGTTTTAATTTACCATTTACTTATACCGATTTAGCTGATTATTTATCTATAGATAGAAGTGCTATGATGAGAGAAATAAAAAATTTAAAAGAAGAAGGTTTTATTGAAACAAATGGTAAAAAAATAACTTTAAAATCTTACTAAAATATCTTGATTAAATAATAAACTTATAGTAATAATTAAATAAATTTAAATTATCTATCTTAATAATATCATCCTTAATTAGTATTAAAAGTATGTAATAATTATAAAAAAATATATAAAATAATTATAAAAAAGTAATTTAAAGTTTTGTCTTTAGATTACTTTTTTAGTTTTAAATATATAAATAGTTAGTTTAAATATTTTTTTAGTATATTTACTTTATTTAATTGTTCCCAAGGTAAGTAATTTTTACCAAAATGGGAATAGTTAGTAGTATCTTGGTATTTAATGTTTTTTAAATTTAATTCTTTTATCATATTATTTGGAGAAAAGTTAAAGTTTTCTTTTATTATTTCTAATATTTTTTCATTTGGTAATTTATTAGTATTAAAAGTATTTATATTTAAAGATATTTCTTTTGGTATTCCGATAGCATAGGAAACTTGTAATTCTATTTTTTTAGCAAGACCGGCTGCTACAATATTTTTACAAACATATCTAGCATAATAACTTGCTGTTCTATCAACCTTGGTATAATCTTTACCAGAAAAAGCACCGCCTCCATGTTTTGAAAATCCAGAATAGGTATCAATTATTATTTTTCTTCCAGTTAAACCTGTATCAGCTACTGGCCCACCTAAAATAAATCTTCCAGTTGGATTAATTAATATTTTTGTTTTATTATCTATTAAATTACTTGGTATTACTTTTTTTATTATATTTTCTTTTATATCTTTTTTAATTATATCTATATCTATATCATCAGTTTGAATAGATATAACAATAGTATCAATTCTTATTAATTTATTATTTTCATATTCAGTTGTTATTTGACATTTACCATCTGGTCTTAAGTAACTTAAATTAGTATTATCTAAAGCTTTAGCTAAATTATTAACTAATATTTGAGTAGTAGGTAAGTAATATTCATTTTCATCAGTTGCATAGCCAAACATAATACCTTGATCACCGGCACCTAATTCTTTTTGATTAACACCTTGACTAATATCTGGAGATTGTTTAGTAATATGAATATCTATTTTTAAATTATTACCATTATAATTTAACTTATCATCATTGTAACCAATCTCTATTATTTTCTTTCTAACTAAACTTTCTAAATCTGGTTTACCTTTTGAAGTAACTTCACCGGAAATGAATATTCCTTCTTTATAAGCCATAACTTCAACAGCAACTCTGGAATCCTTATCTTCTTCTAAATAAGCATCCAAAATAGCATCACTTAATAAATCACATATTTTATCTGGATGACCCTTTCTTACACATTCACTTGTAAATAAATTTTTCATATATACCTCCTTTTACTTATAAAAAGAAAAAAACTTAGGCATATCCTAAGTTAGATATCCTTATCCATCAGGGTTTAGCACCTAATTTAATAGGTTGCTGGATTTCCTAGGGCCTGTCCCTCCATCTCTCTTTATAAGGTTTTTATTTACAAATTAAGTTTATCATATTATTGATATTTGTCAATTACTTTTTAATTCTTTTATGGTTTTCAAAACAAATTCATTTATTTCATCTAATTTAGATTCTATATCTTGTAATAAAATATATTGATTTAAAAATCTATCTTTATTATGTTCTTTATATTTTATTTTAAAATAAGTATCTCCATTTATATAATCAGTTAAAAAACGAAGAACTAATTCATAAGTTAAAATTTTAATCGATAGACCAATATAATTAATTTCCTCTTGAGTTAAAATATTATGAGTTTCTTCTAAAAATCCTTTTAAATAAGCCTTTGTTAAATCTAAATTTAAATAGATTTTATCTTTATCAATTTCATCTTCAAAAGAATTACTACAAGTAGATCTTATACCATCTCCAATATCAAATAAAATAGATCCAGGCATTACGGTATCTAAATCAATAATAGCAATACCTATATTTGTATTTTTATTCATTAAAATATTATTTAACTTTGTATCATTATGGGTAACTCTAATAGGAATACTTTTTCCTAAATTATCAATTATTATACTACATTCTTTAATTTTAGAAATTAAATCAATTATTTCTTTAGAAAAATCATAAGCTCTATTAGTTACTTTATTTTCTATACTATCTAAAAAATCTTGAAAACGTTTTTTAGTATTATGAAAATCTTTAATTGTTTCACTTAATAAATTACAAGGAAAATCATTCAATAAATTTTGAAAATTACCAAAACTTTTACCTGCTTCATAAGCAAGTTTTAAAGCATCTTGACATTTTTCAAAAGAATCATAACTAGTACAATCTTCTATAAAATCAAAAGCTCGATAATATTCTTTTTCTCCATCTGAATTAATATATGTATACATATTTTCATTATTAATAGTTTTAATAATATTTAAAGTTTTATGAGTATTATCTTTTAAATTCTTTAATTTCTTTTTAATATGTTTAGTTACAAGTTCAATATTTTTCATAACTAAATAAGGTTCTGTAAAAACATTAGAATTTATTTTTTGTAATAAATATTTATTATGATCATAGGTTAAGATATATGTTTTATTAATATTACCTTGATTATTTTCTTCAATATTAATTAAATTTCCTTTAAATTTAAAATTGTTTGCAATTTCTTTTACTTTTTTATTCATCTTTATCACCAAAGTTATTATATTGAAAAATAAAAAAAAGTCTACCTTTTTTATAAATATATGTTATAATTATAAATGTCTTCCTTGTGTGGCGGAATTGGTAGACGCGCACGACTCAAAATCGTGTATCTTTGATGTGAGGGTTCGATTCCCTCCACAAGGACCATTAGTAATTAACTAGCGTTTGTCTAGTTTTTTTGAATAAAGAGGGAATATGAAGATAATTATATTAGTTTTATTATTACTTTTAACAGGTTGTTCTAAGGAAAATGTAGTAAATGAAGTTAAGGGAGTAGAAAATACTTTAAAAGCTGAAAATTATGTTGATGATAATCCCATTGAAATAGGTTTATATAAAAATATAAATGGTGTTTATAAAATTCAAAAAGAATTTATTAGTCCTATGAATAGTTTAAAGGATATTGGAGTATTTTCAATTATTTTATCTAATCAAGAAGAAGAAAGAGGAAAATTTAAAAACTTATATGCTAGTTATAGTTCTAATTATGAAAATTTTTCTCATTATAAAATTGGTTATGAATTAATTATTAATTTAAATGATGGAACTAGTATAAAAGAAACTATTTTAAAACCTAAGTATTTTACTAATTATACTTTTAGTGATTATTTATATATTTGGTTATATGATGATATTAACAATAGTGGATGGTATTCCCATATTGAAGAAAATGAATATAATGATTCAACTGTTATGACAAGTATTAAATTAATGGCAACAGAGAAGGGTAATCAAGAAATTAAAAACGTCTTAGTAACAGTTTTTACTTATGATGAAGATGATTTTGATAGTAAAAATAATTATCGTGGTATTAGTAAGTATACTTTAAATATAAAAAAAGAAGATTAAATAGATTTATTTTTATCTTCTAAGTTAAAATCATTATCTTCTGGTAATATATAAGGGAAGTAAAGTTCTTCTCTTTTTTCATGACTAATTTCTTGTTCATTTTTTAGATTATTTAATGTATTTTCATCTAAATTATTTAAAACTTTTATACCTGTTAAATTAGCTTGTAAAATAATTTCATCTTTTATAGGTTTATTAATTCTTGTTACTAAGTAATGACCGATTTTGGTTAATAAATTAATGTAATCATTTTCTTCTTGACAATTCTTTAGGGCTTGATAAAATTTTTGACTATTCGGATCACACTCGAAAGAATCGATAACTGAAGTTGTAATATCTTTATACGTATATAAAAGTTTTTCTTTAAATGTTTTATTTTGAGTAAGGATAGAATCTTTATTTAGCTTTCTTTTTAATAGAAAGTTTACTTGATCATTAAATTCTTGAAAATTATGAATATCTAAAATGATATTACTATAAGTATTATACTTAAAAAGTATATCTGATATTTGCATTTTATCAAAAGTCATTATAGCATGATTTAAATAACTGTTTTCTAAATTATTATCCCAGGTAGGATCTGACATATATAATCCATGAATATTATATTTATCATCATCTAAATTAACAATAACTCTGGCATGACCGGCATATTCTACTGGTTTTTCTTCTAAGGTGAATCCTTTTTTATAAGATGTATCGACAGAAACACTTAAGTGCTGAGTATTAATTCCTACTTTATCAAGTAATACTTCTAATAATTTAGCATAGCCAGCACAAACCATATAGTCATTATCTAAAATATAGCGTAAATACCTTGAATATTCAGGATTTTCTGTATTTTCTTTATATGGTTTAAAATTTTTAACTATATTATAAACAGCTATATATTTTTCTAAAGGACTTAAATTAGCTTTTTTAATAGGTTCTATCATACCATCTAGTTTTTTTTCTTCATCTAAATATTGTTGATATGGATATTCATATAAATCATTTTTAATAATTAAATCAAGGTTATTATAGTTAGTTTTAAATAATTTTTGAAAAATATTTCTTTTATCAACTGGTATTTTAACAATAAATTTTTTATTTAGGTTATCTAAAATATCTAATTTTTCACTCATTAAAGTTAGTATTTCTTCTTCGGAATAATTATGATTATAATCACATATCATGATATCAATAATAGCATTATCGGGTAGAAAACGAAGATTCTCAAATTTTTCTTGTATCAAATTATTTAAATATATACTAAGCTTATTAAGGTTCTTTAACTCATTTGGTGTTTTATAATCAAAGGCATATTTACTACATATTTTTTGTTTAATATTCTTTTTTTCTAAAGTAATATTCATGAATAAATTATCTATTTTTTTTAGTTGTTCTTCTGTTAACTCGATATCTTTTAAATATAACGTAGCATCTTGACGATTAGTTATTAGATAGTCGAATAATTCATCATTAAATAAATTAGCATTTAAAGAAAAATAGGTTTCTTTTGAATTTTTGATATTTTTATTAAATGCTTTTATTATTTCCTGTTTATGTTTTTTAAAGAATTCAGGATGAATAACCGTATCATAATAATCATTAGTTGAAATAGCTACTTGATGATTATTATCTGTATAGGTTAAGTAAATATTATTTTTATTGGCTTGATTATCTAAAGTATTATTAATAGGATCTCCTGGTTTGTATTGTTCAGTTACTAAAAAATCGGTATTTACTTCTCCCTTTTCAATATATTGTAGCAATTCGTTAATATCATTAGTAAATATATATTTATGTTTAAGATTTAAATTCCATAAATTTTTAATATTCATATTATCACCTATAATTATTATAACATATAAATAAAAAAAGTAACTAGTTTCCTAATTACTTATTTTTATCTATTGTATAATTCAACGATTAATGATTCATTGATATCAGCAGATAATTCATTACGTTCTGGTAATCTAACAAATTTAGCTGTATTATTGTTTTTATCAAAATCTAAATATTCAACTCTCTTAGTAACATTTTCAAGAGCTTCTTTAACACATTTTAAATCTTTAGAATTTTCTTTTAAAGCAATAACTTGACCAACTTTTACTCTGTATGATGGAATATCAACTTTTTTACCATCAACAGTAATATGACCATGATTAACAAGTTGTCTTGCACCACGTCTTGTATTAGCAAATCCCATTCTGTAAACTAAATTATCTAGTCTACTTTCAAGAAGTTTTAAGAAGTTTTCACCATGAATACCTTGTAATTTACCAGCTTCAACGAAAGTTTTATGGAATTGTCTTTCATTAAGTCCATACATGAATTTAACTTTTTGTTTTTCTTTTAATTGTTCTCCATAGTTAGATAACTTTCCTTGTTTTTTAGTTCCATGCATACCAGGTCTATATGGACGTCTTGCTAAATCTTTACCATTTTCAAGTGTAGAGAATCCAACACTACGACTTCTTTTATAACTTGGTCCTGTGTATCTTGACATATTTTCCTCCTTCAATATTATTCATAAACATTGATATTTATCACTTTCTTAGGGAGTTTCTTTTAATATTTTCACTACATAACCGATAGTTACTAATAAACTCAAAAAACACATTAAAAAAGCTGATAAACTGGGTTATCAATTGAATATGTACTCATATTATATAAGAGTAGTAAACTTTTGTCAATTAAATTTTTAAAAATACTAGGCAAAAACTAAAAAAAATAGTATTATGATGAATAGGAGGAAAAGATAAGATGATATTAAATATAATTTTAGGTTTTTGTATGGCTTTAGCTGATAGTGTTCCCGGGGTATCAGGAGGAACAGTTGCTTTTTTATTAGGTTTTTATGATGAATTTATTAACTCGTTAAATTACTTAATTAAAGGATGTAAAGAAGAAAGAATTAAAGCTATTAAATTTTTAATTAAATTATTAATAGGTTGGGTAGTAGGAATGGCTTTAGCTGTTTCCATTCTTGCTAATGTTTTTGATCAAGGTATTTATAAAATAAGTTCTTTATTTTTAGGACTTGTAATTACTTCTATTCCTATTATGATTATGGAAGAAAAGAAAAATTTAATAAATAAAAAAAATATGTTATTCATGATACCAGGTATTCTTTTAGTTGTAGTTTTATCAATTATTAAAGTGACTAAAGGATTAGATTTACAAAATTTAAATTTAGGTATGATTATCTATATTATGATATCAGGGATGTTAGCAATTTCAGCCATGGTATTACCAGGTATTTCAGGATCAACTTTATTATTATCATTTGGTTTATATATACCAATTATAACAGCTATTAAAAATCTTCTTCATTTTGATTTTTCAGGATTTTCTCTTTTACTTATTTTTGGTATAGGAGTATTACTTGGTATTTTTGTCTCAATTCGAGGCATAAAGAAAGTTTTAGAGAAATATCGTAGTCAAACTTTATATGTGATTATAGGTATGATGATAGGTTCTCTTTATGCTATAATTGTTGGACCAACAACTTTAAAAGTTCCAAAAGAAGCCATGAATTTTAGTAATTTCTCGATTATTTATTTTCTAATAGGAATATTAATTGTTTTTGGTTTACAAAAGATGAAAAGTTTACCATTTTATAAAAAAGAATTAAAGAAATAGAAAAAAATTTGTAATTTCATATAATATGGTATAATGATATTAACAGGTGATGAAATGAAAGTAATGATAAGTGCTGGGGGAACCGGTGGGCATATTTATCCAGCTATTAGTATTATTAATAAAATTAAAGAAAATGATAAAACAGCTGAATTTCTTTATATAGGAACAACTGATCGGATGGAACATGAAATAATTCCTAAGCAAAATATTCCTTATGTCGGAATTGAAATGAAAGGTTTAAGTAAAAATATTTTTAAAGATATTAAAAGTTGTTATTTATTAAGTAAATCTTTAATTAAAATAAAAAAAGTTATTAAAGAATTTAACCCCGATATTGTAATAGGTGTCGGTGGTTATGTAACTTTTCCAGTTATTTATATGGCTAAAAAATTAGGATATAAAACATTTATTCATGAACAAAACTCCATTCCGGGTAAATCGAATAAATTATTAATTAAATATACGGATAAAATTGCTGTTAGTTTACCTGGCAGTTTAGAATATTTTCCCAAAGAAAAAACCATTTATACTGGTAATCCTCGTAGTAGTGAAGCTATTAAAGCTCTTCCTATTAAAAAATATGAATTAGGATTAACAGAGAATAAACAATTAGTTTTAATTGTAATGGGATCATTAGGCTCAATGACTATTAATAAAGAATTAGAAAAAATTGCTCTTAAATTCAAAGATAAAGATTATGAAGTTATTATTGTAACTGGTAAAGATTACTTTGATAAATTCCAAGATATTAAAGTTAAAAATGTTCGAATTGTTCCTTTTTTAAATAATATGTTGAATGTTTTAAAAGTTTGTGATTTAATAGTAACCCGGGCTGGTGCTTCGACAATTGCCGAGATAACAGCCATTGGTTTACCTAGTATTTTAGTACCAAGTCCATATGTTGCTAATAACCATCAATTATATAATGCTATGGAACTTGTGAATAATAAAGCCAGTGTTTTATTAGAGGAAAAAGATTTTAATGCTAATAATCTTTTAACAAAAATTGATGAAGTTTTAAATAATAAAAAAATGTTACAAGAAATGCATAAAAATGCTTTAAAATTAGGAAAACCAAATAGTAGTGATTTAATTTATAAATCAATTAAAGAGTTGGTAGGTAATGAGGATGGAAAAAGTAATTAATGAAATTATGAATAAAAAGATAGGTGATGTTATTGTTAATGCTAGTTTAGCTAAATACACAACCTATAAAGTTGGAGGGATAGCAAGAGCTGTTGTTTACCCCAAAGATACTTTAAAATTAGTGGAATTAATGGAAATTATAAGGGAACATGATGTTAAACATTTTATTTTAGGAAATGGTAGCAATGTTTTATTTAGTGATAATGTATATGAAGGAATTATTATTAAGTTAGATAATTTTGATAATATTGAATTTTTTGATCGAAAAATTAAAGTAGGAGCAGGTTATAGTTTAATTAAGTTGGCTAATGAAGCAATGAAAAGAGGCCTTGCTGGTTTAGAATTTGCTTCTGGTATTCCCGGAACGATTGGGGGAGCTATTTTCATGAATGCTGGTGCCTATAATTCAGATATGTCAAAAATTGTGGAAAGTGTAACCGTTTTAACCCCTGACTTAAAAGTAATAAATCTTCGTAACAAGGAAATGCTATTTGGTTATCGAGAAAGTTTTTTACAACATAACCGAGGATTTATTTGTTTAGGTGCTATCTTAAAATTAAAACATGGAGATCGCGATATTTTAGAAGAAGTGATGAAAGATCGTAAACTAAAAAGAAAAAGAACACAACCCTTAGAATATCCATCAGCAGGTTCGGTGTTTAGAAATCCTGAAGGAATGTATGCCGGAGCTATCATCGAAGAATTAAATTTAAAAGGATATCAAGTAGGTGGAGCGAAAATAAGTGAAAAACATGCAAATTTTATTATCAACGTTGGCAATGCTAAAGCCTCAGATATCAAACAAATAATTGATTTAGTTAAAGAAAAAGTTAAAGAAAAATATAATATAGCTTTAAGAGTTGAACAAAGACTCGTGAATTGGAATATTGAAAATGAAGAAAAAAAAGAAGAATAAAAAGAAAATAATTTTAAAAATATTAATTATAATTATTATCCTCGGAAGTTTAATTTTCTATTTTAAAAATATGAAAATTAAAAATATCTATGTTACAGGAAATAATAATTTAAAAGATCAAGAAATAATAGAATTAGCTGGTATTAATAATTATCCTAATCTATTTCAAATATCATCAAGAAAAATAGAAAAGAAAATTAAATTAAATCCCTTAATCGATTCTGTTAAAGTAAAAAAAACATTTTTTGGTAAAATTACTATTAATATTAAAGAATATAATCTATTACTTAAAAATGAAATAGATAATACTATTTATTTAGATAATGGTCAAAAAATAACTAATGATATCAATATAATAGGTTTACCAACTTTAACAAATGATGTTGATAAAGATATCTTAAATAATTTTTTAAAGAAATTAAATACTATTAATAAAGATATCCTTAGTAAAATATCGGAAATTACTTATTCTCCGAATGAATACGATAAAGATTTATTTTTATTCTTAATGAATGATGGTAATTATGTTTATATAACAACAACAAGATTAGATAATATTAATAAATATGAAAATGTTTTACTAGAATTAGAAGGTAAAAAAGGTATTATTTATTTAGATAGTGGTAATCATTTTGAAATACTTGAATAATTTAGATAAAATTCTTTCCAAGGAAAGGATTTTTTGCTATAATTTGGTTTGTAAAGTTAGGTGAATACTATGTATGATATAAATTTAGATAATTTTCAAGGACCAATGGATTTACTTTTACATTTAATTAAAAAGAAGAAAATGAATATTTTAGATATTAAATTAGAAATTATTATAGATGAATATTTAGAATATATAAAAAAATGTGAAGATTTAAATTTAAATATAGCTAGTTCTTATTTAGTTATGGCCTCTGAATTATTAGAAATAAAATCAAGAATGTTACTTCCGCATGAAGAAGAAGTTTTGGAAGAAGATTTAGAAACTAATTTAAAAAATCGTTTAATTCAGTATGAAAAATATAAAAATATGGTAAATGTTTTTAAAGAATTAGAAGAAGAAAGAAAAGATTTTAAAACGAAGAGTCCTACTAGTATTTTAGAATATAAAGAAAATGAAGTTATTCATAGTTCTTTAGAAGTAGATGCTTTAAAAAAAGCTTATGAAGAATTATTAAAAAGAATTGAAGATGAGAAACCAGTTCAAACAAAAGTTACTAAAAAGGAAATATCTGTTGATGATCAAATTAATAAAATAAGAGAAAAGTTTAAACAAGAAAAACAAATTAATTTTTTTGATTTATTTGAATTTAAAGATAAAAGTTATTTAGTTGTTACTTTTTTAGCTATTTTAGAAATGGCTAAAAATAAAGAAATTGTTATTAAGCAAAATAGTAACTTTGCAAATATTGTATGTGAGGTAGTAGAATGAATTTAAAAGGTGTTTTAGAAGGTATTTTATTTGTGGTAGGTGATGATGGAGTTACTTTAAAAGAATTAGAAGAAATATTAAATATTAAAAAAGAAGAAGTTAAAGACTTAATTTTAGAATTAAAGCATGATTATGAAAATACTGATCGAGGAATTAGATTAAGTATTTTAGGCGATGCTTTTAAATTAACTACCAAAAAAGAACATAAAGAGTATTATCAAAAATTATTAGTTAATGAAGATAGTAATACTTTATCAACAGCTGCTTTAGAAACTTTAGCTATCATTGCTTATAATGAACCAATTACCAGAGTAGAAATAGATGAAATAAGAGGGGTAGCAACCGCACCCATTATTAGAAAATTAGTTGCAAAAGGATTAATAAAAGAAGCAGGTAAAAGTGATTTACCAGGTAGACCAATTCTTTATAAAACTACAAATGATTTCTTAGATTATTTTAATATAGAAAGTTTAAATGAATTACCAAATATAGATACATTAGTTAGTAAAGATGATGAAATTGATTTATATGATTCAAGATATAAAGAAGAAGTTATATAATTTACTAAAAAAATAAAGGAAAAGGGAAAAATAAAAATGGAAATAAGTAAGGTAAAACAGGCATTAATTGAACAAAGAAAGATGAATTTATCTGGTAATTTATACCATAAAACACAAATCGATTTTGCTTATAATACTAACCGTATAGAAGGATCTACAATTACACCAGATGAAACTGCTAGTATATATGAAACAGGTACAATTTTAACAAGTAGTGATAAAGTTATAGTATTAAAAGATGCAACTGAAACCAAAAATCATTTTACATTGTTTAAATATATGTTAGATACAATTGAAGAAAAATTATCTGAAGACATGATAAAAAAATTTCATTTTATTTTAAAAGATGGAACACTAACGGATAGTGAAAAAGAATGGTTTAATGTTGGAGATTATAAAAAAAGAAAAAATTTTGTGGGTAATATTACAACAACACTACCAAGTAATGTAGAAAAAGATATGAAAGATTTATTAAAATGGTATGATTCACTTTCTAAAAAGAAAATTGAAGATATTATTGAATTTCATGTAAGATTTGAGAAAATCCATCCTTTTCAAGATGGAAATGGTCGTGTTGGTAGAATGATAATGTTTAGAGAATGTTTATATAACGACATAATGCCATTTTTTATAGAAGAAAGAAATAAAGATTTTTATATTAGAGGAATTAAAGAATATCAAATGAATAATCAAAAAGGTTATTTAATAGATACTTGTTTAAATAGTCAAGATAACTATGAAAAACTAGTTAATTACTTTTTAGAAGATGATAATAATTGATATACTCTTAGTAAATATTAGTATAATAAAAAAGTGTATAAATCTAAATATTCTTTTGTTAATTTTGTATTTTAGATTTTTCACTTTTTATTAAATTTATTTTATATAAACTAAATCTTTATAGTTTACTTTATTAGTAAGTTGTTTAGCATTTATCATGATATCTTGTAAATGATTAAAAGATTCTTCAGTGAATTTGGTTGTTTTTGGCCAAGTATCAATTTTTTTATAACGATCAATTACTGTTATTAAATCTTCTAGTTTAGTATCTGGAAATTCTTTTTCAATAATTTTAGCTATTTTTTTACTATCATTTTGATGGACAAAATCAAGACCTTTTTGAATAGCTTGAGTAAATTTTTGAATTATTTCCGGATTTTTTTCTAAATAAGAGATTCTGGCATTATAAGCTGTATAAGGAATATTACCACCTAATTCTCCAAGGGAAGCAACAATATAACCATATCCTTCTTTTTCAACTAAAGTAGCATTTGGTTCAAATAAACTAACAAAGTCTCCAGTACCACCTATAAAAGCTCCTTGCATAGCAGCAAAAGCAATACTGGTATCAATTGTTAAATCTTTTGTTGGATTAATATTATTCTTCGTTAAAATATATTCAAGAGTCATTTCTGGCATACCACCAATTCTTCCGCCAATAATATATTTTCCTTTCAAATCATTTAAAGTAAAATTATCGATTTTATTACGAGCAACAATAAAACTACCATCTTTTTGAGTTAAACCAGCAAAAGTTTTTAAATAGTCTTTTTCTCCTTGATTATAAATATAAATAGTTGTTTCTGATCCTGAAAAACCAATATCCACATCTCCAGATAAAACAGCAGCGGTAACTTTATCAGCTCCTGGGGTTAAAATTAATTCAACATCTAATCCAACATCTTTAAAATACCCATTATGTAAAGCTACATATTGAGGAGCATAAAAAATACTATGAGCCACTTCAGCTACTTTAACTTTAACTAAATCTTTTTTCTCTTTTTCGTTAAAAATAACACTACAAGCTAGCATAAAAATAATAATAAAAGAGCAAATAGTAATAATTCTTTTCTTCATTTTTCCTCCAATCAAGGTATTATATGACTAAAGAAAAAAATAGAAACTATTAATTATAAAAAGAAAAACATAATTTTTGTAGAAAAATAAGTTATATTATTGATTTTAAATAAAAAAATAGTTATAATATACATGAATTAGGAGGAAATTATGGAATTAAAAGAAAGTAAAACATATGAAAATTTAATGACTGCATTTGCAGGAGAAAGTCAAGCTAGAAATAAATATACTTATTATGCTAGTCAAGCTAAAAAAGATGGTTATGAACAAATAGCTGCTATTTTTGAAGAAACAGCTAATAATGAAAAAGAACATGCTAAAATGTGGTTTAAAGAATTACATGATGGAGAAGTACCTTCAACTTTAGAAAACTTAAATGATGCAGCAAATGGTGAAAATTATGAATGGACAGATATGTATGATAATTTTGCTAAAGTTGCTCGTGAAGAAGGATTTACAAGAATTGCCCTTTTATTTGAAGGTGTAGCTAAAATTGAAAAAGAACATGAAGAAAGATATCGTAAATTAATTGCTAATATTGAAGATGGTCTTGTATTCTCAAAAGATGGCGATACTATTTGGAAATGTCGTAATTGTGGACATATTGTAATTGGTAAAAAAGCTCCAGCTGTTTGTCCAGTTTGTAGTCATCCACAAAGCTATTTCGAAGTAAAAGCAGAAAATTATTAAAATGATTTGAAAGTAAGATTTATGCTTACTTTTTTTCATGTTTAAAGACGTTTATTCCAAAGAATAATTGTTATAATAAATGTCGAATTTTTTAGAAAATAAAAAATAGTCTTTATTAACTTAAAAACTATTTTTTAAAAATTCTAAAATTATTTCTTTTGGTTTACTTAAGTAGACAATTTCATATAAAATGTCAATTATATTCGATTTTATTTTATTTTTATCTAATATCTTTTTCATCGCTTCTAAACTTTCTAATCCTTCAACTGTTGTGGTTTTTGAATAGGTTTTAAAATCTTTATCTAAACCAATTAAAAGACCAAAGGTATAATTACGACTTTCGGTACTAGTAGCAGTTAATAATAAATCACCAAGACCTGCATAGGTATAAAAAGTTTCTTTTTGACCACCTAATTTTTCTATTATAGCTTGAATATCTAAACAAGCATCTACCATGAATTTAGCTTTAGTTGAAGAAGTTAATTTCATTCCTTCTAAAATACCTGAAAAAATAGCCATAATATTTTTTATAACTCCACAAAGTTCAACTCCAACTATATCCCTAGTTGTATGGAAAGTTAAGTAGTTAGTATTTAATATTTCTTGAAAATAATTAATAGTTTTTTCATTATAACTAGCTAAAGTTAAACCAATTGCTTCTTTTTTTATAATATCTTTAGCAAAAGTAGGACCTGATATACAAGCTATTTCTTGTACTTGAAAATTATTTTTTAAATAAGTACTTATTACTTGATAAGTAGTATTTTCTATTCCTTTAGTAGCAATTAGTATTTTGTGATTAGTTAAATTAGTTTTAATATCTTTAAAAGTTTCATGAATAAATTTAGCAGGAATTGCTAATATTAAAGTATTATTTTCTTTAATTAATTTTTCTAAATCCATAGTAAAATTAATATTATTATCTAACTTATAATCTAAATAAGTTAAATTAGTATGCTTAGTTGTTAATTCTTCGTATTCTTTAGCAAACTTTGTCCACATGGTAATATCTAAATTTTTATTTTCTAAAATTGATGTTAATGCTATAGCATAAGCACCACTACCTATAATTCCTATTTTCATATATCCTCTTTTCATATTAAGAATAACATATTTTTGAAAAAAAGACAAAAAAATGTTGCACAAATAAAAAAAGTATGTTAAGATATCACATGTACTTGGTGGAATTGGTGAAGTGGTTAACACGCCAGATTGTGGCTCTGGTATGCAAGGGTTCGATCCCCTTATTCCACCCCAGTATGTAATCTAACCTTGATTTTCAAGGTTTTTCTTTTTTTCAGGCATTTATTTTTAGTAAAGTAAATGTCTTTTTTTTCTAGATATTATATTTAATATTTTAATGTGTGTTATAATAAATTCAAATACTGGAGGTAAATTTATGATAGAATCTAATACCAAAGAATATAATGTTTATATTGATGAATCTGGTGACGAGGGAATTAATAAAGGTTCAAAATACTTTATTTTAACAGATTTAATTGTTGATAAAGAAAAAGATCTTGAAATATCAAAAAAGTTGATGAAATTAAAACAAATTTAGAAATGAATATAAAATCACAACTTCATTGGAAACTTATCAAGGGATATCCAAATAAAAAAATGATAATGGAAGTTGTAAAAAATATGGATATTAAAATAATTAATGTTATTGTTGATACCAAATGCATTAAATTAATACCATCAAATAATATATATAATTATTTTAGTGGTTATTTATATGAAAGAATTTGTTGGTTTATGAATGAAAAAAAGGCAATTGCAAATATTAATATAAGTTCACGAGGAAATTTATCTAAGAAAAGTTTAAGTAATTATTTGAATAGTAATAATCATAAAAAATTTGAAATAGATAATTTAAAAATTAAAACCATCAAAATAATACCAAATGAAAGAAAAAAATTATTACAACTTGCTGATTGCTGTTGTAGTGCATTATTTCAAGCATTAAAGTATAATGATCAAAAGCATTTTAACTATATCAAAGAAATTAAAAATAAATTATATTGTAAAGGTAAAAATTTAATTAGTTATGGTTTAAAATTAGTTCCAAGTGATAGTGAAGCTCTTGAACTTAAAAACTTAATTGATTTTTTAGAAAAATAAAAAAGTGAGCTTTCCCCTGACTGAAGGAACCCACAAGGCAAGCTTGCTGGTGTGAATTAATCGCACCCTTCAGTAACTCAGCGAACTACTCACTCACTGACATTATATTACCATAATAAATAATACTCTGTCAATTATATTATATGAAAAAATTGCAAAAAAATGCATCTCTTTTTAATTTAAAGATTAATTTTTTTAAAATATAAAATATTATTTTCGATATTTATTTTTAGTAAAGTAAATGTCTTTTTTTTATTTTTTAATGACAATCAAATTTATTAATGCTATACTTATTATGATAGGTAGGTGCATATGAAAAAAATATTGATTTTAATAGTTATTACTATTATATTTATAACTGGATGTGGTAAAAAAGATAATCAATTAGTTATGGTAACAGAAGCTGGCTTTGCTCCTTATGAATACTATGAAAATGGAGAAATTGTTGGTGTAGATGTGGATATTGCTAAAGAAATAGCTAAATATTTAGGAAAAGAATTAGTCATTAAAGATGTTTCTTTTGATTCAATTATTAATGAAGTTAAAAGTGGAAAATCTGATTTTGGAGCTGCGGGAATTAGTTATACGGAAGAAAGAGCTAAAGAAGTTGATTTTACAATTGATTATAGTATTTCTAAACAAGTTATAATTGTTAAAGAAGGAATTAATAAAATTGATAATCTTGATAATAAAAGAATTGCTTTACAACTTGGAAGTGTTGCTGATAGTTATGTCACCAAAAATTATAAAAATGCTAAAGTTATTCGCCAAAAAAAGTATTTAGCTGCTATTGAAGATTTAAAAAATGATAAAGTTGATTTAGTTATTATGGATGAATTACCAGCTAAAGAAATATTAAAAAACAATCCAGGTTTAGTTATTCTTGATCAAGAATTATTTACCGATAAATATGGAATGGTTGTTAGAAAAGGAAATGATGAATTATTAAAAGCTATTAATAAAGTTTTAAGTGATTTAATAGCTGATGGAAAAATAGAAGAATATGTAATTCATCATACAAGTGAGTAAAATGGAAAAGATATTAGAAAGTTTTTATTATTCATTTTTATATGATAGACGTTATTTATATATTTTAGAAGGTTTAAAAAACACTTTAATTATTGCTTTATTTGCCGTTTTAATTGGTATTATTATTGGTACTATTATTGCTATTACTAGAAATTACTATGAAAATACTGGTAAATTAAAAGTATTAAATTTTCTTGGTAAAACTTATGTCAATATTATAAGAGGAACACCTGTTATTTTACAATTAATGATTATTTATTATGTTATTTTTAAAACTTCAGATATATCTATTTTAATAGTAGGAATTATTGCTTTTGGTATTAATTCAGGAGCATATGTAGCTGAGATAATAAGAGCAGGAATTGATTCAGTTTCTAAAGATCAATTAGAAGGTGGTCTTGCTTTAGGTTTAAATTATGGTAAATGTATGCGTTATATTGTTTTACCACAAGCTATTAAAAATATTTTACCGGCTTTAGGTAATGAATTTATTACTTTAGTAAAAGAAACATCAGTTGGTTCAATGATAGGAATAGTAGATTTAACAAAAGCTTCAGATATTATAGCATCAAGAACTTATGAATACTTTTTTCCTTTAATTATAGTTGCAATTATTTATTTAATTATAACGTTAGGATTAACCAAACTTGTTTCAAAAATGGAGGTTAAACTTGGAAAAAATATTAGTCATTAAAAATTTAAATATGAAATTTGGTAATCATTCGGTTTTAAAAGACATAGATTTAGAAATTAATCAAGGAGAAAGAGTCTTTTTAATTGGACCAAGTGGATGTGGAAAATCAACTCTTTTAAGATGTATTAATCATTTAAATAAACCAACAAAAGGGGATATTATTTTTCAAAATATTAATTTAAATAAAAAAGATGTTGATATTAATTTAATTAGAAGAAAAATGGGAATGGTTTTTCAAACTTTTAATTTGTTTCCTCATCTAACTGTTTTAGAAAATATTATTCTTGCTCCAACCAAGTTAAATATTTTAGATAATAAAACAGCTATTAAAGAAGCTTTAGAACTTTTAGATTCTATTGGGTTAAAGGATAAAGCTAATTTCTATCCTGGAGAGTTATCCGGTGGTCAAAAACAAAGAGTAGCAATTATTAGAACTTTAATTATGAAACCAAGTTTAATTATGTTTGATGAACCAACTAGTGCTCTTGATCCGATGATGACTAAAGAAGTTATGGGATTAATGGAAAGTGTTGCTAAAACAGGTATTACCATGTTAATAGTTTCCCATGAGATGGAATTTGTTAAAGAACTAGCTACAAAAGTAGTATTTATGGATAAAGGAAAAATAATTGAAGAAGGAACACCCCAAGAAATATTTGAAAGACCAAAAAGTTTAGCCTTAAAAGAATTTTTTAATAATTAAGATAGTGACATTTAAAAAAAATATGTTATAATTGAATAGAAGAATAGGGAGGATTTATGAATAAGTTAAATGTAACAAGTGAAATTAAACCACTTAAAGAGGTTTTGGTTCATCGACCAGGAAAGGAACTTTTAAACTTAACACCTAATACTTTACAAGAATTATTATTTGATGATATTCCATTCTTAAAAGATGCTCAAGCTGAACATGATGAGTTTGTCCAAATTTTAAGAGATAATGATATCGAAGTTTTTTATCTTGAAGATTTAATGGCTGAAACATTAGATGCTAATCCTAAATTAAAACCACGTTTTATTAAGAAATTTATTAAAGAAGCAGGTATTAATACCCCAAAATATCGTGATTTAGTTTATGATTATTTAATGAGTATTAAAAATACCAAAACATTTGTTTTAAAAACGATGGAGGGTATTCAAATAAGTGAATTAGATCGTAGCAAAAGAGTTATGGATAAAACTTTAGTTGATTTAGTAACTGAAGAAAGTGATTTTATTGTTGATCCAATGCCTAATTTATATTTTACAAGAGATCCATTTGCAACAATTGGTAGTGGTATATCTTTAAATAAAATGTATTCAGTAACTCGTTCTCGGGAAACTATTTATGCCGAATTTATTTTTAATCATCATCCTAAATATAAAGGTTTAGTTGATAAATACTATGATCGTTATTTTGATTGTCATATTGAAGGTGGAGATATTTTAAATTTAAGTGAAAAAGTTTTAGCTGTTGGTATTAGTCAAAGAACTGAAGCTGGGGCTATTGATAAATTAGCTAAAGAAATATTTAAAAATAAAAATTGTAAAATTGATACTATTTTAGCGTTTAATATTCCAGTTTCTCGTGCTTTTATGCATCTTGATACGGTATTTACCCAAATAGATTATGATAAATTTACTTATCATCCAGGTATTATGGATACTTTACAAGTATTTGAAATTAAAGAAGGAAATGATCCTAATAGTGATGAAGATTTAAAAGTAAAAGAAATACATGATTCTTTAGAAAATATTTTAACAAAATATTTAAAAAGAGAAATTACTTTAATTCCTTGTGCTGGTGGGGATAAAGTGGCTAGTGAAAGAGAACAATGGAATGATGGAACGAATACTTTATGTATTAGACCAGGTGTTGTTGTTGTTTATAATCGTAACAGTGTTACTAATGACATTTTAAGAAGTCATGGTATTAAAGTTTATGAAATGCAAAGTGCGGAACTTTCACGTGGTCGAGGTGGCCCAAGATGTATGAGCATGCCACTTGTAAGGGAGGATTAAGTGAATTTAAAAAATCGAGATTTCTTAAAATTATTAGATTATACACCAGAAGAAATACGTTATTTATTAGATTTAGCTCATGATTTTAAAAAGAAAAAACAAGAAGGCATAGAACACAAATATTTAAAAGGAAAAAACATCGCTTTATTATTTGAAAAAACTTCAACAAGAACAAGATGTGCTTTTGAGGTAGCTGCAGCTGACTTGGGAATGCATTCAACTTACTTAGATCCAGCTAGTAGTCAAATGGGTAAAAAAGAAAGTATTGAAGATACAGCGAGAGTTTTATGTCGTATGTATGATGGCATTGAATATCGAGGTTTTTCCCAAGAAGTAGTTGAAGAATTAGCTAGAGCTTCCAGTGTACCGGTTTGGAATGGTTTAACTGATGAATTTCATCCAACCCAAATGTTAGCTGATATGATGACAATTGAAGAAGTATTTGGAAATTTAAAAGGATTACAATTAACTTTTATTGGTGATGCTAGAAATAATGCCGCTAATTCTTTAATGGTTGTTTGTAGTAAATTAGGTCTTAATTTTGTAGCTTGTGGACCTAAAGAACTATGGCCAAACGAAGAATTAGTAAAAACTTGTCAAGAAATAGCTAAAGAAACCGGTTCAAAAATTATGGTAACTGATGATATCGATGAAGGTGTTAAAAATAGTAATATTATTTATGCTGATGTCTGGGTATCAATGGGAGAACCAGATGAAATTTGGGCTAGTCGTATAAAATTATTAAAACCATATCAAGTAACTATGGATCTTATGAAAAAAGGAAACAATGCTATTTTCATGCATGCTTTACCATCATTTCATGATTTAAATACAAGTATTGCTCAAGATATAAATGAAAAATTTAAAATACCAGAAATGGAAGTAACGGATGAAGTATTTGAATCAGATAGATCAAAAGTATTTCAAGAAGCAGAAAATAGATTACATACAATAAAAGCAGTTATTTATGCTACTTTAAAGGAGGATTAGATGAAAAATATTAATAATTATTGTGAGATAGCACCTTTAAAAACAGTACTTTTACATAGACCAGGTAATGAATATTTAAATTTAACTCCAAATACTTTAGAAAGATTATTATTTGATGATATTCCTTATTTAAAAATTGCTAAAGAAGAACATGATAAATTTGCTGAAGCTTTAAGAAAAGAAGGAGTTGAAGTAGTTTATTTAGTTGATTTAACAGCCGAAGCTTTAGATACATCATCAACGGTTCGAAGAGAATTTATTAAACAATTTATAAAAGAAGGTGGTGTAACTTCCAAAAAAGTTTTTGATATAGTTTATGAATATTTAAATAGTATTAAAGATAATAAAGAATTAGTTAATAAATGTATTGAAGGAATTGATATTAGTGAATTAAAAAAATTACGTGAAAGTTCAGGTTTTTATGCGACTAGAGATATTGGGAAAATGATTTTAGATCCTCTTCCTAATCTATATGCTCCAAGAGATCCATTTGCAACTATTGGTAATGGTGTATCTTTACATAAAATGTATTCTGTTACTAGATCAAGAGAAACAATATTTGGAGAATATATCTTTAAATATCATCCTAAGTATAAAAAAACTAAATTATATTATGATCGTGATGATTCTTATTCTATTGAAGGTGGCGATATTCAAGTTTTAGATAAAAATGTTATTGCTATTGGTATTAGTCAAAGAACCGAACCAGATGCTATTGCATTACTAGCTAAAAATATCTTTGCTGATAAACAAAATAATTTTAAAGTAATTTTAGCTATTGATATTCCTGATGAAAGAAGTTTCATGCATTTAGATACAGTAATGACAAGAGTTGATTATAAAAAATTTGCTGTTCATTCCCATGTTATGGATATCTCAACTGTTTATGAAATTAAACCTAGTAAAAGTAAAGAATTATCAATTAAAAAACTTGATATGACTTTAGATAAGATTTTAGAAAAATATTTAAAAATAGATAAAGTAGAATTAATTAAATGTGGAAATGGTAATAGAATTGCAGCCGAAAGAGAACAATGGAGTGATGGGGTTAATACTTTATGTATAAGACCTGGTGTTGTTATTACTTATGATCGTAATTATGTTACTAATAAAACTTTAAGAGATCATGGTATAAAGGTTATTGAAATACCAAGCTGTGAGTTATCAAGAGGTAGAGGGGGACCACATTGTATGAGTATGGCTTTAGTAAGGGAGGATTTATGAATTTAAAAAATCGTGATTTCTTGAAATTATTAGATTATACACCAGAAGAAATACGTTATTTATTAGACTTAGCTCATGATTTTAAGAAGAAAAAACAAGAAGGTATTCCTCATGAATATTTAAAAGGAAAAAATATAGCTTTATTATTTGAAAAAACTTCAACTAGAACGAGATGTGCTTTTGAAGTAGCAGGTTATGATTTAGGAATGAATGTAACTTTCTTAGATCCAGTTAGTAGTCAAATGGGCAAAAAAGAAAGTATTGAAGATACAGCTAGAGTTTTATGTCGTATGTATGATGGTATTGAATATCGAGGATTCTCTCAAACTATTGTTGAAGAATTAGCTAATGCTTCAACGGTTCCTGTTTGGAATGGGTTAACGAATGAATTTCATCCAACCCAAATGTTAGCCGATTTAATGACTATTGAAGAACATTTTCATCGTTTAAAAGGTTTAAATTTTGTTTTCATGGGTGATGGACGTAATAATGTGGCAAATTCTTTAATGGTTGCTTGTTCAAAGATGGGAATTAATTTTACATGTTGTAGTCCGAAAAGTTTATGGCCTGAAAAAGAACTAGTTGATAAATGTCGATTGATAGCAAGGGAAAATGATTGCTATGTGACTTTAACTGATAATGTTAAATTAGGTACTCTTAATCGTGATGTTGTTTATACCGATGTTTGGGTATCTATGGGTGAACCAGCTGAAGTCTGGGATAGTCGAATTAAATTATTAAGAAAATACCAAGTTAATAAAAAAGTAATTGAAAATATGAATCCTAATTGTATTTTCTTACATTGCTTACCATCATTTCATGATTTGAATACTTCTATTGGTAAAGAAATAAATGAAAAATTTGGTCTTACGGAAATGGAAGTAACCGATGAGGTATTTGAATCAAAAGTTTCGAAAGTGTTTGATGAAGCTGAAAATAGAATGCATACTATTAAAGCTGTCATATATGCTACCCTAAAGGAGGAACATGAGTAAAATTGTTGTTGCCCTTGGGGGAAATGCTTTAGGTAATAATCCGGAAGAACAACTTGGATTATTAGAAAATACAGCTAAAATAATTGTTAAATTAATTACGCTTGGACATGATGTAATTTTAACCCATGGAAATGGTCCTCAAGTAGGACAGATTTCTTTGGCCATGGAGTATTCCCATTCTGGTATTAACACCCCGTATATGCCATTTGCTGAATGTGGAAGTATGAGTCAAGGTTATATTGGTTACCAACTACAACAAGTGTTGGAAAACGAATTAAAAAAGCAACATATTGCTAAAAGTTGTGTAACAGTTATAACACAAGTACTAGTAGATGCTAAGGATCAAGCTTTTAAAAATCCTACTAAACCAATTGGAGCTTTTTACTCCAAAGAAGAAGCTAAAAAAATAGCTAAGGAAAAAAAGCAAACATTCGTAAGCGATGCTGGTCGTGGTTATAGAAGAGTAGTACCATCTCCTAAACCAATAGATATTCTTGAAAAAAAAGCAATCAAATTACTAGTTGACAATGGTGTCATTGTTATTGCAACTGGTGGAGGAGGAATTCCGGTTATCAAAGACAAAAAAACAAACAACTATAAAGGTGTAGATGCAGTTATTGATAAAGATAAAACGGCTTCTTTAATGGCTAAAGAATTAAATGCTGATATGCTTTTAATTTTAACAGCTATTCCGAAAGTTTGTCTTAATTTTAATCAAGAAAATGAATTACCTTTAAATGAAATGACTGTAGCTGAAGCCAAACAATATATTAAAAGAAACGAATTTGCACCTGGTAGTATGTTACCAAAAATAGAAGCATGTATTGATTTTGTTAAAGATGATTCTAAAAAGGTAGCCATGATTACTTCTTTAAAAGATGCTTTTTATCTTGATAAAAAAAATATCGGTACAAAAATTATAAAAGGAGGAGAAAAAAATGAGTAAGAAAAAGTCAGGATTTGCTTTATCGGCTTTTTCCATTATTCTAATTCTTCTAGTAGGACTTGGCATTTTATCACATGTTTTACCAGATGCTAGTTTTGTAGGAGAAGAAATTGTTAATGGTAGTGGTACAGTAGGGGCAAAACTATCAGATATCTTAATGTCCCCAATTCTTGGTTTTGAATCTGCAGTTGATGTTTGCATATTCGTTCTAATCTTAGGAGGATTCTTAGCAATCATTACAAAAACTGGAGCGCTTGAAACCGGTATTCGTGTTTTGGTTAAAAAATTAAAAGGTAGAGAATTAATCTTAATTCCCATTTTAATGTTTATATTCTCTATTGGAGGAACAACTTATGGTATGCTTGAAGAAACAGTAGGTTTCTATGTATTACTTGCAGCTACTATGATGGCGGCTGGCATGGATCCATTAGTAGGATCAGCAACTATATTATTAGGTGCAGGTTCTGGTGTTCTTGGATCAACTATTAACCCTTTTGCAACTGGGGCTGCTATCGCTGCTTTACCAGAAGGTGTTCAAGTTAATCAAGGATTAGTTATTTTAATAGGAACATTTTTATGGTTAACAACTTTATTAATTTCTATTGTCTTTGTTATGACTTATGCTGCTAAAGTTAAAAAAGATAAAGGATCAACTTTCTTATCTTTAAGAGAACAAAAAAATGCCGAAAAGAAATTTGGTAATTATGCTCAAAAATTTGATGAAAAAGAAGTTAAATTAACTACTAGACAAAAAATTACTTTAGTATTATTTGGTTTAACTTTCTTAGTAATGATTATTGGCTTTATTCCATGGGGAGAATTCAATATTACTTTATTTGATAAATTTACAGGATGGTTAACCGGATCATCTTTAGGAAATTGGTGGTTCTATGAAGCTGCTTTATGGTTTTTGATCATGGCTATTGTCATTGGTATTGTTAATAAAATGGGAGAAAAAGGTATCGTTGATGCATTTGTTGATGGTGCCGACGATATGGTTGGTGTTATTCTAATAATTGCTATAGCTAGAGGTGCTAGTGTTTTAATGGGTGTTACTCATTTAGATAACTATATTATCTATAATGCTGCTAATTTACTAAGAAATGTACCAGAATTTATCTTTACACCACTTAACTATATTTTGCATGTTGTATTATCAATTCTCGTACCTTCTTCATCAGGATTAGTTTCCTTATCAGCTCCAATTATTGGACCACTTGCTGCTGAATTAGGTTATAGTGTTGAATCAACAGTTATGACTTTAGTAGCTGCTAATGGATTAGTTAATTTAATTACTCCAACATGTGGAGCTATCATGGGTGGTCTTGCTTTAGCTAAAGTAGAATATTCAACATGGTTTAAATGGGCTTTAAAAATCGTTTTAACTATAGCTGTTGCTAATATTATAGTATTAACTTTAGCTGCTCTAATCTTTTAATTAGTTAAAAGAAAAAATAAAAAAAATTAAAAAAATATAAAAATCAAAATTTGAGAAATTTAGTTGAGTAAATTTTTAACTAGATTTCTTTTTTTGGGGGGTAAAACTTAAATTTAAGGTTCTTTTCTTTTGCAATTTATAAATTTGCTGAAAAAAACAATTAAAAATCAAAAGCAAATTCGGAAATTGCTTATTTGCAATTAAAATAGTTCT
>CAMBUO010000004.1 GCA_945871105.1 uncultured Clostridia bacterium
ATGTCTTAGGCATGCCGCCAGCGTTCATCCTGAGCCAGGATCAAACTCTCAAAAAAAATTTATCATTTCAAATTTAATCAGTTTTATTTCCTAGCTTAAAATTGACGTTTTGCTCAGTTTTCAAAGATCATTATCTCAGCACTCAAAGTGCATAAGTAATATACCAAATTATCAATTCAAAGTCAACACTTTTTTTAAATTTTTTTTAACTTTTTTTTGATAATTTATATTGTCGCTTTTTCAAACAAGCAACGTTTTTAATAATATCACAAAGAATTTATTAAGTCAACACTTTTTTTAATTTTTTTTAACTTTTTTCTTTAGATATTTTTTTAAACTTTTTTGCTCTTCTTTGAAGCAACGTTTTCTAATATAACAAATAGCTAAGTATTTGTCAACAACTTTTTGCAAATTTTTTGATTTATTTTTTTATCAAATTAAATTCACTTCTCGGTTGCTTAATAAATATATCAAATTGTATCATAAAGTACAATCTAATTGACACTTTTTTACAAAATATAATTATTTTTTTATTTATCAACAATTAAATTGTAGTTTAATCTCTATAATTTAATTCATACTTATTAGTAATTTATAAAAATAATAGTTAATTTTCATACTATATAAACAAGTATATTTTTTCATATTGTCTACATTATATAACTTGAGTTTCGGTATTTTTTTAAGCTAGAGTTTTAGTCTAAGCAATAAATATCAATAAAAATCAGTAAAATTATATTGTTTAGTATAAATATAGATTTTAGATTGACATTTCAGCAAATCTATAAAATTGTACCGAAACTCAAATATATAAGCGATATACAAAATACAACTTTCTAATAAATATTTCAAACCAACTAAATTAATGAGAAATTATTACAATATTATTATATTAAATATATCAATAATTATTTTAACAAAATCATTTTAACTTCATGATACTTATTATCATATGTTAATATTAAAAAAAATTACCAACTAATTGGCAATTTCCTTTTTAACTTTATTATATATATTATAATAGTATTCTATTGTTTCTTTATCAAAAGGAATTTTTTTCTCTCTTACTAAATTAATTAATTCCGTAAGTTGATCTTTTAAAATATCATCTATTTCTTTTGGATAATTCATTTTTGCCTTATGATATTTATATTCACCTCGATCTAATACTTTAAAAGCTCCATCTGGAAATACTCTTAAGTCTAAATCATAGTCAATATATTTAATAGCTCCATCTTCAATAATAAAAGGTGATGCCATATTGCAGTAATAGTATATTCCATCTGCTTTTAATTGACCTATAACATTATACCAACTATTTTTATAAAAAAACAAGATAGACGGTTCTTTAGTTCTCCAACTTCTTCCATCAGATTCTAAAACTTTTGTCTTATCATTACCGAATACTAAATATTCACCGCAGTCATCTAATAAAATTGCTTCATCCCATGCTCGGTGAATATTACCATCATGTTTATAACTATGTATAACAAGCCGATCGTACTTTTTGTATTCGCGCATAACACATCTCCAAGAAATATTATACACTACTTTTTTTTAGAAAACAAGAAAATCGTTGAATTAATCTAAAGGTAAAAGAAAAATTAGCTTCACAAGGAAACTAATTTTTTTCATCTATGGTTTAAATTAATAGTTTTGGTTATTATTGTAACTTCCACTAATATGGTTTAATCCATTTTGTACTAATCTTTTAGTGATTTCTCCACCTACAGATCCATTAGCACGAGATGTAGTATCTGGTCCTAAGTTAACACCAAATTCGCTAGCTATTTCATATTTCATTTTATCGATAGCTTGTTTAGCACCTGGAACTCTCATTTTTAAAGAGTCTTTATTTGAACTTGTGTTCATTATTTCACCTCCACACTAATAGATTGTGAAATATTTCTATTTTTATACAATTTATAGGTTGGTAATTTTTACCTAATTTTTAAAAGAATAATCTAATATCAACTTTTATAAATAATATTATAGTAAATCTGAATATTTATCTTTATCCATATCTTCATTTATTTTAATAATATTTAAATTTTGCATAATTTCATCAATTAAAGCTTCATAATCAAACCTACTTTCCATTTTAATACATTCACTTAAAACAGGATTAATAACTGGATGACGAGGTACAAAAACAGTACAACAATCTTCATAAGGTAAAATACTAATATCATATGTATCTATTTTTTTACTAAGCTCAATTATTTCCAATTTATCAAAACAAGCAACAGGTCGAATTACCGGAATATTAGTTACACTATTAATAACATTCATACTCGTTAAAGTTTGACTAGCTACTTGACCAATTGATTCTCCATTTATAATAACTAATCCTTTAAAACGTAAGGCAAGTTTTTCCATAATACGATACATCATTCTGCGCATAATAGTAATAGAGTAATTCCCATCAACGTTTTGATAAATTGTTTCTTGTAATTTAGTAAATGGAACAATAATTAAACGCATTTCACCGCCATAAATACTAAGTTTTTTACTTAATTCTATTACTTTATTACGAGCTTCTAAAGATGTATGTGGAATTGCTTCAAAATAAACTAAATCTAATTTAATACCTCTTTTTAAAGCCAAATAACCTGCTACCGGTGAATCAATACCACCAGATAACATCAATAAACCACGTCCCAAAGTTCCAACTGGATATCCACCAATTCCTTTATATTCATTTAAATAAACATATGAATATTTTTCTCTAATCTCAACATGAACTACTATATTAGGATTATGCACATCAACTTTTAAATTAGAAAAATTTTTTAAAATGAAAGAACCAAAAAAATGATTACATTCCATTGAATCCATAGAAAACTTTTTATAACTTCTTTTTGTTTCTACTTTAAAAGTATAATTATTATTATCTATATTAGAACTTAATACTTCTTTAATAGTATCTAAAATATTATCTTTCTCTGTTTCTACTTTATAAGCTATCTCATAAGCATGTATACCAAATATTTCACCTATTCTCTTTAAAACTAAATTTTCATTAATACTATCATATTCAATATACATACGAGATATATCTTTACTAATAACTACATCTAAATCTTTTAATTTTTTTAAAATATTATTATATAAAGTATTAATAAAAAATTTTCTATTACTCTTTTTAGTTGTTAATTCTCCATATTTTATTAAAATAACTTTATTCACTTATATTATTCCCCTTTCTGAAAACTTAATTCTTTAATCTTTTCTTGTAAAACTTTTAGAAAATATTTTATTTCTTCTTCCGTTGTTAAATAAGATATACTAATTCTTAAACTACTTTTAGCTAAATCTTTATTTTTAGTTAAAGCCAAGACACTTTCTGATAAACTATTATCTTCACTACAAGCAGTTTTAGTTGATATATAAATATCTTTTTCGGATAAAGCATGTAACATAGTTTCTGGTTTTATTCCTTGAATACTAAAATTTATTATTTGTGGAATACAATTTTCATTACTATTAACATGAATAAGATCTATTTTTAATAATTCATTTATCAAGAAATCGTGTAATTTTACAATATGACTATATTTAGAATCAAAATCTGTATAAATTAATCTTAAAGCTTTAGCAAAACTTGCATATAATGCTAGCATTGGTGTTCCACTTCGATAAATGGTTTGACTTTTACCACCATGAATAATTGGAACTAATTCAATGCCTCTTTTTTTAACTAAACAACCTATGCCTTTCAAACCATATATTTTATGCCCTGAAAAAGAATATAAATCAATATTCGTTAAATCTACTTTAATTTTACCAACAGCTTGGGTTCCATCAACATGAAAAATAACTCTTGGATATTCTTTTAAAATTTCTCCTATTTGACTAACATCTTGCATAATACCAATTTCGGAATTTACTTGACAAATACTAACTAAAACTGTTTCATTAGTTAATTTATTTTTTAAATCTTCTAAATCAATTTTACCATCAGGAAGTAAATTTAAATATTCTACCGTATAACCAAAACTTTCTAAAAATTTAACTGTTTCTGAAACACTTGAATGTTCTAATTTAGTAGTTAAAATATGTTTACCACGATTTCTATATTTTAAAATTGTTCCAAGAATTGCTAAATTATTAGCTTCACTAGCACCACTTGTTAATATTATTTCATCACTATTAACATTTAAGATATCAGCTATTTGTTTAACGGAAGCATTCATTAAATCAGCTGATTTCATTCCTAATTCATGTAAAGAATTAGCATTACCAGGATAATCTAAAGAAACTTTATCAAAAGTTTTTAAAACTTCCGGATTAACAGGAGTAGTAGCACTATAATCTAAATAAACCATACAACACCTCTTTTTTACTTGTAAATAATATCAAATTAATTTAAATTAATCAAGTGTTTTTAAAAAGATAACAACCTCACGGTTGTTATCCTAATTCTTTAGTAAATTTATTTTTAAATCCTGGTTCTTCTTTATCTAATAAATCTAAAACTAATTTAACTGATCCTTCATAGTTACCTTTATAAAACATAATTTCCGCTTTATTTAAACATTTCATAACCTCACTTGATGTACTTCGATAACGATTAGCATAAACAATTAAATTTTCTGACATATAAGCATTTTTAATAATACTTTTAGTGGTATTATAAAGTTTAAAGACTAAGTCTCTAGCTGTATCAACTCTTGTATTTAAAGTTTTTATAACAATTGGTTTTTTAGCTAATTCTTTAATAATTTCTAAAATAGCTTCATTGGCTTCACTTAACTCTACAAAATAATTATTAGCCACAACTGGTATTTTAACACTTTGAATTTGTCTTTTACAAGTTTTTAATAACTCTTGTACTTCTTCTAATTGATCTCTTGCTCTTTCTTCATCATCTTGCATACTACCAAGATTTTTTAAAGTTAAATCAAGATTATCTTCTAATAATTTTAAATTACTTGATAATTCATTTAAATAAACATTTATTTTGCCATAAGAAAACTCTTGTTTTTTAACTTTTCTAATTAAAGATTTATATTCTTTTACTAAATCATTGTATTGTAAACTAATTGTTTCTAAATCTTTTAAATCTTCATCATTCAATCCATACATGACTTTTATATCATCTAATTGTTTATAAATATCTCTTAAAGTTTCTTTTAATTTTCTTAATCTTTCATCAAATGAAAAAGAAGCATTATCAAAATCTTTTTTATAAATTTTTTCTTTATCAATATCTTTAAATAAAGAATCTAAAAATTCTAAAATAGTTTTTAATTCAATTAGACTATTATCAATATTTAAAACTTTTGATTTATCAATAACATCATTTTCAATTTTTTCTATTTCAGAAAAGTTATAATCTAAATTCATGAAGTTTAAAGTAAATCCTTCTTCTAGCATACTATTTCTTAATACTTCAAGTTCTTTTAACCTTGATGGTATTAAATCATTTAATAATACTAAAATATCAGGTAATTCTAAAACAACTGCTCCAATATGTTCTATCATGTTATCTAAAGATCTAACTACTAATACTACTTCATTATAGAGATTTTCATTTATAACTATTTCAAAATCCTGAAATCTCTTTTCGATATTTTCAAATTGCATATCAATAGTATCAACCAAAGTACCATATAAATCTTTATTGTTTTCATATTCTCGATTAATAATACGATATTTGTTTTTTAATTTAACAACCATACCACGATATTTATCTTCATAAGAAGTTAATTCTTTTAATTCCTCTATAATATGATTAATTAAATAACGATTTTTATAAAGTTCTAATTCAATTAAAGAATATTTATAATAAAATTCTTTACTATTTTCATTTATTAAGAAATCTAATTCCACAATCATATCTTCTATTTTCTTAAAAGAATCATTTTTCAAATTTTCATAAATATTACGATAATTATTAATTTTCTCTTCTAATTGTTCTCCCTTAGTTAAACTAGCAACTTTTTCAATTTCATTTAATAAAGGTAAAGATAAAATATCATTTTTCATAATATCTAAATTATTAATTTTTCTTTTCATTTCTTTTTTCTTACTCTTCTTTATTAAAATAATTGTAACAATCAAAATAACTAATAAAACAATCAGTCCGGTAATAAAAATTATTTTTTTAGGACTATCCATATAACTCCTCCAATTGCCTAACACCCCATCATGATAATATCATACCATAAACTAATTTTTTTTTGTAGTATTTATCGAAATTTTTATTTTATTTTTCAAAAAACGACATTATTCAAAAATAAGAAAGCATATAATAAAATAAAAATTTAATAAAAGCATAATTTTATTTAAACTCTATGCATAAAATTATAAAATGATTAGAAAGGAAGATTATATGAATAATTATACTATGAAATACTATGATTTTATTAATCTTTATAATTCATTATTATTATATTTAACTAAAAAAGGTTCTTTTTATCAAATATGTTTTTATTATTTAGATAATAAATTTAATTTAGAAATAATTGATAAAAAAAATAATACGATTCTTTTTAAAGATAATTTTAATACAAATATATATGAGTATGAATATTTATCAACCATGATTGGATATGAATTTATTAATAATCATGATATCTATTTACCATTTTTTGAACCAATTCAAAAAGAAGATCTTAAATATTATTATGGTATAAATAATAATATACCACTTGATTATGATAAAGCTCGGGTACATATAATTAGGAATAGTAAATTTGAGTTAAAACTTTATTATTTTCATGGACTAACTAATATCAGTTATGAAATGCAAGATAAAGCTTTGGATAAATTAAATAATTACAATAATAAAATATATAGACTAGAATAATCTATATATTTTATTTATATTTAACTAATATTTTACGATAGTCTGTATTTACTACATCATAAAATTTATAATCTGGAAATTCTTTTTTTAAAATAGCATTTACTCCAAGATTAAGAATATTCTTTCGAAAAGCAATGAAATATGAAGGTCCACATCCTGATAAAGAATGTTCTAAACCTGAATACCTAGATAAAACTTTTCTTATATTTTTTACTTCTTCTGGAACAACTGGTAAAAAATCATTTGATAATATATTTTCTAAAATATATTTATTAGCTAATCTATTTTGATTTAACTTATTAATCATTTCTTTTGAATTTAAACTAATATTTGGTTTAATAATTAAATAACGAGTGTAAGGATTTTTTAAATATTTATTTACTTGTTCCCCATAACCAGTTACTAAAGCACATCCCATTTTAATAAAATAAGGAACACCAGCACTTATTTGAAAACCTAAAGTCATTAATTCTTTAATTGTTAAATTAGTTTGATAGTATCTATCTAAACCTATCAAAATACCTGCAACATCTGTATCTTCTCCACCAAGTCCTGCCATATTAGGAATTTTTTTATCAATTGTTATTTCTAAACAATTAATCTTAACCCCCGTATAATCAAAAAATAATTTAGCTGTTTTATAACAATTATTGGTATCATCATTTAAAATATCATTATTAATTTTTATGATAATGCCATCTTTTTTCAACAAGTTTTCTTGAATATAAACTATATCATATAAATTAATTGACTGATTTATCATTTTAACTGTATGCATTTGTTTATTTTGATCATAACCATTTATATTTAAAAATAAACTTAATTTAGCTGGACATTCTATTTTAACCTGTTTTAACATTTTTACCCCCTACTGAGATTAACTCAAAACATGCAAATTATACCACAATATTAAAAAAAAGCAAATTTTATATTTGCCAGTTAATTGGTCTTAAGTTATTTTTAATTAAAAAATCATTAGTTTTAGAAAATGGTTTAGAACCAAAGAACCCATTATAAGCTGATAAAGGTGATGGATGGGCTGATTCAATAACTAAATGTTTAGGATTAGTAATAAACTTCTTTTTACTACGAGCATAATTACCCCAAAGAATAAAAACCACTGGTTCTTTTTTTTCATTAATCTTCTTTATAACTTCATCGGTGAAAATTTGCCAACCTAAATCTTTATGACTACCTGCTTTATCTTTTTCCACGGTTAAAACAGTATTTAGCAAAAGCACTCCTTGTTTAGCCCATGGTACTAAAGAACTACTATCCGAAATATTAAGACCTAAATCATCATGTAATTCTTTAAAAATATTATTTAAAGATGGGGGTCTTTTAATACCTTTTGGAACAGAGAAAGAAAGTCCTTCTGCTTCCCCTTCTCCATGATAAGGATCTTGACCAAGGATTACAACTTTTAAATCTTTATAACTTGTATAACGAAAAGCCCTAAAAACTTGTTTTTTACTTGGATAAATAGTTTTTTTACTATATTCTAATTGAACTGTTTTTAATAATTTATAAAAATAATCTTTTTTAAACTCATTTTCTAGGACTATATCCCAATCATTTCCTATCATCTTGACACTTCCTTTTATAAAATTGATACTCTTCTATCATAACATGTTTTAAAGAAAAAATAGCATAAATATTAATAATAGCTAAAACTGCAGCCATAATATCAACTAAATTCCAAAGTAAAGTTGGACTTAAAAAACTACCTAAAACTAATAAAATACAAGTAAATATTTTTAAAATTAATAAATTTTTATCTGAAATGTTTTTAAAAATGAATTTTAAATTAGATTCTCCATAATAATATCCTGAAACAATTGTTGAAAAAGAAAAAGCAATAATACAAATATATAGAATAATATTTCCAAAATTACCTAAATGATAATTAAAAGCATTTAAAGTGATTTCTATTCCATTAACATCAGTATAATTTAAAGCATTATAATTAGATGTTAAAATAATAAAAGCTGTTCCTGTACAAACAATAAAGGTAACAAAATAAATGCCTAAAGTACTAATCATTCCTTGTTTAATAGGAATACTCTCAGAAGATGATCCAGAAGCAATAGCAGCTGTTCCAAGACCTGCTTCGTTTGAAAATATTCCTCTTTGAATACCAATTAAAATAACAGAAAGCATTCCATAACCTAAAGCTTTAAAATTAAAAGCTTCTTTAAAAATATTTATTAATAAAGAAGGTAATAAATTAACATTTTTCAAAACAACAAATAAAGAAATACCTAAATAAATTAAACCCATAGCAGGAATAAAAATATTAGAAAACTTAGATATGCCTTTAATTCCTTTAAAAATAATTATAAAAGAAGCAATTCCTACTATTAAACCAATTAAAATACTAGGAACATTAAAAAAATTAGTAAAAGATTTAGCTATAGTATTTGATTGAATAGTTAAAAAACCAAATATATAAGTTATAATAATTAAAATGGCATAGATAAATGATAATTTTTTATTACCTAAACCTTTTTTAATATAATAAGCCGGTCCCCCTAAAAAATGTTTTCCACTTTTTTTGTGGAAAACTATAGCTAAAGTATTTTCAACTAAAGAATTAGGAGCAACAATTAAGCAAGATAACCATATCCAAAAAATAGTTCCTACTCCACCCTTATAAATTGCTAAAGCAATACCTGCTAAAGAACCAACACCAATACAAGCTCCTAAGGATACCATTAAAGAAGAAAGGGGCGAAATACCTTCTTCATTTTTATCATCTTTTTTTAAAGTAGAAAATAATTTTTTTAAATGTAAATGTACAAAATCTAATTTAAAAGCAAAATAAAGACCTGATCCAACTAACATAATAGTAGCAATACTCCATAAAATATTATTAACTATTTCCATGAATCCTCCCAAAATCATTAAATTATACTAACCTAATTTTTGATTTATTCAAACTATTTATTATATTTCAAATAATCTCTAATAATATGATAATCCCATTTTATTTGATATAAACATCTTAAAATATTAATATCATTTTTAGTTAAAGAAAAACGATAAAAATTACTAATTTTAACTCTTTGATTATTCTTCTTTAAACAATATTTTAACATACACTTAGGAATAATACTAACAGTAAATTCCTGTTTAGCTATCGTAAATTCTTTACATTTATCAAAAATATAATCATCTATAAGATATTCTATTAAATTAACTCCACTGGCATAAGTATAAAAATTACTTCTTCCTTGACGAATATTCATTTCAAACAAATAATATTTTTTTCTTTTAATATCGTACTCTACATCAAAATGACAAATACCCGTAAATTTAATTTTTTCTAAAAAATCTTTAATTTGATAACATAAATCTTCTAAATAAGCATTTGTAATAGCCGAATAATTACCTATTAACTTAGGACTTCTATCATGCATTAATATTTTACCAGCTGTTGCGACTTGTACTTTATTATCTTTAGAAGTATAAAATGTAATAACAAACATTGATTCATCATTACCTTCAATATACTCTTGAAAAATGAAATTACCAGGATAATTACTTTTTTTAATATTATTAATAACTGTTTCTAGTTCTTCATGATTATTTATTTTATATCCTTTTTGTTTACCAATAAATTCATACTGGGAATAAAGAACTGAATCAGCTGGTTTAATAAAAATGGGAAATTCAAATTTAAGTTGATATTTTTCTAAAGAATCTTTACTAAAATTAAATATTTGATATTTTGGATAATTTAAATTATATTTTTCACATAATTGATAAAAAGATTCTTTATTAAATAATTTATTAAACATTTTTAAATCTACCATAGGTATTATATAGTTAGAACTAACTTTTTCAATAGAATCTCTATTTTTCATAATATGTTCAACATAATAATCGGTATTACCTAATAATATTTTCTTAGTTTGAGGATATTTATCATTTAAAATTGTTAAAGCTTTTATTAATCCCTCATTAGTTAATAAATCATCATAATAATAAGCCTCTATTAGTTTGCTATGTGAAGTTGGATACAATTGATGTTTACCAAGTACAATTGTTTTTCTCTTATATTTTGATGTAAAAGCACGGGCAACTCCATAGGTATTCATATCACCACCTAAGACAACTACTACAAAATCATTCATGATCGAACCTCTTTTCTTAATTTTTTATTTATTATCTTATGACGAATAGGAATTAAATTTAAGTAAATAAAATACATAAATCTATTCAAAACCATATCAAATTCACCAATAAATTCTGTATATTCACCGCCCCATTTTTTCTTAAATTCATGTAAACCAACTAAATTACTATCAGTTTTAGGATCACCAATTGTTCCAAATTCATCAAAAATAGTTGATCCCAATTCTTTAGCTTTTTTTATTTGATAATCAAATAACTTATAATTAGCACAAGTATCTTTATATTCCATATCGTTTGCTCCATATAAATACCAACTTTTATTACCGTAAGTAACCATAAAATAAGAACTTACATAAATTTTATTTTTTTCTTTAATCTTATTTTCATAAAATTGTTTTTCTTTTTCTAACTTATTTAAATGATTTTCATCTTTTTTAGACATAGAATTAATAATATCTATTTCCTTATTTAACATATTTAAAATAAAATTTAAATCAATCTCAGCTAACAATATAGTTAAATGATCTTTGAATGATTCATAAAAATCATAGTAAAAACTATCAGGATGGGAATAAAAACCTTGTCTTTTTTCAGTTAATTTCATAAGACTAATAAAATCTTTAATATTATCTTTTGTTCCTTCATGAATTGCAACACCATATTTATTAGCTCTTTTAACATGATGTCTTACTGCTTGGGAATAATTAGCATTTAACTCATCATTTTCTTTAGTTAAATCAATTCTAAAAGTATATCTTGGTTGCATAGTTTCAAAAAATTTAGTTAAAGGTCTACGTTTAAAGCCAATATTAACTAAATATTCTACTAATTGATAATTATTTTCTCCTTCTATAAAGTTAGCATTATCATCAATCGTTTGATATTTAATATCTGGATCTATTCGAAAAAATATAGCTTTTCTAGCTTTACAAAATTCTTTTATTTTCATAGTAAATTCTTTAACTAATTCTAAATTATTATAATCAATTGTATATCCTCTTGGTATATAGAAATAAGAATAACCAAATAATAAATCTTTTTTTAATAAAAGTGCAGTTGCAACTATTTTATTTTTATCTATTAATCCTAAATAATATGGTGTATAACCTCTTGTTTTAGATAATTCCCCCCATTCAAATGATTGTAAAAAATGGGTATTATGATTATTTGTAAATGAAAGATATTCTTCTTTATTTAATTCTTTGAGCAACATAAATCCTCCTTAAATTTCATATTAAGTATATAATAAGTAATTTTTATAGTCAATAAATGACAAATAAGATAAAAATTTTTTTAGAAAATTTACATATTAAAATACACATGTTATAATTTCTATAAAGGAATGGTTTATATGAAGAAAAAAACATTAGGTATACTAGGAAATGATTATCAAAAAACAACGAAATTAATCGAAGACATTATTTTAAATACTAAAGCTAAAACTGATCAAGAACATATTAAAATGAATATTATTATTAATAATAAATTATTATTAAAAGATAATTTAACTATATTAAATATTGTTCATAATTTAGAAAAAATTGAATCTGATTATTTAATATTAGACTTTGATAATCAAGATATAAAAGATTTTATTGAAGATAATACAAATTTAATTATTTTAAAAAATGAAGATTTAGTTAAACAAGTATTATTATTACATGAGGAGAATATTTTATGAAAAGAATAGGTATTATTGGTGGTCTTGGTCCTTTAGCAACAGCTAAATTTATGGAACTTTTAAATGAAAAGTTAGTTTTAACTAATGAAGAAGTTGAATTAGTAGTTATAAATGATCCTACTACTCCTGATAGAACAGCATATATTTTAGATAATAATCACGATAATCCTATTAATAATATTTTAGATATGGTTAAAAAATTAGAAATAAGTCAATGTGATGTTATTGTTATGCCTTGTAATACAGCATCTTATTTTTATAAAGAAATTCAAAATAATACTAAAGTTACTTTTATTAATATAGTTGAAGAAACAGTTAAATATTTGAGTAGTCATAATATTAAAAAAATTGGATTACTTGCTACTTGTGGAACTATTAAAAGTAAAATATACGAAGATTTATTAAATCATTATCATATAGAATGTGTTATTCCTAAGCAAAATGATCAAGAAATAATATCTAAAGTTATTTATGATGGAGTTAAAAGTAATAAAGATATTGACTTAACTGATTTCTTTAATATTACTAAAAAATTATTAAATGAAGGATGTGAAAAAATAATTCTTGGTTGTACCGAATTATCAGCATTAAGAAAAATGAAAAATATGTATCAAGATGAATTCTTAGATGCCATGGAAATATTAGCAGATAATACTATTAAGTTTATAGAAAAAGATTCTTAGAGCAAGAATCTTTTTATTTATGATATTCTTCATGATTAATAATTTTAAAACAACGATATATCTGTTCTAATAATATTACACGAAATAATTGATGAGGAAAAGTTAATTTAGAAAATGATATTCTTTCATTAACAATTTTCTTTATTTCATCATCTACTCCATATGAGCCACCAATTATAAAAGTAATATTACTATTAGTAATTCTAACTTTATCTAATTTATCAGCAAGTTCTAAACTAGTATAATTTTTACCATTTATATCTAATAAAATATTATAATCTTTTAAATTAATATTTTTTAAAATATTTTCTTTTTCTTTTTGTAAAGTTTTTTTTAAATCATAATCATAATCTGGTAATTCAATGATTTCTAATTTATCATATTTGCTTATTCTTTTACTATATTCAGCTATAGCATCTTTTAAATAATTTTCTTTAATTTTACCAGAACATATTATTTTAATCATACAGTTACTATCAACTCACTTTCTTGTTTAGCTGCTTGAATTTCTATATTGGTATTTAAAATATCTGATACAGTTTTTAGAGCAAGTTCTTCCGTATTATTTGTTTCACTTAAATGAGCAAGTACTATTTCTTTAGTATCATTTCCTATGATTTCTTTTAAATAATTGCCGGTCATTTGATTAGATAAGTGACCTGTATCCCCAATCACTCTTTGTTTTAAAACATAAGGATATGGTCCATCCATTAACATTTTAGGATCATGATTACTTTCAATTATATACATATTTTTATTATGCATACACTCAAGATTTTTCTTAGATATATATCCAGTATCTGTGATATAAACAACTGATTTGGTATCTTCTAATAAAAAGCCAACAGAAGCTTTAGCATCATGAGATGTAGGTAAAAGAGTAATTTTTAAATCATCTATAACTAACTCTTGACTAGTAATAGGCATTAAATAATCAGCATCGACAATTTTATTAATTTCTTGATACATACCTTTTGGAATATAAACAAATTTTTTTTCTCTTTTAACTAAACTAGCAAGACCAGCTATATGATCTTTATGATTATGGGTAATTAAGATAAAATCTATATCACTTGGTTTATAGTTATATTTTTCAAGAATTAATTTGGTTTTTGGATAAGAAAAGCCAACATCAATTAATATCTTTTTAGTATCAGTTAATAAAAGAGTTGAATTTCCTTTTGAACCACTTCCAAGAATAATAGCTTTCATTAGTAGAATAACAATGGGTTATAACTAACACTTCCAGATGCATAAGGATAACCTGTCCAAATTTCAAAGTGTAAATGTGTTCCTTGCGAAGCACCAGAATTTCCCATATCTCCTATTGTATCCCCCATTTTAACATAATCACCTTTTTTTACATAACGAGATAAACTTGCTAAATGTTCATATCTTGTATAATAACCATTTTGATGATTAATAGTAACGTAATAACCAAACGAATTATGATAAGCAACATCAACTACTACTCCTGGTTTAGCAGCATATATAGGAGAACCATAACCTGTACCACTAATATCAACACCACGATGTAAACGTCCCCAACGCCAACCATAATTACTAGAAATAATATAGGGAATATTTGTAGGCCATCCCCAGTTACCAGCTGATACAATTACTGGTTTTTTACCACCTTTAACAATAACTTCATTAACTACTGGTTTTATTTCTTCACTATTAGAAATTAAGGCATTGGTAATTTCCCCATTAATTGATTTAACTTTTTGCGTAACCCTTGTTACTCCATTACTTCCTTGAACTTTAGTGTATTGTTCGCCAATTAATTTAGTATTATCATAAATATATTCAGTTTTATAAGAAATAATTTGATCAGATACAACGTGTCTTTCTTCAACCATTGAAAACATCGGATCCATAACTCCTACTGTTAAGGTTTGACCTTCGTATAATAAAGCATTTTCACTTCTTAAATCCGAATTAGCAATTAAAAGTTCGTTAACATTCATCTTATTATTATTAGCAACACTTTCTAAAGTATCACCCTTCCCAACAGTATAAGTTGACATATTACTATCACTACCAAATAATAAAAACTGCGTTAACTCTTCTTCATTTGTATAAATTTTTTCATTAACAGGAATATATGCTTCTTTACTAGTTATTTTATCTTCAATATATAATGCTTCTATAATCTCTCCTGTATCAATTATATTGTTTTGAGTATCATTAATAAAATTTTCATATTCTTCTTCTGTTACAAATGAAAAAACTGTTTTTGTAACGGCATTTTTAAATAATTCTTTATCTAAAACATTAATTTTAACAATTTTAGCTTTTTCATCTTTTTCAGGTTCCATACCTTCTTCATAAGTATCATATATCTGCTCTGTTGAATTAGTTCTATCTATTGTAAATACATAACCTTTAATAGTAAAAGGAGTTTTTTCATTTATTTCATTATAAATACTTTGAACACTCATAATATTGTTTTCATAAGTTACATCCTTAATTACTTTTATATCATTAGGTACATATACTTGATTAACATTATATTTTTCTTTTAAATCTTGTTGTTTTTCATTGATATAATCATATAATTCAGTATCTGATTTTATTAAACCAATTGGTTCTCCTTTTAAATAGACTTGATAAGATTCAGTAGGTATTTGCGTTTTAAATATATCATTTTTATTAGTTAAAAATGTAATAGCAATACTTAAAATTAAAGATATGCTTACACCTAATATTGTTTTCCCTTTATTCATTCTTCTCTCCTTCATTGGTAAAATTTAAAAAAGTACTGGTATCTCTTTTAAATAATAAATTTATTGTTCCGGTTGTTCCATTACGATGTTTTCCAATAATTAATTCACTTAAACTTGTATTATTATCAGTTCTTGCTGCTTTATTATAATAATCATCACGATATAAAAAAGCTACAATATCGGCATCTTGTTCAATTGATCCTGATTCACGAAGATCACTCATTAGAGGTCTTTTATCTTCTCTTGATTCAACTGTTCTTGATAATTGACATAAAGCAATAACTGGTATATTTAATTCCATAGCAAGCATTTTTAAAGATCTTGAAATATCAGATACTTCTTGTTGACGATTAGCTCCATAATTTCTACCCCCAGATATTAATTGTAAATAATCAATAATAACTAAATCTAAACCTGTTGCTGAAGTTTTTAATCTTCGACATTTTGATCTAATTTCGCCAATAGTAATTCCTGGAGTATCATCAATAAAGATATTTGTATCTTCTAATTGACTTAAAGCTTCATTAAATTTTACATAATCATTATTATTAAGTTTTCCACTCATAAATTTATAACCTTCAATTTGACCAAGTGAAGATAACATACGATTGGCTAATTGCTCGGATCCCATTTCGAGGTTAAACAAAGCAACCGATTTATTAGTACTAACCGCAACATTAGTAGCTAAGTTTAAGGCAAAAGCTGTTTTTCCCATAGCCGGTCTTGCTCCAATTATAATTAATTGATTTTCGTGTAATCCTGATGTTATTTTATCAAAATCAGTCCATCCGGTAGGAATTCCTGTTATATCACCTTTAGTTTCAGCTAAAGTTTGTAAATTCTTTTGCACACGATAAACTACATCTTTGATATTTTGAAATTCTGTTGATCGTTTATCTTTGACAATACTAAGAATCTTTCTTTCGGCTTCATCTAAAGTATCCGATACATTTTGAGTTGTATCATACCCCATTTGATTAACTTCATTCGAAACTTCAATTAATCTTCGAAGTAAAGCATCATCACTAATTATTTTTAAGTAATAATCAATATTAGCAGCCGTTGACTCCGTATTTAAAACTTCCGTTAAATAAATTACTCCCCCTATTTCTTCAAGTATACCCTCATTTCGAAGTTCCGTTGTAATAGTTGTCATATCAATAGGAGCATTTTCATCATATAATTTTTTTAAACAATTAAATATTTTTCGATTATTATCATAGTAAAAAGCTGTTTCATCAACCATTTCAAAAGTTTTATCCAAAGCATTTCTTGATAAAAACATAGCACTTAAAACGGCTTGTTCAGCTTCTTGACTATTTGGTACCGTTCTTAACATATTAAATTCCTTTAGTATGGACTTTAATAGTAGCCTTAATCTCTTTATATAAAACTATTTCAACTAAATGTATACCTAAAGTATTAATATTTTCTGTCATAATTTGTTTTTTATCAACTTTATATCCTAATTTATCTAATTCATCTTTAATTTGTTTAGAACTAATACTTCCAAACATACGACCGTTTTTTTCTTTTACTGGAAATTCAAGTGTTATTTTTTCTAATTTTTCTTTATCTTTTAAAGCTATTTCGCGATTTTTTTGATCTAATTCTTGATTTTCTTTAATTTCTGTTTTTAATTTATTTAAACTTCCTTCAGTCTTTTTTAAAGCATACCCTTTCTTAATTAAGAAATTAATAGCATATCCATCACTTACTTCTTTAATATCACCTTTTTTACCTTGTCCCTTTAAATCCTTTAAAAATATTACTTGCATAGAAACCTCCTTGTAGGTATATTTTAACATAATTTTAAAAAAAAATAAATAGGTACCTATTCCTATTTATTTGTATATGGAAGTAATGCAATAGCACGTGCTTTTTTAATTTGTTCAGCAATATGTCTTTGATGTTTTGCACATGCACCTGTAACACGACGAGGTAAAATTTTTCCTTTATCATTGATGTATTTTTTTAGAATTTCTACATCTTTGTAATTGATATCTTTACCTGTTGTACACATATAACATACTTTTTTCTTTTTTCTATAAAATTCTGCCATTTTATCCTCCTTACTAGAAAGGTAAATCGCTATCATCTATTTCTATCTTATCACCAAAATCTTTAAATGGATCAGTTTCCGTATTATTAGAAGGACTTTCATTAGAAAAATCATAAGGAGTAACATCATTAGTTGAATTTACATTAGTATTATTATTTTCAACTTGTCTACTTCCTTTACTATCTAAAAATTGAAATTCTTCTATAACGATATCTGTAGTATAAACTTTTCTACCATCTGATGCATCATAAGATCCTGTTTGTATACGACCACTAATAGCAATTTGACTTCCTTTAGTTAAATATTTTTTCATAGTTTCAGCACGATTACCAAAAGCAACAATATTAATAAAATCGGCTTCTCTCTCACCATTTTGAGTTGAAAATTGTCTATCAACAGCAATTGAAGTTCTAGCAACTGCTGTATTATTAGCTCCATATCTTAAATCAAAATCTCTTGTTAATCGACCTACTAAAAAAACTTTGTTCATAAATTACTCCTTTAATCTACTTTAACAACGATATGTCTTATAATATCTTCATTAATGTTAGCAACACGATCAAACTCTTTAACTGCTTCAGGTGTTGCCTCAACAACTAATAAAAAGTAATTACCATTCTTGAATCCTTTTACTTCATAAGCAAGTTCACGTCTTCCCATATTCTTTTCAGATACGATTTTTGCTTTTTGTTGTTCAAGAATATTTTTAATATTTGCTAAAACCGCCAAAGTTGCTTCTTCTTCTAATGTTGGTCTAACAACAAACATAAGTTCATAATTACGCATTATTACACCTCCTTTTGGACTAATGGACTTAAAAAAGCCAAGAAGTTTTTAAAGTAACAAATTACTTCGTACATAATATAGCATAGTTATCATAAATTTTCAAGAAATTTTTTATTCTTTTTAAGTATAAAAAAAATAGAATAACTAACTAATTTTATTCTATCTTTTATTCTTGTTGACATAAACTATTTTTTATTTTGTTTAAAGTGTTATTCCAAAACATTTTTTTCTACTTTTTCATCCATTTTATAAATAGTTAACTTTTCTTTATTATCACAAGTTACCAGTAATAAATCTTCAACATTATTATATCCTTCTTTTTTAAGTCTTGTTAATAACCATTTTTCATCATGACCAATAGCTTTAATATTTTCTTTCATAATATTACCATCAATTACTAAATTAGCTGTTAAACCAGATTCACTTACTTTTAATTTTAAATCATTATTTGTAACTGGTTGATACTTAGATTTTGGTAAAAAACTAATTTTGCCACTTGGTTCCATAATAGCATAATTTATTTCTGTAATATCAAAATAACCACTTTCTCTAGCATCTTGCATTAAATCATTGATATCGATTTTACACTTTTTTAATTGTTCTTTACTAATTTTTCCATTATCTATTAAAACAATAGGAAAACCAGTAATAAATCTTCTAGCCATAATACTTTTAGAAGTAATAAAAGAAACAAATAAAGAAAATAAAGCATAAATAGTCATCGAAGCTAATCCTTCCATAATAGTTATTTCATCATTAACGGTCATTTCAGCTGCTATATTACCAAGAGATAATCCTATTATATAATCAAAAATATTTAATTCACTAATTTGTTTTTTACCTAAAGTTTTTATGACAAGAAAGAGATAAATAACAGCAATACTACCTTTTAACATTACTTCAATTATTTCTTTTATCATTAAATAAATCACCATTATTAGAATAACCATTTTCATTATTCATATACTAAAAAGACAATAACAAATGCTATTGTCTCATAATTAATTGATTATCTTGGTAATCAAACGTAACTTTATCCCCATATTTTATTTCCCCGGAAATAATTTTTTCAGCTAACATAGTTTCAATTGTTCTAGAAACTGTTCTTTTCAATGGTCTTGCTCCATAGTTAACATCATAACCAATATCTATTAAATAATTTTTAGCTGAATCCGTTAGATTAATTTTAATATTTTTATCAGATAAACGATACTCTATTTCTTTAATAATTTTATCAAGTATTTCATGAATTACTTCTTTTGATAATGGTTTAAAGATTATTACTTCATCAATACGATTAATAAACTCTGGTTTAAAAGTATTTTGAAGTTCTTGCATAACTAAATCATTTTTACCTTCAAGAGCATATTCTGAACCTAAGTTGCTTGTCATGATTATAATAGTATTTTTAAAATCAACTGTTCGACCATTAGAATCTGTCACACGTCCATCATCAAGAATTTGGAGTAATAAATTTAAAACTTCGGGATGGGCTTTTTCTATTTCATCAAATAAAACTATACTATATGGATTACGTCTAACTGCTTCGGTTAATTGACCACCTTCTTCATATCCTACGTATCCTGGAGGTGAACCAATTAAACGAGAAACACTAAATTTTTCCATATATTCACTCATATCAATACGAATAATATGACTCTTATCATCAAATAATTCTAAAGCTAAAGTTTTGGCAACTTCGGTTTTACCAACACCAGTTGGTCCTAGAAAAATAAAGGAACCAATTGGACGATTAGGATCTTTAATTCCACTTCGACTTTTTAAAATACATTCACTAACAAGTTTTAAAGCTTCATCTTGACCCATAACATTTTTTTTCATATTAGCATATAAATTTAATAATTTTTCTTTTTCGCTACTAACAAGTTTTGTTAAAGGAATGTTTGTTAATTTAGAAATAACATAAGCAATATCTTCTTCATTAACAGTATCACTTAATAAACGATTTTTTTCTAAATTATTAAGTTCTTGTAATTCTTTTTCAATTCTTGGTATTTCTCCATGACGATATCTAGCTGCTGTTTCTAAATCATATCTATTTTCAGCTGTTTGTAAAGTAAATTTAGCATTTTCAAGTTCTTTTTTCTTAGCTTTAATTTGATCATTTATAGATTTTTCACGATTCCATGCTTCTTTTAATTCACTTTCTTTTTTTCTTAATTCAACCAGTTGACGTTCTATTTCTTCCATTCTTTGTTTTGATAATTCATCTTTTTCTTTTTTAATAGCTTGTTTTTCAATTTCAAGTGATAAAATATTACGGGTAACTGTATCTAGTTCAACCGGAACAGAATCCATTTGTACACGAATTGTTGCACAGGCTTCATCAACTAAATCAATCGCTTTATCTGGTAAATAACGATCAGTTATATAACGATTAGATAAAGTAGCAGCTGCTATTAAAGCTTTATCAGTGATTGACACCCCATGATGAATTTCAAACCTTTCTTTTAAACCACGTAAAATGGTAATAGTATCAGCAACAGTTGGCTCACTAACTTTAATTTTTTGAAAACGTCTTTCTAAAGCTCCATCTTTTTCAATGTATTTACGATATTCATTTAAAGTAGTTGCACCAATTACATGAATCTCTCCACGAGCTAACATTGGTTTTAAAATATTAGAAGTATCCATAGCACCTTCAGCTGAATTACCAACTATCATATGAATTTCATCAATAAACATGATAATATTACCTTCACTTTTTTTGATTTCATTTAAAACATTTTTTAAACGTTCCTCAAATTCTCCACGATACTTTGCTCCAGCTACTAAACTAGCTAAATCAAGTTCCCATATTTTTTTATCTTTTAAACTATTAGGTACATCTCCTGCAATAATACGATTAGCAAGTCCTTCAACAATAGCTGTTTTTCCAACACCTGGTTCACCTATTAAAACAGGATTATTCTTGGTTTTTCTTGATAAAATACGCGTAATACTACGAATCTCTTCATCTCGACCAATTACTGGATCAATTTTACCATTCCTAGCATCTTGAGTTATATCACGACCATACTTTTCTAAAACATTTTCTTTTTCTTCATTATTTTGATACATATTTTCATCCCCTTTACTTATAATATGTCCTAATTACATATTTCAATACTAATTATACTCACATTTTAGCACTTGTCAATATTGAGTGCTAATTTCTTTTAAAAAAATAATTAGACGCTTATCTAATTATTAATTTATCAAAATTTATAATATTACACTTTTAAATATTTTCTTACTGCTCTTCCTGATCCTATCATTCCTACTAAAATACCAATTCCTATTACAACAAGAGATGCAATATAGATAAATGGTTCAGGTCTTACTAATTTAATTAAATCTGTAAATAATTTGCCACCAAAATAGTTATATAAGGCATAATAACCATAAATTAAAATACAAACTGGAATAATTGATCCAATAAAACCTAAAATCATACCCTCAACAACAAAAGGTAATTTAATAGCAAAGTTACTTGCACCAACTAAACGCATAATTGATATTTCTCTTTTTCGCGAGAATATCGTTAATTTAATCGTATTAACAATTAAAAACATTGTCATTAAAATAAGAGCTAAAACAGCAAAGATTGATACTTTTTGCACTACTTTGAAAACTGTTACTAATTGATCAACCATACCTTCACCATATTTAACAACATCAATTGAATCTAAATTTTTAATAGTTGTTGCTGTTTCCCCTATTTTTTCAATATCTTTTACTTTAATTAAATATGTATGCTGTAATGGATTTTCAGTATCATCCCACTCACTCATAGCATTTTTAAAAGCTTCATCTTCTTTCATCATTTCTTCTTTTATTTCGGTTTTACTACGAAAAGTAATCGATTCAACATTACTAATACTTTCAATATCAAGTTTTAATTTGGCTATATTTACTTCATCAGCATCATTAGAGACAAAGGCAACAATAGTTAAATCTTTTTTTAATTCTGATGAAAAATTATCAACATTGTAACCAACAACAATTGAAATAGCCACAATAATTAAAGTAATAATAATACAAGAAATAGATGCAAGTGATAAAGAAAAATTTCTTCCAACACTTTTAAAAGCATCTCGAATACTTCTTCCTAAGATTCTAAAGAATTTCATCTACATACTCACCTTCCTTATAATCTTTAAATAAATGTCCCTCTTTAAGAGCTATTACATGTTTTTTCATACTATTAACAATCGTTTTATCATGAGTAACCATAATAACAGTAGTACCTTCTTTTTTATTAATAGTATCCAAAAGTTCAACTATTTCTTGACTCATCACCGGATCTAAATTACCAGTTGGTTCATCGCATATAAGTAATTTAGGTTCATTAACTATTGCTCTAGCTATAGCTACTCTTTGTTGTTCACCACCTGATAAATTATCAGGATAATCACGAAGTTTACTCTTTAAACCTACTAATTCAATAGCTTTTAAAACTTTCGGACGAATTTCACTTTTTTTAACCCCAATTGCTTCTAATGCAAAAGCAACATTTTCATAAACATTAGCTTTGGGTAATAAACGATAGTCTTGAAAAACAATTCCTAACTTTCTTCTTAATTTGTATACCTTAGAATTTCTTAATTTATTAACTCTAATACCTCCAAGAATAATTTCACCTTTAGTAGGTTTTTCCTCACGATATAGCATTTTAATTAAAGTACTTTTTCCCGAACCAGATCCACCTATAATAAAGCAAAAATCACCTTTTTCTATACTTAAATTTAAATCATATATAGCAACAACACCATTTTTATATTGTTTAGTAACTCCATTAAATTTAATGAATTCCATATTTCACCGCCTAATCTTACATTATAATTATAACATGTTTTAATTAAATTTCAAAAAAATATTAAAAAAACTGATCATTTTAAATCAGTTTTTTGTCCAGTTTGTAATGGTTGATTAGATATTTTTTGAGGAATTGGATTTGGTATTGGTTGTGGATTGATAACATTTGGTGCTTGATTTGGCATTGGTTGTGGATTAATAACATTTGGTGCTTGATTTGGGATAGGTATTGGAGTAGTTACTTGCTTAACATCATTTGGGATCGGCTTTGTAGTAACTTGACTGTTAATTGTTTGATTATTATTTATATTTGGTAGATTATTAGTAGCTACTGGGTTAGAAAAAATATGCGAATTATTCACTTGTTGGATAGGTTGAGAAGTTTGCTTGGCACTTATTTCATTAATTTGATTGATATTTTTTATTAAATCATTTTTTTCTTTCTCTTCTTTTTTAGGTTGACTACTATTCAATTTAATTTCTACTTTAGCATATTTTTGTTTATATAAATATCCTATTAAAGCAAACATTAAAAAGAAACAAACAAAAGCATAAATAAAATAATGAACACTAACAATATTATCCCGAATATAGTATAAAATTATATCCATAACCCTCACTCCTTTTTATTAATCTTGTTTACTAAAGTATTCAGCTGTTCTTACCATTTGAGCAGAATAACCCATTTCATTATCATACCAAGCAATTATTTTAACAAGTTGTCCATCTTCTGTGTCTAAGACATCAGTTGATAATCCATCAACTACTGATCCATAATGACTAGAAATTACATCACTTGAAACAATTGGATCATAAGTTATTTTAATAGTCTCATTTTGATTTTTTTCAAATAGTTTATTAATTTCTTCAATTGTTACTTTTTTATTTAATTTTAAAACTAAATCAACAACTGATCCTGTTGAAACAGGTACACGTAAAGCTATTCCTTTCATTTTTCCTTTTAAACTTGGAATAACATTACCAATAGCACTAGCAGCACCAGTTGATGTTGGTACAATATTAGCAGCGCAAGCTCTTCCTCTTCTTGATTCTATTCCTTTTTTATGAGCAACATCTAAAGTTACTTGATCATTGGTATAAGCATGAACGGTTGTCATATATCCAGATGATATTCCGTATTCTTTTTCAATAATATTTAAAACCGGAGCTAAACAGTTAGTCGTACAACTAGCAGCTGATATTACATCCTCATCCCCAGTTAAAGTATCATGATTAACATTATAAACAATTGTTTTTACATCACCTTTACAAGGAGCTGAAACAATTACATGTTTAGCCCCAGCGTTAATATGTGCTAAAGCTTTTTCATAACTAGTAAAATGTCCTGTACATTCAAAAACAGTTTCAACACCAAGTTCATCCCATGGTAAATTATTAGGATCAGTTTCACTATAAACCCTTATTTTTTTACCATCTATAATAATATTTTCATCATCATAACTAATATCATCAATCTTATAATTACCATGATTAGTATCATATTTTAATAAATATGCAAGTTGTTTAGCATCTGTTAAATCATTAATTGCTACAACCTCTAAATCTGTGTTTTCCATTAAACGAAAAACTAATCTTCCTATTCTTCCAAAACCATTAATTGCTATTTTCATCTTTTTTTCCTTTCTTTTATTTAAAATAACTTCCTCCAATAAATTCTCTTAAAATAGAATCATTTGGAACATGTTCACTTGGAACTGGTAAAAATATTTCTAAAAGTCTTATTAATCTTTTAGCATCTTCATAATAAGGACTATCCTTTTTAATTGTATAAAGAAGTGGTAGGGCATAAACTTTTAAAACCGGAAATTCATAAACAAAACCAGTATTAATTGTTATATCAGCTTCATCTTGATTAGGAAAAATATACTTCTCTTCTCCTAATCTAACATTATCCCATACTTCTAAAGTTTCACTAGGATCATATCCTCTTGTATAATAATCTCTTATCATACGCCTAATTAAACGATTATCCGTTGTTGAAATACGATTATCTTCATCAATATTAATTTCCGTTAAAGCTGATAAATAAATCTTTAATTTTTTACTATTATCAATATTTTCTAAAATAGTAGGATTTAAACAATGAATACCTTCAATTAATAAAATATCTTCTTTATTTAATTTCATTTTTTCTTTAAATTCTTTTTTACCAGTTATAAAATTAAACATTGGTAAATCAACTTCTTCACCTTTTAATAGTTTATCCATTGTTGTATTAAATAATTCATGATCAATTGCTTCTAAACATTCAAAGTCATATTGACCAAATTCATTTTTAGGTGTATCTTCTCTTTCAACAAAGAAATCATCCATTGATATAACTTTCGGTTTTAAACCAAAACTACCTAAATACATAGCTAATTTCTTAGTAGTTGTTGTCTTTCCACTTGAAGATGGTCCAGATATAAGAATAATTTTAACTTTTTTAGAATTAGATATCTCTTTAGCTAAATTTAATAATTTATTAGTATATAAAGACTCAGTTATTTTAATTAAATCACCTATTTTACCTTCAACTATTTTATTATTTAAATCAACTGATGTTTCTAAATTCATTAATTTACATATTTCTTTAGAATCATTAAAAACTTCAAATAACTTAGCATGATGTTTATATCTTGGTATTTCTCCTTCACTGTAAATGGTTGGATATCTTAAGATAAAGCCATCTTCATTTAAATAAGTTAATTTAAATTCATCTAAACAAGAAGTTTCACTTGGCATCAGACTAAACATATAATTATAACTATTACCCATACGATATAAATTAACATAAGTATTAGTCATATATTCTAAAAGACCTGCTTTTTTAACATCTCCTGTTTCTTTAAAATAATTAATAGCATCATCTCTTAAAATAGTTACTTTATGAATTTTTAAATTATTTTTAACTATTTCATTCATCTTACATTCAAGATCTTGTAACATTTCTCTTGTTAAATGACAAGTTGATTCCATATATAAACCTTTATCAGCTGAGTGTTTCGTATTCAAATAACCTTTATTACCAAATAACTCTTTAAAACAATAATTAGTTAAATAAACCAAACCATTTAAATAAACTCGATTAGCAAACTTATCAGATAAATCAAAAAACTCAATATGACAAGTTTTATTAATCGTATCATTTAATTCATGATATTCTCCATCTACTTTAGCAATTATTATCTTATGTAAATACATATTATCATACATCTTACTAAGTTCTAATAAAGATATTCCCTTTTTAATAGTAATTTCTTTTAAATCAACATATACTTTGATATTTTCTAGCAAACTAAACACCTCTCTATTCTGATTAAATTATAACATAAAGTTTGCTATTTGTATTTATTTTTATTATTTTTAAGTCTAATAAATGTAAAATATTATAAAAAATGCTATAATAATTTATAGTAGGAGAAATTATGAAAATAAAAAAAGAAACAAATACTTTAAAAAATCTTTATGATCGAAAGAAAAATATTTTTACCTTAATATCCTTCATTATGTCAATTATCATTATTTATGGACATTCCTATGTATTATACTTTGGAGCTAATACTTTAAAAATAGATATTTTTTCATACTTATTAAAATATCCTATAGGTGAAATAGTTGTTGATATTTTTTTAATTTATTCAGGATTTAATATCATAAGTAGTCTTCTAAGAAGTGATTCTTATATAAAATTTTTCTTAAAAAGGATTCTTAAAATAATACCTGAATTACTAATTAGTTTATTAGTTGCTGCATTTATTATTACACCTATAGTCTTAAAAATTCCTTTTTTAACTTATTTAAAAACTCCTAGTTATTATTTTAAATATATATTTGATAATATTATTTTAATAAAACCAACTATCTATTCTATTTCTAATGTTTTTAATAATTTACCTTATCCAAATGTTTTAAATGGTTCTATTTGGACTATTAAACATATATTTGCTTGTTATTTAATAATTGCCTTTTTAAAAAAAATAAAATTTTTAGATAAAAGAAAAAATATCTTAATATTAACTATTATCTTTTTAATTACTAATATTTTTATTAATACAGGTATATTAAATTCCTATTTAAATATTATTAGTACTAAATTATCTTTTATAGGTATTTTAGGAGAATTTACATGGTTTATTAGATTACTATACTTTTTCTTAACTGGAGTTTGCTTAAATTTATATCAAGATAAAATTAAAGTTAACATTTATATAATTATTAGTATTCTATTAATGTTAACATTAGCAAGATTTAGTAATTTAACTTCTTATAGTCTTCTTTTATTTCTACCTTATTTAAGTATTATTTTAGGATCAATTAAACTTAATTTAAAACAAATCGATATTTCTTATACAATCTATGTCTTTGGTTTTTTAATTCAACAATTTATAATGTTTCTATTTCCAAAAATAAATTTCTTTCTTTTTAATATATTAGCTATTTTCATAACTATACTTATAAGTTATATAAATTATTTATTAATAGATAAATCAATTATAAAACTTAGAAAAAAATTAAACTTATAAGTATAATTTTTTTTATTTTACATACTTTAAAATAGAGAAAGGAATATTATGAATTTAATCCCTGTAATTGTAGATAAAGAAAATAGTGGTGAACGTAGTTATGATATTTTTTCAAGACTTTTAAAAGATAGAATTATATTATTATCAGGTGAAATAGATGATAATTTAGCTAATATTATTGTTAGTGAACTTTTATATTTAGATTCTTTAAATCATGATGATATTAGCTTATATATTAATTCTCCGGGTGGATCAATTACTTCAGGCATGGCTATTATGGATACTATGAACTTTATTAAAAGTGATGTTTCTACTATTTGTTTAGGTATGGCGGCATCTATGGGAGCTTTTCTTCTTTCGTGTGGTGCTAAGGGGAAAAGATATATTTTACCAAATGCTGAAGTTATGATTCATCAACCCTTAGGTGGTGTTGAAGGTCAAGCAACAGAGATTAAAATTGTTGCTGAAAGAATCTTAAAATTAAAAGAAAAATTAAATAAAATTCTAGCTGAAAATACAGGTAAAGATTTAAAAACTATTACCAATGATACTGAAAGAGATTATTTTTTAGATAGTAAAGAAGCTTTAAAATATGGAATAGTTGATAAAATATTAAAAAAAGGTGATTAAGGCACCTTTTTTTTAATTTTAATTCCTGGAATATTTGTTTCATCATGAAACTTATATATATTACTAGCAAATAATTCTTCTATTTCTCTTTTAGTAATTTCTTTTAAAATAGGAAAATCATAAACAAAATATAAATTATCACTATATTCAATATTTTTAGTATTAAATACTATGATAATAATAGGTTTTGGACTTTCTAAATCATTTTCTATTTTTTGAATTGTTACTAATTTACAAATTTGATCATTACCTAATACTAACCATTTCATACGATAAAAATAAGCTAAAGCATCAATTATTTCTAACTTTAAATTTTTAATTTTATTCATAATTAAACTTAACTTTTCATAAATATCAATTGGATAATAATCCGGTTCTTCTTTATCATATATCATTACATAACATTTTTTTAAATGTTTTAAAAATTTTGTTTTCGTTTGAATATTTTTATTTAAACAAGTAAATCCATCAATATTAGCATTTATCTTAACACTAGTTAAATCACTTTCAAAAACTGATAAAACAGCATCAACTTTAATTATATATTCTTTATAACGAAAAGTTAAATAACTGTGATTTCTACCATATTCATTTCCTCTTTGATGAATTTTGTAATTAATACCAAATTTTCTTAAAATATATGCAAATATACAAGTAAATTCATAACAAACTATTCTATTATTAGTTAATGATATAGTTGGTAAATTATTTATATCTGAATGCTTTGAAGCTGATTTACCTAATTTATTAGTAAGATAACTTGGATCATATGTAAACATTCTACACATTTTAATATAAACACTCATTAAAAATTCTAAAAGATTAATTCCTTCTTCATAATCACTTAATAATTCATTTTCTAAATTAGAATTTAAAACGACAACATCTTTATAATTATCATCTATATTCAAATATGTATTAATACTTTCATAATCTATATATTCCATATTTTTAATTTTTTTTATTCTCGAAATAATTGAAGCTGGAAATAAATATTTTTCTAATATTTTCCCTTCTTCTAAATATTTTATTAAGCCATAAAAAAAATATCTTTTTTTAATAGAATAAACAGAAGTTTTTAAATAAATAATTTCTTTAAACTTTTTATCATCTAAAAACAAAATATCAAAATAATTACTAATAGGAATAGAAAAATTTTTATAATCTGCTTGAAATACATGAATTTGATTAGCAAAAGAAAAATTTTCAATGGAAATCAAATTATATATATAATTAATTTTATTTTTATTCTTTCTATTTAAAACAATTATACCTTGATTAATTAATTTTAAAATAGCTTTAACAATAATAACTTTATTATATATAAGATGATTAGGATTTTGATTAGAAAGATAAAAATCTATATTTGTTTCTTCATTATTTTTTAAACATTTAACAAATTGTCTAAAACATTCATTATTTTCTAAAACAGTTAAAATCAAATCAATATTTATCGTAATTCTATTATTAGAAAAATCTTCTAAACTAATAGTTTTTTTAGAAAAATTAACTAATTTATTATTTAAATTTATACAATTGGTCATAATTCACCCCAAATAATGCTTGCTATTATAACATATTTACTTAATAATATCTACAATTATAGTTAATTTTTTACTTACAAAAAAATTTTTAAAATGCTATAATTAAAATGAAACGTGTAGCTATAAATGGCGTAAGTCCTGTTTATAGCTATTTTTTTAGGAGGAAATTATGTTTAAATTAAATGATTATCTAGTTTATCAAAAAAATATATATCAAATAATAGGTATTAAATATAAATATTTAAATAATCAAGATTACTATATTTTAAATTCTGTTATTGATCCATCTTTAACTATAAAATTACCTTGTAATAATAATTCAATAAGACATATTATTAATAAAGATGAAGTAAAGGAAATTATTAAAAAAATACCCAAAATAGGTATTATAAAACTAGATGATAAATTACTAGAAATAGAATATAAAAAATTATTAAATGGTTCTTTAGAAGATTTAATTAAAATTATTAAAACAACATATTTAAAGAATAAAGAAAGATTAGATGCTAAAAAGAAAATAAGTGATAAAGATAAAACTTATTTTGATAAAGCTGAATTACTTCTATATACAGAATGTGGATTAGCTTTAAATATGAATTTTGAAGATACTAAAAATTATATTATTAAACAAATAGAAATACAAAATAGTAAAAAAGAAATTAAATAATAATCATTCAGAATTTCTTAAATTGTTTGCTATTTCTTTTAATTTACGAAAACGATGATTTAAACCTGATTTAGTAATCATTTTATTGGTTTCTAAAGACATAATTTCACTTAATTCTTGTAAAGAAGATTCAGGGTATTTTAATCTATAAGTAATAGCTTCTTCTAGTTTATTATCTAGAGCATCGATTCCTAGTTTATCTATAATTAAATTAATATCTTCTATTTGTTTTGATGATGTTAAAATACTTTTTTCAATATTAGCTTGTTCACAATTATTAAGACGATTAGTCATATTTTTATGATCACGATAAATTCTAATATCTTCATAATACATAACTGCTTGACTAGCATTAATAATTCTTAAAAAATCACCTATCTTTTCAGCTTCTTTTATATATACCATATATCCTTTATCACGATTAATAATTTTACTATTTAAATAAAACTCGTTTAATAAATTAGAAATAAATTTAGCTTCTTCTAAATAATCAATAAAAAATTCCAAGTGATACATCGAAGTTTTAGGATCATTAATACTACCTGTTCTTAAAAATACTCCTTTTAAATAAGCTCTTTTTTCATCTTCACATTCTGTTATATAAGATTCTGGAATATCTAAATAATTATTGTTTTGATCTAATAAAGCTAAATCTTGAAAAATAACATTTTCTTTTTCAGGAATAATTAAAGTATATAAACGATTTTTACTAAATTTAGTTTTTTTATACTCAGTTTTAATATTTATATTATATAATTCTTTAAAAAGAGTATAGATATGTTTACAAACAGTTGAATTTTCAGTTACTAAATCTAAAGTATTATTATTTCTATTATAAGAATTACGAAGAATAGCCGATAATTCAGCTTGATTTGCTGTTTGATTACTTATTTCTTGACTAATTTCATTTTTAACATTAGTAGTAAAAGACATTGTATCACCTACTTTTTATTTAAATTTTTAATAATATTTGTAGCTGCTATCATTCCTTCACTAGCAGCATTTACTAATTGATATAAATCTTTCTTAATAACATCTCCAACAGCATAAATAGTTTCAATATTAGTTTGCATATTATTATCTACTTTAATATAATTTTTATCAAGTTCTAATTTTAAATTACCAAAGATATTAGGTGTGCTTCCAATATAGACAAATACTCCTGATACAGGTAATTCTTTTATTTTTTGATCTTGTTCATAAGTAATACCTGTTAAATAATTATTATCTTTTTCTAAAGATTTAATAAAACTATGATATAAAACTTGAATATTATTCTTTTTTTCTATTTCTTTAACTATGTCTTCTTTACATTTAAAATAATCATATTTATTAATAATTGTTACACGAGAACAAATATTAGCAAGATATAAAGCTTCTTTTAAAGCGGATTCTCCAGCACCTATAACTGCAACTTCTTTATCTTTATAAAAATTAGCATCACATAAAGCACAGTAACTAATTCCTTTGCCAACAAGTTCATCTTCATGTTCTAAATTCAATTTACGAGGTTCTTTACCCGTTGCTAAGATTAAATATTTACATGATAGTTCTTGATCTTTTAAAATAACTTTATTACTATTTTTTAAATGTTTAATATTTAAAACTGTATCAAGTAAAATTTCTACATTCATGCTTTTTACTTGACTATAAAGATTATAAGCAAGATCTGGTCCACTTATACCTGGTAAACCGGGATAATTTTTAATTGTACTTATTTTATTTAATATTCCCCCTGGAGCACTTTTTTCAATTAATAAAACATCTTTATTAGCTTGTTTCAAATAAATTGCAGCTGTTATTCCTGCTATTCCTCCACCTATTATTATACAATCATATTTTTTCATTTTAATTTCCTTTCTCATTGTAATTACTAGCTTTTTTAAACGAAATAATAAAAATAATTATTCCCGTAATTAACAAAATAATTGATATAACTTGAGCCATTTTTAAAGAACCTAACATTAAACTATCTGTTCGCATTGATTCAATAAAAAATCTTACTATCGAATACCATATTAAGTAGATAGAAAATAGCATACCTGTTTTTAATTTTTTATTTTTTCTAACTACTAATAATATAACTAATCCTATTAAATTTAAAATTGATTCATAGAAGAAAGTAGGATGATAATAAACTCCATCTATATACATACCATTTATAATAAATTCAGGTAAATGTAATTTTTCTAAAAATAATCTTGTTGTTACTCCTCCGTGCGCTTCTGAGTTAAAAAAATTCCCCCAACGACCAATTATTTGTCCAAGAATAAGTCCAAAGGTACAAGTATCAATATATTTAATAACTTCTTCGATCTTTTTTTGATGTTTAAAACTATAAATAAAAATAGTTATTAATCCTGCAACAATAGCTCCATGAATAGCAAGTCCACCATTCCAAACGGCTAATATTTCATAAGGATTAGCAAGATAATAATCTAAATTAAATAAGACATAATAAAGTCTTGCTCCTAGAAAGCCAAAAAGAATAACATAAAAAAGCATATTAAAAAAGTATTCTTTATCTAATTTTAATCTTTTTATTTCGAAATAAGTTAAAATAGAACCTAAAGCTACACCTAAAAACATTGTAATTGAATACCAATATATTTGAATAAATCCTAAATCAATAGCTACTCGATTCATAAAATCACCAATATTAGTATATAGTTTTTTAAGGTTAATTACAATAAAAAAAGTAGTATTTAACTACTCTTTACATTGTTTTATTACTATATAAATTTTTAAATTCTTCAATACTATTTATTGTATAATCATATAGTTTTTTCTTAATAAAATAAATTTTTGTTTCATCAAGTTCCATAGGATTCTTTACTAATAATATTAAATTAGCAATATTAAGTTCATCTACCAAAGAACTATTTATTTCAATATTTTCTAAAGAATCAATATTTTCTATATAGTTATTAATTATTTTTTGTAATTCTAATCCTTTATCAAAAAATTCTCCAAATATAATAGTTCCAAGTTCTAATAGTTTAATTAAATTATTAAATTTCAAAACTTTTACTAATGATGATTCATCAAAATTTTTCATAATACCCCCCTAAAAAATAATTTTCATGACTTATTATAACAAATATGACATTTTAGTCAAGTACATATGACAATTCTTTAAAAAAATAATATAATTAATTATTTTAATATTTTCTTTAAAAATTCTCCCGTATAACTTTCTTTTACTTTAGCAATATTTTCAGGATTTCCTGTTGCAACAATAGTTCCTCCATTTGTTCCACCATCTGGTCCTAAATCAATAATATAATCAGCAGATTTTATAACATCAAGATTATGTTCAATTACTAAAACAGTATCGCCATTTTCGACTATACGATTTAAAATACTAAGTAATCTTTTAATATCAGCGGAATGTAAACCAGTTGTTGGTTCATCTAAAATAAATAAAGTTTTACCTGTTGCCTTTTTTTGTAATTCTTTGGATAATTTAACACGTCCAGCTTCTCCTCCTGATAAAGTGGTTGCACTTTGACCAAGTTTAACATAACCAAGACCTACATCTTCTAATACTTGTAATTTACTCTTAATTTTTGGAACATTATCAAAGAATGCTAAAGCTTCTGTTACCCGCATATTTAAAACATCAGCTATACTTTTGTCTTTATATTTAATAGATAAAGTTTCACTATTGTATCTTGTTCCATGACAAACTTCACAAGGAATATAAACATCTGGTAAGAAATGCATAGCTATTTTTTTTACTCCATCGCCAAAACAAGCTTCACATCTTCCACCTTTTACATTAAAAGAAAATCTATTTTTACCATAACCTAACATTTTAGCTTCTTTTGTCGTTGCAAATAAATCTCTAATATCATCAAATACACCGGTATAAGTAGCTGGATTTGATCTTGGCGTTCTGCCAATTGGATTTTGCGTAATAATAACAACTTTATCTAAGTTATCAAGACCTACTATTTTTTTATGTTTTCCTGGTTTTATTTTAGATTTATAAATATAATTCATACAAGCTTTAGCAAGTATTTCCATAACTAAACTACTTTTACCTGATCCTGATACACCGGTTACACAATTAAACACGCCAAGTGGAATTTTAACATCAATATTTTGTAAATTATTTTCCGATGCTCCTTTTATTTCAATAAACTTACCATTACCTTTTCTTCTAATTTTTGGTACTTCAATGCATTCTTTTCCACTTAAATATCTACCGGTAATACTATTTTCATTTTGCATAACTTCTTGAGGAGTTCCAGCGGCAACAACATAACCACCATTTTCCCCAGCACCTGGCCCAATATCTACTAAATAATCACTAGCTAACATGGTATCCGTATCATGTTCAACAACAATTAGAGTGTTTCCTAAATCACGCATATCAAGTAAAGACTTAATTAACTTTTCATTGTCTTTTTGATGTAAACCAATACTAGGTTCATCAAGAACATATAAAACACCGGTTAATCTTGATCCTATTTGTGTAGCAAGTCTTATTCTTTGGGCTTCTCCTCCAGATAAAGTACCAGCTGATCTAGCTAACGTTAAATATTCAAGTCCCACATTTTGTAAAAAATTCAAGCGATTAATTATTTCTTTGACAATTAATTCAGATATTTTTTGTTCTGATTCCGTTAATTTTAAATTATTAAACCAATTTAAAGCTTCTTTAATAGACATACATGTTACTTCATAAATATTTTTATTATTAATTTTTATATTTAAAACACTTTCATTTAATCTAGCTTCATGACATACTTCACATGGCAGTTCAATCATATATTGTTCTAACCAATCTCTTATCCATTCACTAGAAGTTTCCATATAACGTCTTTCTAAATTATTAATAACACCTTCAAAATAATCATGATTTTTAGTTACATTACCACTTCTACTTGTAATATTAAAAGTTAAAATATCCGGAGAACCATATAAAACAATATCTTTTTCCTTTTTAGTTAACTTTTTAAACGGTTTATCCATATCAATTTTATAATAATCACAAACAGCTTTTAATCTTTTATATTCAATTGAATCTTGATCATCATTTAAAGTTTTAATACATTTTTCATTTAAACTTAAAGAATCATCTGGTATTACTAAGTCAACATCTATTTTTAATTTAACTCCAAGCCCTTTACATTCAGGACAAGCACCATATGGAGCATTGAAACTAAACATTCTAGGTTCTGGTTTAGAAATTGAATAATTACAATGAGGACAAGCATAGGTAGTAGAAAATAAAGTTTCTTCTCCCCCTACAATATTTATTAATACTTTCCCGTTAGCAAGATTACAAGCATTTTCAATTGATTCATATAAACGACTTCTAATTCCTTCTTTAATAACAATTCTATCTACAACAACATCTATCTTACTTTTTATATTTTTTTCAAGATTAATATCTTCTGATAAATCATACATTTCATCATTAATACGAACACGAATATAACCATCTTTTCTTAAATCATCTAAAATATCTTTATGTGTTCCTTTTAAAGAATCAACAACTGGAGCTAAAATAATTAACTTAGTTCCTTCGCCAAAACTTTCTACTTTATTAACGATTTCTTCAATACTTTGACTAGTAATTGGTATTTGATGAGTTGGACAATAAGGAATACCAATTCTTGCAAATAAAAGTCTTAAATAATCATATATTTCTGTTACAGTACCAACGGTTGATCGAGGATTTTTACTAGTAGTTTTTTGATCAATTGATATACTAGGTGATAACCCTTCTATACTATCAACATCTGGTTTTTCCGATCCACCTAAAAACTGTCTAGCATAAGCTGATAAAGATTCAACATACCTTCTCTCTCCTTCAGCATAAATAGTATCAAAAGCTAAACTACTTTTACCTGATCCAGATAAACCAGTCATAACAATTAATTTATTTTTAGGTAACTCTAAATCAATATTTTTTAAATTATTTTCTCTAGCTCCTTTTATAATTATTTTATCCATAATACACCTCAAAAATCGAAAATAGTATATCATAAAATTAGAAAAAATAACAGAGGTAAAAAATGGTCTATTATTAATAAATACTAACCTTGTAGTATAAACGCATTTAATTTATATTTATTACTTTCTTTTTAAAAATTTACCATACATAACTAAATTAATCAGAATTGAATTAATAATAATTACTACAATAGCATACAATAATTTTTTTATTCCAAATTGAAAACATCCTATTAATAAAATAATAATATTAATGATTAAATTAATTGTTCCTACTTTAATATTTTTATATTTATTAATAATCGGAGCAATCGTATTAATACCACCGGCTGTAAAACCTAATTTATAGATATAACCATTAGTTAAACCAGATATTATACCTGTTATAATAACATTTAATAGATTAGTTGAAATATTTAAATTGAAAAAACTAGTTAACTTAATAAATAAAGGATAAGAGATGGTAGCTATAACTGTTCCTAAAGTAGTTTCTTTCTTTAAAAAGATATAACTTAAAATTAGCATTAGTAAATTGATTATTAAAACAATTGTTGAATGAGGCATCTTAATTAATTCATGAATAATAATAGCTAATCCTTGGTTACCACCAGTTACTAATTTCATTGGTTTTAAAAAGATATTAAAGTTAATAGCTGCTATTAATAAAATAAGTAGTAATTTTAAATATTTTTTCATATTTCTCCTAAAAAAAAGAAGTAATAATACTTCTATAAATTTATATTTTGTTTTAAATAACTTTCAATAAAAGAATCTAAATCTCCATCTAAAACTTTTAAAACATTACTAGTTTCATAATTAGTTCGATGGTCTTTAACTAAAGAATATGGATGCATAACATAACTTCTTATTTGGGAACCAAACTCGATATTCATACTTTCTCCTTTGACATTTTGTAATTCTTGATTTCTTTTTTCAATTTCAATTAGCTTTAATTTATTTTTTAACATTCGCATAGCTTCTTCTCTATTTTGAATCTGACTTCTTTGATTTTGACAAGTAACTACAATTTTAGAAGGTAAATGCGTTATTCGAACAGCACTATCAGTAGTATTAATATGTTGTCCTCCAGCACCACTACTTCTATAAACATCGATTTTTAAATCTTTTTCTTCAATTTTCACATCGTCTACTTCTTTAAATTCAGGAATAATATCGACCGAAGCAAAAGAAGTATGTCTTTTATTATTAGCATCAAATGGAGATAATCTTACTAATCGATGCACGCCTTTTTCACTTTTTAATTTACCATAAGCATATAATCCTTCTACTTTTAAAGAAACACTTTTAATACCTGCTTCTTCTCCATCTAAAAGGGAAATAACTTCATATTTAAACTTATGATCATCTAAATATCTTGTATACATGCGATATAACATATTAGTCCAATCACAAGCCTCAGTTCCTCCTGCTCCAGCATGAATTTCTAAAAGACAATTATTTTTATCATAATCACCAGAAAACAAAGTAAACATTTCCACATCACTTAATCTTTTTTGTAAACTAGTTAATTCTTGTTCAATTTTATCTTTGATACTTAAATCCATTTCTATTTCTAAAATATCTAAATATTCCAGATTATTTAAAACATCTTTTTTTAAATCATTTATAGTATAAACTATTTCTTTTAAATTATTTAATTCATCCATGATTTTATTAACATTATTTTTATCTTGCCAAAAATCAGGTTCATTAGTTATACTTTCTAATTCTTTAATTCTTTCTTGTTTATTATCAATGTCAAAGTAACCTCCATAATTCAGTTACTTTATCTTGAATATTTAATAATTCATTTTTTAATATATTTATATCCATATATCTCCTTATTTAGCAATTATTTCAGCATCTTCTATTTTAGAATCTTTTTTATTAACTATTTCTTTTTCTAAGACTTCTTGTTTTTCTTCAACTGTTTCTGTGGATATAACTTTAGTATTAGCTAAAATATCTTGTAATCCTCTTCCGTTTTTACTAAATAAAATCATAGCAAGAGAAACTATATAAACAAAGGAAAAAACATAAGAAATAATATTATAAGAAGTTAAATAAATATCTTTACTAAATAATAAAATAGTTATTATTGTTATAATATTTATTAAAACTGAATCAATTACTAAAGCTCTAATTAGATAATTATTCATTGTTAATTTTTTATCATTATTCGATGTAATTTTAATTTTCATTAATTTTTTACCTAAAGTTTCCCCATTCATAAAGTAAGTTAAAACTACAAAATAAATTATACTTAATACCGTAGAAACAATAGTTTGAGGGACACCTTCTTTATTTAATTGATAATTTATATCAGTTCCTTTTTCTAAATATTCTTCCATCGTTACTTCTTGATTACGATAATCTATAGTTAAAGTTTCAAATTCTTTATTTAATTTGTTATAATTTTCACTTGTTGGAACAAAATATGTTAATAAAAGTGAAACGAAAGAAATTATCATAATATCAACAAGATAAGCTAATACTCTTTTATAACTATTTGCTTTCATTTAAATCCTCCTTTAACTGATTTAATAAGTTAATTATATCACATATTTTAGTTGTTTGAAAAATTTTATTCTTAACTTCAACGCTTCCTTTAATACCTTTCAAATACCAGGCAGCATGATTTCTTATTTCTAAACAAACTAATTTTTCTGGTTTAATTTGACTTAAGTAATTAATATGTTTAAGACACATATCTATTTTATCTATATCTGTTGGTTTTTTTAAAATTGTTCCATCTTCTAAATAAGCATTTATTTCTCTTATTAACCAAGGATTACCTAGTACTCCTCTTCCAATCATGATTAAATCGCATCCGGTTTCATCTAACATAGCTTTAGCTTTATAAATATCGGTTATATCTCCATTACCGATTACTGGAATTTTAACTGCTTCTTTGACTTGTTTAATAATATTCCAATCAGCTTTACCACTATAACCTTGACTTCTTGTTCGAGGATGAACACAAATAGCACTAGCTCCAGCACTTTCACATATTTTAGCAACTTCAACAGCATTTATATTATTTTGATCCCAACCACTTCTGATTTTAACCGTAACAGGTACACTTACAGCTTTTACAACACTAGAAACTATTTCATATATTTTTTGAGGATCTTTTAAAAGAGCTGCACCAGCTTGTGATTTAACTGCTACTTTAGGTACCGGACACCCCATATTAATATCAATAATATCTGGTTTCATTTCTTTTTCGATATATTTAGCAGCTTCCACAAAGGATTCTTTATCACTTCCAAATATTTGTTGAACAATTGGTCTTTCAATTTGTTCCATGAATAACATTTCTTTTGTCTTTTGATTGCCATAAAAAATAGCCTTATCACTAACCATTTCCGCATAGATTAAAGAACAACCCATTTCCTTAATAATCTTTCGAAAAGCGCTATTACAAATACCAGCCATGGGAGCTAGAACTGTTTTACCTTTAATTTCTACATTTCCTATATACATAAAATACTCCTTTTCTAAACTTTAGTTCTCGTACAAGTATCACTTAAATATTCATCAGGATTACTATATATTTCGATACAATATTGATTATCTTCTCCACCACGAGGTCTAAATGTTGCATTTTGAGCATTAATTAAATATCTTTTAATATTATTACCACTTAAAGTAGTATCTAATCTTATTAATTTTGCTTTAGCTGGATCTAAAACTAAAAAATCTGATTGCTGTAAATTATTAAAATCACATTTTTTTCTAATACCGACAATAGTAACAAAATGTCTTAAATTAGTATTGGGTTTTCCATTTACTTCTATTACCGTTGGTCTATCATTAATTAATTCAGAAGCCGCTATTTCTAATATTTCTGATATATCACAACTTGTTAAGCCAACGGTTGATCCTGTTAAATTTTCACTATCAGAAAATCTAAAAATATCACTTGCATAAGCATGTGCACATTGCCAACATTTATCTTTTTGCTGTTTTTTTAAATGATTATAACCTTTACTAGTATCGATGATATAAAATATTTCTCCATCATACTTATAAGTTATTAAATCTGTATTTTCAAGAGAATATTCTTGATTTTTATCAATTACTTCTTCTTCAACTTCATTTGCTTCTTCATTAATAGCTAAATTATTTTCATCTTCATATTCCAAGTCTTCTATATTTTGATCATTTTCTTTATTGTCATCAGAGATAACTAAATCTTCTTTAGTATTTTTTTCAACAGATAAATCTAAATTATTTTGTTCTTCATCTAAAATAAAACTACTATCATCTACTTCTTGAAAAGATGAAATAGGTGGGTATGAAAAATTAATTAAATCAGAAATACTAGTTTTTTCCTTATTATCAGGAACTTCTTTATTAATTGTAGATTTGTTTTGATTTTTAATTAAAAAACTTGTTAAAACAACCGAAGTAGTTGCTAATAAAATTAAAACTTTATTTCTAATTTTTAAATTTTTAACTTTACTATTTGGTTTATTAAAATTATCTTCTTCCATAAAACCTCCTCATTTACGAAGAATTATAACAAATTTCACTATAATAGTCAAAAAGAGACATTTAAGTCTCTAAAATTTATTACCATATTCAAATATTTCATTTTTTATTTAATAGCTATTAATGATAAAAGTTATGAATCAAAGTCAATAATATACTCATATAAATCAGTGTTTTCGACATTTTGTTTAACTATTTTATAGTTTTGACCATTTATCGCAATATACTCCATAGGGCCTATATCTGGAATTTGTGTGGAACCATTTATAGTTAAATAGTTACCAGAAATACCATAATCACCAGCTGCTACAATCATAGAGCGCCTTCCTCCATCAAAAGTATCAGTTCCATAAACATAGCTAGCTTTATTTTTTCCTGTATCAGCAATCATAAATCCTTTTGTATCAGATTCTCCTGTTAAAGATGCTACATGTCTTTCTTTGCTTAAACTATAAACAATAGTAGCACTGGAATCTGTAGCATTTACTACTTGATTTTCTGACAAACGGCCGCCATTAGTATATAAAATTTTCACACCATATATATCTGAAATTGCTTCTGCTATTGGCTCATAGTCTCCCATATAACCTGGAAAATACGTATTTAACCCTGATTTACCATTTGCTTTAGCATATTCACTTAATGAGTTTGCAACATCTAATGGTGTAACTATTACATCGTTTCCTGTTTTATAAGATAACGTTGAAGTTAAAGCCGTAGCTAAACTCATAATTCCACATCCAGATCGTTCTAAAGATACACCATCAATAGTTTTAATCCATGGGCCATACTTTTGATTATAGCGTACTGTTAATTTGCCATCTGGACCATGGGTATATTCAACTGAATCTAATCCTAAAATATAGTCTGCGTCTTCTGTAAAATGAGCAAATTCTGAATTAATATTAAAAGGCATTCCAATACTATTATTAATATTTAAAATTTCACCATCAATAGTTTTCAACTCTTCTAGTTTATCATTTATTGATTGAAAATATTCTTCACATTCATCATTCTTAGATTTACATTCACCATTCCAAATACTAAGTGCATTAGCATAACCTGGATAAGTAATATGAATATTCCCAAGTCCATCTCCTTCTTCATGCATATAATGACTTTTTATTGGTTTTTTACTTAATAATGTTTTTAAATTCATTGTTTCTGTATTAAGTTTTTGTAGTAATTCTAATAACTCTTTATATAAAGTTTCCGCTTTTTGCCAATTAGTTTCTATACTACTTTTTGTTTGTGATATATTATCCAAACAAATTTGAATATTACTATCCACAGCTTCTTTAGCAGAATCATTCCATTCATCTGATGAAATATCCAATATTTTTTGTAAATATTCTTCAACTTTAGTTAAATTTTCAATCAAATTAACACAAGGATGGCTATCAATATTAGTGACCGCTTTTTCTATTTTGGAATAATAAGTATTATAAATTTCTTCATATTTTGATATATCTATATTCATTTTTTCACCTATAATTTTTCTACTGAAATATCACTATCTATTTTTGCTATAGACCCGCTTAGATCTCTATCAACATCTTCATATGATGTTTTAGCTAATTTAAGTAAATCAGTGCATTCTTTTAAATAATTCAATAATTGATTATCTAGTTTATTCATATATGGTATCAATTTTTCATCCATTTCAATCTTTTCTTTTGATTTCCATTTTTTATCATCTAAAGTTCTAATCGCATCATTAGAGTTTTTAATTAAATCTACTATTTCTAAATTATCTTGTTCTAACTTAACAATTAAATCATCTAAACTAGAATGTAATTTAATATCTGACATGTACCCTCCTATATTTCGTGGAGATTATTATCTCCTTCTAATATTTCTGTTGAAAAAATACTTTCGCTATCTATAAAAGCTGAATTATTACTATCTAAATTTTCTAAGGAAGAATTAATATCTTTTTTAGCTTTATTTAAATTTTCTTGATATTTACCAGATATTTTTTGAGTATAAATAGCATAATTTTCATAATTTAACATGATGCTATCTAAATTATTAATTCTTTCTTTGTATTTATTAATTATTAGTTCAGCATCGGCTCCTTTATATACATTTCTTATACTTTCAATATCATTTAAAACTTTTTGTTTTAAACTTTTATATTCATCTAATTGAGTTTTTAAATAATCTCCAACACTAGAAATAGCAACTGGATCAATTCTTCTTTTCATTTTAACTCCTTTAAATATGTTTTAAATACATAGGCTTCTTGACCATTATATTTAATTTTGGTCCAATCAGGATCGCTAGTTTCATCAATTATTTCAACTTCAGCATCTATATTCAAATTTCCTATTATATTTTCCTTGCTACTTGCATTTGGACTGCTACGGACATTTAAATGCTTTGAGTTCTTCATATTACCTACCCTAGCATATTTAGGAACTGACATTTCAGGAGAAATTTCTGGATTAACTGGGGTAGTATTTTTGCTAGGATCAGTTATATTCACATATCCTTTGGAAACATATCCCGTTTTACCATCTTCTGTGATAACTTCAATCCAATCACCTGACTTATTGCCCGTTAAAGTTAATTTAGCATCATTTTTTAAAGAACCAATTACGTCATAATTTTTTCCAGCTCCACTACGAAGATTTAAAGATGTAGATACTTGAACAATACCTATTTTTGCTCCTGTCATCTCAGTGCTTTTTTCTGCTAAAACATTTGTTCCTGTTATAGAAAAATCAAAATCTAAGATAGCTGGTTGTTCTATTGAATCAGCAATACTCATATTTTCATTAATATAATTTTTAGCTGAGGTAATTAATCTTTTACATCCATCAAAAACATTATTTAAATTATCAAAAATATTTTTAGTATAATTCAATGTATATACTTGATCAGCATAATTAGAAGCTTGAATATCAATTTGAAATTTACTATCATCCATGGAAAACATGCATTCATCACGTACTTCAATAGTATCAGCGGGAGTTCCTTCAGTATATGCATAAGTTTTACTCATATATTTCCCTCTTCAATATTATTCATAATCAGAAGTTAAAACTTCTTCAGCTGCTTTAGATATATTAGCGTTTGTTTCTTTATAAGTATTAGCAGTTTTAGATAAAAAATTACTATAATTTTCCATTGCTTCATAGAAACCATTAAATTTATGTTGTAATGCATTATATTTATCACGTAAAGTGTCAGCTGCACTTCCTTTAAATGACTCAGCTGTTTGATTAATAACTCTTGTTGCTACTTCTAATGAAGATCTAGCCATATTAACTTTTTCTTTCATCATATTAGCAAAATTTTCTAATTCCTCTGGTTTTACATTTATATCATAATTCATATTTATCCTCCTATAACCTTCCAGCAGCATCTGAAATATCTTGTTGTGTATTTGAGATAACTTCTACTGACTTATCTAAAAAAATTGCATAGTTATTTACTATTTTTCCTAAATCTGTAATATCTGTTTTATAACCATTTACAGTATTGACAAAATTTAAATTATCAGCTCCTTCCCATGCACTTTGTAAATCATCTACTATCTTATATAAATCATTAACAGCTTTTACATAATCATTAGCAGCTTGATTAATTTCTTTAGCTTCTTGATCTAATTCTCCATAATTTGCTTGTAACATATTATCACCTATACCTTTCTTTATTATAAGAATAACACATTATTAGTTTTTTCGCATCATTTTTTTTTAAATATTACATTTTTTTGACAAAAAAACTGCTATTAAAAGCAGTTAACTATTGATTTTATTTAAATGTTGGATTGTAGATTATTTGATCTACATAAATTAAATCTGGATTTGGAATATTATTATAAGTAGCAATATCTTGATATGGTACTTTCCAAGCAGTTGAGATTAACCAAAGAGTATCACCCCAAATAACTTTATAACTTCTTTGACTTTGATCTGTATTAATAGTTGTATTAGCAACCCATACAGAATAATCAGTTGTATCATTTAAAGCTATATCGCTACTAGTTGAGGTATTATCGTTTGAGTTATTATTTGTTTGATCGTTATTTGTTTGATTATTATTTTCTTTATTATCTACTTCACTACCATTATCTGTATCATCATTATTATTTGCTTTATTTCCACATCCTGTGTTTAAAAATAAAATCCCACTAAATAAACATAAAATCAATAGTACTTTGACATTAACTTTTAAGAATTTCATAAGCCCTCCCAATTAATATCTTGTACATCTAAATATTAACATATAAAAGAATAAATTTCTACTATTTAACATTATTTTGACAAAAAAGAGTTATTTTAAGTCATCAATGGTAATTTTACTTTCATGAGGAATTGGTTTCCATTCAATTTTTTTAAATAAAGCAACATATGTTGTGTAACGACCTATAATATCAAAAATTGGCCAGGTTAAGCAATATAAAAGTTTTTTAGAAAAAGATATTTTTTTAATTCTTTTTCTTTCAATTATAAATATATAAACTGCTTCAAATATTCTTTCTATATAAGAGCCAATTCGATAAAACAATCTGGCCCATATAGCTATTAATAAAGCTAAGAATAAAGCTTTTAAACCAGGTTCTATATCAAATCTTATATTGATAAATAACTTTAAGAACTTAGCTAAGATAGTACTACCACCAAATAAATTAATATTAGTCAAACCATAGGTATAAGAATAAATACTATAGAATAAAACTGTTACTAGTAACCAACGAAATAAACTAAAAACAGAAAAAGGAAAAGTTAACATTAAAATATCAAAAGAAGCAAATCGATGTCTTATTGATTCAATAAATCTTTGGCTAAACGAATACTTATTTTTATATTCTTTTTTTTCTTTTTTATTTTTAAATCTTTTACCAAGAAATATATTTAAAAATAATTTAGGACCAGTTTCAATAAAAGCCAGTAAATGTCCTTTTGACCAGCGTAATCTTTGTCTTAAAGCAACTTTTAAACTAACAGGTTGTTCATCATAAAAAATAGCATCGTCTTGATAAGTGATTTCATAACCATTAGCAACGGAGTCAACTGTTAAAGCTCTATCTTCCGTTAAAGAAGTATAATGCCAACCATCTTTTACTATATCACTTGGAAATAAAAAACCTGTTCCTTGAATATTAGTAGCTAAATGTAAAATGCTTCTTGCTCGATGTCCTGTTCTTATGGATCTTAACCAATGAATAGCATAGGTAGAAGAAATCCAGTTTTCATCAAAATTTTTACTATGACGATATGAAGTAATTATTTTTTTACCACTATCAAAAGCATCATTCATTTTAGTTATATAATCACTTTTTAATAAGTTGTCAGCATCAAAAACAAAATATCCTTCAAAAGACATTCGGCCATAATCTTCTTCTATTCTTTCAAATAGATATTCTAAAGCAAATCCTTTTGTTTTTCTTTCATTATCAAATCTTTCATAGCAAATAGCACCACAATCTCTAGCAATTTTAGCTGTTTTATCCGTACAATTATCAGCAACAACGAAAGTAGTAATTAAATCTTTTGGATAATCTTGTTTTTTAATACTATCTAAAAGATTAGCTATTACTTTTTCTTCATTTCTAGCTGCAATAACAATAGCATATTTATGCTTTTTTTTAGCCGGTTTAAATTTTCTTGTAAAAAAAATGCCAAGAAAAAAGTAAATAGTTTTATAAAACAATAAATAAGTAATAACAACACCAATAACGGAATTAATATGTTTTAAACTAGGATAAATACTCCCTATATTTTTCATTAAATAATCAAAAAAAGACATAATACCTCACTTCTTAAAAAGTATAGCATATAATGTCTTTTTAATCAATTATTCATCTTTTTTATCTTCTGTTTCAAGATCTGGCTTTACATCATTAACTTTTAATAAATCAATTAATTCATCTTTATTTAACTTAGAATAACCTTTTATGTCTTTTTCTTTAGCAAGTTCTTTTAATTCATCTAAAGTCATATCTTCTAAAGTTGTATCTTTTGGTAATTTTTTATTTTCAACTAAATATTCAATTTGTTCTTTAGTTAAAGTTTCTCTTTCTAATAAAGCATCAGCTATTAATTTAACTAAATCAGCATTTTCTGTTAAAATTTCTGTGGCTTTTTTATAACATTCACCTACAATTTTACGAATTTCTTCATCTATTTCATGAGCCACGATATCAGAGAAGTTACGACTCTTATTGTAATCTCTTCCTAAGAAAACACCTTCTGATTGATGTTCTAATTGAACTGGTCCTAAATCACTCATACCATATTCGGTTACCATACTACGAGCTATTTTAGTAGCTTTTTCGAAATCATTATGAGCTCCTGTTGTTATTTCCCCAAAATTTAATTCTTCCGATACACGTCCACCTAATAAACCAGTAATTTGTTCTAATAACTCAGTTTTTGTTTGAGTATATTTTTCTTCTTTTGGTACCATCATAGCATAGCCACCGGCATAACTTCTTGGAATAATAGTAACTTTTTGGACAACATTAGCTGAATTTAATTTTAATCCAAGAACAACGTGACCAGCTTCATGATAAGAAACTAATTTCTTTTCTTCATCTGTATATTTTTTACTCTTCTTAGCAGGTCCCATTAAGACACGATCAGTTGCTTCATCTATTTCACTCATAGTAATAGCTTCTTTATTACGTCTAACAGCAAGTAAAGCTGCTTCATTTAATAAATTCTCTAAATCGGCTCCACTAAAACCTGGCGTTCTTTTAGCAAGATTAGTTAAAGTAACATCTTTATCTAAAATTTTATTACGAGCATGAACAGCAAGTATTTCTTCACGAGCTTTAACATCTGGTAAATTCACGGTAACTTGACGATCAAAACGACCTGGACGAAGTAAAGCTGGATCTAAGACATCTGCTCTATTAGTAGCAGCAATAATAATAATTCCTTCATTTGCTCCAAATCCATCCATTTCGGTTAATAATTGGTTTAAAGTTTGTTCACGTTCATCATGTCCACCACCTAAACCAGTTCCTCTTTGACGACCTACAGCATCAATTTCATCAATAAAGATTAAACAAGGAGCATTATGTTTAGCTTGATTAAACATATCACGAACACGACTAGCACCAACACCAACAAATAATTCCACAAAATCAGAACCACTTATATAATAAAATGGTACATTAGCTTCTCCTGCAACTGCTTTAGCAAGTAAAGTTTTACCAGTTCCTGGAGGACCTACTAATAAAACACCTTTAGGTATTCTTGCACCTAATTTTTGAAATCTCTTTGGATTTTTCAAAAAGTCAATTAATTCTTTTAATTCTTCTTTTTCTTCTTTTAAACCAGCAACTTCATTAAATGTTACTTTTTTACTACTATCATCTAATTTAGCTTTACTCTTACCAAAATCAAATGATTTGTTATTTCCCCCAATTTGTTTACTTAAAACAACAAAGAAGAAAATACCAATTAAAATGATAGGTAAAAAATTAAAAATAGCAATTAACCAAAAACTACTATGAGGATCACTTTCATTTTCAATTTTAAAATCATATTTTTCATTAGCTTCCATTACCTTTTTAATTACTTCTTCCGAATAAGGAGCTACTACTTCAAATTTTTCATTATCCTTGTAATCCTTTAACTTACCTGTAATATTATAAATTCCTCCATCAACACTAGGAACAATCTTTACTTCAGTTACTTCATTATTATTTAAACTATTAAGAAAACTATCATAAGTTAAATCATTTACTTTAACATTTAAAACATTAAAAAAATAAATTACACCTAACATGATAATTATTAAAACTACATATGGTAATACACCTTTTTTTATTTCTTTTTTATTCATAAAATCTCTCCTCACAAACATTTAAATATTATATCACAATTTTCTCTATTTTGAACATCATATTTTGATTTTTTTAATTTAGGAATCCAAATTATCTCATCTTTACTATCAACAACTATAGGATAACTATCTCTTTCATCTTTTTCAATTTTACAATCTATAAAAATATCTTTAACTTTTTTATGCCCATTACCTTTTAAAGCAATAACATCTCCAGGTTTTCTATTTCTAACATATAAAGGTAAAGAAACATCTTTACTATTAATATGCATAGTATCATTACCATTAGAGTCACCATTATAAATTATAAATTGCATACCATTTTCTAAAATTAAACCATTCTTTAATTCTATTTTATAATTTTTTATTTCCTTTTTAGTATTCTTAAATTTAACTAAGCCATACTCTTTAATTACTCTGATTCCTTTAGGTAAATCTATTTCTATATTACTTTTAGATTCATTTATTAAATTAATTACTAAATCAACATGTTTATCAGTTAAAAAAGATAAATCTTCATAAAGATTACTAAATATTTTTTCAATAATTAATCTTCTAATAAACAAATCATTTTCTAAAAATAAATTAATATTCAAACTTCCATCCCTATAACAATTATTATAAGCAATTAAAGTATTTTTTTCAATATAATTATTTGCTTCTTCTAATCTATTTTCAAATTTTAAAAATTTTAAATGAACATCTCTATTTTCACTTTTTAAAAAATTTAAAACATGATGACGATATCTATTTCTCGTATAATCATCACAATTATTAGTTTTATCAATAAAAAAAGGAATATTATTATCACATAAATATTTATTAATATCATCTTTAGTTACATAAAGAAGTGGTCTTATAATTTGATAATTATTTTTCTTAGTAATTAAAGATATTCCTTGATAACCTTTTAAATTAGATCCTCTTGTTAATTTCATAAGAATTGTTTCTACTAAATCATCGCCATGATGAGCTGTCATTAAAATATTAGCTTGATGTTTATTTATTAATTCTTCAAAAAACTTATATCTTTCTTTTCTTGCATAAGCTTCAAAATTACCCTTATATTTATTATCAAGAATCATTTTTTCAAAAACTAAATTTTTCTTAAAGCAATAATCTTCTAAAAATTGTTCTTCTTCATCACTTTCTACTCTTTTTTTATGATTAACATGGGCAACAATTATTTTAAATTTTAATTTTTCTTGAAGATTTAAAAGAATATTTAAAAGACACATAGAATCAGGACCTGTACTAACACCAATAACAATTTTAGAATCTTTATTTAACTTAATTTTATTTGTTAAAAATTCATAAACTAAATCCATTTCTTTTCACCTTGCACGTATTTTACTAAATTAATATCATTTTAGCAAGATAGTATTAAACCTTTTTTGACTTTTCTTGACATTATATAATAAATTCCTAAAAAATAATGTGCTAACAAAACACTATTCTTCAGGAATTCGTAAAATTAATTCTCCATCTTTGGAATAAAAATATTTTTCCCTGGCATACCTTGCTAAATATTCCGGATCCTCTAATTTTTTAACATCTGTTTCTAATTCCTTTTCTTGCTCTTGCAAAGCTATTAATTCAGTACTTAATTGATTTTTTTCTTGATACTTATCAACTATTTCTATGATAACACTAAATAGAGTTAAACAAATTGTAATAACTAATATAATAGAAAGCATGCCAAAAGTAGCAATACGTTTTGCTTTTTTCTTTACTTTTTTTCTTTTAGCCACATTATCACTTCCTATTCTAGCAATAATATAATATCAAATAATTATTATTTTTTCAAGTAAAAAGATGCTAAAGCATCCTGTTAAACCATCAACCAGTTCTTATTTTTTTAAATAATTTATTATATAAAAAGAAACTAATCAAAAAGATAAATAATAAATATATATGAATAATACCATCATTGATTTTATAAAGTAAAAAGAAATATAAAATACTATTACCTATTATAAAAAGAAAATTAGTTAATAAATTAAGAAAAAAGTATTTACTAAATAAAAACTTATAAAAAATATTAAAGAAAAAAGAACAATATAAACCAAATAAAAATGTATAAAAGATAACTTGAATTTGAATATTTAAATTCATTTAAATAACCTACTAATAACTGAATTTTCTTTGTTCTTTTTTAAAATATTTTCATCTAAATAAGTTAAACTGTTGACTAATCCTTTAATAGTAACTACTCCCTGCATAGTATCTAATTTTAATAGTTCTAATCCTTCCCCTTTTAGAATAATAGTTCCCATGACACTTTCGATTAAAAATTCTTCACTATCAAAACTTTCGACTTTTTTTACTCCAGAAATGCTAACATTCTTTCTTTCTACTAAATTAAATACATGATTAAATTCTCTTATCTGATTATCTCTTTCCATATAATCCCCAATTAATTATATTTAATATATTAAAAAAAAGACCAATTGGTCTTTAATTATTCTTCTTCATTAGTAGGTTCTTCTACTTCAGCATTTTCATAGGCAGCAAAGATAGCATCTTCAAACATTTTTCTTGTTTCACGATTAATAGGATGAGCTATATCTTTATGTCCTCCTGGTACCTTTTTACTTGGCATAGCAATAAATAAACCATTATCACCATCAATAATACGAATATCACGAACAACGAAGCAATCATCTAATTGAACAGTTGCACGTCCTTTCATACGAGATCCTTCTTTTTCAAATCTCTTTACATCTACTGATGTTATTTTCATATGTAATCCTCCTTTTGAACTCCATGTTCTATAATAATGATATAATATAACCTAAAAAAAATCAATTCTTTTTGTAAAATATTGTCATTTTTAGACACAAAAAAGACTTTGTTAAACAAAGTCTAAAAACTAAATAATACTATGGTGTTGGTTGAGTAGTACCAGTAGTAGCAGCTACAACTTTTAATCTTAATGAATAATATAAGTTAGCAAATTCAGCTGTTGAATAATCTTTTCCTTCACCAATTTCTACGTAATCAGCATCTGTTGTTTCACCATTAATCCACATTCTTAAAGTATAAGCATCTGTTTGTTGAGCTGTCGATGAATTAGCAGTAATTTTCCCTTTTGCTAAAACTACTCCACTAGTTAAAGAACCATCTGTTCCAACAACTTTAGAAGTTGAATAGTTGTTGGTAACTACAGCAGCAGGTGCTTTTAGATTTAATTTGATTTCACTATCTTTAAATCTTTCTTTTCCAGTTTCAGCATCGCCAGGGAAAGCATAAACAGTATATTCTATACCTTTACCAGAAGTGTCATAACCAACTACAGAAAAAGTTAAAGCACCATGTTCAGCAGTTGTTAAAGCTTCTCCTGCAGTATTTGTCATTGGAAATTGATTAGTTAGATTAATACGATCTCCTTCAGTAAAATTGAAGAAAATTGAACCAGTAGTTAAAGTATTATTAGCCGTTCCGGTTTTACTATAAGTAAAGAATGCAAATGATACTCCTACTACTGCAACAACTAATACAGCTATTCCTATAACAGATAATAGAACTTGTTTTGATGAATTCTCATTCATAATTTATATCCTCCTTACAATAAAAATAATAGCATAATTATAGATTTTTGACAATATCTTTTGAATATTTTTTTTAGTTTTTTTTAATCAAGTTATCTTGTTATATTATAAAGATATATTATTTGATCTTTTTAACTACAAAACTCAAGATAAAAAACAAATATTATATATTTTTTTATAATAAACAATTTTGATACGTAATTTCTTATTTTATTCAAAAAAAGACCTAGCGGTCTTTAATTTATTATCCTTGAGCGTCTACTCTTATTTTAAATGAATAGAATAAATCACTATAAATAGCTCTTCCGCCAGTACATTCTGAAGCACTTGCACAATATTTTTTAGTTGTGTCTGTATCAGAAATTGTTACAGTATCATTTACCCACATAGTTATAGCATATGAATGAGTAACTTCTGAGTTATTAGCTGGAATAGTACCTGTAGCTATTAGTAATCCTGTTCCAGCAGTTGCTGTTCCTGAATCAATAGCATCAGTTACAACAGCACCATAGTCTGGATCAGTTGCTGTTCCGTATCCACCTTCAATGGTTCCACCAGTAGTAGTTGTTACATAGAAATTAATTTCAGAATTTTTTAAACGATTAGTTTCTGTGTAAGACTTTCCTTCTACAGTTGGAACATCACCTTTAATGGCATAAACACTATAATTAATAGGAGCCATTGAAGTTGGTAAAGTACCAGTTACTGAAAAAGCAAATTGATTATTTGTTTTTCCTTCAGCATCACTTTGTGGAAATTGGTTTGTTAATGATAAACCATTTTCTGGTGCTGTAAAATCGAAAGTAATACTACCAGTTGTAATAACGTTATTAGTTGTTCCGGTTTTACTATAAGTAAAGAATGCGAATGATACTCCTACTACAGCTATTACTAAAACAGCAATACCTACTATTGATAAAACTGCTTGCTTAGAATTATTTTCCATTTTTATATCCTCCTTATGTTAAAAATATAGCACATATTTCATCAATTGACAATATCTTTTTGAAATTTTTTTTAAAATTTTATAATGCTAATTAAATCCCCATCTTTCTATTTCAAAAGTTATATTATATTGTCTACCTATATTTTTAGTTGTCATTTCACTTTCATATAATAAATCCATTGTTAAACCTTTTATAGCACTTCCTCGATCTAAAACTATTCCGTAAAATTCTTGATTATAATAATTTGACACTTTTATTACACTACCACATGGTATTAAGGGATCACTTGCCAATATTCTTATTTTTCCATAATCCTTATCTTCATAATAAATATTACCATTTCGAACATCTTGATAAGGAGGACATCCTAATTTGCCAGAACACCCTACACAATCAGGTCCATAACCAGTAATTGTTCCTGTAAATTTAACTCTTTTATTAATATTATTTTTTAATTCTTCTAAAGAATTAACCATAACTGTTTCTATTAAATTATTTTTATAATTAGCATGAATCCTCGATGATTGAACAGCTTTAACATTATTTTCATTACTAGTTACAAAACTATCACTTGAATTACTAGTTGCTATCATAAATAAAAGAAAAATAATAAAAAATAAACTAAAAAAGTAAAGTTTTAATGAATTGATTTGTTTTTTTGTTCTCAAAGCAAACCACCTCTATGATAAAAATCATATCACTTAAAATTAATTTAGTCAAATAAAAAAAAGAAGAAATTAGTTATTAATCTCTTCTAAGTTATATTGTCTTTTTATATTATTATTAGTTATTCTAATAACTTCTTCTCGACTAATGTTTTTTATTAAACACAAGTTATCACATATTAAACTAATATTTTTAGGTTCATTTATCTCTTTTCTAATAGGTTCTGGGGTTAAATAAGGACTATCTGTTTCAAAAATAATATTAGAAAGGGGTATTTCTTTTAAAACATTTTTTAAATTAGTATTTTTAAAAGTAGATACTCCACCTATTCCTAATAAATATCCTTCTTTAATATATGAATTAGCTACTTCTAAAGAACCTGAAAAGCAATGAATAGTAACTTTTAAATTATATTCTTTTAAAATATTATAAGTATCTAAATAAGCATCTCTTGAATGAATTACTACTGGTAAATTTAATTTTTGAGCTAAATCTAGTTGCAATTTAAAAACTCTTTTTTGATCTTCTTTATTAGTTTGATTATGATAATAATCTAAACCTATTTCACCTATTCCTATTATTTTAGGATTATTTTTAATAATATTTTCTAAATAATTAATTGTATCATCTTGAAAATCATTTATTTCATCAGGATGAATTCCAATTGTTAAATAAACAGGATATTTATTTATTATTTCTAGACTTTCTTTAATACTTTTTAAATCACATGCTGAGATAATAAAATTATTGACTCCATTTTCTTTAGCTCTTTTTAATATTTCTTCTATATTATCATTTAAATCTAAATGAAAATGAGTATCTGTTAAATAATTACTATTCATCTTTCTTTTCTACTCTCATGAAAATAGGTTTAAAGTCATTGATATGAATATTAGTTTCTAATTCACCAAATTCTTTAATAGTGTCTAAATCTTTTTTACTCGTATTAAGTTGTCTTAATATTTCATTAGCTGTATCTGGTAAATAAGGTGTTAAAAGAATTGCCCCTATTCTAATAGATTCTAATAAGTTATAAAGTACTGTTTTTAATTTATCTTTATTTTCTTCTTTAGCAAGTAACCATGGGGTTGTTTCATCTATATATTTATTACATCTTCTAAATATTTCAAAAATACTATCTAAAGCTTCTGGTATTTCTAATAATTCCATATATTTTTCTACTTTAGATTCTGTATTAATTACTAAATTAATTAAATCTTCATCATATTCTGTTTTGACTTCACTATTTTCAATGATTCCCTCAAAATATTTTGTTAACATTGATAAAGTACGATTAACTAGATTACCGACTGTATTAGCAAGATCGGTATTATAACGATTAATTAATAATTCTTCAGAGAATTGTCCATCTGAACCAAATGGTACTTCACGAAGTAAATAATATCGAATAGCATCTTTACCATATTCATTTATATATTCTCGAGGATCACGATAATTACCTAAACTTTTGGATATTTTACCACCATTAATAACTAACCAACCATGACCAAATACTTGATGTGGTAATGGTAAGTCTAAAGCCATTAATATACAAGGCCAGATAATAGTATGAAATCTAACTATTTCTTTTCCAACAATATGTAAATCTGCTGGCCAATACTTTTGAAATTTACTATCATCATTAGTTAAATAACCTAAAGCACTAATATAATTAGATAAGGCATCTATCCATACATAGACCACGTGTTTAGAATCAAAAGTTACAGGTATTCCCCAAGTAAAAGTTGTACGTGATACACATAAATCTTCTAAACCTGGTTTAATAAAATTATTAATCATTTCGTTTTTACGTGATACAGGTTGAATAAACTCAGGATGTGATTCAATATAGTCAACTAAACGATCTTGATATTTACTTAAACGAAAGAAATAAGCTTCTTCACTTGCTGGCTCAACATCTCTCCCACAATCAGGACATTTACCATCAACTAATTGACTTTCAGTCCAAAATGATTCACATGGAGTACAATATAGTCCTTCATAAGAACCTTTATAAATATCTCCTTGATCATATAATTTCTTAAATATTTTTTGCACTACTTCAACATGATCTTCATCCGTTGTACGAATAAAACGATCATATTCTATCCCTAAAGATTTCCATAAATCTTTAGCATTTTCTATAACTTCATCAACATATTCTTTTGGTGTTACTCCTTTTTCCTCAGCTTTTCTTTGAATTTTTAAACCATGCTCATCGCTTCCTGTTAAAAAATAAACATCATATCCATGTAACTTCTTATAACGAGCAAGACTATCAGCAATTACTGTTGTATAACAATGACCTATATGAAAATTAGCTGATGGATAATATATAGGTGTTGTTATATAATATTTTTTATTTTCCATAATTTCTCCTCCAATTTCTTATTTTTCTAATTTTAATTTTATTATTTAATATTACACATCCGTTTAAACATATTTATCACTCCTTTTAAATATTAAAAAAAATCCTCATCCAAAGGACGAAGATTTCGTGGTACCACCTTATTTCACATATATAATATGCCTCACCTTATAACGTAGTTACCCGATTAATATTCTTAATAAGCTCCAAAACCATCTTCAATTAATTCCTTTAATTTCTCTCACCAACCGAAATCTCTCTGAAAATTTCTTAATTTACTCATTTCTTCATTGCTTTTATATGCCTATATTAACATATAATTTTTAATTATTCAAGATAATTTTCTAAATATAAACTCATTAATTGTAATAATTTCAAATCACTATTTTCTAAATTAGTATTAGATAATAAAATTAATAAACCAATCATATCTCCATTTACAATAATTGATTTAATAGAATAAGATACCTTTATATCTGACATATTACTATTTAAACTTAAATTAACAGGAATTAATTCACTTACATCTTTTCTATTATCAACTATATTAGCTAGATAAGGACTTAATTCTAAATTAATATAATCTTTATAATCTTTCGTTGTTAAAACTATTTTATCTAAATTAGTAATTATAATATCTCGATCATAAACACTTTTAATAATATCAATTAAATTATTAATACTTTTATCATATTCATGAATATCTGAATATTTATTTAAAACAATATTATCATTTAAAACATTTATTTCTACTTGTTCATTTTCTTTAATTTTTAAAGTCTTTCTTATCTCTTTTGGTATTACTACTCTTCCTAAATTATCAATTCTTCTTACAATACCACTTGTCATTTGATCACCCAAAATTAGTATTGGTAAATCTTGTTAATTTATACAAAAAAAGAATTAAACACCTATTGTATTCTTGTTTAATTCTAAATATTTTAAATAAGTTTCTTGAAAAGTATTAATTAAGATAATATCTCTATTACGAATAATATCTAATATTTTATTATTTAAATTTATTATAAAAATATTTTCTAAATAATCTTTTAATCTTTTTTGTTTAAATTTATCATTTATATCATTTAACAAAAGTTTTTCCAATTGTTTAATTTCTTGACTTGTAAATTCTTTTATTTGTTTTTCTAAAGAAAAATAGTTATCTTGAATATTATTTTTACATATTTCTAAATCATCATGAATAATAATAGTATTTTTTAAATCTAATTTTTTATTATCTAATAAATTCATAAATTCAACGCGATATTGTTCAAAGAAACTAGATACTTTTTCTTCTATTAATTCTTGATTTAAGAAGCTTTCTTCAATATCTATAATTTTTTTAATAAGCATTTCTTTGTTAGTATTAAGTAGATTATCAACTGTTAAGACAAGAACTTCTAAATTGTTATCAAGATCAAGATTTAGTTTATTTAAATAAATTTCTTTATTTTTGATCTTTAATTGATCTTTTACATCTTCATTATCGTTCATATTTAACCCTTTCTATTAATTACTACACGTTTAGGATAACAAATTTTTTTCCTATTGTCAAATATTGTCAAGATTAACTTTCAATTTATGTTATTAGAAATCAATTATTAGAAGAAAAGAACTAGTTTTTGACTAATTCTTTACTATCTGTTTTAAATAATAATCCTACATCTATTTCTAAAGCAACTGCAATATCATAGACAGTTTGAACAGAAAATGTATTGGCAACTTTCTCTGATTCTATTTGTCTTATATAATCATGAGATAAGTCAGTTAATTCAGCTAATTTAGCTTGCGTTAAACCTTTTTCTTGTCTATATTTTTTTATGTTATGACGAATAACACTATAAATATCAACATATTCCATATTTTACCACCAAAGTTATTATCTCATTTTCTATTATTAGTTATATGTGAGTTGATAACTCACATATAATGTGGTATAATGATTTCGAAAGAACTTATTGATTTTATATAAAAACCTTTTACCATGTTAATAAGTTTTTTCATATTATATATTAATTATTTGAAAATCCATATATTACCATTCAAATAGTTAATAAAATTGGGTTGTGATGAGTATAAAGTTTCATTACAACCCTTTTAATTTAACTATTTTAAAAATTTTATAGTTGTTCAATAAAGGTATCATATATTCTTATGTACCTATAAGTTATTCTATTAGTATCTTCTTTTTTTTCTTTTACAATTATATTTAACTCAACTAAACGATGCAAAATATTATTAATAGAATTAATATGGGCTCCTAATTCCTCTACCATTTCTTGTGCAGTAAATACTATTTTTTTCATCATTAATGGATGCATTTTAAGTACCAAACTACCTTTAATTTCTTTTTTTATAATTTCTTCATCTTCATCATATACTTTATTAATTTTTTCAATTCTTCCTATATTTCTAGTACATTGATCTACTACACATTGTAAGAAAAACCTAATAAATCCATCGACATTTCCACTTCTACATTCATTTAATGCATTATAGTAATTTGCTTTAAATAATTCTATTATCTCTGATAAAAATAATATTGGTTCATCTTCTTTTAATTTTGCAAGTTGAAGAGTCATTAAAGCTCTACCCATTCTACCATTACCATCTTTATATGGATGAATTGATTCAAATTGGACATGTGATATTGCAACTTTAATAAATGCTTCATCATCGTACATATCATTCATATAATCCATTAAATTATCTAATAATTCAGGAACTTCTTCTGGAATTGGTGGAACAAATGTAGCTCCTTCTTTTCCAAGTCCTATTGGACCTATATAATTTTGAATAGAACGAATTTCACCTGGTGATTTATCTTTACCTCTAACACCAGATAGCAATATTTTATGCATTGAATTAATCATAGAAATACTGAATTTTTTATCTTTCAATTTTTCATTCGCATATTCTAACATTTTCTTTAAATTTTTTACTTCTTGAATACTATCATTAGATTCTTTGTAATTCATATAATATATATCATCTTGAGATATTTGCGTTCCCTCAATTCTTGATGATCTAACACTTTCTCCTAATACTAAAGAATCTAAAAAATATTTTTGATCAAACTTAAACATTTTTAATAAAGACTTATATTGTCCATATTTATCGTTAGCTTTACCCAATAGTTTAATTGTTTCTTTATCAAGTTTATATTGTATCGGTAATAATTTAGCTTTATATGGTTCCATTTTTTCACCCTCCTATTATAATATATCATATTTTTAAAAAAATATACAATCAATCTCAAATTAATGTATATTTTATACCTTTTTTACACATTTTTCAATCATATAATGTGTATTTTATACCTTTTTTACACATTTTTCAATCATATAATGTATATTTTATACCATTTTTGCACATTTTTCAATCACATAATGTGTTTTTTATAACTTTTTTACACATTTTTTAACAAAATAATGTGTATTTTATATCATTTTCATACTATTTTACACAATATTTATTATTTCTATTACTACAATTATTTTTTTTAATATATTTCTACTTATTTTCTATTTTCTTAGTTTCATCGATATATTGATAACTCAATGCATTATCTTTCGTTACAACTGATTCTTTAAGTCTTACTTCTATATCTTTTCTTGTATTATTGGCAACTTGTCCACCTTGTTTAGCAATTTTTCTATTTTCTTCAAGTCCAATAGGTTTGTACTTTTCTGCTAATTTTCGCGTTGTTAATTCACCAATATCAGCAAGTGCAACTTCTAATTCAGACATATTATCTCTTAACGATTCTTTTCTTAAACCCTTATATTCTTTATATTCTTTAGCAGTCATTCCAGACCATTCTTTATAAATATCATTTGTTAAAATAGCAAATTCAACTTCTTCTGTTACTCCGCCATTTTTCCAAGTATCAGTTAATTTTTTTCTATCTTGTATTCCTTTTATTCTTTTAATAATCCAATCTTCATCATAACCCTTAGCTCTATACATATCTATAGCTCTTTGTACTGTTAACGATGGATCAAATACTTCATCTATTCTTTCCTTACCTAGTTTGGCTAACCATTGTTTTATTGGTTCAGCATTTTTAGATGGAATAGCTTCAATTATTCTAAACATTCCTTCAATATCAGTTACATCCGTACTATAATATTTTCCATCAGATGCTTTTAACTTAAGTTGGTTACAATTTGTAACCGACTCATTTCCCTCTCGTTTTAATCTATGTTTTAAAACTTTCCAATAATTTCTAGGATTCTCACTTTCCGATAATACTCCAACTAAATCTACTATACTAATATAATATTTTTCTTCTTCTTTATCCCATACTGTTCTAATAGTTTCATTATTAAATATTTTATTTACTAAATGCATTTTATCTTGATTCATAAAACCACTCCTTTCTTAATTATTTTCTTTTGAAGCTAAATATACTTTCATAATTGAAACGAATAAATCTTCTTTTTGGATATTTGTTAATTCTTTACTTGCAAATAATAATTTTGCTTTTTCGATTAAATCCAAACAAGAATCCGTCGTTTCAGACATAACAAAATAAGACATATCTACTTGAAAGTATTCACATAGTTTCTCTAATTGTTTTAAGCTTAAATTTCTTCTTCCACTTTCTAAATTAGATATTTGACTCCTACTAAGTTCTAATACCTCAGCTAAATCATCTTGTTTTAATCCTCGTCTATTTCTTAATAATTTAACTTTATCTCCTAATTCTGAATACATATCTTAATCACCTCATGAATATAGTATAACAATAATATTTCAAATAGTAAATAATTTTATAAAAATGTTTCAATTAATTTAAATTAATAAAATTTATTTCTTTACTACTTTTTTAAATTTGATACCTGATAATGTATCTAAAAATATTTTAAAACTATAAATTTATTAAATAAATAAAAAAGAATAGGTATTTTAACCTATCTTTAGAGAGTACTTTTTTTATTAATTATTTAAATAAATCAATTAAATAATAGATAAAATGTTTTTCTAATCCTTTTAAAGTAAGAGTAACATGAAATCTTAAATTACTATAATTAAAACTAAAATTACGACTTATTTTATAAGCTTTCATGAATAATTCTTCACCATTTATATTTTTAGAATGATCAATATCAAAAGTTAATTCTACTTTATCTTTTGTTTGGATAGATTTTTCAATTCCTATTGATTTAGCTAATTTTTCAAACCATTCTTCTAGCATATATATTTCTATTTCGGAATCTACTTTACCAAAACGATCTTCAAATTCTGATTTTACTTTTATTAAAGTATCATAACTATCAATAGTGCTAATTAGTTTATGAATTTCAATTTTTAAATCACTATCCGTTGTATATTTATCAGAGATATGGGTTGTAACATTTAAAATTGGTTTCTCGTCTTTAATCTCTTCTTCAACAATAGTTTCGCCTTTTAAACGTTTAATTTCATCATTTAAGATTTTTAAATATAAATCAATTCCAATTGTATCCATAAAACCAGCTTGTTCTGAACCTAAGATATCTCCAGCTCCTCTTATTGATAAATCACGGTTAGCAATATGGTAACCACTACCAAGTTCAGTAAATTCTTTTAAAACATTTAATCTTTTAATAGCAGCTTCACCAAGGACTTTATTTTCAGGATATAATAGATAAGCATAAGCTATTTTATTACTTCTTCCTACTCTTCCCCTTATTTGATATAATTGAGAAAGACCAAAATGATCAGCATCATAAACAATTAAGGTATTAGCATTAGGAATATCTATTCCGGTTTCAATAATTGTTGAGCATAATAAAATATCATATTCATGATTAATAAATTTAATCATCCGATTTTCTAGTTCTACTTTCGTTAATTGTCCATGAGCAACAACAATTCTCGCCGTTGGTACTATTTTTTGAATTTCATTCATTTTATCTTCTATTTTTTCAACTCGGTTATAAAGAATAAATACTTGTCCATCGCGAAGCATTTCTTTAACAATTGCGTCTTTAATTATCTGTTCTTGTTCATATACAACATAAGTTTGAACTGGATAACGATTAACGGGAGGAGTTGTAATTACAGATAAAGATCTAATACCGACAATTGACATTTGTAATGTTCTTGGAATTGGAGTGGCTGTTAAGGTTAGAACATCAACATTTGTTTTATATTGTTTTAATTTTTCTTTATGAGCTACACCAAATCTTTGTTCTTCATCAATAACTAATAAACCTAAATCTTTTGGTTTTATATCATTTCCTAGTAAACGATGGGTACCAATAACAATATCAACAGTTCCATTACTTAATCCTTCAAGAATTTCTTTTATCTTTTTCGGGGTAGTGAAACGATTTAATAATTCTATTTTCACTGGAAAATTTTTAAATCTTTCTAAAGCACTGTTATATTGTTGACTAGATAAAATAGTTGTTGGACATAGATATAACACTTGTTTATTATCATATACAGCTTTAAACATAGCCCGAAAAGCTACTTCTGTTTTGCCAAATCCAACATCTCCACATAATAATCTATCCATTGGTTTGGATGATTCCATATCTTTTTTTATCTCTTCAAAAGCTTTTAATTGATCTAAAGTTGGAGTATACATAAATTCTTTATAAAATTCTTCATGATATTTCGTGTCTTTAGAGAAAGCAAAACCTTTTTTCATTTCTCTTTCAGCATATAATCTAATTAATTTATCAGCAATATCTCGAACTTTACTAATAATTCTTTGTTTATTCTTTTTCCATTCTAAACTACCTAAACCATTTATTTTAGGTAATATTCCTTCTTTACCAGAATACTTGCTAATTAATTCTATTTTTTCAACAGGAATATAAAGTTTATCATCATCTTTATATAAAACTTCTAAATAATCTTTCTTTAAATCTCCAACATTTAAAGTTTTAATACCATTATAAATACCTATTCCATTAATACTATGAACAACATAATCTCCTACTTCTAATTTATTAATATTATCAATTTTTGTAGCATATTTAAATTTCGTTTTATACTTTTTCTTAGTAGTATTTATATTAAATAAATCTTTATCCGTAATAATTATTTTATCTTCATAACTAAAACCTTTTGGAAAGTCATATTGAATAATATTTAAAAGAATATCACTTAAATTATTAGTATCAGTTAATAAATAAGGTATATCTAAATATTTAGTAAAATTTTTAATTTGATAATCTTTTAAACAAATAATTATTTGTTTATTTAACTCTAAATTAGATTTTAAATAAGCATTTATACTATCTAAGTTTTCATGAAATTTAGGTACACTTTTAATTTTAAAATCTATATAATTATTAAATTTATGATTAGGAATTAGATTATCAATACTTAAATAATGTATAACTTTATTGATATCTAATATATCTAGTGAAAACATATATTTTCCTTGATAATCATCTTGTTCTTGATAAGTTTTTATTTCCTCTTGCATTTTTAAATAATAATTATTTAATTGAGGATAATCCTTGATAACTAAAATAGGATTATTTAAATAGTCTTCAATATTCTTGGTATCTTTTAAATAATCTGGTAAATATTTTTGTTTTCTTTTTGTTTCTTCTAAATTAGTATAATTAGTTAATAAAAATTCGGTATAAGGATTGATAACTACTTCGTTTAATTCTTGAATACTTTTTTGATTATCTTCATCAAATTCGCGAATAGAATCTATTTCATCACCAAAGAATTCAATACGAATTGGATGATTAAAGGAAACTGGGAATATATCTATTATAAAGCCACGGACTCCTATTTCTCCGGTTGTTGTAACAATTGTTTCTCTTTTATAACCAATATCGTATAATTTATTAACTAATTTTTTTGGATCTATTTCATCACCTGTTTTTAAATTAATAATATTATCTTGATATACTTTTTTACTAGGTAAATATCTTAAATAACCCATTAAATTAGTAATAACAATCTTTGGTTTTTCTAATAGTAATTCATTTAAAGTTTCTAATCTCGTTACTTTTAAATCAGGACTAATACTTAAAGCTTCACTAGTTAAAAAATCATCCATGGGAAAGAATAAAACATCATCAGTTAAAGTAGTTAAGTTATTTAAATAAATATTAGCTTCGGTTAAACTTGAGGTTACTAATAAAATACTTTTTTTCTCTTGATTGAATAATTGTTTTAAATAAAGACAAAAAGACTCATCAGTCATTCCTGATAAGCCAAGATTAATTTGATATTTTACTTGGAATAATTCATCTAGTTTCTTCATTTATCCTCCAATTATTATTGTTATACTTTGACATTAAATCATTAAAAGGTAACTTTGTATAATCATTGATAATATTTAAAACAATCGGTTTAAGTTTAGTTAATTGTTCTTTTTCTAAATTATTAAATTTACTTAAAACATAATCTTTTATAGAGATTTGCTTATCTTTACCAACTCCTATTTTTAGACGTTTAAATTCTTCTGATTGAAGATTTAAAATGATATTTTTAATACCATTATGACCTCCACCAGTTCCGTTAGCTTTAAGTTTAATTTTGGCTAATTCCATATCAATATCATCTTGTATTACCAAAATATCTTCGCTAGAAATTTTAAAATAATCAGCATATTTCTTAACTACTTCACCCGATAAATTCATATATGATAAAGGTTTTAAAAACATTATTTCTTCTTGATTTAAGATAGTTTTCACATAAAGACCATTAAATTTTTCTTTAAATTTAAGATTTAGAGAATCAGCTATACTATCAATAAAATAAAAACCTATGTTATGTCTGGTATTTTGATATTCTTTTCCAGGATTTCCTAGTCCAACAATTAGTTTCATATAAACCTTCTTTCAATTAAATATTTCTAATATTTCTTTTTGATAACTTCCATCTTCATTATGAATATATAAAGAATCCATTACTTCTAAGCCATTTTTGCCATTTTTAACTGCTTTAATCATAAATAACTTCGATGATGAACCCTTTTTAGGATAAATAAACTGGATTTTTTTAGGCATTAAATTGTTACTTTTTAATAAATCTATTATTTCAATTAATCTTTCTGTTCGATGAACCATATAAAAAGAACCATTGTTTTTTAATAAATATTTAACTATTTTTATTAATTCTTCTAATGTTAAACTTTTTTCATGTCTAGCATTAGTTTTTATTTTATTATTATTTAAATAAGAATTACCAGAAGTTTTAAAATAAGGAGGATTGGCTGTTATAATATCAAAGGTATCTCCTTCAAATATATTTTTTAAATTTTTAACATCTTCATTTAAAATAGTTATTTGATCTTCTAAATGGTTTATTTCAATAGATTTTTTAGCTAATGTAAATATTTCTTTTTGTAATTCTACACCGATTATTTTCTTTTTCGTTTTTGTTGATAAAACTAAAGGAATAGGTGCATTTCCTGAACATAAATCCAATATTTTTTGATCTTTTAAGTTTATTGTTACAAAGTTAGGTAATAAAATAGATTCTAAAGAAAATTTAAAATAATCATCATCTTGATATATTTTTAAATTTTTACCTACTAAATCATTTAAAACTTCCATTTATAATATTACCTCTTCTTGAATATTATCTTTGTTTTCTATTTTTATTTTTCTTTTTAAAATATCAACATCTACTACTTTGTAATCATTGCCTTTATATTTATAAGTTTCTCCTATACTTGGTAGACCTTTTTTAAGATTAGTATAAGTTTCATCTTCATATGCAAGACAACATAAAAGACGACCACATACTCCATTTATTTTAGTTGGATTTAAAGCTAGCATTTGATTTTTAGCCATATTAATAGTAACGCTATTTAAATCTGTTAAAAAGGAATTACAACATAAAAAACGTCCACAAGGGCCTAAGCCACCTATTTCTCTAGCTTTATCACGAATACCTATTTGTCTTAATTCAATTCTTGTTCGATAAATTGAGGCTAACCTTTTGGCTAACTCACGAAAATCAATTCGATCATCGGCTACAAAGTTAAATAATAATTGTTTTCTATCAAAAGTAAAACTTGCATCTAATATTTTCATATTTAGATTTAATTCAGCAACTAATTCCCTAGCTTTCTTTAAGGCATATTCATTTTCAATTAGATTCTTTTCATGTATTTTCTTATCCTTCTCTGTTGCTATTCTTAAAACATTTTTTAAAGGATTAACCAGTTTTTCCTCTTCAATTTGTTGATTTTCAAGATAAACAAAACCAAGTTGTTCTCCTCTTTCGGTGTTAACAATAACTAACATATCTTTTTTTAAATCTAAGCCATTTCTATTAAAATAATATAATCTTCCTTTATGAGAAAAACGAATACCAACAACATCTATCATATTTTCACCTCAGATATTTCTATAATTAATCTATCTAAAAATAAATTTAAATTTAAATAAGGGTTTTCAATTAATTTATTTTTCATAACAATTATTTTATCTAAATAAAAAATTAATTCTTTTAAAGTAATTTCTTGTAAAGATGCCTCTATTATATCATAAAAAGAAAAATTATTATCAATTATTCCATTTCGTCGATTTATTTCTTTATCAATTAAATTTTCTAACATTTGAAAAGATTTTAAAATATCATCACGAGTAGCATAGATATTTAAATATCTTGATTTTAAATAAGCTATACTATTTTCTTTTTCTTCATGAATTAATGTTAAAAAAGAAAGAGAATTATTTATATCTTCTAAATTATAATTTGTTTCTTTTTCTACTTTTAATTCAATGATTTGACAACGGGATAAAATAGTTGATAATAATGATTTTTTATTAGTTGTTATTAAGATACCATAGATATTTTCTTCTGGTTCTTCAATAAATTTTAATAAAGAATTAGCAGCATTTAAATTCATTTTATCTGCTTCTTTGATAACATATACTTGATTGGTATTGTTAGATGATTTTAAACTAAGTTCTTGTTGTAATTTAGTTATTTGTTCTTTTTTAATTATTTTATCAGTTGTTTCTATTACTTTTAAATCTTCATAATAGTTTTCGTCAATTAAATGACAGATATTACAATCTAAACAAGATTTATTATTGGTATAATGATTAGGACAAATAATCATTTTGATAAATGCTAAAATAAGTGGATAACTAGTTTCTATGTCATCTACTTCGAATATATATGCATGAAAATATTTTTTTAAATTTTTAGCATAGTTATAGAATTTATTATTTTTATAATCATCTAACATAAGTCACCTACAATCCAACTAGTTTAAGAACAATTAATGAAGTAAGTCCTGGAATATCTAATAAACCTACTATCATAATAGTAAAAAGATTAATGGGAATAGTTATATTAAATGTAACAGCAATTAAATTATAGGCATATAAAAGAAAACCAGCTAAGATAAATCTTTTTAAGTATTTAAGTATTTTTTGCAAATATATCACCCATATAGATTATGAGTTTTTTTGCTTACTTTATGATATTTTTTTACGATTATCAAAGGCTTTTTCTAAAGTTATAGCATCTATATATTCCATATCGGCTCCCATAGGAATACCCGAAGCCAACCTAGTTATATTTATTCCTAAATCTTTTAAGACATTATTGATATAAAGGGCTGTCATTTCACCTTCTAAACATGGTTTAACAGCTATAATCAATTCTTGATATTTTTCATTTTGCATTCGGTTAATTAATTTATCAAGTCTAATATCTTCTGGGTTCATTCCATCAAGCGTTGCTATAAGACCATTTAAAACGTGATAAATACCATGATAAACGCCTAATTTTTCGATTGCAATAATTGTTTTTGGATCTTCAACTACACATAAAGTTTTTTTATCTCTAGTTGGATCACTACAAACAAAGCAAATATCATCATCGGAAAAATTACCACATATCTTACAACGCTTCGTTTTCTCTTGTAAATTTTTAATAGAATCAGCTAAAAAATCTGTTTGAACTTTATCAAGATTTAATAAATGCAAAGCCATTCTTTCGGCTGTTTTATCTCCTATTCCTGGCAAATATTTAAATGCTTCTATTACATTTTGAATACTTTTTGGATACATTAAAATAACCCGGGCATAGCATTAGCATATTTTCCCATTTTCTTTTCTGTTTCTTTATCAACTTGCTTAAAAGCATCATTTAAAGCTACCATAATCATATCTTCTAAAATGTCTAAATCATCAACAGAAAAATCATCATCTTTTTGGATATCTACTTTTAAAACTTCTTTTTTTCCATTTACTTTAACAGTTACTAAATCCTTAGTTGAAGTAAATTCCATTTTATCAATTTCTTCTTTACTTTTTAACATATCTTTTTGTAAGCTTTGAGCTTGTTTCATTAAGGCTTGTATATTCATTTCTATCTCTCCTTTTCTATTCAACTTCAACATAATCGCTACCGAATACGTCTATTGCCTTTTTTACTAAATTACCATAACATAAATTAGGTTCTTTGTAAACTTCTTCTTGATAAGTTATCATATCTTCTGTTTCTTCTTGATAAGTGTAATAATTTTTATCAGCTAGATGGCTTTTATAATTATTAACTTCTTTTTGAAAATCTGATTCAAGAATGATAACAATTTTTAAATTCATGTTAGTTATTTTATTAATTAATTCTTCACATAAATTAATTTTATTATATATTTTATCAATTAAACTTTCATATTTAGTTACTAATAAAATATTTTTATCACTGACAACACCTATAGTTGCATCTTTTAATGATCCAGCTATTTCTTTATACTTAGAATCCATTAAGTAATCAACTAAATTATTCCATTTATCTGCAACCATATTTTTTAAATTTTTACTAGCCATAGCAAAAGTGTTATTAATTCGTTGCTTTTGAACTTCAGTGTTTAATTTATAACATTTAGTTGTTTTAGCTGAATTTACCTCATTTCCCTCAGATTTTTGTGTTAATAATTCATTTTTTTTATTTTCTTTTATTTCTCGGGAAATATTTTGACTATGTTCTTCAATTAATTCTTCTTGTTTATTCATGTATTCTAGTAATTTAACTTCAATAATAATTTTACGATTTATTGCTTCTTTTAATAAATTATAAGTATCATTAAAAACAAAAGTTAAATCGTATAATTCTTTAGGATTATATTTGTTACTTTCTTTAGCAACATAATGCTCAACAATTAAATCTCTTAAACGTTCTAAGATTTTTTCGATTAACTTAGTATAATCTAAACCGAGATTTTCAAACTTTTCTAAATTATTTAAAACTGCTTGATTATCTTTTTGGATGATACTATCAATGAAATTATTTAAATCTTGTTTAGATATTAAACCGTTGATACTTAAAAAATCATTTAAAGTTATTTCTTTAAGCGAATAAGATGCTAATTTATCTAACATACCTAAAGCATCTCGCATACCACCTTCTGAATAAATAGCAATTTCTTCTAATGTTTCATCAGTTATATTTATTTTTTCTAAATCAGCTATTTGTCTTAATCTTTTAACGATTCCCTCTTTACTGATTCTTTTAAAATTTAGGCATTGACATCTTGAAACAATTGTTGTTGGAACTTTATAAAATTCGGTGGTTGCAAGAATAAAAATAACATGACTAGGTGGTTCTTCTAAAGTTTTTAATAAAGCATTGAAAGCACTAATTGATAACATATGTACTTCATCAATAATATAAACTTTATATTTTAACTTACTAGGAACTAAATTAATCTTACTTTTTAATTCTCTTATTTCATCAACACCATTATTACTAGCTGCATCTATTTCAATTATATCTGAAGAATTATTATCAATATCAATACAATTTTCACATTGATGGCATATAGAAAAATCTTCATTTAGATTTAAACAATTAACAGTTTTTGCTAATAGTTTAGCTATTGTCGTTTTTCCTGTTCCTCGTGGTCCTGAAAATAAATAAGCGTGTGATATTTTATTTTCTTTAATTGAATTAGTTATTATTTTTAAAATGTTTTCTTGATCAACAACATCACTAAACTTTGTTGGTCGATATTTTCGATATAAAGCTTGATATTCCATCCTAAACCACCTTTCATAAGTATTATATAATAAAAAAAATTATTTGAAAATAAGAAGATTAATTTTTTTAGTATTTTTTTAAAACGTCATAATATTCATTTTAAGGCACCTTGTAGCCTCTTTTTGATTAAAAGGTATAAATATACTAAAAACTTATTTACGCCCGTCTACGGCTATTTATAGGCCTAATACGACGTGATTTGATTACTGATTATATTTTAAAATTTAAATATAGAATTTTTTAAAATATAAATTTATAATTATTAAAAAAATATTATAAATTATAGACATGTTCTAAAACGCATTTTAAAGTGTTTCTCGCGCTTTTTTTATCAAAATAGTATAAATGTATTAAAAAGTTATTTACGCTTATCTACGTGCAAATATGGAGCTAATAAAGCCATATTTAAAATTACTTTAATCTTTGCATTTGAAAAAACGATTTTAATATACTAGAACACTCGTTTTCTAAAACATTTTCTTCTAAAATAATTTTTTTGTTTTTAATACTATCTAAAAAAATTAAATTAACTATTTCTTTATTCTTTAAATCCATCGTACTAGTTCCAATTACTAATTTACTAATTCTTGATTGAACAATAGCACTAGCACACATAGGACAAGGAAATAAAGTTACATACATAGTACAATCATTTAAACGCCAATCTTTTTTCTTTTTGCTAGCTTTTCTAATTGCTATTAACTCAGCATGCTTTGTTACATCTCCACTATTTTCTCTTTGATTATTTCCCTTAGCAATAATTTTATCATTAGATACAATAATAGCCCCAACCGGTACTTCATTATGCTTATATGCTTTTCTAGCTTCTTTTAAAGCCAATTTCATATAATACTCATTGTCTTTCATATAACCACTCTTTTTTTCTAAAATAAAAGTGCACATAAAAGAGTTATGTTAAGGCTGCTATCTTCCGATCCTGACCTGGTTCCATTTCTTTTATTGCACGAATAATATATTACTATGCTTTTGTTTTTTTAGCAAGAACTTTTTGACTTTTTTTTAATTTATTTTAATTTCCTTTCTTATTATTATATATATTATTATAGTTATATATATAACTATAATGAACATATATTTAATCTTATTATATAAACTATATATATTTATATAAATAAGATTATAGGTTTATATAATAAAACTTAGTTTTATTAATAAAAAGGTTTCTTGAAAAAGCAAACTATTTTTTTATCAAAAAAAGAATTAATTTTCTTCAATTAATTCTTCTTCCGAATCAGATTTATCAACTAAAGCAACAGTTGAAACCTTTTGATTATCTTTTAAATTAATTAATTTAACACCTTGAGTATTTCTTCCATAAATAGATAATGGCTCAAGAGAAATTCTAATTAACATACCAGAATCTGTAATCATCATAGCATCTTCATCACCATTAATGCTATTCAAAGATATTAAATTTCCTGTTCTTTCTGTTAGCTTAAGAGCTTTTACTCCTTTACCTCCACGTTTAGCCAAACGATAATCTTCAACTTTGTTCTTTTTACCATAACCATTTTCCGATACAACTAACATTTGGCTATCTTGATCTTTTCTAGCAACTACACTACCAATTACAAAAGAATTTTCGATTTTAATACCACGAACACCAGCTGAAGTACGACTCATTACCCGTAAATCTTTTTCGTTAAAACGAACAGCTCTTCCATCAGCAGTACCAATTATTACTTCGGATTCACCATCGGATTTTTCAACATTTACTAATTCATCATTTTCTTTTAAAATAATTGCTATTTTACCAAGTTTACGAATGTTTTCAAATTCTTCTATTTTTACTCTCTTAACTAAACCATTTTTCGTTGCAAATATTAAATATTTATTTGGTTCATTATCATAACGAATTACTAAAACTGATTTAATAACTTCTTCTTTATCAAGAGATAAAATATTAATAATTGGAATACCTTTTGATTGTCTTGAAAATTCAGGTATTTCGTACCCTTTAACCCTATAAACACGACCTTTATTCGAGAAGAATAAAATATAATCATGCGTTCTAGCAGTTAATAATTTAGAAACAAAATCTTCTTCGTTAGTAGACATTCCTTTAATTCCTACTCCACCTCTTCTTTGAGTTTTATAAGTATCAATTAACATGCGTTTAATGTAACCTTTATTGGTTAAAGCAATACAAATATTTTCAACAGGAATTAAAGATTCATCTTCAATAAAATCAATAGCTGTCATATCAATACTTGTTCTTCTTTCATCCGAATATCTATCTTTAATTTCAAGCATTTCTTTTTTTATGATATCCATTACTCTTTGATCTGATGCTAAAATATCTTTTAAATCGGCTATTAATTCATATAAAGATTTTAATTCATCTTCAACTTTATCTCTTTCTAAACCTGTTAAACGACGTAATCTCATATCTAGTATTGCTTGTGATTGAATATCATCTAAACCAAATCTAGACATTAACTGATCTTTAGCTTCCTCATCACTCTTAGAAGCTCTTATAATTTTAACAACTTCATCAATATTATCTAAGGCAATTTTTATTCCTTCCAATATATGTGAACGCTCTTCTGCTTTTTTCAAATCAAATTTTGTTCTTCGAATAATTACTTCTTTTTGATGAGTAATATACTTCGAAATAATATCTTTTAAACATAAAGTTCTAGGTGTTCCATTGTCAATTACTAGGAAAATAATACCATAATTAATTTGAAAATTTGTATGTTTATATAAATTATTCAATATAACTTGAGCATTGGCATCTTTTTTCAAAGTAATTGTTATTTTAACACCATTTTTTAAATCCGTATGATAATCAGAAATTCCTTCTATTACTTTATCTCTAACTAATTCAGCTACTTTATTTTTTAAATCCATAGTATTAACACCATATGGAACTTCCGTAATAACAATTTGTTGATGATTACCAACATCTTCTATTTCAGCTCTACTTCTAATCGTAATAGAACCTCTACCGGTTTCATATGCTTTTCTAATACCACTATTTCCTAAAATAATTCCTCCAGTTGGAAAATCAGGCCCTTTAATGTGTTGCATTAATCCTTCTGTATCTATATCAGGATTATCTATATAAGCAATACAGGCATCAATTGTTTCTCCTAAATTGTGTGGAGGAATATTAGTAGCCATTCCTACAGCTATTCCCATGGAACCATTTACTAATAAATTAGGAAATCTTGATGGTAAAACAGTAGGTTCTGGACTAGTTTCATCAAAGTTTGGCATCATATCGACTGTTTCTTTTCTTATATCCCTTAACATTTCAAGAGAAATTTTCGATAATCTTGCTTCCGTATAACGATATGCAGCAGCCCCATCACCTTCGATATTACCAAAATTACCATGCCCATCAACCATTGTATATCTTTGGTTAAATCCTTGAGCTAATCTAACCATAGCATCATATATTGAAGAATCTCCATGTGGATGATAATGACCCATAACATATCCAACAGTTGTGGCACTTTTTTTATGGGGTTTATCAGGCGTATTTCCCTCTTCAAACATTGACCATAAAATTCTTCTATGAACTGGTTTTAAACCATCTCTTAAATCGGGAATAGCACGTGAGGTAATAACACTCATCGAATAATCTAAAAACGAATCACTAATTTCTTTTACAATATCATTTATATCATGGGAATCTCTTTCATGAAAAGTTCCACCATAATCAATAACTTCTTCAGTTTCATCAGTAAATTCTTCTTTTTCTTCATCTTCGGGAAATAATTCATTTAAATTTTCATTGTCCATACTAACAAACCTCCTAAATATCTAAATTCTTAACATATATAGCATTTTCTTCGATAAATTGTCTTCTAGGTTCAACTTCATCACCCATAAGTTTATTAAACATAGCATCAGCTGCAATGCAATCATCGACTGTAATTTTTCTTAAAACACGTTTATTTATATCCATGGTAGTTTCATTTAGTTCATCAGCATTCATTTCTCCCAAACCTTTCATACGAGCTATTTCAGCACGAGATCGCACGTTTTCTGGTAAACTATTTAAATATGCTTCTTTTTCTTCATCAGTCAAGACATATTTTCTTGTTTTCCCATGAGTTATTCTAAATAATGGCGGTTGGGCAGCATAAACATGTCCAGCTTCAACAATTGGTCTAAAAAATCTATAAAATAAAGTTAATAATAAAACACGAATATGAGAACCATCAACATCGGCATCGGTCATGATAATTATTTTGTTATATCTTAGTTTTGAAATATCAAATTCAGGACCAATACTAGTTCCAAAAGCAGTAATAATTGATTTTATTTCTTCATTAGATAATGCTTTATCCATTCTAGCTTTTTCAACATTTAAAATTTTACCTTTTAAAGGAAGAATAGCTTGCGTCATAGAGTCTCTACCTTCTTTTGCAGAACCCCCAGCACTCTCCCCTTCGACTATAAATATTTCGGATACTGTTGGATCTTTACTCTTACAATCAGATAGTTTTCCAAAAAAAGTAGTATTGCTCATTTCACTTTTTCTCGTAATTTCACGCGCTTTTTTAGCAGCATTTCTTGCTCGACAAGCTAACATTGCTTTACTTACAATAAGTTTTGCTTCATCTGGATTTTCTAATAAAAATCTTTCAAATCCTTCAGAAAAAACATTATCTGCTAATTTTCTAACTTCCGAATTACCTAATCGGCCTTTTGTTTGACCTTCAAATTGAGGATTTGGATGTTTACAAGAAATAATCATTGTTAAACCCTCCCTAACATCATCATTAGTTAAGTTTTCATCTTTTTCTTTCAACATTCCATTTTTTCTGGCGTAATTATTTATCAATCTAGTTAATGCTCTTCTTACACCTTCTTCATGTGTTCCACCATCATGTGTATTGATATTATTTACAAATGAATAAATATTAGAATTATATGAGTCATTATATTGCATTGCTACTTCAAAGAAAACTCCATCTTCTTCACCTTCTAAATGAATTATGTTATCATGAATAGTATTTTTTCCATTATTGATAAATTTAACATATTCACTAATACCACCTTCATATAAAAAGTGCTCTCCTGTTGTATCCTCGTTATCTCTATCATCTCTTAAAGTAAGTGATAATCCTCTATTTAAAAAGGCCAATTCTCTAGTTCTTACTTTTAAAGTATTGTAATCAAAAATTACTGTATCAAATATTTCCGGATCGGGTTTAAATGTAACCGTTGTTCCCGTTCTATTAGCATCACAAGTACCAATTTCAGTTAAATGCTTTGCAATATGTCCACCATTTTCAAATTTAGCTTCATATATTTTAGAATTTTTATAGACAGTTACCGTTACACTTGTAGATAAAGCATTAACAACACTAGCACCTACTCCATGTAAGCCACCAGATACTTTATATCCACCGCCGCCAAATTTACCACCAGCATGTAAAACTGTATAAACGGTTTCAACTGTCGATAGTTTAGTTTTAGGGTGAACTTCAACCGGAATACCTCGTCCATCATCTTTAACAGTTACCGAATTATCTTTATTAATGATTATCTCAATATTTTTACAATATCCAGCTAAAGCTTCATCAATTGAATTATCGACTATTTCCCAAACTAAGTGATGAAGTCCTTTTACATCAGTTGTACCTATGTACATACCTGGTCTTTTACGAACAGCTTCAAGACCTTCTAAAACTTGAATATCTGAAGCATCATAATGATTTGTTACTTTTTCTTCTAACATTTTTAACACCACCTTTAATTTTTACATTTCCATTTTTTACTAAATAAATTTTCGCTTTTTCTACTAATTTTTTATCAATATCATTTATATCATTAGTTGTAATAATAACTTGAATATCATCTTTAAAATATTTAATAATATTATTTCTTTTTTTCAAATCAATTTCTGAGAAAACATCATCAAGCAATAATACAGGATACTCCTTTTTAATTTTTTTAAAAAGCAATAATTCACTTATTTTATAAGCAATTACAATTAATCTTTGCTGTCCTTCCGATGCATAAATTCTAGCATCTATTCCATCAATTTTAAATATTAAATCATCGCGATGAACACCTGTTAAAGTCATTCCTTGCATAATTTCTTTAGATAAATTTTTCTTATAACGTAATATTAATTTATCTTTTATTAAATTTTCATCATAACTATCTAAATTTAATGAATTAGCATATTCAATCTTCAAATTACTAATATTAGCTATTTTCTTAAACACTTGGGAAATAATTTTATTAATCTCTTCAAGATAAAAATAACGAAAATAATAAATTTTCAAACTAACTTCTACCATTTTTTGATTAATAATATCTAAATACCTTAAATCCGTATTACCATTGATATTTAATCTTTTCAAATAATCATTACGAATTTTTAATAAGCTATTATATTCATTAACATATTTTAAATAGTTATTATATAACTGCCCTATTTGAATATTTAACAAATTTCTTCTAATACTAGGTGTTCCTCTTATAATATCAATATCATTTGGCATAAAAGTAGTAACACAGAAATTAGATATATAATTAGCTATTTTTTTTATTTCTTGCTTATTAATATAAACTTTCTTGACTTGATCACTTAACATTATTTCATATTCTTTTGTATAGCCATCATAATCAACTAGACAATTAATCTTTGATGTAATAGCATCATGTTTGATTAAATCATTAATAGTTCCATAACGATTTGATTTAGTTAATGAAAGTACATATATTGCCTCTAAAATATTTGTCTTACCTACACCGTTATCTCCAATAAAAATATTTATACCAGGAGATAAATCTAAAGTTAGTTCGGAATAATTACGAAAATTAAATAATTTTAAACTCTTCAATCGCATATAACATCACAAAAACCCTATTTTACAAATATTTTGATTAGGTAATATCCCCATACTTGCTTAACTATTATACCATAAAATTTGCTTAAAACAAGGTTTAATTACATTTTTCGACATTTTCAACCTATTTTTCATCAAAAAAGAAAGAGAAAAAATTATTTTTCTCCTAAACGTTGTCTTAATAAATTTTGAAACCTTGTAGCACGTAATAATTGCATTTCAAAAGAACTAAAAGACATTTTTACAATAATTGATTTACCTTTAACAAAATTAACTTTGGTATATCCTTCAACGCGTTCATAACTTCTAATATTATTTAAAGAAATCCAAGAACATTTTTCATTAGATAAACCTGTTGTTGGAAAAAAGATAATATCATTTTTTTCTTCAATAATTACAGGTAATTTATAATTAGAACCTAAAATCATTTTTGTTCCTTTTAATCTACCTTCATAAGAACTTCCATAATAAGCACAACTATCTTCCATTACTTCAAATGATTGCTTTGGTAAAAGATATTCATTTTCTTTTTCAACTATTTTGGTAACATCATCAGCTAAATTAATAACAGCACAAGTATTTTTATTAATTTCATAAGATTCTAAACTATAAACATCTAATTTACTCTCTTGCATTTTTTCACCCCCTTTTGAATTTTAAAATTTAAGTTTATCCACAAAAAAAGTGGAAAACTCAAAATTCGGGGGTTATTATAATGACAGTTTTTGTCGAATTTTGTCGAAATTTGTCGAATGATGTCAGAAAATAAAAAAAACTAATTTCTTAGCTTTTAATATGTACGAATTGGTAAAACTAATTGAATTAAATCTTCATTTCCTTTACCTTTAAAAATAATTGGATTTACTTCTCCTACAAATGATATTTCACATTCTTCTTTATCTAAAACCTTCAATGCTTCCATTACATAACGAGCACTAAATGATATTTTAATATCTTCTTCTTTATCTTTTAAGATATTCATTTTTTCCTCAACACGACCTATTTCAGCACTTGAAGATTTCATAGTCAAAATATTTCCATTCGTTTCTAAAGTAACTACATTTTTTTCTTTATCACTTGTTAAAATACTTACACGATCAATTACGTCATATAAATCATTTACATTTACTGTTATTTTTAACAAACTATCTTTTGGTAATAGGTTAGCTGTGTTTGGGAAAGTACCATTTATTAAACGACTTTGAAATAAAATATTATCACATTTAAATAGTATTTTATTATTAAAAATATGTAATTCAACATCTAAATTATCATCAGTTAATAAACGAGCAAATTCAACAATATTCTTACTAGGAATAACAATATTATAATCCATATCAACATTTTCTTTTAATTTTAAAACTTTTCTGGCTAGTCTATAGGAATCAGTACAATTACATTCTAATATATCACCTACTATTTTAAAATTTAAACCAGTTAAAGGTGGACGTGCTTCATCAGTTGAGGCAGCAAATGCTGTTTGATTAATTAATTCTTTAAATTCTTTGCTATTAATTATAATAGGTGTTTTATTTTCTTCTAAATTGATATTAGGATATTCACTTTTATTAATACCATTTAAATTGTATTCACTATTTTCAGTTGAAATAATAACTTTCATTTCATCAAATACTTCTAAATTGATAACTTTATCTGGAAGCTTACGAACAATATCTAAAATATATCTCCCTTGGATAATTATACTTCCTTCTTCTTCAATAGACATATTATCATCATTTTTAATAAATGAACGAATTGTTATATCATTATCGGATGCAGTTAAAGTCAATCCTTCATTTGTTAAATCAAATTTAATACCAGCTAGAGCAGGAACTAAATTTTTCGTTGATATAGCTTTTGAAACTTTGTTTAAATTTTCTAATAATAAATCTTTTTTAATTTTAATTTTCATTTTTTTCTCCTTTTTCTAATTTATTAATTTTTTTTATTTTTTCTTTTATTATATATATATAATAATAATAATGGTGTGGAAACCTGTGGAAAACTCTTAAGCGCCCTTATTTATCAAGGGTTTAGAAAGATTTTAAATTGTGGAAAACTATGTGGAAAACTCGGACTTTTCCACAATTGGGTGTGGAAAACTAAAAATTTGGGTCTTTTTTTTGCTAGTTTTTTTTAATTTTTTTAAAAGTTAATTGACTTTTCCACATAAAATTGTGGAAAACCTCAAAAACCCCTTATGTAGCAAGGACTTTATTGTGGAAAACTTTTTTAATTTAAGTTCTTTTTTATCTTTTCCACCATTTCTTTTATAGTTTTATTGGATTTAATATCACTTTCGATTTTTTCACATGAGTGCATGACGGTTGAATGATCTCTTCCCCCAAACTCTAAACCTATTCTTTGATAGGATTCATTTAGGACGTCACGGGATAAAAACATAGCAATTTGTCTTGGAAAAGCAATAGTAGGACTTCGTTTTTTTCCTTTTAAATCATCAGCCGAAATTTGGAAATAATCAGCTACAACTTTTTGGAGTTTAGAAATATTATTTTTTTCACTTGTTCCTTTATTTATAAAGTCTTTTAGAGCATCAACAGCTAAATTTAAAGTAATTTCTGCTCCTCCCATAATGGTTGAATAAGCTAGTAAACGATTAATTGCTCCTTCTAATTGTCTAACATCACTTGTCATATTAGAAGCTATATATTCTAAGACATCTTCTGGAATATTTTTATCAATTTTGGCTCCATCAATTTTCTTTTTTAGAATATTAATGCGAAGTTCTAAATCAGGTGGATAAATATCAACCGTTAAGCCCCAACAAAATCTTGTTCTTAACCTATCTTCTAAGAGTTTTAAGTCATTTGGTGACCTATCAGAAGAGATAATGATTTGTTTTTTATCATTATAAAGGGTATTAAAAGTATGGAAAAATTCTTGTTGTGTTTGCGTGGCTCCGGCTAGAAATTGAATATCATCGATGATTAAAACATCAATGTTGCGGTATTTATTTTTAAAGTAATCAACATAGTTATAATTTTCATCAGTTTCACTACTCTCTTTTCGCCCAATACCAGAAAAATCGGATATAAATTGTTCACTGGTAACATAAAGTACTTTTTTATTGGAAGTAGCTTGAATATAGTTACCAATTGAATGCATCAAATGGGTTTTTCCAAGACCACTATTACCATAAATAAACAAAGGATTATACGTTAAACCAGGACTTTCAGCAACAGCAAAAGCCGCAGCGTGCGCTAATTTATTACTATTTCCGACAATAAAAGTTTCAAAAGTATATTTAGGATTTAAGTTTGATTCATGATGAAATTTGTTGTGTGTTTCACTAGTATTTACAATAATATTAGATTCTTTCTTTACTTCATTAATAGGAGCTTCTTGTTCTAAAATAAATTCAAGATCATAAACATTTCCTGTTAAAGCCGTTAAAATACTAGTAATTAACTCTTGATAACTTTCAGATAATCTTTTTTTGTGAATATCAAGAGGAACAACGATTGTTGCCTTGTTATTATCAATACTTAATAAATGAGTTTTACTAAACCAAGTTGAATAAACCATTGAATTTACGCTACTTTTAACCTTTTCTAAGAACTTATTCCATAGTATTTCATTATTCATTATCCACCTCCTCACCTCTTGCGTACCTATATTTTAACCTCTTAAATTTAAAAAGTAAAGATAAAGACATTGCCTTGACAGAAAAAAAAGTATGGTGGATATCTCTAGTTTATTTTGAAAACTGTAAAGTTTTTGTCTATTACTTTACATTTTTAGAGTTTTCCACAATTTAGGGGGGACTTTTCCACAATTTTATGTGGAAAACTATGTGGAAAACTTTTTGCTAAAAATAGTTATCCACATACTTATCCACATAGTTATCCACAATAAAGTTGTTGATTTTAAAGGGAGAGTGTGAGTTTTCCACAATTTTGAGTTTTCCACTTTTCCACATGTGGATAACTTTTTTCACATATATGTGGAAAACTATGTGTTTTTCACCAAAAAATACTAAAAAAATACCTAAAAAGTGTCAAGTAAAATTATATTGTGGAAAACTTTTAGTTATCCACAATGAGTTTTCCACAATCTAGTAAAAAGATAAAAAATGTGTTATTCTCTTGTTGGTGATTGAAATGAAAAAAATTAATTCTTTAGAATTAACAAAGTGTTTAAGGAAACAAAAAAGAATATTTTATCTGAGTTTAATATTTTTACTTTTAAGTCTTATTATTACTTATTTAGGATATAATTATGAAAATCAAAAATTACCCGAACCATTAAATTTAAAAGAAATTTCTTTAAAAGATAACAAAAGAGATAAATATGCTTATATTGATATTAATACTAAACCATATTTATTTGCTTCTTATGAAGAACAAGAAAATAAATTTTATTTTGTCATGGATAACCATAATTATTTATATGTTATTAACATGAGTGAAACTAATTTTAAAAAATTAAATAAAGAAAGTGTTTTAGAAGAACCTATTCGTATATATGGGGTAGCAAAAGAAATAAGTTTAGATTTAAAAGATGTTGCTACCAATTCATATAACGAGTTAATGAAAAATACTTATTTGACTAGTGATAATTTTAAAGATTATATAGGTTTATATTATTTAGATTTAGAAACAAGTTATTATGATGCTTCTATATATTATGGAATATCTGGTTTATTACTTATTCTATTTATAATAACTTTAATTATTTATTTTGGAAATTATTATAAGAGTTATAAATGTTTAAAAAAATATTCTAAAGAAGAATTAGATAGATTAAGTTTAGAAATAACTGAGGTTAAAGATAAAAATTATAGTAAATTAAATTTATATTTGACTAAACATTACCTTGTTGATTTAAATAACAATATTTTAATATTAAATTATACTTCTATTACGAATGCTTATATTTGTGAATATCGTTATAATGGTATTTTAGTTAATAAAGGAATAAAAATACAAACTAATAATAAGATATATGAAATAGCTACTAAAAAGATAGATAAAAAAGAAAAAGATGAATTGTTAAAAATCATTTTAGAAGATTTAAAAAGTAAAAATAAAGATATTATATTAGGATATGATAGTAAAAAAGTAACTAAGAAAAAGAATAAAAATGCAAAAAATGTTTGACAAGTAACTATATTTCCTATTATAATAGGGTAGATTTTAGTTTTGGAGGTGTGAAATAATGAAAAGAACTTATCAACCAAATAAAAGAAGAAGAGCTAAAAAACATGGTTTTTTTGCAAGAATTAAAACTTCAGTCGTAAACAAAAGAAGAAAAAAAGGTCGTAAGGAAATTATTAAAAAATAAGCCACATTTTAATTGTGGTTTTTTTACAATTATAGGTGAATATGAAAAAAATAAATATTGTTAAAGAAAATAGAGAATTTAATGATGTTATTCAAACAGGTAAATTTATAAAAAATAAATATTTTGTTATTTATTATAAAAATAATAATTTAAATCGTTATCGCTTTGGTATATCTGTTTCTAAAAAGACTTGTAATGCTGTTAATCGTAATAAATTAAAAAGACAAGTAAGAAATATTGTAGATAATTATAAAAATATCTATTCAAAATCAAAAGATTATATTATAATAATAAGAAAGAGTTGTCTTAATGAAGCATATTCTGTTTTAGAGGATAACTTAGGAAATTTATTACAGAAGTTAGAAAAGGAAATGAAGAATGAAGAAAAGTAAAAAAATAATTATTTTATTAATATTTGTATGTTTATTAACAGGATGTACAAAAACTTTAAAGGATAAGGATAATAAAGCCGTTATCAATGAAACAACTGGTCAAAATTTAACAGAGAATATTTTATGTCGACCAACTGAGGAAGAAACTATAAAATTATATGAAGATAATGGAGTTGATTTAGATAAGCTTCCTTATTGTTCTTGTAAAACAAAAAAAATAGAAAAAGAAATTGAAGTAGAACAAGAAGATGGAACTATTGTAACGGAAACGAAAAAAGTTGATTGTGAAAGTTTTAAAATTAATTCAGGTAAATATGAAGGTCTTTGGACAACTTTCTTTGTTAAACCATTAGCTTATGTTATTTTATTCTTTGGTCGTATTACTAAAAACTATGGTTTAGGTTTAATTATAACTAGTTTAATAATACGTTTAATAGCTTATCCAGTTACTAGAAAAACAGCTATGCAATCAGAATATATGAAAAAAGCTCAACCGGAATTAGAAAGATTAGAAAAGAAATATGCTAATAAAGATCAAAATGATAAAGAAGTAATGATGCAAAAAAGTCAAGAAATGATGATGATTTATAAAAAATATAATGTTAGTCCTATTTCTGGATGTTTATTATCATTCTTGCAATTACCATTATTCATTGCTTTCTTAGAAGCAATTAATCGTGTTCCAGCTATTTTTGAAGAAAAGTTTTTAGGTTTTCATTTAGGTACTACTCCATGGCTAGGTATAAAAGGTGGAAATTATCTTTACATTATAGTAGTTTTAATAGTAGCAGCTACTACTTATTTCAGTTTTAAAGCTGTTCGAAATGATCAAGTATCAACGAGTAACGAAATGGCACGTCAACAAAAAATGATGACTAATATGTTTACTATTATGATTATTGTTATGTCTATATTCATGTCAACGGCCTTAGATATTTATTGGATGACTACTAATTTATTTACAATATTCCAAAATCTAATAGTAAGAAGGAGAATACAAAAATGAAAAAATATACATATCAAGCTAAAACGTTTGCGGAAGCTAAAAATCAAGCTATGGCTGATTTAATGGAACAAGAAGAAAATTTATATATTAAGGAAATTGAAAGTACTAACAAATTATTTAATAAAAAAAGTGTAATTGAAGTTATAAAAAAAGATGATGTTGTTGAAGCAATCAAAGAACTAATTAAAGGAATAGTAACTGATATGGGCTTAACAGTTAACATGGAAGTAAAAAAAAGAGAAGATTCTTTAAATATCACTTTATATACTGATAATAATGCCGTTTTAATAGGTAAAAATGCTAGAACTTTAGATGCTTTAACAACCGTTATTAAGCAAAGTCTTTATAAAGATTTAGGAGAATCTTATAAATTTGTTTTAGATATAGGAGAATACAAACAAAAAAGAGAATGGAATTTAGAAAAAATGGCTAAAAGTATTGCAAGAGAAGTTGCTAAAACAAAAGTAGAAGCCAAATTAGAACCAATGAATTCTTATGAAAGACGTATTATTCATAATACTTTAGGTCAAAATAAAAAAGTTTATACAGAATCAGTTGGTGAAGAACCAAATAGATGTGTAGTAATAAAACCAAAAGAAGTAATTGAAAATTAAGTAACTATTTAGTTTTGAATAGTTTTTTTCTAAAAAAAACACCTTCTAATATAATTCGATGGTTTTCGACAGTCAATTCGTTTATATTTTTTACGGAGGTGTTTTTATGACACAAGAATTAAAAAATGTAATAAGTAAAATTGATGTAGCTTTTAAAGAGTATTTTAAAGAGGATCCAGAGATTAAAACTATTTTTGTTGCTGGTTCGATGGCTCATGATGATTATCAAGATAGAATTGATAATGATTATGATATAAGAGCCATATCTAATCATGTTACAAGAGAGCAAATTGTTAACTTTGAAAAGTTTTTAAAATATTTATCAGAAAAATTAACAACTGAAGAAATAGCTGTTGGTTATTCTTGTTTAGTAGGTCCTGTTAATCATAAAGTAGCAACTAATAAAAAGAATATTTTAATTCATGCGATGATTCATCAAAAAGATCAAATGGATGATTTTTTACCTGTTACCCATAAATATCAATATGGAACAAGATATAGAATTGTATATGGAGAAGATTCTTTAAAAAGATTTAAAAAAGTAAGATATAATTTAGAAGAATTATTAGATGCTCATGAAGGAATAAGATATTGTATAGATATGTTAAAAAAACGTGAATATCGTTATTTAACTTGGAATACTGATAATAATAAATGTGAATTTAATTATCACGCTGAAGCAATGCCAGAAGATACTATTTTCGAAAATTGTTTTTATGCAACGAATAAATTTATTAATAATTTAATAAATTATTGTAAGTGGAATCATTATTTTATTCCAGAAGATAGAATGTGTTTTGCTATCAGATTACTTGGTAATGAATATGTAAATAATGATACTTTATTTCTGTTACATGGATTATTTACTAAAAATGAAAAGATTTTAACAACAGTTTTTGAAGATCCTTTAGCTGAAACCATTAATTTATTAGAAATATTTGAAAAAAGAGTTCAAGAATTAGATAAAATTTTTCCAAAAGAAGAAGAAGCAAAGAGAAAAAAATTAATTAGAAATTAAAAGAGGTAATTATGGAAGTAATAAATTATAAAAATTCATTAGTAGCATTAGCTAATTCTCTTTTAAAATACTATGGTATTTCCCCATTTCATGAAACTTTAAAGGAAATAGATGATTTATTAAAACAAAATAAATATCAAAATGTTGTAGTTTTATTATGTGATGGATTAGGAAGTAAAAACTTAAATGATTGTTTAAAGAAAAATGATTTTTTAAGAAAAAATAAGTTAAAAAATATAACTAGTGTTTTTCCACCGACAACAACAGCAGCAACCACCTCATTTTTAACTGGTAAATATCCAAGTGAACATAATTGGTATGGTTGGGATATGTATTTTAAAGATACAAATGAAACTATTTCTTTATTTTTAAATAGAGTTAAAGAAACAAGAGAATATCCTAAATTAGATATTTTCAAAAGAGATTATATGCAATATGTTACTTTAATTGATTTAATCAAAAAAAATAGTATTGATGCTTATCTACTCTCTCCTTTTGTAAAAGAAAATACTTGTTATAATTTAGATGAAATATTAGAAAAAACAAAAGTATTATGTAATGATAAAAAGCCAAAATTTATTTATGGTTATATTGAAAATCCTGATAAATTAATGCATAAATATGGTATTTATTCTAAAATAGTAAAAGAAGAAGTAAAAAATATCAATAATAAAATAGAAAACTTCAGTAAAAGTATTAAAAATACTATTATCTTTGTTATTGCTGATCATGGCTTAGTTAAGACAAAATATATTAATTTAAAAAATGATATTCCTGAAATATATAATATGTTAGCCCGTACTACTGCAATTGAATCACGTGCTTGTGGTATTAAATTAAAAGAAAGTATTTTAAAAAAAGATTTTGAAAAACTATTTAATTTATATTTAAAAGAAGATTTTGATTTATTAACTTATGAAGAAGTTTTAAAACTTAAATTATTTGGTAAAAATAGTAATCAATATTTAAAAGATACCATTGGTGATTACTTAATTGTAGCTAAAAAAAATATTTCTCTTAATTATGATGATACCTCCCCTATTTTTAAAGCTAGTCATGCTGGATTAACAAAAGATGAATTAGATATTCCCTTAATTGTAATTGATTGTAATAAAAACTATTAGTTTCTGCTAGTAGTTTTTGACGTTTCTTGACAAATTTTTTAATATAATATTTATTTTTTTGTATTAACATAACAAAATAACTAATAAATAATGTATATGTTTACTATT
>CAMBUO010000005.1 GCA_945871105.1 uncultured Clostridia bacterium
GCCCATTAAAGCGGCACGCGAGCTGGGTTCAGAACGTCGTGAGACAGTTCGGTCTCTATCCGTCATGGGCGTAGGAAAATTGAAGGGAGCTATCCTTAGTACGAGAGGACCGGGATGGACCTACCTCTGGTCTAACTGTTGTAACGCCAGTTGCAGTGCAGTGTAGCTATGTAGGGAATGGATAACCGCTGAAAGCATCTAAGCGGGAAGCCAACCTTGAGATGAGTTTTCCCATAATTTATTTAGTAAGATCCGTTGAAGACTACAACGTTGATAGGCTGGAGATGTAAGCATGGTGACATGTTGAGTTGACCAGTACTAATAGATCGAGGATTTAATCATAAATGTTAATTAATTTGATGTACACGTTATCCAAGTTTTGAAAGAACTATTCATTATATTTTCTTAGTGATTATAGCAAGGAGGGTACACCTGTTCCCATACCGAACACAGAAGTTAAGCTCCTTAACGCCGACGATAGTTGTTTATGCTAAAATAGGAAATCGCTAAGAATTTTTTTTATAATATAAACATATTTTGATATCAAATATTTTACAATTTGATAAAAAATAGGTTGTATATTATATTTTTTTTTTATATAATTAAGTAGGTGAAAGAAAATGGAATTTAAAATAACATCTTATAATGAAAGAAATACTGCAGAACTTGCAGAAAATATAGAATCAGAAAAATTTCCAGGTATGACTATTTGCTTAATTGGAGATTTAGGTAGTGGAAAAACAGTTTTTGTTAAAGCATTTGCACATGCCTTAGGAATAGATGAACATATAACTTCTCCAACTTTTAATATAATAAAAGAATATGAAGGAGGAGAATTACCATTATATCATATGGACGTTTATCGTTTAGAAGATGCTAAAGAAGATATTGGGATAGAAGATTATTTTGATAAATCAGGAGTTACTATTATTGAATGGGCTGATATGATAAATGATCGTTTACCAGAAGAAAGATTAGAAATTAAATTTAAAATAATTGATGAAAATACAAGAGTTTTACGTTTAATTCCATATGGAAGAAAGTATGAAGAAATATGTGAGGTTATTTCATGAAAATTCTTTATATAGATACTTCTACTAATTATCTATATACTGGTATTGTTTGTGATGATAAATTATTATCTGAAGTTAAAAAAAAGTTTGATCATGATTTATCAAAATATGCTTTATATGAAATATCAAAAATGTTAGAAAAATGTAATTTACAACCTAATGATATTGATAAAATTATTGTTGTAAATGGTCCAGGATCATTTACAGGAATTCGTATAGGGATGACGATTGCTAAGTTATATGCATTTAGTTTAAAAAAAGAAATAATAACTATTTCAAGTTTAGATGCTATGCGGGTAAGTATAAAATCTAGTAATATAATAGTTCCTATTATTGATGCTAGACGTGGATATGTATATGCATCTGTTTATAAAAATAATCAGGTTCTAATACCAGATCAATATATAAAGTTAGACACTTTATTACAAAAATTAAACGATATGAAAGAAGAATATATCTTTGTAACTAATAATAAATTTAATTTAGCTAATATTAATAGTTATAATCCAGATATATTAACTATAGTAGAAACTTATAAAAATAATAAAGCAATTAATCCCCATTTAATAGAACCAAATTATCTTAAATTAACCGAAGCAGAAGAAAATTTACAAGGAATTAGTTATGATAATTAATTTAAAAAAAGAACAAGAAGAAAGAATTCAAGAATTAGAAGAAAAATTTCCAAATATTTTTTTAAATAATGATATAATTTCAGATTTTAAAAATAATCCTTATACTAATTATTTATTATATATAATAGAGGATAAAATAGTTGGTTTTATTAATTATTATTTAATATATGATCGTATGGAAATTGTTAATTTCAATGTTTTAGAATTTTTTCAAAATAAACATATAGGATCTAAATTATTAGAAGAATTAATTAGGGTAGCTAATCAAAATAAATTATTTAATATTACTTTAGAAGTAAGAAGTGATAATAAAAAAGCCATTTATCTATATAATAAATATGGATTTAAACAAGTAGCTATTCGCAAAAATTATTATATTGATGTAGATGGAATATTAATGGAAAAAGAGTTGATGTAAATGAAAGATATATATATATTAGGAATAGAGTCTAGTTGTGATGAAACTAGTTTTTCAATTGTAAAAAATGGAACCGAAGAAATAGCTACGGTTATTTCTAGTCAAATTGATATTCATAAAAATTATGGTGGTGTTGTACCAGAAATAGCTAGTCGTGCTCATATAAAAAATATCACTTTTGTTTTAGAAGAATGTTTAGAAAAAGCCAATATGACTATGGAAGAGATAGATGCTATTGCTGTTACTTATGGACCAGGTTTAATTGGGAGTTTATTAGTTGGTGTAGAAGCGGCTAAGACTCTTGCTTATTTATATAATAAACCACTTGTACCGGTTCATCATATTTCAGGACATATATATGCTAATAATTTAGTAAAAAGATTAGAATTTCCTCTAATTGCTTTAGTAATAAGTGGAGGTCATACTGAATTAATATATATGGACAAAGATTATTCCTTTAAAAAGTTAGGTGGAACCTTAGATGATGCTGTTGGAGAATGTTATGATAAAGTAGGAAGAGTTATTGATGTAGAATATCCCGGAGGACCAATTATAGACAAAATGGCATCTATTGGCAAACACACCTACGATTTACCTATACCTTTAAACGATGATAGTTATAATTTTAGTTTTAGTGGCTTAAAAAGTGCAGTTATAAATTTAGTACACAACGAAAAACAAAGAGGAAATAATATTAGAAAAGAAGATTTAGCTAAATCATTTCAAGATGTAGTAGTAGATGTTCTAACTAAAAAAACTATGCATGCTTTAAAAGAATATAATGTTAAAAATTTAATATTAGCTGGAGGAGTTGCTGCTAATAAAGGTATTAGAAATAAATTTCAAGAATTATGTGAAGAAAATAAAATCAATTATACATTTCCAAGTATCAAATATGCTACAGATAATGCTGCCATGATAGCTAGTAGCGGTTATTATGCTTTTAAATTAGGTAGAAGAGCAGATTTAACTTTAAATCCTTTATCCACTGATGAATTAAAATAGATATATATGAAAATATAATTATATATCTTTTTTTATAATAATTTATTTGCTAAAATAAAAGAAAAGTGATAAAATTTTATCTATGAATTGAGGTGGATTATGAATGCTTTAATAACTGGAGCAAGTATGGGAATTGGTTATAACTTAGCATTAAAATTAGCTAAATTAAATTATAACTTATTTCTAACTTATCATACCCATGAAACTGAAATAAAAAAACTAAAAACAACAATAGAAAGAAAATATAAAGTTAAATGTATTATAGCCAAATTAGATTTAAAAGACGAGAAAAGTATTTTAGAAGTAATAGAAAAGTATAAAAAAGAATATAAAAATCTTGATCTTTTAGTTAACAATGCTTCTATTTCCAATGATAATTTATTTCTTGATAAAACTAAAGAAGAATTTATGAATGTTTTAGAAGTAAATATTGTTGGTACTTTTTTGTTAACCAAATATCTAGTTCCTTTGATGCAAGATAATTCTATTATTATAAATATGTCTTCAACGGATGGAATAGATACCTATAGTATTTATAATCTTGATTATGCTATTAGCAAGGCTGGTATAATCCAATTAACTAAAAGTATGAGTTTAATTTTTCCAAATATAAAAACAATAGCTATAGCTCCGAATTGGATCAATACAGAATCAACTATGGAAATGAATCAAGATTATTTAAAGCAAGAACTAAAAAGAATAGGCCAAGAAAAATTAATAAATGTTGATACAGTAACTGATAAGATAATTAGTATAATCAACAATAAAAATATAAAAAGTGGAGAAGTGATTAAAATATATGAATAAATTAGAATATGATAAACTAGTTTCAGAATGTGAAAAAGAATTACAAACAATATTTCAAAAAATTGATGAACAAGAATATCAAAATAGTTTAAAAGTTTTAAATGCTTTTAAAGAATTAAATATTTCAGAAAGTGATTTTAATGGCACAACTGGTTATGGATATGGTGATATTGGAAGAGATAAAATAGATAAAGTATTTGCCCAAGTCTTAGGATCAGAAGATGCAATTGTTAGAAGTCAATTTATTTCAGGTACTCATGCCTTAACAGTTTGCTTATTTGGACTTTTAAGACCCAATGATTTATTATTATCCATTACGGGTAAACCATATGATACTTTAGATGAAGTAATAGGTATTAAAGAAAATCCTAGTTCTTTAAAAAGTTTTAATATAAAATATGATCAAATCGATTTAATTAATGATGATTTTGATATTCCTCAAATTATAAAATATTTAAAAGAGAATAAAGTAAAATTAATTGAAATTCAAAGAAGTAGAGGATATTCAACTAGAAATAGTATAACTATTGATAAAATAAAAACAGTAGTTGCTGAAATTAAAAAAATTTCTCCTGAAACAATTATTATGGTTGATAATTGTTATTGCGAGTTTGTGTCAGATATAGAACCAGTTAACTCTAGTATTGGTTGTGACATTATGGTTGGTTCATTAATTAAAAATTTAGGTGGTGGAATTGCCTCTAATGGTGCTTATATAGCTGGTAGAAAAGATTTAATTAATTTAGTGGCTGAACGTTTAACTGTTCCAGGTCAAGGAGCTGAAGTTGGACCTAGTCAAAATATGAATAAAGAGATACTAAGTGGTTTATATCATGCTCCATCAGCAGTTAGTAGTAGTTTAAAAACAATGATTTTAGCTAGTTTAATCTTAGAAAAATTAAATTATAAAGTTTCACCAAGTACAAACGATATAAGAGCCGATATTGTCCAAACTATTACTTTTAATGATTCTAATAAATTAATAAAATTTATCCAAAGTATTCAAAAATATTCTGCTATAAATGCAAATTTTAAACCAATTCCGGAAGATATGCCAGGTTATTCAGATCAAGTAATCATGGCAAGTGGATCCTTTATTCAAGGAAGTTCTATAGAAATATCTTGTGATGGCCCACTTCGTTTCCCTTATATTGCTTATTTACAAGGATCTTTAACTTATCAATATGGAAAAATTGCTATTGTTAATTCAATTTGGGAGTTAATCAATGAAGAAGGATAAATTAAAAATACTTTATGAAGATAAATATTTAATTATTATTAATAAGCCAAATAATTTATTAATGATAGCAACCGAAAAAGAAAAAGAAAATACTTTGTATCATAAAGTCTTATTATATTTAAAAAAGAAAAATCAAAAGGTATTCGTTGTTAATCGCCTAGATAAAGACACTTCAGGAATAGTTATGTTTGCTAAAAATGAAAAAGTAAAAAGATTGTTACAAGATAATTGGAATCAAGTTATTCGTAAATATATGGCTATTGTCTATGGTAAATTAGAAAAAAAAGAAGATACTTTAAAATCATATTTAATGGAAACAAAAACAAATTTAGTTTATTTGACAGATGATTCTAAAAAAGGTAAATTAGCTATTACCAGTTATAAAGTTATATATGAAACTGACAAGTATTCTTTACTGGATATAAATATTAAAACAGGTAGAAAAAATCAAATAAGAGTAGCTTTAAATGATATCAAACATCCTATAGTTGGTGATAAAAAATATTATCAAGAAAAACAAAAAACTAAAAGATTATATTTGCATTCTTATTATATAGAATTTAATCATCCTATAACAAAACAACTAATAAAAATAGAATTAGATATTCCAACTGAATTTATAAAGTTACTGAATTATACTAATAAATAATAAAGATAATATTATTTATTTTTTTTTAAAAATAAGACTATTTAAATTATTAAAATAAAATGCTATAATAAAATAAATTAAAAAGGAGAATGATATATGAATAATAATGATATAAAATATATATTTAGAATAATTTTAAATTTTTTAATAGTAGGATTAATAATATTTATTGTTGTAAAACTATTTATTTTTTTGTTACCTGTTATTTTAATTTTAATTTTAGGTTATTATATTTATATTTTATATAAACATAGTAAAGTTAAAATAAAAGAAGTAAAAGAAAATAAAAAAAATAAAGTACCAGATGCTGAAATCATTGATGAGAAGTTTGATAAGTAAAGAATTTCTAAATATTATATTTACATATAAAAAAAACATACTATAATAGAATTATAATAGGAGGAGTAAATGGAAAATAAGAAAGTTGATAAAAAAAAGTCAAAATTTGGTCTAGTAATATTAATTATATTTTTAATAATATTATTATTTGGTGGAGGATATTTTATATACAAGAAAATATATATAGAAGATAGTTCTAATAATGAAAATAATAACAATGATAATAACAATAGTGGTAATAATTCAGAAAATGATTATAGTATAAAAATTTATAAAACAGATACTAATGATTTTTGTTTTAAATATGATGAAAATAATTGCAAAGATTTAGTTTTTATAATTAAAACTGAAACTAATAATAGTAAAGTATTATATCAAACTAAAAAATATATATTATATGATGATAATGGTTTAAAATTATATAATTCTAATAATAATGAAATTATAAAAATAAATCTTGAAAACACTTATGATACTTATGAATTTATGACTCATGATGATGAAATAATAGGTATCATCTATGGAAATAATAATGAAAATGAAAGTTATTATGATTTAACTACTAAAACTAAAAAATTTGAAAATAAATATCAAAATTTAGATATTTTAGATGAAAATTATCTTTCAGGATATAATATTAATATCGTAAATAATCAAAAAGCGTTGTATTTATTAAATATAAAAGATGAAAAGGAAGAAATTAAATTAAATGTAAAAAATAATCCATATATGCGATTCTTCTTATATAAATATAATGATAAATACTTTTATGTAGCAGGTGGAGATGATTGTGATGATTCATATGAATATATTTATGATAATAATAAAAAATTAATATATCATAATGAAGACTTTGTTACTTCCACAAGTACTTATAATTCATTTAATGAAGATAAAATTTACATTTATAAGAATAATAATAAAAATATTGAAGTATATGATATGTTAGGAAATTTAATTAAAACTAGTAATACATATGATAATGTAATGAAAGTAATGAATAATTATGTTGTTTATGTTAATAATGATTATTTAACTATTACTAATATCAATAATGAAAGTGAGACAAAACAAATAGTTAAATGGGATGAATCTTATTCATATGATACATGGCTTTTTTCAGGTTATTATACAAGAGAAAAATTAGATATGAATGGTTATTATGATAATAATCCAGGTTTTTATATATCTATATATTTTCAAGATAAAGATAGTAAAGGTAATTATGGAATTAGATATTATTTTTCTAATATAGATGAAATTACATCATCTCCTATTACTATACCACAAGGTGGACGTTGTAAGCCAGTTTTGTATCTTTATCCAACAATAACAACTAATATCAAAGTAAGTTTTGAACATCCAGAATATCTAACTACAACTTATCCAAAATATTATAATAGTTGGGTAGTAAAAGCAAATCCTAATGGAGATTTGTATGATAAAAATAACAAATATTATTATGCTTTATATTGGGATGAAATTAGATATCATGAAGTAAATTTTAAAGAAGGATTTTATGTAACTAAAGAAAATGCTATTAACTTTTTAGAAGAAAAGTTATCAATAATTGGTCTTAATGATAGAGAAAAAAATGAATTTATTATGTATTGGTTACCTATATTAGAAAATAATAAGCAAAGTTTAGTTTATTTTGAATTAACTGAGGAAAGAGAAAGTACTAATAAATTAATCATTGAACCAAAACCAGATTCTCTTCTTAGAGTATCTATTCATATTAAAAAAGTTAATGAAAGAGTAAACATTAAAGAACAAAAATTAAATACATTTGAAAGAAATGGCTTTGTAGCTGTTGAATGGGGAGGAATGACTTATTAACGAAAAAAGAAATTTAGACTATTTTCTAAATTTCTTTTACTTTCTTTGGTTGCCCTAGTTAGATTCGAACTAACGATAATGGAGTCAGAGTCCACTGCCTTACCACTTGGCGATAGGGCAATTACTAGAACATTATACAAAAAAAATAATAAAAAAGCAATCAAAATAATATCTTGAAGATTGCTTTTTTGTGTGGCAAATCAATGCCTAATCAATTAAGATTAGTAGATGAATCATCATCTACACTATTATTATAATTATATTTTCTAATTTTATACTAATAATTTGTTTCTAAAAAGAAATTATATTATAATAATGCTGGTGATTTATGAAAAAACTATTAATTAAATTAATTAAATTATATCAACAAATACCTGGTAATTTTCATAATAATTGTAAATTTTATCCAACTTGTTCTAATTATGCTATAGAAGCTATTGAAACTTACGGAGCTTTAAAAGGAACTTTTCTTAGTATAAAAAGAATTATTAAATGCAATCCATTTAGTAAAGGAGGGTATGATCCTTTAAAATAAAAGATATCTAATTTTTATAGACATCTTCATTATATGTATGTTCAGTTTTATCATTTTTTAACATTTCATCATCAGTTACTAAAAAGAAAGTATGTTCTAGAGAATCGCTACCATCACTATTAACGGGATCATCCCAAGTTAAATCAAGATTATACCAATTATTATTAATAAATACTTTATTCCAAACATGATTTTCACTTGAAACTTTATGACTTTTAATATTAAGTTTTTCTAAGAATAACATCATACTATCTGTATAACCACTACAAATACCATAACCTTCAATTAATACACCATAAGCATTATTAGATTTATATTCAAAAATATTTTTATCACTTCTATTTTGATCATATTTAGTATTATTTATAATATAGTCATGTATAATTTTAATTTTATTTACTGTATCCATATCATCTGTTATTTTATTTTTTATAATTTCATCTATCTTATAGTCAAGGATAATTTCCATTTCCTCAGTATAATTATGTATAACTTTTATATTAATTTCTCCTAAAGAATCAAAAGAAGTTTCAATCTGATTAAAACTATTATAAGGATGAACAAAGTCATTTATATTGGATAAAACAGTTTTATTATAAGCTATATCTTTAACATCATCTAAACATGTTTCGTATGTATCTGGACAATAAAAAGTAAAGTTTTCCATTCCGCTATTAATAATAGTATAATATATATTTAAAATATCTTGCTTAGTATTAGGACTAAAATTATCTGTATTAGCAACGTATTTAAAATTATAATTACGATAATATTCATTTTTCTCAAGTGATGTTGGAACTTGTTTAGTATTAGAAAGATATTTATTATAATAAATTAAAATATCTTCTTTATAATAAAAGGTTAAAGAAAATAATAAAATAAAAATTACAAAATATAATATTTTCTTCACAAGCCACCACCTATAATTCTATTCTATCATAAAAATATTAAAATAATACAAAATTTATTAAAAATAATAAAAAAATGTTACTATTCATATCCGATAAATGTTTAAATTGATTTTTACATTAGCTATGACTAGTAACGAATAATTATACTTTAGTTTTTATTATTAAAATTTAATCAAAAAATTTTTCAACATTTAATGCAATTTCAGGATTATTAGTTTCACTAGTTCCATTATTTAAAACAGTAATCATTTTTTCAATTTTGCAATATTTAATTTTAACATTAGACCAATCAATCTCTTCCCATGACTTAGTGGTACCATCAGAGTATTCGATATTTTGTGGAATGTTTTCTGTAAGCGATAAAATACTATTATGATCATGGAATAATACATGACCATCTCCAGGGCCATGAATAAGATATTTTTCATTGTTATTTCCAAGACAATAGCCAGAAAGAACTACTCCGGCATATTTGTTATTATCATACGATAAGTTAATAGTACCATCTAAAAAAAGTTTAGAATTTGGAGCGTCTTCGGAAATTATAACATTATTAATGGATAAATTTACATCAACTTTATCATTTACATCATCATTATTTGATGTATCATTAATAGTATTATTAGATTTAAAACTAATGGTATTTGTAGCAAATAAAACACATAATGATGATAATATAATAATAATTACAATAAGCAATACTATTATTCCTTTATTATTCTTTGGGTTATTCACTTTTTATTCTCTCCTTTTATTTGAATTGTAACATAAATTAGGATCTTTTTCAAATAGAAGATGAAAGAATAGTAAACTATGTAGAATCTAATAATTTATTGTAAAAATAATAAAAAAAATACGTTTACACGTATATTTTATTCCATACCATTAACAGATTTAGTTAAACGAGATTTTAATCTAGCTGCTTTATTAGGATGTACAATATTAATATCTTGAGCTTTATCAATATTTTTGAAAGTAGTTTTTAAAAGTTCTTGACTTTCTTCTTTCTTACCTTCTTTAATAGTTTTTTCTAATTTTTTAATAGAATTTTTCATTCTTGAATCTACTAAAATATTTTCTTGGCATTTTCTTTCACTTGTTAATACTCTTTTTTTAGCACTCTTAATGTTTGGCATTTTTTCACCTCTTTTCAAAATCACTACTATAATAGCAAAAAATAGGGTTAAAAGTCAATAATATTAGTATTTTTTTTAAAATTATCCATACTATTTGTGGTGATAATATGCATGAAATAGATTTAAGTAAATATAATATTCGATCAGATTTAATAATTGAAAATAATTTTAAAAAATATTTACAAGATAGTTATACGGAAAATAATATTCAAGTTGATTATGTTAAGTTAAATAAAAATAATATTTTAAATAAAACAGAAGGTGATTATATAACTATTAGCTTTGAAGATATAACGGATAAAACTAATTTTTCTAATGTTTTAAGTATTTTAAATAAAGAATTAAAAAGAATATTAAAATTAACTAATATAAAACCTGATGATAAAGTATTAATAGTTGGACTTGGAAATAATAAATCAACTCCTGATTCTTTAGGATATGAAGTATTAAAAAATATTACTGTTACAAGACATTTATTTATATTAGATAAAGTAGAGGGATATCGAAATATATCTATTTTAGAACCTAATGTTTTTGGTAATACAGGGATAGAATCTCAAGATATAATTATGGGAGTTGTTAAAGAAACTAAACCAGATTTTATAATAGCAATTGATTCTTTAGCAGCTTTTAGTATTGATCGAATGCAAAGAACTATTCAAATAACAAATACCGGTATCTCACCAGGATCTGGTATAGGTAATAATCGAGGAGAAATATCTAAAAATATTTTAAAAATACCTGTTATTGCTATAGGTGTTCCAACTGTTGTTTCTAGTATTGTTATTGTCAATGATACTTTAAAATTTTTAACTAAAAAAATAAGTTACCATAAGAAAAATCATCAAAAAGATAAATTAGTTATTAATAGTACTTTAAATTATTTAAATGAAAAAGATGATTTATCTAAAGAAGAAAAAAAAGATCTTTTGGGGATAATTGGAACACTAGATGAAGTAACTTTAAAAGATTTGATTTATGAAGTTTTAAATCCCATTGGTTATAATTTAATAGTTACTACGAAAGAAATAGATTATTTAGTTGAAAAATTTGGAAAATTAATTTCTGAAGCGTTAAATATCAGTTTAAACGATTTATAATATTTTTCTTGACAATATTTGATTTCATATTATAATATTAATGAATAAAAAGAAATAGGAGTAATTTTTATGGGTGTATTGAAAGCAAACATTGTTTTAACTGGTGGTCCATGTGCTGGTAAAACAACAACAATTGCAAAAGTAAAAGAAGATTTGGAAAATTTAGGTTATCATGTTTTACTTTTAAATGAATGTGCTACAGAGGTAATTAATGGAGGGATTAGACCTTTTGGTGACAATCAAGTAAGTGTTTTTGATTTTCAAAATGAAGTTTTGAATTTACAATTATTCAAAGAAAAAAGATATCTTGATATAATAGATAAATTACCAGAAGATACTAATTGTATCATTTTATCTGATCGAGGAATCATGGATAGTAAAGCTTATCTTGGAAGTGAATTATTTACTAAGTTATTAGATCAAAATAATTTAAAAGAAGAAGATTTAGGGCATCAATATGATATGATTATTCATTTAGTAACTGTTGCTACTAATAATCAAAACAAATATAATACGAGTACTAATTCAGCAAGATTTGAAGAAGATATTGATGAAGTTATTGATTTAGATCGAAGAACTAATGAAGTTTGGCAAAAACATAAAAATTTAAAAAGAGTTGAAGCAACCGGAACAATTGAAGAAAAGATAGAAAAAGTAATTGACATAATTCATGATTATTTAGAGATATAATCTCTTTTTTTGATTGACAAGATGTTAAATAGGTTGATATTATATAGTAAATATGTTGAAAAAATTCTCAAGTTGGGTGGAAAGGAAAATAATTAGTATGGAAATTTTAAGTTATAATCCAAAGAGTTTAAAAGATGTTATAGATGAAGGAAAATTAATCAGTGAAGCTGGCTTTTCAGGTGCTGTTTTTTTACATGGTAGTAATTTAATTAAATTAGATCAACGTTTATATCATTATTTGAAAATAAATTCCAAAACATTTGCTAATAGTGTTTTTAAAGATCGATATTTGTTTGATAAAGAACCTTTTGTTGCAAGGGAACAAATTGAGTATCTTCAAAGTAAACAAAAAGATGTTCGTTTAACAGAATTTGATAAAGGAATCGTTTTAGTTAAAGATAGAATATGTGGAGTTATTTTAGAACCTCATTTAGATTATCATGATTTAACTAATTCTAAGATAGAAAATCCAAGAATAATTTTAAAAATTTTAAGAAATATTTTAGCAGCTATTCGTGAATTAGAATTAAATGAAATTAGTCATTTAGATTTAGCTAAAGGAGAGAAGGGAAAAGAACCAACTTTAAATATTCTTCATAAAGATGAAAATATTAAATTATGTGATTTAAGTGGTAAATATATTACTTATGGGGATAAATTTAATCCTCAAGCAATGTATCAAGAATATGCTATGGTAATTAGAATTTTATTAAAGAAAATTAAAGATAAATTTCCAAATTATTTATCTTTAGTTAATGAATTGGGTCTAGAATCTCTAGTTAATTATGACCAAGCTGAAGACGCTTTAGATGTATTAAATGAATTTACAAGATAGTAAATTCTTTTAGTTTACAAAAATATTTTGACAAATTGCTTTAAATATGGTATAATATGACCACTTAATGTATTAGCAGAATAATGTGAAAAAATAGGAGGTATATTTATGAATATTGAAGAGTTTAATCGAAGAAAACAAGTTCAATTAATTAATAACATTATGAATTGTCATGGTGATTATCAACTTGTTTGTATTGATGTTGATGATGTTATGTATAATACAGATGCTATTATGCAAGAAATATTAGCTAGTATTGATGCTAGAGCTACCAAAGAGTATCGTGGAGAAATATCAAGAGAAACTTCAGAGGATTCTTTAGCTGAGAGTCAAAAGTCGTTTGCTATTTTAGATGCCATATTAGAAGAATATCCATATTTAGAAGAACCAGAAAATGGAATAAAAAAAGTTAATAATTATCCAAAAATTGATTATTCAAAAATATATAAACCAGAAAATTTAATACCAGGTTCAATAGAAGCAGTAAATCATATGTTAGAAACGAGAGAAAAAAATTATTTCTTTATTTATTTATCTCATCGTAATCCCGAACGTGAAGGATTAGAAAAGATGTTACAATTATATAAACTCACACCAAAAATAGATGCAATTCTTACTCTACCTTATCATATTGAAGTAGGTAGCAAAGAAGTCAGTAGTAAGGGAGCTTGGGTAAAACAAAGTTTAGCCTTAGATAATCTTAATAATTGTATTTTAATTGATAATAGTAAGAGTAATTGTAAAGAGTGGAGAAAACAAGGCGGTATCGACATAAGATATTTAACAACAGGATTTAAAACCATAGAAGATTATGAACATCCAGAAGATTATCATTATAATTTAGAAGATCATCTTTTAAGACTTCCATCATTAGATCCGTATGCTATTCAATTTGCATTATCTTGTATAAGATATATTCGTGAAAATCCAAATTATTTAGATACTATAAATGATAATCAAAAAGTGTTAAGAAAATAAGTATTATTTAGGGAGGTTTTATGTATTATTCTTATTTAACAAAATTAATTGAAGAGTATAAAAGAGCTAGAAATATTGAAAAGTTTAATTATTTTGATGCAAATCAAAATGCAATGTTTCGTGAATGGTTAAAAGATTTAAAATTAAGTAGTTTTCGTTATCGTAGTGTCCTTGAAAATTTAAAGATTATGGATAATTTTGATGATGTTGTAGAATTTGGTAAAGGAGAAGAAGATACTGTTACTTTACAAAAAGATAATGCAATTTTAGTAACGCCATATGCTAATTCATTTGAAAATGTTGGTAATCGTATTTTAATTAAAAATGAATCAGTTGATGTTTTTGATAAAGTAGAGGTTACTTTAGAAAAAAATAAAGGTAAATTAGCTATTTATCCTCCAACTTATTTCTTAATTCAAAATCCTACTGAAAAAGGAGAAATATTAACTTATAATTTAATTCGTCATGGTAATCCTGTTTGTTTTGGAATATATGGTTCACATTATGATCATGATTATAATAATAAATTAGAAACTTTTCAAACTTTAGTTAATACATCTTATCAACCACTTGAAATTGAAGAATATAAAGATTTAGAAACTAAGGGTGTTGTTGCCTATACCAAAAAAAGAAGATAATTATAAAATCTTCTTTTTATATTAGTAATAAATATTAGTATTAGAATATGGTGGATAATAAGGCATTGGTTGAGGTGGGAAATATACAGGAATTGGACCTTGTTGGTAATTAGGACGACCAAGTAAGTAACCACCAACTCCACCTAAAAGAAATGGGGCTAAAAAACCTCCACCAATAAAACGATCACCATTATTATAATAAGTAGTTGGATAATTATAATTCATTCCATAATCAAATGAATTTTCAGAATTTCGATAATTTCTTTGATAATTACATTTATTTTGTGGTATATTATAATTAGTATACATAAAATACTCCTTTCCAAGATATTTTATGTATTTAGAAAGGATTAGTTATGGAAAGAATTAAAAAATTAAGTGAAACAATTGTTAATCATAGTTTAAAAATAAAAGAAAAAGAAAAGGTTTTGATAACTTATCAAGCCAATGAAGCAAGAAATTTAGTCGAATCATTAGTAAAAGAAATATTAAAGAAAAAAGCTGTTCCTACTATTAAATTTATTGATCCAGAAATTAGTAACTTAATTAAAGAAAGTTTAACTGATGAAATAATTGAAAATAAGAAAAATATTTTTAAATTTGAAGTAAATGAATATGATGCTTTTATTCAAATACGTTATACTACTAGTGATTATTATGATCAAAATGTTGATAAAGAATTAAATAATAAATTAAAAAACGCTTTAAGTCCATATAAAGATATTCAAATAAATAAAAGAAAATGGGTTTTATTAAATTATCCAAGTGTAGTTGATGCTTATAAAGCTAAAATGAGTTACCATGATTTTTCTAATTTTGCTTTAGATACTATGACAGCTGATTATGATAAAATGTATCAAGATATGTTACCTTTAAAAAAATTAATGGAAAAAACTGATAAAGTTAGAATTGTTGGGAAAAATACCGATATTACATTTAGTATTAAAGGTTTACCTGCTATTATTTGTTCAGGAGAAGCAAATATTCCAGATGGAGAAGTATTTACAGCTCCTGTTAAAAATAGTGTTAATGGAATAATTACTTATAATACTCCATCTCCTTATAATGGTTATATTTTTGAAAATGTTAGTTTAACATTTAAAGATGGAAAAATTATTAAAGCTACTTGTAAAGAAAATGAAGATAAATTAAATGAAATATTTGATACCGATAAAGGTAGTCGTTATGTTGGAGAATTTTCATTTGGTTTAAATCCTAAAATCATGAATCCTATAGGTGATATTTTATATGATGAAAAAATAGCTGGTAGTATTCATTTTACCCCAGGATCTGCTTATAAAGAATGTTATAACGGCAATGATTCTAATATTCATTGGGATATGGTTTTAATACAAAGAAGTGATTATGGTGGAGGAGAAATATACTTTGATAATAAATTAATTCGTAAAGATGGTAAATTTGTTCTTGATGAACTAAAAAACTTAAATTATTAAATTTCATTCTTTTGGAGTGAAATTTTTTTAAACCATTTTGTCAAACTAATTGTTATTTATTCTTTTCTATGCTATATTATTCATGAGGTTTATATGAAAGAATATTTTAAAAAAGCTATTGAAGTAGCAAATATTGGGGTTTTAAATAAAGAAGGTGGCCCCTTTGGAGCCATTGTAGTTAAAGATAATAAAATTGTTGGTGTTGGTAACAATAAAGTATTAAAGAATAATGATCCAACAGCTCATGCTGAAGTAGTAGCTATTCGGGATGCTTGTTCTAACTTACATACCTACGATTTAACGGGATGTATTATTTATTCAACAAGTGAACCATGTCCTATGTGTTTATCAGCTATCATTTGGGCAAATATAAAAGAAGTTTATTATGTGACAACTAGAGAAGAAGTAGGTCAAATCGGTTTTCGTGATGATTTAATCTATGATTATTTAGAAAATAAAAATCATGATATTATCAAACTATATCATGTTGAAAATAGCGATTGTAATGAATTATTAAGTAATTATAAAAATACTATTTATTAGGAGGAGTATGGAAAAGTTAAAAGTCAATAAGAACAATTTAAATTTATTAAAAGTTAACTATGCTAAAGCTTTAGAAGATGATACTTTTAAAACCTTAGTTGACTCTTTAGAATTAGCTTCTGAAAAAAAGATGAAATATACAACGAGACTTCAAGAAGCTAGCTTGGAAATTAATAATTGTTCTAATTGTTCTTCTTTATTAAGTTGTAAAAACTCTGTTAAAGGTTTTTGCCTAACTCCAAAAGTTATAAATAATTCTCTTAACTTTTCTTATCAAAAATGTTCTTATCAAGAAGAAAATGAAAAAGTTAATAAATATTTAAATAATATTTATTATTATGAAGTACCAACAGTTTTAAAAACAGCAAGTTTTAAAAATATTTATAAAGATGATGCTAAAAGATTAGAAATAATAAAAAAAATTAAAGCTTTTTATGATAATTATAAAAAAGGTAATTCTGTTAAAGGAATATATTTAAATGGTAATTTTGGATCAGGTAAATCATATTTAATAGGAGCTTTATTCAATGAACTTGCTAAACTTGATTATCAAAGTGCAATTATTTATTTTCCAGAATTTTTAAGAAGTTTAAAAGCTAGTTTTAATAGTAGTATTGAATATCAAGAACGTTTTGAATATATAAAAAAAGTTCCACTTTTATTAATTGATGATATCGGTGCTGAGAAGCTAACGGATTGGGCAAGAGATGAAATATTAGGTAGTATTTTACAATATCGCATGGATTTTAACTTACCAACATTCTTTACTTCTAATTTAACAATTAATGAATTAGAAAATCATTTACAAATAACCAATGGTGTAACTGATAAAGTTAAAGCGAGACGAATCATCGAAAGAATTAAATATTTAACAGATGAAATTACTTTAATTAGTATTAATAGAAGGAGTGAATAAAATGAAAAAGAGTGATTTATTAAGAATAAAGCAAATAATTATGGATAGTAAAGATTATCTATCTTTTAAAAAATCTTTAAATCTTGATAATAACTCTTTATTTTTATGCTTATTAAATATCTTACAAGAAGCTATTGTTGATTATAATCCCATTAATGATTATGAATATTTAACTAAAGCAGTTCTTTATTTAAAAAGTATTTATTTAGAATTAAATAAAGCAAAGAGAGATTATTATAAAAAAGATATAAATAACTTAAAAAAAAGCTATAAAAAATATTATGGTTTTATTGATAGATATGATCAAGAGTATTTTCATTTTGTCTATCAACACTTAGAAAATATATTTACTAATAAAACTAAGGATATATTTTTAAGTAATCAATATAATAATTTGTATAAATTAATTTATGAAACTATTTTTACTTTTCAAAATTTAGAATATTTAGACTTATTAATGGAAAAAAGTCCTGATATTATTAATTTAAAAGAAAACAATCAATCTCTATTTTTAGAAATAATAAATGAATATATTATTACTTTAAAAGATAATAAGACATCTAAAAGTTTATATTTTATTCGCGTTATAAATAAATTTATTCATTCAGAAAATCTAAAATTAAGTAATGAAGAAAGAAATGAAATATTACAAATTTTAAATGATTTTCTAAATAGTTCAATTAAGTTATCAAAAGATGATTTAGATAATTTAAAAAATATTATAGGGTTTATAAAGAATCAATGTGTCTTAGATAATTATAATATTAATTTATCAGAATATGAGATGCATGATTTTGAATTAGATATTGTTAATCATTTTGATGAGATGGTTAATAATCGTATTAATATAAGAGAAAATATTATCACAATCGATGATTCTGATGCAACTGTTTTAGATGATGGTATTTCTATTTTAAAATTAAAAAATGGTCATATTTCTGTTAAAGTTCATATTGCTGATCCTTTAGGTATGTTTAGTTATAATTCAAGAGTTATTCAAGATGCTAAAGAAAGAACAACAACTATATATGATTTAAATCCACCTGTTCAGATGTTACCTAATATTTTATCAAGTAATAAGTTATCTTTATTAGAAGGAAAACCAAGATTAGCTAAAACATTTAGTTTTGAATATTCTAAAGATGAAGGAATAGTTTATTTTAAAGTTATTAATAGTGTTATTACAGTTAATAAAAGAACTAGTTATGATGAAATAAATGAAATATATAAAAAGGGTGGAACCAATGCAAATGAAGAATTAATGTTTGCTTGTTATGATGAAATATTAAATTATTTAAAAAAATTCTTTAAGAATGCTAAATTATATGAAGAATTTAAAAGAGGAAATATAATTGGTAATAAACATAAAATGACAACTTTTTCGGAAAGTTTAGTTGGTTATTTAATGATGTTTACAGGTTATAAAACAGCTGAATATTTTAGTAATAATGGTTTACCATATGCTTATAGATGTCATCAATTTGATCAAAAATGGCAAGATATATTAGATGAATATATGAAAGATCAAAATCCTGAAGATAAAAAAATATTTAAAGATTTAAGAGGAAGATTACCAAAATCATATTATTCAAGAGATAACATAGGACACATGGGTTTAAAAGTAGATTATTATTCACATATTACTAGTCCTTTAAGAAGATTTTCGGATATTTTAAATATGCATTGTTTAAATACTTGTTATTTTCAAAGACCAACTGATTATCAATTAAAAAAATTAGAACAAGAAGTTATTAAAACTTGTGAATATATTAATATGCAAAGTAATTCAATTGATGAGTATTTAAGTAAAGTTAAAAAGAAAAATTAGATTATTATGGACATGGTGATTTATTAGTTAAAGTGTCCTATTGAAATTTAAATACATAATATATACTATAATTTTTACTTAAAGGGATAAGGCAACACTGAGAAGTAATATGAGTATTTAAGCACTGGGAAACGTAGCATTTGCCCAATGTTATTAACTTAATAATATAGTTAGAGAATCATATGTAAATGTCAATCTTTTTGTAAACTTCAATTTTATTAATTGTAAAATTTATGTAAAATGAAATTTTTTCTTTTTATACCATTGACATACATATATATACATATAATAATCCTTAGAAAGGAGAGAAAATGGAAACTCAAAAGAAAAACAAAAATGTTTTATTAGTGATTTTAATAATTTTGGTACTTGGTTTAGGAGGTTTTATTCTCTATGATAAAGTATTAAAAGATAATAAACCTACTGAAGAAATTGACGTAAATAATAATTTAAGTAATAGTTATGAATTATTTGCTAAAAATTTAAAAAGTCAGTTTTCAAAATATGATATTAATAATAAAAATTATTTATCTGTAGATAGTGTGATTGTTGGTAGTTTTGAAGTTTATTTGACTGAAGAACAAGATTTAATTATAAACTATTTTAATAAAGAATTAGATGATATATTTGGTAATTATAAAATAGCCGATCATGTTTTAAGTTTTAATATTATACCAACAGGACAAGGTGGGGGACATACTTTATATTTTATAAATGAAGATGGAACAGTAGGAAGTGCTGATATAGAATATTGGGTAACTGAAAGAAAACAAATTCAAGTAAAAAAAGATTTAGGTTTTAAGAATATAGTTAACATCACTGGTGGAACTTTTGGAGAATATAGTGGTGCTCGTGCTCCTATTTTTATTGATATTAACGGAAATATTTTTAGTGAAAACTTAAAATAAAATCATTGTAATAATTATTTACCATATGCTTATAGATGTCATCAATTTGATCAAAAAAGGCAAGATATATTTGATGAATATATGAAAGATCAAAATCCTGAAGATAAAAAAATATTTAAAGATTTAAGAGGAAGATTACCAAAATCATATTATTCAAGAGATAACATAGGACACATGGGTTTAAAAGTAGATTATTATTCACATATTACTAGTCCTTTAAGAAGATTTTCGGATATTTTAAATATGCATTGTTTAAATACTTGTTATTTTCAAAGACCAACTGATTATCAATTAAAAAAATTAGAACAAGAAGTTATTAAAACTTGTGAATATATTAATATGCAAAGTAATTCAATTGATGAGTATTTAAGTAAAGTTAAAAAGAAAAATTAGATTATTATGGACATGGTGATTTATTAGTTAAAGTGTCCTATTGAAATTTAAATACATAATATATACTATAATTTTTACTTAAAGGGATAAGGCAACACTGAGAAGTAATATGAGTATTTAAGCACTGGGAAACGTAGCATTTGCCCAATGTTATTAACTTAATAATATAGTTAGAGAATCATATGTAAATGTCAATCTTTTTGTAAACTTCAATTTTATTAATTGTAAAATTTATGTAAAATGAAATTTTTTCTTTTTATACCATTGACATACATATATATACATATAATAATCCTTAGAAAGGAGAGAAAATGGAAACTCAAAAGAAAAGTAATAATATTTTATTAATTATTTTAGTTATTTTAGTACTTGGTTTAGGAGGTTTTATTCTCTATGATAGAGTGTTAAATAATAATGAAAAATGTGATAATCAAGATGTAGTTACTAATAAAGAAGTCAATTATAATGAAAAGTTCATGAAAAAATATTTTAAATATTATATGAATTATATTCCTTGGCAATATGATGATAATTCAAGATTACAGAATGTAAGTGTTAACGATGTTACAGATAAAATTAGTATTATTGTATGGCGATATATTTGGGAAAATACAGATAATAAACAAATGACTATTTCAGAAGTAAATAATTTTTTATATGAATATTTTAATCTAAGTAATTATGATGTTGAGGAATTAGTTAAAGAAGATGAACCAACAATAGGAAAAACATGGAATATATTTGGTTTAAACAAAGAAGGCGGTTATTATAAAGCAACTATGGTAGCAACAGAATTTTCTTTTCCAACATACGAAGTTAAATCGGTTACTTATAATGCAGAAAATGTTATTATCAATTTTAATACCAGTCCATCTTATCCAGGTGATGATAATATTCAATCAGGTACTTTAACTTTAAAAAATAATAATGGGAATTTAAATTTTGAAAAAATAGAATTCAATAATCTTTAATAATTTATTTTATTAAAGATCCTTTTATTATATATAATTAATTATAATTAATGATGGCACTTCTTTAATTTTAGAAACTATTTATTTGAATAAATTATGTGCAATATAAAAGAAAAAATAACAACTATGTTATAATATTCAAGAAAAGAAAAAGATTTTTTATACTTAAAATTTATATTAAAAGGAGAAAAATGATTTATGAAAAATAAATTTAATTTAACAAGAGAACAAAACGTATTTGTTGCTAAAAGAAATATAGTTGATTATATATGGAAAAGTGCTAATTTAGAAGGTATTGATGTTACATATCCTGAGATACAAGCAATTTATGATGGGGGAATTGTTAATTGATTAACAGTTGATAAAATAATTGCAATATCAACCAGAAAAAACAAAAACAGAAATAGCAATAGGAATTATGCTATGGATTATCAGAAGACAAATGTTTATTGATGGTAATAAAAGAGTTGTATGTTATTTGCTAATAAAATAATGATAGATAATGGATGTGGAATAATAACCATTTCACAAGAAAATCAACCAACATTCTTTGAAAAGTTAATAAAATTTTATGAAACAGGAAATAACAATGATTTAAAACAATGGATTTATGATACAAGTATTGATGGAATAGACTTAAACAATAATCAGTAATTAACAAAAAACTTATCTTATTTTAGGTAAGTTTTTTACTTTTAATTTTTGCCATATAATGATATAATTTTATTTAAGATAGGAAGGAATAATTGATTGATGTGGTTTTATGAAAATTAAAAAATTTAAATTATTTGATGCAATATTGGCTATGGTATGTGTTATTTTAGTAACTGAAGCTTGTGCTCCAACGGCTGCTATTGGTAATAGTCAATACTTTTGGTGGATATTGTTATTTTTGTTATTTTTTATTCCTTATGGACTTGTTTCTTGTGAATTAGGAACAACTTATAAAGATGAAAAAGGAATATTTACTTGGGTAAAAAGGGCTTTTGGTAATAAATGGGCAAGTCGTGTTTCCTTTTATTATTGGGTTAATTTTCCAATCTGGATAGCTTCTGTTACTGTTTTAGTAATTAGTATTTTAGAAAAAATATTAAATTTAACTTTTAATTTGCCAATCAAATTTATGATTGAAATAATTTTTATTGGTTTAGTATGCTTACCAGGAATGACTAGATTATCCAGACATAAAAAAATAATTAACTTTGGAACAATTATCAAAGTTATACTAATGACAGGTTTAGGAATAATTGGTATTTATACAGCTATTACGAAAGGAAGTGCGACAACTTTTACTTTAAATAGTTTTTTACCAGAATTTAATCTACAAAGTTTATCTTTTTTATCAGTTATTATTTTTAATTTTATTGGTTTTGAAATATTAGCTACGTTTCAAAAACAAATTAAAAAGCCACAAAAAGAGTTTCCTAAAATCGTCTTAATAAGTGGCATTTTAATAGCTTTATTTTATATGTTAACTAGTTTTGGTTTATCTGTTGCTATTCCAAAAGAAGAATTATCTTTAGCAACTGGTTTAATTGAAAGTTATGAAATTTTATTAGGAATAAATGGGGGAATAGTTATTAATATTATTTCTATTATGTTTATTATAACTTTATTTGTTAGTTTATTATCTTGGTGTGAAGGTGTGTTTTTAGAAGCTAAAGCAGCAAGTGATGTAGGAGGAATGCCAAAAGTATTTGGTTATAAAACCAAAAAAGGTTATTTACTAGGAGGTAGTTTGATTACCTTTATAGCCAGTGTTTTAATTATTTTAACTGAACCATTTATTAATTCTAATGTTTTTTGGAATTTCTTTGCTCTTAATTTAATTACTTTATTATTAACTTATTTACCAATGTTTTTAGCCTTTTTAGAACTAAGAAATAAAGATAAATATCTTGAAAGACCTTATAAAGTACCAGGTAATAAAATAATTATTAATCTTATTGCTTATATACCAACTATTATTTTAGTATTAGCTATTATTTTAACTATTTTACCTACTAGTTTTGATTATAATTCTTTAATGGAAAAAGTTCCTCTTATGATAGGGACAATTTTATCTATTATAATTGGAGAAATATTTATTTTAAAAGTTAAAAAAGATTAAGTCTATAAAAATAGTAATTTTTTTGTCAAGAATTAATTACTTATATAAAAAAATATAGACTTTTTTTTATTTTTATTATATATTTAATACAGAATAGAGAGTATTTCTATTTAGAAAGGAGTAATATGATAAAAAAGAATTTTGTTGATACAACTGATTTTACTAAAGAAGAATTATTAGATATTATTAATTTAGGATTAGTTATCAAGGAAAATTTGAAAATGGGATATCCTCTTAATGTTTTATATCATAAGACTTTAGGAATGATATTTGAACAAACTTCTACTAGGACGCGTTGTTCTTTTGAAACAGCAATGACGCAACTTGGTGGACATGCCCAGTATTTAGCACCAGGGCAAATACAATTAGGTGCTCATGAGAATTTAAAAGATACAGCTCATGTTTTATCACGTTTAACGGATATTTTAATGGCTCGTGTTAATCGCCATGAAAGTATTGAAACATTAGCTAAAGAGGCAACAATTCCGGTTATTAATGGAATGAGTGATTATAATCATCCAACGCAAGAAATGGGTGATGTAACTACCATATTTGAACATATGCCTAAAGGAAAAAAATTTGAAGATTTAAAAATTGTTTTCGTAGGTGATTCAACTCAAGTATGTGCGTCTTTGTTGATGATTGTAACTAAACTAGGTGGTCATTTTGTCCAATTTGGACCTAAAGGATATCAACTTGGAGAAAAGTATACCAAAGTAGCTGATAAGAATTGTCAAGAATCAGGTGGATCTTATTTAATCACTGATAATGAAGATGAAGCTTTAAAAGATGCTGATTTTGTTTACACAGATGTTTGGTATGGTTTATATGATAAAGAATTATCTAAAGAAGAGAGAATGGCTATTTTTTATCCTAAATACCAAGTAACTAGTGAGATGTTGAAAAAAGCTAGTCCTCATGTAAAATTTATGCACTGTTTACCAGCAACTAGAGGAGAAGAAGTAACTGATGAAGTTATGGATGCACCTTATTCAATTATTATTGATGAAGCTGAGAATCGTTTAACCTCTATAAGAGCTTTACTTGTTTATTTTATGGGTATGAAAGATGTTACACTTGATATTTGTAAGAAAAATTTAGGGAGAAAATAATGGAAAGTAAAAAGAAAAAAAAGTTTAGATTAGTTGATGCTGTTTTAGCAACGGTTTGTATTACTTTAGTTGCTGAATCAGTTATGCCAACGGCTGCTATTGGTAATAGTCAGTACTTTTGGTGGATATTTTTAATAATAGCTTTTTGCTTGCCATATGGAATGATTTCGGCTGAACTTGGAACAACTTATCCAAGTGAAGGTGGAATGTATGACTGGGTAAAAAGAGCTTTTGGACCTAAGTGGGCAAGCCGTGTAGCTTGGAATTATTGGGTAAATTTCCCACTTTGGATTGCCTCTCTTGCTGTTGCAGTAACTGATGTTGTTATGGGAATATTTGATATTACTTTAAGTATTCCAATGTTATTAATACTTCAACTTGGTTATACTTGGTTAGTTTCTTTACTAGGAACGCAAAGAATTGGGGAAAGTAAATGGATAGTTAATATTGGAACTTTCTTTAAAATTTTATTCATGGTTGGTCTTGGTGCTTTAGGAATTTATGTTTATTTTAAAACAGGAGAAAGTGCTAATCCTATTAATAGTGCACTTGATTTATTACCAACATTTGATTTAGCTGGACTTTCATTCTTATCAGTTATTATCTTTAATTTTTTAGGATTTGAAGTAGTTGCAACTTTTGTTGATGATATGGATGATCCTAAAAAAGAAATACCTAAAGCTTTAATTGTTGGTGGAGCTTTAATGGCTTTATTCTATATTTTACCAGCAACAGGAATTAATATTGCTATGACACTTGAACAAGCTGAAGCAAGTGGAATAACAGAAAGTTTCTTAATTTTATTAACTAAATTAGGATTTGCTCCTGAAGCTATTCGTATTGTAGTAATTGCAGTTGGTTTAATGTTTATTTATACGATGGTTGCTAATATTGTTTCATGGTCATTTGGTGTAAACTCAGTTGCTAAATATTCAGCTGATGATGGTGGATTACCTAAAGTATTTAAAAAGACTAATAAACAAGGTGTACCATATATGGCTTCTATCATGAATGGCGTAGTTGCCTCAGTTATTGTTATCATTGGTATTATTTTAGGTGAAGTAAGTGAAAGTGCAAGTAACTTATTCTGGACTTTCTTCTCACTTAGTTTAGTTACTTTATTAATTAGTTATATACCTTTATTCTTAGCATTTAAAAAACTTCGTAAAGTTGACAAAACCGAAAGAGTATATAAAGTACCTGGAAATAATCTTGTTATTAATTTAATGACTTATATTCCATTTGTTTTATTAATTTTAGGTGTAATTTTCACTTTATTTGGTGATTTTACTATGGATTATATAACAAGTAATTTACCACTTATAGTTGGTGTTATTGTTTCAATTATAATTCAAGAAATTTTAGTTTTATCAGTTAAAGATAAAAAAAGTAATTAGAAGGAGAAAAGAATGAAAAGATTAGATACAATTCCAAAAGATGATGGTTTCCGTATGCCAGGTGAGTTTGAACCTCATCGTGGAAGTTATATTATTTGGCCTGAAAGACCTGATAACTGGCGTTTAGGTGCTAAACCTGCTCAAAAAGTATTTTTAGAAGTTATTAAAAAAATAAGTAAATATGAACCAATTACCGTTGTTGTTTCCAAAGAACAATATAGTAATGTTTTAAACTTAATTCCTACTAATGGTAATGTCCGTGTCGTAGAAATGAGTAATAATGATTCATGGATAAGAGATTGTGGAGCTACTTTTGTTGTTAATGATAAAGGTGCTTGTCGAGGCATTGATTGGAGTTTTAATGCTTGGGGTGGATTAGTTGATGGTTTATATTTTCCTTGGGATCAAGATGATAAAATAGCTAGTAAAATGTGTGAACTTGAAAGAGTTCCAAGATATCGTTTAGATGATTTTATTCTTGAAGGTGGAAGTATCCATGTTGATGGAGAAGGAACTTGTATGGTAACAAGTGAATGTTTACTATCAAAAGGAAGAAATAGTCATTTAACAAAAAAACAAATTGAAAAAGTTTTATGTGATTATTTAAATTGTAGTAAAGTTTTATGGATTCCAAGAGGTATCTATAATGATGAAACTAATGGTCATGTTGATAATATTTGTAACTTTGTTAAACCAGGTGTAGTTGTTTTAGCTTGGACTGATAACAAGAAAGATCCTCAATATGAAATAAGTAAGGAAGCTTATGATTACTTAGCTAGTCAAACGGATGCTAAAGGTCGTAAATTAGAAATTCATAAATTATTACTTCCAAAACCAATTTTAATTACGAAAGAAGAAAGTATGGGAGTAGATGCTGTTGATGGAACCTTACCTCGTCAAAAAGGTGATCGTTTAGCTGCAAGTTATGTTAATTATTATACAATTAATGGTGCAGTTTTAGTTCCAACATTCAACGATCCACATGATAAATTAGCTATAAAAACACTTCAAGAATTATATCCAGATCGTGTTATTGAACCTATATATGCTCGTGAAATCTTACTTGGTGGTGGTAATATTCATTGTATTACTCAACAAGTACCACGTGGTTAAAAAAGATAAAAAATTAACAGAAAATGCCTTAAAAACATTTTCTTTTTTTGTATAAATTTCTAAAAAATACCAATAATATAATTGGTGACGATATGGAGAAAAAAATATATGATAAATTAGTTTATGATCATAGACCTCAAGAAAAAAGAGGTCAGAATGCGGTTATTGCTTTTTTAATAGGTGGAATAATTGGAGTAATAGGTGAGTTATTAGTAGAATTTTATGGTTATTATTTAGATATTTCAAGAGCTGATGCTTCTATTTTTATGATTATTACTTTAATCTTTTTAGCAAGCTTATTTACCGCTTTAGGATTCTTTGATAAATGGGTTAAATTTGCTAAATGTGGACTTATTATTCCAATTACAGGTTTTGCTCATTCGATGACAAGTGCGGCGATTGAATATAAAAAAGAAGGTCTAGTTACAGGCCTTGGGGCTAATATGTTTAAATTAGCTGGTACGGTTATTTTATATGGAGTAGTATCTGCTTATATCTTTGGTTTTATACGACTTATTATTATGGGAGGTGCTTAATGACAACGAAATATAAAGATGTTTATATAGCTGATGTTTCAACTGTAGTAGGTCCATATGAAGCTAAAGGACCACTTTCAAAAAGATTTGATCGTAGTTATGAAGATATGTATTTTGGAACGGATAGTTTAGAGACAGCTGAAGTTAAACTAATGACCGATAGTATTGATATTCTTTTAAATAAATTAAAAAAAGATAAAAGTGATATTGATTTATTTATAGCTGGAGATTTACAAAATCAAATAGCTACTAGTTCTTATACCGCAGGTAAAATAAAAAGACCTTTTTTAGGAATTTATTCTGCTTGTGCTACTAATACCGAAGGTTTAATTATGGCTTCTAATTTTTTAGAAAGTAAAACTTGTGATGAAGTAGTAGTCAGTGTCAGCAGTCATAATATGGTAGCCGAGAAACAATTTAGAAATCCAACGGAATATGGGGCACCAAAACCAGGAACAGCCACTTTTACAGCTACAGGTGGAGCAAGTTGTTATTTAACAACCAAAAAAAGTAAAGTAAGAATTGCTAGTTCAACTATTGGAATTGTCCAAGATTATGATCAAACTGATCCTATGGATATGGGTGCAGTTATGGCTCCAGCTGCTGCTAATACTATCAATGATCATTTAAATAATTTAGATCAAACAGTTGATGATTACGATTTAATCTTAACTGGTGATTTAGGTATCTATGGTAAAGAAATTTTGATTGATTTCATGAAAACGGAATACGGCATCGATATTTCTAATAAATATAACGATTGTGGAACTATGTTATATGATTTAGAAGAACAAAAAGATGTTCAAGCCGGTGGATCAGGTCCAGTTTGCAGTGCTCTTGTAGTCTATTCCGATATAATAAAAAAACTTCAAAATAAAGAATTAAAACGTGTTTTATATGTAGCAACCGGAGCATTATTTAATCCAACCATGGTTTTTCAAAAAGAAAATATTTTAAGTATAGCCCATGCTATTAGTTTGGAGAGTGTCGAATGATATATATATATTCCTTTTTATTTGCAGGATTTGTTTGCTTAATAGGTCAATTAATCTTAGATAATACTAAGTTAACTCCTGGTCATATTACTAGTTTATTTGTAATAATTGGAGCAGCTTTAGATATTTTTAATATTTATGATTTGATAGTTGCTCATGTTGGAGCTGGAGCTTTAGTACCAATTACTTCTTTTGGACATTTATTGATTCATGGAGGAATGGTTGGCGTAACGGAAAATGGTTTTATCGGACTTGCTATGGGAATGTTTAATTTAACAGCATCTGGTATAACCTCTGCTATTTTCTTTGCTTTTATTTTCTCTTTGTTTTTTAGACCTAAAGATTAGAACGAAAGTTCTTTTTTTTAATCAATAATTTCCAAATTTTCAATTAAAATATCACTATAAGTAAAAGATTTAATTCTTTCTTTATCACCAATGGTTTTAACAGTAAAAATAAAATTATAAGTATTTTCAATACTACCATCAAATTCTTCTATTTGATTTCTGGCTCCATTAAAACGAAAATGCAAGATTTTTCCCTTTTGATTTTCTAAATCATTTTTAATTTTACTAATCATCTTGGATACCCCACATACATAGTACCATTTGTAATAATTCCGCCAATTCCTCTCGCTCCATATTTGGTTTTTTCTAAAATACCTAATAAATCAATAGGTTTATTTTTATCACTTAAAGCTACACTTGAAGCAATAATAGCTGGATCTAAGGCATGAATATTAATTCTTTTCGGACTAGAAGCAAAATTAGCTCCGGCTTTAATTAATTCTTCATAATTAGATTGACAAGCCCCAGCAATAATAATTAAATTATCATGCGATTCATATTTTCTAGCTTCTTTAACACCTTTAATAAAATTAGTTGTATTTTTATAATTATTATTATTACTTTCATCACCAAGTCTTTTATAATAAGCATCATGTCCAGTTATAACTAAAATATCCGGATTATATTCTTCTAATAAATTTTTAATATGATTACTAATTTCATCTTCTTTGGATTTAAAACCAATAGCTTTAACATGAACTTTTTTATAAAAATCCATACATCTTTGTAAATAATCTTCATCTCCATCTATATGTAAAACTTTACCTGGTAAATAAAAATATTCATTTCGATCTAATTTAACATCAAATCTATCTAAAAATGTTTGATCGTCGTATATATTATTATTAATTTCTACTTTTTTTAAATCTGCTAATTCACTATCAGCAAATAAACGAATATTAACTCCTTTTAAAATAGCAATTCCCGAATCAATATCAATAATTTTAAAAATAGTATCATTATTATAAGAATTACGAGTAACTAAGTCTCCTATATTAAATGGCATATAATCATCTCCAAAAAAATATATGTCAATTGTTTAAAAAAAATTACTCTTTAGAAAATAATTATCCCTTTTTATTCGACATTTATTAAACCATTTATTCCCAATAAAAAAAGACTTAAAAAGTCTAATTTAGATTATTAGCAAGTTCTACAAACACTTCTAAAGGTATTTCTTCAGCTCTTGTATTTAAATTAAAATTATATTTAGTTAATATTTCTTCTACTTTAGTTAAATCATAATTTTTTAAATTATTTTTAATAGTTTTTCTTTTAAATTTAAAAGAATCTTTTAATAATTTATTAAATTTATCAATACTTTTTAATGCTAATAAATCTTTCTTTTTTTCTAAAGATATAACAATACTATCAACATTAGGTTTAGGTATAAAACAATTTCTTGATACTATAAACTCTTTCTTTAAATTGAAATAATAATTTAAATAAACTGTTAAAGAGTTATATTCTTTCATACCAGGTTTAGCATTAAAACGTTCTCCAACTTCTTTTTGAATCATAATAACTATTTTCTTAAATGGTAAATTAGTTGCTATTATTTTCTCAATAATAGGAGTAGTTATATAATATGGTAAATTAGCTACTAAATAAAGATTATCATATTCATATTTACTAATATCTGAGTTAATATCTCTTTTTAAAAAATCAGCAAAGATAATATTAATGTTATGATATTCTTTTAAACTATCATCTAAAACCATTTCTAATCTTTCATCTATTTCATAACATAAAACTTGTTTTGATACTTTAGCTATTTCTTTAGTTAAATTACCACTTCCAGGACCTATTTCAATTGTTAAAGCATTATCAGTTATATTAGCACACTTAACAATATTTTCTAAAATATTTTTATCTTGTAAAAAATTTTGACCAAGTGATTTTTTATAATTAAAATCGTTCATATACACCTCAATTAAATATATTAGTATTATAACTTATATAGTAAAAAAATACAATTCTCTTCTTTTTTTAAAAAACTATAGTATAATATAAGTATGAAGAAAGAAATTTATATTTTAATTATTTTTATCGTTTTAATTATTACTTTTAGTTTATTAACTTTAACTAAAAATAGTAGTAATAAAAAAGATATTAATCCTTATCAAGAATTTAGTTTTTATAAAGAAACTAATTTAGAAAGATATAAAAAATATTATGAAAATAATAATTATTCTTATCATGATATTGTTTTAAGAGTTAATATGAATCTTGATTATAGTTTTTATACCCATACTAAGGAAGTAGATAGTTTTAATTTATTAATGCTTGTTAATAAATATAATTATGTTTCTAAGAATTTTAAACCTGATTTAGTAGAAGTTAAAGAATATGCTATTAATGGTATGTATTTAACAAATGAATGTATGTTATCTTTTGTGAAAATGGCTGATGATGCTAAAAAACAAGGATATAATATTCGAGCTATTTCTACTTATCGAACTTATGAATATCAAGATATGTTATATAATAATTATTCATTTAGAGATGGTGTTAATAAAGCCGATACTTATTCCGCAAGACCCGGTTTTTCTGAACATCATACAGGATTAGCACTTGATATAGATAATATAAAAACTAGTTATACAGATTTTGATAAAACTAAAGAATTTATTTGGATGCAAGAAAATGCTTACAAATATGGTTTTATTTTAAGATATCCAGAGGATAAAGAAGATATTACAGGATACATATATGAACCATGGCATTACCGATATGTTGGAATAGAAGTAGCAAAGTTTATTAAAGAAAAAAATATTACATTTGAAGAATATTATTATGAATATTCAAATAAATAAAAATGAAATAAATTTTAAAATTATTTCATTTTTTTCATTTTTTCTTCATTTACTAAATTAATCCAATTATTCTTAATTGTTTCTAATGCTTCTTTTTCTAATCCCTGATCTTTAAATTCAATGGTTAACTTATTTTGATGAACTTCTTTTAAAACCATTGCTAAAAAGTAATTATCAGGATAAGCTAAATTAGTATTTTGATATATACTAATTGAAACAATAGGACTAGTTAAATAATAATTTTTAAGTTCTTCATATAATTGAATATAAAAAGTTCCTAAATCTTCTTTATTTATTTTTAAATCAACTTTTTTTAAAGAAAGACCATTATTAGTTTTTATAAAGATAAAAACATGATTTTCAATTATATCAAAAGTAATATCTATGTTTTTATTATTACTATTTAAAAAAGATTCATTTAATTCATGGATAATTCTATTTAACATTTGATCTACTACCATAACAACTCCTTTTCTATATTATAAAGGTTGTTTTTAAAAATATCAATAGTCTATTTTCTTTTCAAAATAATTAATTAAGTAATAAAGAATACTAGAAATAATAGCTAAGATAAAAATAGAAGTAATTACTAAATTTATATTAAATACTTGAGAACCATACATAATTAAATAACCAAGACCAGATTTTGATACTAATAATTCTCCCATGATAACACCTATTAAATTCATACTAACATTAATTTTCATAGTACTTAGAATATTTTTTAAATTAGATTTTAAAACTACTTTTTGATATATTTGATATTTAGTTGCCTTAAAACTTTTTAAAAGCATGATATAGTTTTTATCAGTACTTATAAAACTAGTATAAAGGTTAATGATTGTTATAAAAGTAGAAATCATTAAACTCATGAATATTATAGAATTAGAACTAGCTCCAACCCAGATAATTATTAAAGGACCAAGAGCTACTTTTGGTAAAGAATTTAAAATAGTTAAATAAGGATCAACTACTTTGGCTATAAAATTATTCCACCAAAGGATAGTTGCTATTAAAAAACCAATTATAAATGATAGTATGAAACTAATTAATATTTCTTTTGAAGTAACTAAGATATGATTTAGAAAGTTATTAGTATTAATTAAATTAGTAATAGTTTTAAAAATATTACTTGGAGAAGAAAAAAGAAAAGTGTTAATAATATGTAATCTACTTAAGATTTCCCAAATTAAAAAGAAAATTATAATAATTGATAATTGAGTTAAGTAAACTAGACATTTTTTTCTTTTAATTTTTTTTAAAAATAATTCATGCTCTTTACTGTATATTGACATCTAAATCCCTCCAAATCTTATCGTAATAATAACTAAATTCAGGTGCTTTACGATTTTCTATAGGATATCCTTTATTAGTTAAGTTGACATTGTAAATGTTTTTTATTTGACATGGTCTTTTTGTCAAAACAATAATTCGATCAGCCATAGAGATAGCTTCAGCAATATCATGAGTAATCATTAAAACAGTTTTATTTTCTTCTTTTATAATTCGATATAAATCATCTGATAAAGCTAGTCTAGTTTGATAATCAAGTGCACTATAAGGTTCATCTAAAAGTAGAATATCAGGATTGGTAGCAAGTGTTCTAATTAAAGCAACTCTTTGTTTCATTCCTCCAGATAAACTACGAGGATATTTATCTTTAAAATCATTAAGACCATATTTATCCAATAATTTATGTACTTTTTTTATATTTTCTTTAGTTAATTTTTTTTCTATTTCTAAACCAATTAAACTATTTTCTAAAACAGTTAACCAAGGATATAATGAATCACTTTGCAACATAAAACCAATTTTTTTTCTTCCATTAAAAAGAATAGAACCATTACTTTCTTTTTCTAACCCAGCAAGTATGCCTAAAAGAGTGGATTTACCACATCCACTTGGACCAACTAAAGCAACAATTTCTTTATCTTTAATATCTATATTTAAATCACGAATAGCCACTGTTTCTCCTTGAATATCATGATAAGTTTTACTTAAATTTCTAATTGATAAGATATTATCTTGCATAATACACCACCTAAAGTAATTTATGAAATAATTAAAAATAAGGGTAGGTATTTATACAATTTTGGAAATATTTATAATATTTATTTTGTTTTGTGCTATAATGTACAAGTATATATTTAAAATACATATATATATTATGATTAAGAATTAAGGTGTTATTATGAAAATTTTAGAAAATATAAAGGGATTAACTGATGAAGAAGTAATTTTATCAAGAGAAAGTAATGGTTCTAATGAATTAATTAAAAAGAAAAAAGAACCTTTAATATTAAAAATACTTAGTATATTTCAAGAACCTATGTTTTTATTATTAATAATTGCTGCTAGTGTTTATTTTATTGTAGGTGAATATGGCGATGGCATAATTATGCTTGTTTTTGTCGTGGCTGTTTGTTTTATTGAATTTATTCAAGAAGCAAAAACTGATAAAGCTTTAGAAGAATTAAATAAATTATCTTCTTTAAATGTTAATGTGATTAGAAATGGAAAAAGAATGGTTGTTTCTAGTGAAGAAATAGTGGTAGGTGATAAAGTAATTTTAGAAGAAGGAGATAAAGTACCAGCTGATGGAAAAGTATTATATGCTCAAAGTTTAGGGATTAATGAATCATCTTTAACTGGGGAATCAGAAGTAGTTTATAAAACTATAGAAGAAGATAAAGATAATCATTTTAAATTAAATATATGTTATTCCGGAACAGATGTAACTAATGGCATGGGGATAATTGAAATAATTGCTGTTGGTAATAAAACTGAATTAGGAAAAATCGGAACGTCTCTATCTTCAGTTAAAAAAGAAAAAACACCTTTAGAACGTCAAGTTAATAAATTAATCTTTGCTTGTACTATCATTAGTGCAATTATTTTTCTTTTAACTATTATAATTACTTATTTAAATCATCCTGAATTAGTATTTTCTAAAAAAATAGTTGAAGCAATTTTAGCAGGTATTACGATAGCTATGGCAACTATTCCGGAAGAAATACCGGTTATTTTAACTGTATTTTTAGCTATGGGTGCATGGGAATTAACTAGAGAAAAAACTTTAACTAGAAACATGAAAGCCATTGAAACTTTAGGAGCAGTTAATGTTTTATGTACGGATAAAACGGGAACTTTAACCGAAAATAAAATGGAAGTCCAAGATGTTTATGCTTTTACTCCAAGTTTTTTAGAAACATTATACTTAGCTTGTCCAAAAGTTGCTTATGATCCAATGGAAATAGCTATTAAAGATTATTGCGAAGATAAACAGAAATTAAATACAGAAGGGATTATTACCAAAGAATTTGCCTTTACTTCCGAAACAAAAATGATGGGACAAGTATGGGATAATCACTTATTATGTGTAAAAGGTGCTTATGAAAGTGTTTTACCACTTTGTAATTTAAGTGAAGAAGATTATAAAAGTATTGAAGATAAAATAATGGAATTTTCCAAAGAAGGTTTTCGTGTATTAGCAGTGGCTAGGGGAACTGATTTAATAGAAATTCCTAATAGTTTATATGAAGCTAAATTATCCTTTGAAGGTTTAGTTGCTTTATATGATCCTCCTCGTTATGGTGTTAAAACGTCTTTAGAAAAATGTTATTCAGCTGGAATTAGAGTTATTATGATTACTGGTGATAATGGGGAAACAGCTAAAGGAATTGCGAAAAAAATTAATCTTGAAAATTATGATGAAGTAATTACGGGGGCTGAATTAGAAGCAATGAGTGATGAAGAATTATTTGAAAAAGTAAAAACAGTTAATATCTTCGCCAGAGTTTATCCAAATCATAAAATGCGAATAGTTAATGCTTTACAAAAAAATAAGCAAATAGTAGCTATGACAGGTGATGGTGTAAACGATGCCCCGGCCTTAAAAAAAGCCAATGTAGGAATTGCTATGGGGCAAAGAGGAACTAATGTAGCTAAAGAATCAGCTGATTTAATTCTATTAGATGATAATTTTAATACAATTATTAAAGCTATTGAAAATGGTCGTAATATCTATATTAATATTAGAAAAGCTATATCATACGTAATAGCAATTCATATTCCAATAGCTCTTCTATCTTTATTTGTTCCTATATTTAAACTTCCAACTTTATTATTACCAATTCATGTTATGTTACTAGAATTATTAATTGATCCAACTTCATCAATTATATTCCAAAGAATAAAACCAACAAATGATATTATGAAAGATAAACCAAGAAAAATAGAAGAACCAATTTTAAATTTAAAAAATACTATCTTAAGCATATTACAAGGATTATTAATATTTAGTATTGTCTTTTTAACATATTACTATTTGATTAAAAATAATCTAAATACAAATATTTCTATTACTATTTCTTATTCTATTCTCGTTTTATCAATTATGTTAATTGCTCATCAATTAAAAAATGATAAATCAACTTTAACTAATTTAATTACTAGTTTTAAAGATAAAGTATCTATTATAGTTAATTTTGGTATTATTATTGGTTTATTACTTTATATATATTTACCATTTTTTAATAAAGTAGCTAATACTTATCCCTTAGCATTTAAATATTGGTTATATATAATAATACTTACTTTATTAGCAGTATTACCATTTGATATTTTAAAACTAAGAAAAAGAAAACATGTCAAGTAAAAAATCTTATTTTAAATTTATTTACAAATATATAAAACTTTGTTAGAATTTATTTAGAATAAAGAGGTAAGTATGAAAATAGAATTTGATTCTAATTTTAATAAATTTAGTTTTCAAGAAAAGTTAAATTATTTAGAACAATTACTTAATCAATATCCCTTAAATGTCATTGTAACTAATTTAATTTATCATGATAATGATATTATCGAAGTATTTGATTTAATAAATAAGTTAAAACAAACAAAAATATTTAAAAATAAATATCGACTTAAAAATCCTGAGTTATTATCTTTAATAATAAATACTTTAATATTACAAAATAAAAATAAAGAATTATATGAATATTTATCGAAAAAAGATAAAATAACTTTAGATAAAATTATTAATTATGAAATTAAACATAATACATCTTTTTCTAAAACAAAAATGTGTCGTAGTTTTTTAAATAAAGAAACTAATAATAAAAAAGTTTTAAATTATGATGATTCAAGTAGTAAAAAAGTTAATAAAACTAAAAAAATATTAAATAAAGAAATTAAAAGTAAAAAAGTTAAATTAGGTATTGGAACAATTATACTTATTGTTGTATTTACCTGTTGTTATCTTTTAGTTGGATCTATGTATGCAATTATATTTTACTATAATAATCATATTTATCCTCGTACTTATTTAGATAATAAATTAATCGAAGGAAATAGTTATGAAGAAGTTAATAATTATTTAAAAACTATAGATGATGGTTTAACTAAAGAAATACACTTTAATAATACAAATGATTCTTATACTTATACCTATGAACAAACTGGTTTATCTGTAAATACTAAAAATGTTAAAGAAGAATTAACTAAATATAAGAAATTAAATGGTTTTAAAAAAATATATGAAATATTTTTTAAAAAAGAAACTAAATTAGTTATTAATTATCAATTTGATGAATCAAGATATCAAGTATTTTTAACAGAATTACAAAGTAAAACAGAAGTTGAACCAACTTTAGAAAGTTTGCAAATTATTAATGGTAATATTAATTATAAGAAAGGTTTAGATGGTTTTAAACTTGATACAAGTAATTTAAAAGAATTAATTATTCAAAGTTTACAAAATGATAATCAAGATATTACTTTAGAAGGTGATGTAGTTAAAACGGATAATCGATTAAATGTTATTAATTCTAAAGTTTCGAGTTTTACAACAGAGTATTTAGAATATCAAAGAAGAAGTATTAATATTAGACAAGCTGTTAAACGTTTAAATGGAAAAATTGTTTATCCAAATGAGATATTTTCCTTTTATAAAACAGTTGGACCTTATGGTTATCCTAATGGTTATGTATTTTATGGAGAATATGTTGGTAGTGGGGTATGTCAAGTCTCAACAACTATTTACAATGCTGCTTTACTTCTTAATTTACCAATAGTAGAAAGATTAAATCATGGAGCTATGGTTCCTTATGTTGATTATGGAATGGATGCTACTGTTTATAGTAATACGACCGATTTTCGTTTTAAAAATAATAGTAAATATCCCATTTATATAGAAGCTAGTGCTGATAATGGCAAATTAATTGTTAATTTTTGGTCGAATGAAAATATAATTGAAAAAGGATATCGTTATCAACCAAGAAGTGTTAAAATAGGAAATCTTGCTTATAAAACTTATTTAGATACTTATTATAATGATGAATTAATCAAAACTACTTACTTAAATTCAAGTTATTATTATAAAGGAAAATAGATATGGAAGAAAATAAAAATTTAAAATTAGAAATAGAAGTATTAAAAAAAAGAGTAACAGCATTAGAAAATAAAGAAAGAAGAAGAAAAATAGTAGGACTTATAAAAGCAATTATAACTATTATTTTAATTATTTTTGTTGCATTAAAACTATATGAATATTATCAAAAAATAATAGATGTTTATAATTCTTTTAACTTTTTTTAAATTTCATCATAATTTCATATTACTATCATGATAATTACATATAAAAAAACTATAATTATAAATGAAAGGAGGGATAATATCGAGATAAAAATAATTGGAGCTGATACCCCTGAAGGTACAAAAATTAAAAAAGATTTAAAAAGAATTGCTAAAAAACAAAAATTAGATATTTCTATATTAGAGATGAATGATAAAAATAATATAAGAAAATATAAAGTACTACAAACTCCTACCTTAATTATAAATGATGAATATAAATGTAACTATGAAAAATTTGATTATAGTCTTTTAAAACGGTTAGTTATGTTTTATTCATAGAAACTTGGATTTTTTCCAAGTTTTTTTATCTAAAAGTGTCAATTAACTTTAAAACTAAATATAAATTTAATAAAATAATTCCTAGGAGGTACTTATGAAATTTGGTTTTTTATTTAGAAAGTTAATAATTGAAGGAAATATTTATTTACAAGTAGTAGGTAAAATTAAAGGAAAAGAAATTGATGATAAAATGGTTGAAATAATTGAAGGACCATATCAAAATTATAAAATAACTAGTATAGATAATATTAATACTAGTGATTTAGTTTATAAAGATATTACAAAAGAAGAATATGAAGAAGATAATTTTTATCAAACAGCTTTTTTTACAATTGAAGATAAATCTTTAGTTTATATTAATGATCCATTTCAAAATGGTAAAATAGCTGCTACTTTTTATGAAAAATTTCATGATTTTGATTTAATACCAGAATATAATTTAGAAGAATCTTTACAAGAAACAAGCGAAAGTTTGAAAACAGCATTAAGAGGACAAAATGATGTAATTGATCAAATATTATTAAAAATTTATAATAATCAAATGTTTTTACAATCAGATTTAAATAAAACGCATATTCTAAATAATAAGAGTAATATTTTATTAATGGGTCCTTATGGAACAGGAAAAACAACTATTAAAGAATCTTTAAAAGAAAATTTAGATATTCCCACTATTGAATATAAATTAACTGGTGATTTAACAAACGATATAGTAGAAATTATTAAGAAATTATTAGTAGTTTCGAATAATAATATCTTTTTAGCTATGCGAGGAATTGTTATTTACGATGGTATTAATGCTTTATCATCTAGTTATGAAGATACTGATTTTGAAACAGTTAATATTTATTTATCAGAATTAAGAAATATAATAAATGAAAAAATAATTAATCTTGCTACTAAAGATGGGGCAATAAGAACATTTGATGCTTCTTTTTTAACTCATATTTGTATAATTGATATGGATTATACTAAAGAAAAATCGGATGATAATATGCATTATTCAAAAGTTAATAATCTTGATTTAGCTGAATTAGGTTTAACATCAAATATAATAATTGATTGTTTTGATGATGAAATAATTTATATGCATGAAATGACTAAAAAATTAGCTTTAGAAATTTTAAAAGATCCTGATTTATCACCTTTATATGCTTTACAAGAAGTTTATAAAAATGCAGGTAAAAATATTACTTTTAGTGATGATTTTTATTCTGAATTAATTAAAAAAGGTTTACGATTTAATGAAGGTTTTACCGGTATTTTAAGAGTTATTAAGTATTTATCAACTAGTTCTAAAATGATGAAGAAAAATATTGTATTTACTAGTCAAGATATAGATAACTTAAAAATCGGGACATCTTTTTATGATGAAGATGATTATTATGAAGATTATAAAGAATATGAAGATAAAGAGGAATCTAATCCATTAGTTGATACTAATTTAAAAGTTGATTTAATAAAAAGAACTATTAATGATTTAACAGTTTTCGATACGGTTAACTTAATTAAACAAAATATTAAAGGTCAAGATGAAGCTATTTTTTCTTTGGTAAATGCTTTTTATAATCATATTTTTAATAAATATAAAGGTTTTTCTAATCATGAATTAAAACAATTAAAAGAAAATGTGTTGTTTATTGGTAGTACAGGTGTTGGAAAAACTGCCATTGTTGAAAATTTAGCAAGGATTTTTAATCTTGTTTATAAAAGAGAAATAGCAACTAGATATTCTAAAGCTGGTTATATTGGTGAAAGTGTCGATAATATGCTACTTGATTTGGTTGATGTTGCTAAAGGAAATATTAAAAGAGCTGAACAAGGTATTTTATATATTGATGAAATAGATAAAATTAGAAAGGGTAATGATCCAAATAATCTTGATATGAGTATGGCTGTTCAAAATGATTTATTAACTATTATTGAAGGCGATCAAAGAACTTTAACAACTAGAAATCAACAAGAAATCGAATTTGATTCTTCCGGATTATTTGTTATAGGAACAGGTGCTTTTGATGGCTTAGAAGAAATTGTGAAGAAAAGAATCAAAAAAGAGAAAAGTACTGGGCTAGGATTTCAAAATATAAAAAATGATCAAAAAGAAATAGATTATAATATTACGAATGCTGATTTATATGAATATGGTTATGATAAACAATTTATAGCTCGAATACCTCATAAAATTAAATTAAATGATTTATCAACTGAAGTTTTATTAAATATAGTAAAAGATTCAAAAGATGGTTATATTAATTTATGCAAAAAATCTTATGCAATAAGTGGTATAAAATTAAATATAACTGAAGGATTTGCTCAAAAATTAGCTAAAAGAGTTAAAGAAAAAAATGAAGGAGCTAGAGGTATTAAAACAATATTTAGTACTTTTAAAGATGAAATAGATAAAAATATTCAATTAGGAGATATCGAAGAAGTTATTATTCCTGAAGAATCTATTGATGATGTTAAAAAAATGATTTATATTAAAAAAAATAACTAAAATCATTTTTTTTTTGCTTTTTTTATGATACAATATTTTTAAGAATAAAGGGTGATATTATGAATCGTAAAACAGTCTTATTTTTAATGAATGGTTTTGGTATTGAAAGAAAAGAATCTTATTCTATTTATGATTCTTCTTTAATGCCAACTTTTGATGAAATAACAAAAAAATATTTATTTTCTACGATTGAATCAAATGTTAATAATTACTATGATGGTTACCGTAATATGAGTTTAGATATAAACGAATTATATAATTATAGTATTCTTGATGAACAAATAGAAGATAAAAAATTACAAACTAATCCTACTTTATTAAAAGTAAAACAAGATATTGAAACTAAAAAAGGTAATTTACATATCTTTGCTTTAGCTGATACTAGTTTTAAATTAATTGATCACTTAAAAGAAACTTTAAAAATATTAGATCCTAATAGCAGTAAAAAAATATATTTACATTTTATTATTTCTAGTAATAATATTTCAGATTATAAAAAATTAGCTGAAGTATTTAGTAAATTAAATATAGAATTTTCAAATATTGCTCCTATTGGTTTTATTCTAGGATTATCTTCTGTTGATAATGAAGCTAAACAAGTTGATATGAATTTCTTCTTCAAAATGTTTATAACTAAAGTAGGCGAAAAATGGCAATCATTTACTCAAAAATTTGATGTTTTATATGGAACTAAAGTATTACCAAGAGATTGTAAACCATTTATAGTTAATTCTAATTTTGAATTAACCCAAAATGATACTTTCTTTATTTATAATTATGATAATATTAATTTAACTAATTTTTTCAATACTTTATCGGCTATTAAATTTGGTGATACTAATAATAATTTTACTTATTATTCACTATTTAATGTTACTAGTAATTTAAATATTCCTTATATGTATCAAGCTGGTACTGCCAATAATTACTTAGTAAAAAATTTAGAAAAAATTAATAGTACAGGTTTAATAATATGTAAAAAAGAACAAGTAAATATTATTAATTACTTTTGTAATGGTTTAAGAAATGAAGCAAGTAATTTATTAACTTATCTTGATATACAAGAAATAATTGCTAATCCTAGTATATTAGGTAATATTATTATAAATGCTAAACAAGATTTAATTATTTTAAACTTTGATATAGAAGATGCTAAAAACACTTTAGAATTAAAAAATAAATTAAAAGAAATCGATAGTTATTTAAAAATAGTATATGATAATATGTCAGGTAGTAAATATTCGATTATTGTATCTTCTTTATATGGAATATCGAAAGTAATGATGAATGAAAAAAATAATATTTGTCAAGTAATTTTTAGTGGTAAAGTACCATTTGCTTTTGTTGATGATTTTATTACGAAAAAAAGATATTTAATAACAAATGGTAACATAAATGGTATTTTAAAAACAGCATATAAAAATATTAATAAAGATATTAAATGCGAATCTTTAGTTGAAAGACAAAATGGTTTATATAGATTATTCTTTAATAAATAGGTGATCTATGACAGATAGTATTATTTTAAATTTAAAAAAAGTAATTAAAGGAATATTACCGATTATTATATTTGTTTTAATATTAAGTATAATACTAAAAATAGATATAGGTACTATTATTCGATTTTTAAGTAGTTCTTTATTAGTAATTATGGGATTAACTTTATTTACAACGGGAACAGATATTTCTTTAAATGAAATGGGTAAAAATATTAGTAATCTTTTAATAAAAAAGAAAAATATTATTTTAATTTTAATAGTTAGTTTACTTTTAGGAACTTTTATTACTTTATTAGAACCAGAGTTTTTAACTATTGGTTATGAAGCTGGTAATATTCCAACTAGTATATTATTAATAAGTGTTTCGATTTCAATTGGAATATTTTTAATGTTAGCGATGTATCGAATATTAAAAAGAATTAATTTAAGATATTATATTATTATTAGTTATCTATTAATTTTCTTTGTTTTAACAATTAGTAATTTTCAAGTAGTTCCATTTGCATTTGATATGGGAAGTGTCGTAGTAGGAGCTATTTCTGCTCCTTTTATTTTAGCATTTGGTGGTAATTTAGCTTCAAAAATGAAAAGAAAAGATTCCAGTGAATTTGGTATTTTATCTTTTTGTGCGATTGGACCAATTTTAATGATTTTAATATTAAGTTTAATATATAAACCAAATATAATGTATGATTCTGATCCTATTTTAAAACAATTAGATTTCTTAGAAACTTTATGGACTAATTTTTATCAAGTATTTATGTCTTTATCTTTATTAGTAATATTTTATTTAGTTTTAACTAGAAAAACTAAGAAAAAGAAAATAGAACAAAGAAAAATTATGATAGGTTTAATCATGGTTTTAGTTGGTATTACTTTATTTTTAACAGGTGGAGATGTTGGTTTTTTTAAATTAGCTTATCTATTAGGTAGTAAATTAGGTAATATTAACAAAATAATAATTATTTTAATAGGTGGTATTTTCGGCTTTCTTATTGCTAAAATTGAACCTAATGTTAAGGTCTTAGTAAGTTATGTTGATAAAGTAACTAATGGAGGAATTAAAGATAAATTCTTAGAAACTTGGTTATGTATTGGTGTTTCTATTTCTTTTATGTTATCTTTATTTCGAGTTTTAAATGGTTATTCCGTTATGATATTTTTAATACCAACTTATTTTCTAGCTATTTTCTTTGCTTTTTTTACCCCAACTAATTTTTTAGGTTTATCATTTGATGCAGGTGGAGTAGTAACGGGTAGCATGTCATCAAGTTTTTTACTTCCCTTATTAATTGGTGTTGCTTCGATTATTAGCAATAATTATTTAAATGAAGCTTTTGGGGTAATGGCTTTAATAAGTGTTATTCCTATTATTATCTTAGAAATAGTAGGTATGATTTATAATATTGAAGTTAAAAACGATAATACAAAATATTTAGATGATAAAATAATAGATTATGGTGAAGTATGATTAAACTCTTAGTAATGATTTATAATAATGAAAAAAAATTAAAAAATATTTTAAAAAAATATAAATTAAATTTTAATGTCATGACTTATGGAAGTGGAACAGCTTCTTTAAGTTTATTAACTTATTTTGGTTTAGATAAAGTTAAAAAAAGTTTATATTTTTCTTTAATACCAAGTACTATTGAAGAAAAAGTATTACAAGAATTAGAAACTAAATTAAATTTAAAACAAATAGGTGAAGGTATAGGATTTACTATATCTTTAATGAGTTCTAATAAATTTATCAAGGATATCTTAGATAAAGAAGGTGATATGATGGAAAATAAGGATGAATATGAATTAATTATAACAATTGTTAAAGAAGGTTATAGTGATTTAGTTATGCAAGCAGCTAAAAAAGAAAAAGCTACCGGTGGGACAGTTATTTATGGAAGAAGTTTAGGAAGTTCTAGAACAATTTTAGCTAATTTAACTATTGAACCAGAGAAAGATATTGTTTTAAATATAGTTCCTAAAGAAATAAAAAAACAAGTCATGGAAAGTATTAATAAAGAAACGGGAGTAAAAACTGAAGCTAGAGGTTTAATTATGTCCATTCCTATTGATAATGTAATAGGTCTTCATGAAGAATAAAATACTTGAAATTTAATAACAAAAATGCTATTATTAAGTTGTAATAAAAATAGAAAGGTAAGTGATATATATGTTTAATTCGTGTGTAAATCCTTATAATACTATATATATCACAGCACTTTCTAGTTTAAAAATAAAAAACATTAATAAAAAAGCATGTTTAGAATATAATTCTATATTTTAAGCTGCTTTTTTACAGAAAGGAAAACTATGTTAAACAAAGAAATAAAATTAAATAAATATTTAATAATCTTTTTATTACTAGTTTATGTAATAACCATAGGTTTATATACTTCTTATGCATATTACGAAGTAAGTGTTATAAAAAATGGGGTAGTAGTAATTAAAACAGCAACCATTGATATAACAACAAATATAGTTGATCAAGAAAATAATACATTCACTATTCCTACTAATTCTAATATCACAGTTACAGTTAATTTAACAACCGAATTAACAAATGAAATAGGTTATAAAATGTATTATGAAGTAATAAGTGGAATTTCACCCTTTAATGTTACATCAACTACAACTTTTACAGATGATATTGTCGAAGCCAATATGACTTCTTCAAAGCAACTACAATTTACTTTTACTAATCTAGGATCAAATGATTTAACGATTAAACTAGGTACCAAAGGAGGACTAGCTAACTATCCAATTCCTTTAGATGAAGTATTAGAATTAAAAGTAAATACTACTTTAAGCGTACCAATTAAAAATGCAATCATTGAAAGTGTTAATAATCCAAGTGATTCATCATGCAAAACTAAAGTCGAAGAAGATGGCATAACTTATATTTCTGGAACTAAAACTTGCATTAATTTTAACTATGTTTGGTATTCAGGAAAACTATGGAGAATAACAGCTATTTACCCAGATGGAACAATGAAAATGATAACCGATGATCAAATTACAGCTATATCTTATGGTAGTAATGTTAACTTCTATACTGATAACGAAAATAAATCTTATATGTATCAATGGTTAAATGAAGATTTTTTAGATACCTTATATAACTATGAAAATATTATTGTTACAGATAGTAAATGGAATAGCATGACAACCAGTATTATTTCAACCAAAATAACGGAAGGAGCTGAAGGAGTAACAACAATAATTTCGCCCGTAGGCTTATTAAATAGTTATGAATACTATATGAGTTATAAAAATACCAGTTATGGAAGTGGTTATTTATATATACACTATTATTGGTGGCTTTTGAATCCATATAACACCTCGAACGTCTGGTATGTCCTCGGCGACGGTAACGGCCACGGCGCTAGTCCGACTGATACGGTCGGGGGTCGTCCATCTATTAATCTAAAATCTGGAATCCAATTATCTGGCGGATCAGGCACAAAAACCGATCCCTACACGATAGCAGGAGATAAAGAAGAAGTAACAGCCGGAACAACCTTACTAAATACCAGAAGTAGTGGTGAATATGTAAATTTTAATAATGAATTATATCGAATCGTAAGTATTGAAAATAATATAACGAAGATAAATAAAAATGATTGTGTAAGAGATACCAGTAATACTGTGTTAACGAAAAAATTTTCAACAAGTGTAACCTATGGAGGAGGAACGAGCGATGATTACTGGGATTATTATTTGAATAATACTTGGTATAATGCCCTTGATTCTGCATCTCAAAATATGATAGTCGAAAGTACCTATTATATAGGAACAAATACAGGTAGTACAGGTTATAAAGCATCAATATGTGCTACGGCTAGTAATACCGTAACCACCAAAGATTGTGAAAAGACAACGAGTACATGGACAGGATTAGTCGGATTACCAAGATATGGCGAAATGTTTGCCAGTCGACAAGGAAGTGAATATTCATCATCAAGTAATATGTGGTTAATGAATTCATATAACACCTTTCAGGTCTGGTATGTCAGCGGCGGTTACAGCGACAACCTTAGTCCGGCTAATGCGCGCGAGGGTCGTCCATCCATTAATCTAAAATCTAGTATCAAAATAACTGGTGGAAAAGGAACTAAAGATAACCCATTTGAAATCAGTGAATAATATATGTCAAAATATGTCAAATATTTAAAACTTAATTTTTATTAATTGACTAAGTTATCTATTAATAGTATGATTATAATGAGTCCATGATAAGTAAAATAATCGAAATTTAAATAATATTTAACTCACTGTTTTACAAAGTATTATTTATTAAATGGAGGTGATTTTCTTATAGTTATGAAATTAATTCTTATGTAATTGTTTTTATTACTGAATTAATGTTAATTATTTTTAAAATAATTAATGCATAACGTAAGATAAAAATTTGCAGGTAGAAATATCTGCTTTTTTATGTTATAATACCTAATCAGGAGTGGGGTTATGAATAAAGATTGGTTATCTAATAAAGAAGTTTTAAAGTATTTGAAATTATATATTCAAGGTAATTTAGAATATCGTGAATTGTTAATTATGAAAACTATTCCGTATGTTGAATATCTTATTAAAGAAAGATTTTGTGATTTTTTAAATCAAAATGGAATGTTTAGTTATGAAGATTTAGTTGATGTTGGTATTATCGGACTTATGAAAGCAATCGATAGATGTAATTTGCATAAAGAATTTAATTTTTATTCTTATGCATCTCGTTTTATTAAAAATGAAATAATAAAATATTTACAATCATGGAAAGAAAGTTTAAGTTTTCAAGAATTAAAACAACAAGAATTAGTTAGTTCTTTTAATCTTGAAGATGATTATTTAAAAAAAGAATTATTAAAAATTTTAGAAAATAATTATTCTATTTTAAGTACTCGTGAAGAATTAGTTATTAAGTATTTATTTGGAATAGATGGTTCTGCTTATAAAGAAAAAGAATTAGCTGAAGCGTTTGAATGTACTCGGGAAAATATAAATATTATAAAAAGAAATAGTTTAAGAAAGTTAAGAGATATGTTACTTGATTATAATTATGATTATCATCTTTAGTTTACATATTTGACACTTTCTTTTTTTTAAGTTTTAAAACTATTGAAATATACTGTATCTTTTTGTATAATTTAGATGTTTAAGGAGTAGTTATGGAAGAGAATAAAAAAGTAAAAAAAAGAAAAAAGAAAAAGATAATTAAAGCACCTAAAGTTCAAACTATTTTTTGTTTAATTAGTTTATTATTTGTACTTGGTTGTTGCTTTTATTATGGAAGTCGTCTTATTAAATATTATAAAATTTATAATCCTAAGTCTGAAAGTGGAGAAACTTTAGTTAATTTAGCATCTTCTATTATAACTGGTTCTAGTATTGTTTATGAAGGGGATGGTCTTTATATAAGTAGTGGTAATTATTTATATAAGGGATCTGATGTTAATAATTATATTTTGGTTGATAATATGTTATTTCGAATTATTCGTATTAATGCTGATAAAACAATGGAAATTATTTTAGATGATTATATTAATAAAAAAGAATGGGATACGGATATTAAAGATTTTTCGGAATCTAGTCTTTCTAAGTATTTAGAAGATAAATTTTTAAATATTATTGATAAAGATTTATTAGTTAAATCTAGTGTTTGTACGGATACTATTCCTGAATTAAGTGAAGTAACTTGTGAAAAAACTTCTAATGATACTTATGTTAAATTATTAGGTATTAGTGATTTTTTAAATAGTATTAGTGATGATAAAACGTATTTAATTAAAGATAAAGAATATTTATGGCTTACTAATCATGGTAAAACTAATGTATGGCATACTAGTGGAATTAGTGTTGCTAATAGTAGTCCTACTAAAATGTATGGAGTTAAACCAGTTCTTACTTTAAAAAATTCAACAGTTTTATTAAGTGGTGATGGAACAAAGGATAACCCTTATCAAATACAAGAGAATAAACAAGCTATTAAAGTTGGTACTTATTTAGATATTAATGATGAAATTTATATTGTTTATGATATAGGTGATAATTACTATAAAGTAGAAAGTGATAAAGTTTTAAAAAATATTATTTTTGATAAAACTAGTAATGAATATAGTAATTCTTCTTTAAAAAAATATTTAGATAATTATGTAGAAAGTTTAGGTATAGATAAGTTATTAGTTGATGTTTCTTTTCAAGATAATACTAGTAAAATAGGTCTTTTATCTCTTGATGATTTTAAATTTAATGATAGTTTAAAAAATTATTATTTAAGTGATACTAAAGATAAAGAAGTATATTTATATAATGGTAGTTTATTAACTAGTAAGGTTGATGTTTCAAGAAATGTTCGTTTTGGTTTAGGAATAACAAAAGATTTAAAGATTATAAGTGGAAATGGTAGTAAAATAGCACCATATATTGTGGAGGGTAAAGATGCGTAAGACAACGATTTTATTTATTATAATTGATTTATGTGCTATTAGTTGTTTTGTATTGTTTTATGGACCTTTTGAAAAGTTTCGAAATATAATTGTTAATACTGCTATGGTAACTAAATCTCATCAATATATTGCTTATACTTTTTATAGTGAAGATACTGTTCAAAAGATTATGGATTTAAATAAATTCATTCCTGTTTCAGAAAAAATTGATTTAAATGATATTGTTATTAATACAGGGGAAAAAGATACTTATGATAATGAATATGATGAAGCTATTTTAAAAAGAGATAATAAGGATGATAGTTATAAATATTTAAATATTAAAGTAGGTAAATATAATGCTCATTTAGTTGCTATTTATGAACCAGAAAAAGTTAGATTAATTACTAGTAAGACTTTTAATACCGGATCAGGTCAAGAAACAGTTCCAAAGATGTGTAGCCGTTATGGTGGGGTTGTTTGTATTAATGGTGGAGGTTTTAAAGATTTAGATGGTTGGGGTAGTGATACACCAATTGGTTATGTTATTAAAGATGGTAAAGTAATTTGGGCTGAAGATAATTCTAAACAAGATATTATTGGTATTACGAATGATAATAAACTATTGCTTATCAATGCAACAGGGGAAGAAGCTATTGAGATGGGGATGCGTGATGGTGTGCAATTTGGACCATTCTTAATTGTTAATGGTGAAAGTATAAAATATAATTCTTCTGTTGGTGGTTATGATAGGGCTGCTCGTGTTGCTATTGCTCAAAGAAAAGATGGCGTAATTCTATTCTTAGCAACTGAAGGAACTCATGGAAGTGGACCAACTATGAAAGAAGTAGTTGAAACTTTAGAATTATATGGGGCTTATAATGCAGCTAATCTTGATGGTGGTACTTCTAGTCAAATGGTAATTGAAGGAAAACTTGTAAACAATCCTAAAAACGTCTTTGGCCAAAGTGTTAGTGGTGGAAGACGAGTAGTTACCGGATTTGCTTTAATTCCTGATGCTGAATAAATAATCAAATAGAATGATAATATATTTTTAAGAGACTTGTCTTATGATGAGACTCTTTTTTTTACACTATTTTATTAAAGTAATCTTGTAAAATTATTAATCCAAAAGTTATAAAGTAATTATTTGTAAAATTATTTGATATTATAATTATTTTTTCAAAAAATTTCATTTTTATTACATTTTCTATTTCATTTTTTAAATTTAATGGTATACTTATCATTGAAAGAACTCCTTTTTATTTTATTTGTTTATTGGTATTATACCACGAGTTCTTTCATTTTTTTATTTTCCGAAACTTTTTTACTCTATCCATTGCCATATATAATTTGACAAAAGCTCTAAAATATGGTATAATCTCCAGGACATATAAAAAGGGGGAATTTTGTATGAATAGATTGTATGGGGAGTTAAGGGATAGATTTATTAGTGAAAAGATAAGTCCATTAACTTATAATATTCATTTCTTTCGTGAATATATAAAAAAATTTACAGAAGCGGAAACTTATCAAATTCTAAATTATAGTTCACGTGACTTTAAAGATTATGTTAAATTTATTGATACTTTAGATAAACAACAAAAATTAAGACATAATGAAGAAGTAGTAAGTCAAATATCTAATATTATTTTTAATAGTACAAGGGGAGACTATAATGGTTTGAAAAAAATAGTTTTAGAAACTAATATTATTAATAATCCTGATGTAATTGAATTTGCTAATATATTTATTAATATAGATAATCCTTCTAAAACTAAAGTAATTAAAAATATAATTTTAAATAATGAATTATATGATTATCAAAGAGGATCTTTATTGAATTTAATTACTTATGTTCAATATACAAAAAAAGATAAGCAATTAGCAGCTTTAGAAGATTTATTAAATATACCATCTATTACTTCGCATTCATATTTTAATAAATTTGTTAATATTATTTTAAAAAATCCTAATAATAGATATTTAGATGATATTCCAGAAATGTTAGAAAATAGTACTTTGTATTTTCATAAAGATATTTTACATTTTGTTAATGCTGTTCTTGATTTAAAAAATGATAATCAAGAAGTATTATTTCTTAATATTTTAAATAATAATACTATGTTAAATAGTAGCGTTATTTATAAAACAATTGATTTTGTTTTAAATCCAAATAATGATTATAAGTTAAAATATTTAAATTATTTAGTTAATAATAAAAGTTTTATTAGTGATTCACGTTTTAGTAAGTTATTAGATTTATATAATGAAATAGATGAAGAATATAAAGTTCGTGCTTTAACTGATATTATTCGTGGTAAAAAGGGTATGGATATTCCTAATTTAGAAAATCAAATAACTTTAAATAGTTATGAATTTGATTTAATAACTGATACTATAAAAAAATGTAAAAAGGAATTTCAGATTGAGGAACTTATGATAATAGTTAATAGTGTTGATAATGTAACTTTAGATAATCCTCATATATTAGCTTTCTTTGAAGGAATAGTTAATTCCAAATATGATTATCAAGCTATAGCTATTAGAAAAATAATAAAGGATACAAAAGAAAGTGATATTTTATACTATAATTTCTTAGAAAATAATCCTTTACAACTTAATATAACTTTTGCTGATATGTTTTTCTTAAATCATCTATATGATGTTATAAATTTAATTAATAATACTCAAAATAAAGATGTTTGTATCAGTCTTAATAGTATTTTAAAAGTACCAGGATTATTAATAAGAAGAGATTGTATGGATATTTTAAATAAATATGCTAAGTTAAAAAAACGTCCTCAAATGATAACTTTTTATCATATATTATATAAATTAGGATTCTTAAATCAAAATAATTTTGAAGTTTTAGATTATGTAAAAGAAGCTGATGATCTTCAAGCTGAAGCTATTGATATAGTGATGGATAAAACTAATCTTTATCAAGATGAAAAAGGAGTTAAATTAATTAAATATTTGTTAAAAAGTCATGATCGTAAAATAATTAATTTTATAACAACTATTTTATTAAGAGCTAATATTTTAGGATATGAAAAAGCAGAAGAATTTATTAAATTAGTTATAGATAATCCTAAAGATATAGATAATATTATTCAAACTAACTTAGAAAGTGGAGTATTTTCTCTTCGTTTAGTTAATACTTATAATCAATTAGATGAATCTAATGAAAGATTAATAGATAAAGCTGTTAAAGTTTTAAAAAGGAAATAGAAATATTTCTTTTTTTTTAATTATTTGTTATAATAACAAAGTTATTGGGAGGAAGTATGATTAGAAGTTTATCTTATGAAGATATATATTATGAAATAAGAAAAAATGTTTCTTATGAAGATTTTTATAAAGGAAGAAATTATTTTTCACCTTATATTGAATATTTAGGATCAAAAGAAGTTGATCGAAATATTCTCCATGAATTTAAAGTAGAATCTGAAAGAACAACCAAAAAATATGATTGCTCAGCTTTAATGAATAGAAAGGGACATATTGTTAGTTTAAAATGTAGTTGTCCACAATTTAAAAATTATGATAGTTGTAAACATATAGCGGCTTGTTTACTTGAATATGCTGATGATATATTTCAAATAATATTAGAAGATGCTGATATTGAAGAAATAACTACATCTTTATTTAATGAAAATAAACTAGATTTAGGTAATATTAAAAAAGAGATTAAATTAAATGTTTTAATTGATACTGATTCTAATAACTTTGGTTTTGAAATAGGTTTAGATAAATTATATAAATGTACAGGTTCTAAACTTAATAATTTTTTAGATAGTTATAATAATAATCAAGAATATATTTTTGGTAAAAATTATACTTTTAATTTAAAAGAACAATATTTTAAAGAAGAAGATAACAAGATAATTGAATATTTTAATACTATAAAAGATATTAATTCTTTACGTAATAGATCGATTATTAATCCATTAATTGATATGTGTAATACAAATAATCTTCGTGTAAATGGTTATAAAATTAATAAAATAGAAATAGGTTTTCCTTTAAAAACTTCTTTAAAAGAAGAAAATGGTAAATATGTTTTAAAATTAGATAATATAGAAAATATTAATTTTTTAAATAATGATTATGTTCAAGATAGAAATATATTATATAAATTAGATAATAAAAGTAAAAAATTAATTGATTCTATTCAAAGTAATAATTTATCTAAACTTATATTTGCTAAAAAAGATTTAGATAAATTTAGTAATTCGATTTTACCTATTATTAAAAAAGAAATAGAAGTTGATAATAGTATTAAAGATTTAGTTATTAGTAAAGAACCTACAACAAGATTATATTTTGATATTTACAGGGATAAGATTATTTGTAATTTAAAATTTGTTTATGATTCCTTAGAAATAGAATATGGTAAAAGTGATAATAATGTTTTAAGAGATAGGGAATATGAACAAAAAGTTATTCAAGATTTAATTAAAAATCATTTTGTAATAGGAGAAACGATTTATTTAGTTGATTTAGAAGATATGGTTAATTTCTTAGAAGAGGGATTAACTGAATTATCGAAAAAATATGAAGTTTATACTTCAGAAAAATTAAAAGGTATGAAAGTTATTAATAAAACAAGTGTTACTAGTACTTTTTCAATTGGTCAAGATAATATCATGAGTTATAATTTTAGTTTAGATAATATTAAAGATTCGGAAATAGTTAATATTTTAAGTTCTCTTAAGAAAAATAAAAAATATTTTAAATTAAAGTCTGGAGATATTATTAATTTAGAAGATGATAATTTACAAGAATTAAAGCATTTAAGTGAGGATTTAAACTTAGAAGATTTTAAAGGAGAAATACCAAAATATCAAGCTATTTATTTAGATAGTTTAAAAAAAGATTATCATATTATTAAAACTAATAATTTATTTGATGAATTAATTACTAAGTTTAATGCTTATAAAGATAGTAAACTTCATTTAAATAAGGATGATCAAAGTATTTTAAGAAATTATCAAGTTGATGGAGTTAAATGGCTTTATAATATTCAAAAAACAGGATTTGGAGGAGTCTTAGCTGATGAAATGGGTCTTGGTAAATCTTTACAAACAATTTGTTTCTTTAAAGAGTTATTAAAAGAAGATAAGAATGCTAAATTTTTAATTGTGGCTCCAACTTCTTTAGTTTATAATTGGGAACAAGAATTTATGAAATTTGCTCCTAATTTAAAATATCAAGTTTTAGTTGGAACTAAAATAAAAAGAGAAGAATTAAAAAATCATTTAGAAGATACTAATATTTATATTACTTCTTATGGTTTATTAAGAGAAGATAAAGATTTTTATTTAGATAATTTCTTTAAAGTTATGGTTATTGATGAAGCTCAAAATATTAAAAATAATCAAGCTGGAATTACAAAAGTAGTTAAAAGTATTAAAGCTGAAACAAAGATTGCTTTAACAGGAACACCAATTGAAAATTCTATATCGGAATTATGGAGTATTTTTGATTATATCATGCCAGGATTTTTAAATAATCAAAAGAATTTTGAAAGTCGTTATAAAATTACGGATTTTGACCAAGATGGAGAGAAATTAGATGTTTTAGCTAAATTAATTAATCCTTTTATTTTAAGAAGAAAGAAAAAAGATGTTATTTTAGATTTACCAGATAAAATTGAAAATAATATTTATGTTGATTTAACTGATGAACAAAAGAAAATATATGTTGCTGAATTAGAAAGAGTTAATAAAGAAATGGAAGAAATAATGGCAAGTGAAGGTATTGAAAAAGCTCGTTTTATGATTTTACAATTATTAACTAAGTTAAGACAGATTTGTATTAGTCCAAGTATTATATATAATAATTATGAAGGTGGATCAGCTAAATTAGAGGAATTTGTTAAAGTTATTAAAGAAAGTACTGATAATGGTCATAAAGTTTTAGTTTTTACTAGTTTTAAAACGGCTTTAGAATTAGCAAGAAATAAATTAAAGGAAGAAGGAATTACTTCTTATGTTATTGATGGCTCTGTTAGTGCTAAAAAAAGAATGGAATTAGTTAATGATTTTAATAATAATGATACAAATGTTTTCTTCTTGATGTTAAAATCTGGTGGAACTGGTTTAAATTTAACGGCAGCAGATGTGGTAATTCACTTGGATTTATGGTGGAATCCTCAGGCAGAGAATCAAGCAACGGATAGAGCACATCGAATTGGCCAAAAAAATGTTGTACAAGTTATTAAAATTATAACCAAAGGAACAATTGAAGAAAAGATTTTAGAATTACAAGAAAAGAAAAAGATTTTAAGTGATAAATTAATAGATGCAAATACGGGAAATAATTCTTTCTCTAAATTAACAGAAAAGGATATTAAAAATTTATTATCATTTGAAAATAGTGACTTAGCTTAATTTTTCTGTAAAAATTCAAAAAATTATTGACAAAGAAAAGCGAATATTGTATAGTATTCATGTTTGTGAAATTGGGGCTTATTATGGGTAAGTCTTAATTTTGTAAGAATAAATGATACACCAGGATATGTGTGTGTCAGGAAGGAGAAAATATGCCTACAATTAATCAATTAGTTAGAAAAGGTAGAGGTAAAAAAATTAGAAAACCTAAATCACCAGTATTGTTAGTTGGAATTAATACTATTCAAAAGAAACAAACGAAAATTAATGCGCCTCAAAAACGTGGTGTTTGTGTTCGTGTTGGTACTAAGACTCCAAAGAAACCTAACTCAGCTCTTCGTAAATATGCTCGTGTAAGATTATCTAATGGTATGGAAGTAACTTGTTATATTCCAGGTGAAGGACATAACTTACAAGAACATAGCGTTGTATTAATACGTGGTGGACGTGTACCTGATTTAATTGGTGTTAGATATCATATTATTCGTGGAACTTTAGATACTGCTGGCGTTAAAGACAGAAAACAAGGTCGTAGTAAATATGGTGCTAAACGTGAAAAGAAAAAATAATAAATAATATTTGAAAGGAGGATAACAATATGCGTAAAAAACGTGCTGTTGTAAGAGATGTATTACCAGATCCTATATATAATTCAAAAGTTGTTACAAAATTAATTAATCGTATTATGCTTGATGGTAAAAAAGGTAAAGCTGAAAAGATTTTATATGATGCTTTTGATATGATAAAGGAAAAAACAGGTGAAGAACCAGTTAAAGTTTTTGAAAAAGCTTTAGAAAATATTAAACCTCAACTAGAAGTTAAATCTCGTCGTGTTGGTGGTTCTAACTATCAAGTACCTATTGAAGTAAGTGAAAGAAGAAGTCAAACTTTAGGGTTACGTTGGTTAGTTAATTATGCTAGATTAAGAGGGGGAAACTCTATGGCTTTAAATCTAGCTAATGAAATTATTGATGCTTCCAATGGAACAGGTGGAGCAGTTAAAAAGAGAGAAGATACACATAGAATGGCTGAAGCTAATAAGGCTTTTGCACATTATCGTTGGTAGAAAGGAAATAAATTATGGCTCGTGAAACATCATTATTGATGACAAGAAATATTGGAATTATGGCACATATCGATGCAGGTAAAACTACTTGTACTGAACGTGTTTTATTCCATACAAAGAAAATCCATAAAATTGGTGAAACTCATGATGGTGAATCACAAATGGACTGGATGGCCCAAGAACAAGAACGTGGTATTACTATTACTAGTGCTGCTACTACTGCTTTTTGGAAAAAATATCGTTTAAATATTATCGATACCCCAGGACACGTTGATTTTACTGTTGAAGTTAGTCGTAGTTTAAGAGTATTAGATGGAGCTGTTGCTTTAATTGATGCTCAAGCTGGTGTTGAACCACAAACTGAAACTGTATGGCGTCAAGCTACAGAATTCATGGTTCCAAGACTTATATTTGCTAATAAAATGGATAAAATGGGGGCAGATTTTGTTTATAGTTTAAAAACTATTGATAATCGTTTAGGAGTAAATGCTAAACCTATTGAATGGCCAATTGGAGCTGAATCAGAATTCCGTGGAGTAATTGATTTAGTTACTATGAAAGCTTATGAATATGATGGAAAACCTGAAGAAGATGCTAAAGAAATTGAAATTCCTGCTGATTTAGTAGAAATTGCTAAAGAAAAACGTGAAGAATTAATCGAAGCTGTTGCTGAATTTGATGATGATATGATGATGACTTACCTTGATGGTGGAGAAATCAGCATTGACATGATTAAAAAAGCAATTCGTAAAGGAACACTTGCAGTTAAATTCTTCCCAGTTTTATGTGGAACTGCTTTAGGAAATAAAGGTATTAAATTATTATTAGATGCTGTTATTGACTATTTACCATCACCTTTAGATATTCCTTCAATTAAAGGAGTAACTTTAGATGGAGAAGAAACAGTAAGACATCCAAGTGATGATGAACCATTTAGTGCTTTAGCATTTAAAGTAATGACTGATCCATTCGTTGGACGTTTAACATTCTTTAGAGTTTATTCAGGTCATTTATCAAGCGGATCTTATGTTTTAAATTCAACTAAGGATGCTAAAGAAAGAATAGGTCGTATTTTACAAATGCATGCAAATCATCGTACTGAAATTACAGATGTTTATACTGGTGATATTGCAGCTGCTGTTGGATTAAAAAATACAACAACTGGAGATACTTTATGTGATGAAAAGAAACCAGTTATTCTTGAACAAATGGAATTCCCAGAACCAGTTATTGAACTTGCTGTTGAACCTAAATCAAAAGCTGATCAAGAAAAAATGGGAATTGCTTTACAAAAACTTGCTGAAGAAGATCCAACCTTCAAAGTACATACTAATCAAGAAACAGGTCAAACTGTTATAGCTGGTATGGGTGAACTTCACTTAGATGTTTTAGTTGATCGTATGAAAAGAGAATTCTCTGTTGAAGCTAATATTGGTAAACCTCAAGTTGCTTATCGTGAAACAATTAAACAAATGGGTGAATGTGAAGGAAAATATATCAAACAATCAGGTGGACGTGGACAATATGGACATGTTTGGGTTCGTTTTGAACCAAATCCTGATAAAGGATATGAATTTGTTGATGAAATCGTTGGAGGTGTTGTACCTCGTGAATATATTCCAGTAGTTGATAAAGGTTTACAAGAAGCTTTACAAACAGGTATTCTTGCTGGATATCCTATGATCGATGTAAAAGCAACTTTATTCGATGGATCTTATCATGAAGTTGACTCTAACGAAATGGCTTTCAAAATTGCTGCTAGTTTTGCATTAAAGGAAGCTAAAAATAAATGTAAACCAGTTTTACTTGAACCAATTATGAAAGTTGATGTTACAGTACCAGATGAATATTTTGGTAATGTTATGGGTGATTTAACTTCAAGAAGAGGACGTCCTCTTGGTCAAGAAAATGTTGGTAATGCTATTAAACTAAGTGCAATGGTACCACTTGCTGAAATGTTTGGTTATGCAACTAGTTTAAGAAGTAACACTCAAGGTCGTGGAAACTTTATAATGCAATTTGATCATTATGAAGAAGTACCAACTAATATTGCCGCTGAAATTGTTAAAAAAAGTGGTAATTAATTAAATGCTTTATTAAAAAAATAAAAAAAATAGTTGTATTTTATTAAATATTTGATAAAATATAATAGTAATCAAAAAAAAGGAGGAAATTTAATATGGCAAAAGAAAAATTTGATCGTAGTAAACCACATGTTAACATTGGTACAATTGGCCATGTTGACCATGGAAAAACTACTTTAACTGCTGCTATTACAAAAAGACAAGCAGAAAAATTTGGTGGAGAATTCGTTGATTATGCAAATATCGATAAAGCTCCAGAAGAAAGAGAACGTGGTATTACAATTAATACTGCACACGTAGAATATCAAACAGCAACTCGTCACTATGCACACGTTGACTGTCCAGGACATGCTGATTATGTTAAAAACATGATTACAGGTGCTGCTCAAATGGATGGTGCAATCCTTGTTATTGCTGCAACTGATGGACCTATGGCTCAAACTCGTGAACATATCTTACTTGCTCGTCAAGTTGGTGTACCTAAAATGGTAGTATTCATGAACAAATGCGATATGGTTGATGATGAAGAATTATTAGAATTAGTTGAAATGGAAATCCGTGATTTATTAAGCGAATATGGATTCGATGGAGACAACACTCCAATCATTCGTGGTTCTGCTCTTAAAGCACTTGAAGGAGATCCTAAGTATGTTGAAGCTATTGATCAATTAATGGATGCAGTTGATACATGGATTCCAACTCCAGTTCGTGATAACGATAAACCATTCTTAATGAGTATCGAAGATGTATTCACAATCACTGGACGTGGAACTGTTGTTACAGGACGTGTTGAACGTGGAACATTAAAATTAAATGATGAAGTTGAAATCGTTGGTATTAAACCTACTCAAAAAACAGTTGTTACTGGTATTGAAATGTTTAGAAAACAATTAGATTTCGCTGAAGCTGGAGATAATGCTGGTGTACTTTTACGTGGTATCGCAAGAGAAGATGTAGAACGTGGACAAGTATTAGCTAAACCAGGAACAGTTACACCTCATACTAAGTTTGAAGCAGAAGTTTACATTCTTACTAAAGAAGAAGGTGGACGTCATACTCCATTCTTTGCAAACTATCGTCCTCAATTCTATTTCAGAACTACAGACGTTACTGGTGTAATTGAATTACCACAAGGAACTGAAATGGTAATGCCAGGTGATAATGTAACTATTACAGTTGAATTAATTCACCCAATTGCTCTAGAACAAGGTACTAAATTCTCTATCCGTGAAGGTGGAAGAACTGTTGGTGCTGGATCAGTTTCAAAAATTGATAAATAATAACTAAAGATATCAAGAAATTGGTATCTTTTTTTTTCTTTTTATTCATGTTATAATAATTAAGAGGATATGACTATGAAAAGAAAAACAATTTTTATTATATTTTTATTATTAGTATCTTTCTTATTACCAATTAAGACAGAAGCTAAAACTTTAAGAGATTTAAAAAATGAATTAGCAGCTTTAAAACAAAAGAAAGCTAATGCTGATTATGAAAAACAAAAAACGGAACAAGAAATTAGTAATGTCAGTTCTAATATCGAAAAAACAACTAATAAAATTAAAGAAAGTGAAGAGACGATTGAAAAGTTAACTAATGAAATAGCAGAATTAAATGAAAAAGCTAAACAAAGAGAGTTAGAAATAAAAGAAGTTATGCATTTTTTACAAATATCGAATGGGGAAAATGCTTATTTAGAATATATCTTTGGAGCTAAAGATATAACAGATTTTATTTATCGTAGTGCAATTTCGGAACAATTAGTTTCTTATAATGATAAGTTAATTGATGAATACAATGAAACGATTAAAAATAATAAGAAAAAACAAGAAGATTTAAAACAAGAATTAATTACTTTAAATCAAAAGCAAGAAGAGTTAGAAGTTAGTTTATCTAGTTTAGGAAAAGAATTACAAGGGATGCAAGATGTTTCTTTATCAATTGATGAAGAGATAGTTGCTCAAGAAAAAGTTATTTATTATTATGAAAAAACTTTATCATGCGGATTAGATGAAGATATTAATTTATGTGGAAAAGTTCCTTATTCTGGAAATTTTGTAAGACCTTTATTAAATGGTCGAATTACAAGTGTTTTTGGTTGGCGCTGTTATACAAGAAACAATGGAACAAGTTATTGTGGATATCATAATGGAATAGATTTAGCCGGTGAAGATACCAAAGTTTATGCAGCCGCACCGGGAACAGTAGCTGCAATTTTACCTCAACAAAGTTGTGGAGGTAATATGGTTTTTGTTCATCATAATGTGGGCGGACATTATTACACAACGGCTTATTTCCATGTTAAAAACATCAATGTTAGAGTAGGTGATTACGTTGATCAAAATACTGTTATTGCTACGATGGGTGGTGGAGCAGATACATGGTGGTATGATAAATGTACAACAGGATCTCATCTTCACTTTGCCGTTGCAACAGGATTATACATGAAAGAATATACTTCTTGGTCAACTTATTCAGCACGTAATATCAATCCAACTAGTGTCGTCAATTTTCCAGGTGCATATGTATGGTTTTCTAATCGTGTAACAAGATATTAAATGAAAAATCTTAAAAACACTTGATTTTCCTTTAAAATAATGGTAATATTTAATACATAAAACAAATGCGAAAGACGGAATATTAAGCGTTTTTAGAGAGTCTATGGTTGGTGAAAATAGATAAATTAATAATATTCAAATCACTTTCAAGTGTGTTCTAGAAATAGAAACGGTAATGCGTTATAATGTTGAGTAATAATTAAGGTGGTACCACGAAGTTTTCGTCCTTTGGTCTACCTTTTTTTATTTGTAGGAGGGAATATGTTTAAAGAATTAGAAAAAATTAAAACAAGTGAAATGGAAAAAACTATTAGTGAAAAATGGGAACAAATGGATATTTTAAATAGATGTATTGAAAATCGTGATAAATATTTTGTTTTCTATGATGGTCCAGCTACAGCTAATGGTTTTCCAGGATTACATCATATGGTTGCTAAATTTTTAAAAGATAGTTTTTGTAAGTATAAAACTATGCAAGGATATAAGGTGCTTCGTAAAGTAGGATGGGATACTCATGGCTTACCTGTTGAAGTAGAAGTTGAAAAAACACTTGGCTTTAAAAATAAAACTGATATTGAAAAATATGGAATTAAAGAATTCAATGAAAAATGTCGTGAAATTGTTTGGAAGAATGAAAAAGCTTTCTCTGATTTAACTACGAAAATGGGGCAATTTGTTGATTTAAAACATCCTTATGTTACTTATGATAATAATTATATTGAAACAGAATGGTATATTCTAAAAAAATTCTTTGATGAAGGTTTATTTTATGAAGGAGTAAAAATTGTTCCTTTTTGTACTAGATGTGGAACAGGGTTAGCTAGTCATGAAGTTGCTCAAGGATATAAAGAGATAGAAGCTCAAACTGTTATTGTTCCAATGAAAAAGAAAGATGAAGATGCATACTTTTTAGTTTGGACAACAACTCCATGGACTTTAATATCAAATGTTGCTTTATGTGTAAATCCCGATGAAGACTATGTAAAAGTAGAAAGTATGGGTTATAAATTTATTCTTGGTAAAAATCTTGTTTCTAAAGTTTTAGGTGATGATGTTAAAATTTTAGAAGAATATAAAGGAAAAGACTTAGAATATATGGAATATGATCAATTAATTCCAAGTTTAAAAGTAGATGCTAAAGCTTTCTTTGTAACATGTGATTCCTATGTTACGATGGAAGATGGAACAGGTATCGTGCACATTGCTCCAGCTTTTGGTGAAGATGATAGTAAAGTAGGTAAAAAATATCATTTACCTTATTTAAATCCCGTAGGTGAAGATGGTTGTTATACAGATGGTCTTTGGAAAGGAATGAACGTCTTTGAAGCTGATTTAGAAGTTATTAAATATTTAAAAGCTAATGATAAATTATTCAAAAAACAAAAAATGGTTCACAATTATCCACATTGTTGGCGATGTGGAACCCCACTTCTTTATTATTCTAAACCAAGTTTCTATCTAGAAGTTACAAAATTAAAAGATAAAATAATTGAAGCTAATAAACATGTTAATTGGTATCCAGAATATGTTGGAGAAAAACGTTTTGGTAATTGGCTTGAAAATTTAAATGATTGGGCAATTTCTAGAAGTCGTTATTGGGGAACACCATTACCACTTTGGAGATGTAGCTGTGGTCATGATGAAATGATTGGATCTCGTCAAGAATTAGTTGAAAAATCCATTGAAAAAATAGATGAAACTATTGAACTTCATCGTCCTTATGTTGATGAAATACATATCAAATGTCCAAAATGTGGAAAAACTATGAGTAGAGTAAAAGATGTAATTGATTGTTGGTTTGATTCGGGATCAATGCCATTTGCCCAATATCATTATCCATTTGAAAATGAAGAATTATGGCAATCACAATTTCCAGCCGACTTCATCTCTGAAGGAATTGATCAAACCAGAGGTTGGTTTTATTCTTTACTTGTCATATCCGTTTTCTTAAAAGGTGTAGCTCCTTATAAAAATGTTTTAGTCAATGATTTATTACTTGATAAAGAAGGCAAGAAAATGAGTAAGTCTAAAGGTAATATTGTTGAACCGTTTACAACTATTGAAAAGTATGGAGCTGATACGGTAAGATTCTATTTACCATATGTATCTCCAGTTTGGACACCTTTAAAATTTGATGAAGAAGGTTTAAAAGAAGTTTATTCCAAATTCTTTAATCCTTTACTAAATACGTATACTTTCTTCCAAACTTATGCTAATATTGATAATATTGATCCAAGAGAATTTACTATCAAATATAAAGATTTAGAAGAAATTGATAAATGGTTATTATCAAAATATAATAAATTATTAAAATATGTAACCGAATCTTATGAAGAATATGATTTAAATAAAGTTGTTCGTGCTTTAGTAACTTTTGTTTCTGATGATTTATCTAATTGGTATATAAGACGTAATCGTAATCGTTTCTGGTCAAGTGAACTTGATAATAGTAAAAAAGCTGTTTATAAAACTACTTATGATGTTTTAGTTGGCCTATCAAAAATGATTGCTCCAATTGTTCCATTTGTATCTGAAAATCTTTATACCAAATTAACTGATGAAGAAAGTGTTCATTTAGCAAGTTTCCCTCAATATGACGAATCATTAATTGATCTTAAAATTGAAGAAAAAATGGATACAGTTCGTGATTTAATATCACTTGGAAGAAAAATAAGAGAAGATGTTAAAATTAAGGTACGTCAGCCAATTCAAGAAGTAATCCTTGATCAAAAACTAAAATCTGTTATTGGCAATTTAACTACTTTAATAGAAGAAGAATTAAATGTTAAACAAATTAACTTTACTAAAGATTTAGATGAATATATTAATTTTGAAATAAAACCTAATTTCAAAGTATGTGGAAAAATATTTGGTTCTAATGTAAAAGCTTTATCCGATTACTTAAAAGATTTAGATAAAGAAACAATTTCTACTTTAGAAAAAGGAGAAACTATTACTATTACTTTAAATAAAGAGGAATATACTTTAACTAAAGATATGTTAGATATTCGTGTTAATTCGAAAGAAGGATATAATACAGGTGTTTTAAATAATTTATTTATTATTTTAAATACTACTTTAAATGAAGATTTAATCAATGAAGGAATAGCTCGTGAATTAATTAGTAAAGTTCAACAATTAAGAAAAACAAAAGATTTTAATATAACTGATCGTATTTATATCTATTATTATACCGACATAGATTTATTAAAGAAATTAGATAAATATCTTGATTTTATTAAAAAAGAAACTTTATGTGATATGATTATTCAAGAGAAAACGGTTGATGAAATTAGTAATTTAAATGGCATAGATGTTTACTTAGATGTTAAAAGAGTATAAAATAAAAGTTATTAATTAGTTTACTAGTTAATAACTTTTAATATATAGGGAGTAAACATGAAGAAAAGAATTAAAAAGATTCGTAATTTAACTATAGGAATAGTAACTATTCTATTTTTAGGTAATAGTTTTCGCTTAATAAAAGGTAATAAAGAAGCCCTAAAAGTTGTTAGTAATCATCAAAATAGTAATAATCATGAAGAAAATATAGTTGCCCATAGAGGATTTTCTGGTATATATCCTGATAATTCTTATTTAGCTATTTCTAAAGCTTTAGAATTACCATGTGTTGATATGATTGAAATTGACGTTAGATTAACAAGTGATAAGACTATTGTTTTACATCATGATAAAAATACCAGTATCAATGATTTAATAGTATCAATATCTAAAGTTGATTTAACTGATATTGAAGATGATTTAGCTATCAATGATTTTAATTTATATAATTTAGGTGATATCAATACTAAAGATAGTATCTTTCTCTTTTCAAGATACTTAAGCAAAAGTAAATATCAATCATATTTAATAAGATTAAAAAATATCTTATTCTTATTTAAAGATAGTAAAACTTTAATAATAGATATTAAAACTAATAAAGTAGATTATCAATTTATAGAAGAGTTAAATAAATTATTAATGGATTATCAAGGTAATATTTATATACAATCAAATTGCTATGAATTTTTAATTTATATGCAAGAAAAATATCCAAGTTATAAATATTTATTTATTGTTAATTCCAAAAATGATATTACGAAAATGTCTTCTAATTTTGATGGTTTTACTATTAATTATAAATTATTAGATGATATAATAGTAGATGATGATAAATTATATTTTATTTATACTATTAATTCAAAAGAAAAATATTTAAATGTTATAAATAATGAAAACTATCATGAGAATATGTATATAATTACTGATAATCCTGATTATATATGTGGGTTACATGATAAATTATTAAGAAAGTAGGTAAGTATGGGAAATTTATACATTGTAGCAACACCAATTGGTAATTTAGGAGATATTTCCAAAAGGGCAATCGAAACTTTAAAAAGTGTTGATATTATTTTATGTGAAGATACTAGAACTTCTAGTCATTTATTAAATAGTTTAGATATTAAAACTAAGTTGATTTCTTATCATAAATTTAACGAAACAACTAGAAGTAAAGAAATTATTGATTTATTAAAAGATGGGAATAATATAGCTTTAATAACTGATGCCGGAACTCCTTGTATATCTGATCCAGGTAGTATTTTAATTAAAGAGGTTATTCTAAATAATATTTCTTTATATTCTATACCAGGCCCATCAGCTTTAATTACTGCTTTAACTTTAACAGGACTAGAAATTAATAATTTTGCTTTTTATGGCTTTTTAGAAAGAAAAAACAATTTACAAAGACAACAATTAAAAACAATTAATGATAATGATATAGATATTGTTATATTTTATGAATCACCAAAAAGAATCGTTGAAACAATTAAAAATATTGATCTAGTTATGCATAATCCTTATATTGTTGTTTTAAATGAATTAACCAAAAAATTTGAAAAAAAATATTATGGATTTACTAAAGATGTATTAAATAACTTATTAGAAAATGATAAACATGAATTAGGTGAATATGTCATAGTCGTTGCTAAAAATAAAAAAGAGCAAGAAATAAAAGAAGAAATAAGTTTAGAAGGATTGTTAATTGATAAAGTGGTAAAAGATAATTGTACTATGAAAGATGCTATTACTAAATTAGCTAATGAATATAAAGATAAGTATAGTAAAAATGATTTTTATAAAGCTTCTTTAAATATAAAAAAACTTCTCAAATGAAGTTTTAGGATTTTAAATCTGTAAATTCTTGATTCAAGGTAGAATATTTATCTTGAATCTTTTTTTGATCAGCTTTTTCTAAAATATACCATCCCATTTGAAACATTAATTCATATGTTTCTCTTTGTAAATCAGCAATTCTTAAAAATGTTTCTAAATGTTGTTGATATAAAGATTCACAACTTGCTTCTGTCATAGCAATTGTATAGTTTTTTTCCATATCTTTTAAACAAGATAATAAAGAATTTAAATAATCTTTTTCATTTAAATTCATTCCATTAGTAACTTCAGTTTTAGGATTTTTAATTTGATTATTCATGTTCTCCTCCTAAAATACTGATAATAATTTTTAAATTAGTATCAAACATACCACATGCTTTTTTTAAAAGTTTTTTTATTCTTTCATCATTTACTTTTAGAATACTTTCATTAAATTGTTTTAAAGCTAAAGTATTCCATTCAAACATATCAGATAAATAATCTAAATCTTTACCTGTTATAATATTTGGTACTTCTTGATAATTTGGCATATTTCTCCTTTCATTTTTATTATGTTTAAATGAAAAAATAATATGCATTTAATTTAATATAATGAAATAGGAGCGTTAAAATGAATTTAATACCAAATATTAATCCTAAATTATTTTCTTTAAGTGCTGTTATTGTTGGTTATTTATTAATTGATGATTTAACAGCTAATGAACAAAATGCACTTGGTAATTGGTTAATGTTAGTAGCTCAAGTAATATCAACAAATGCTTTTTATAGACAAGTCATGCAAGAAAGGGGATTAGAACCTAAAACTAATGACTATTCTAAAAATGAAATTACTAATATGTTAGAAAAGATGGTTAAAGCCTTAGAACAAGAAATAAATGATTTAAAAGGAAATAATAATTAAATTAAAGAGAAGTTAACTAATAATTTTTTAAGTAATTTGGCTATAAAAAGAATACTTTCTAAAACTTTAATATACCCTTTATCATAAATATATTTCAAAGATATAAATCTATAAGAATTATCCATAAAAAGTTTTCTAAATTTAATCTTCTTATTTTTTATATAATTAGATATGATAGCGAATAAATATTTATAATAAAAAGGGACTATAATAATATTACATTATAGTCCTTCAGTAAAACGTATATTTATGATTTTTATATGTGTTTATTGGATAAATTAGTTATAACGTATAATTAAAATACAAATAATTAATTTTTTTCATCTAAAACTTGTTCTAAATCATTTATATGTTTTTCTTCTAAATGGTTTTGAATAAAATTATCTTTCAATAATGCTTTTATAAATTCTTTATCCTTTGTTTGTATTATCATATTAACAATTTTTTCTTTATTTACTTGGATAACTCCACTAATATATTCTGCTAAATAATAACTATCTTTACTATTTACAAAAAATTCATCTATTAAATCATAATTATAACCCCTTGAATCATAATTCATGGCAAGGCGCCAAACTTTTTCTAAGGGATAATCATATTGAATTGCTGAATTTACTAAATCATTAAAAGTTTCCTGATCAATCATTGGAATCATAGGTGCAAATATATAGTATGTAATTAACAACATTAAATCTTGATTATTCATTTGATTAGCTAAAGTTATATATATTTCATTATTTAACAATAAATTAGTAATTCTATTTACTTCATCATTTTCTTCTAACATTAATTCTTCTATAGATGCATATTTATTTTCTATTTCATCTAATAATTTTACTAATTCATTATTATATTTTTGACCAATTTTTGATTTTAAAAATATATTTATTTCTTTAATTAATGTATCTTTATCAATAAATTTATTAAAGAATTTATATACAGTTTTTACAAAAAATTTATAATTAATATTAACTTTAAAAGAAAAATCAGTAGTATCATTTTCTAAAAAGATTAATATTTCACTAGCTTCTAAATTCTTATATTTAATATTATTACTTAAATTAATTTGATAGATGTTCTCATCATATATTATTGTCAAATTATCATATTGTTTTTTATTTCCATTTTCAATTGAAAATAGTAATAATCCATCATCTATTTTATAAGTATATTCAATTGATTCATTATCATTAAATACTTTTATATCTTTAAACATATTCTATTTCCTTTCTACATGAGTTTCTATTTCACAAAATTTTTCTGAATTCTTAAATTAGTTTTGATATAAATAATTTTATAATACATTCTGTTGAATTTTTAAATGATAATTTTTTATAAGTTCATTAATCATAACATCTATAAAAAAAATTCTATCGTTTTTAGAATTGATATTTATTAGTAAAGTTGAAACAAAATTCAACTAAATTATTTAATGGTGGAGCTGGGGAGAGTCGAACTCCCGTCCGAAATTAAAGATAGATAAACTTCTACAAGATTAGTTAATTTATTAAATTCATTAGACTTTAAGCAAATTAACAAGCATAAATCTAACTAGTTTAGTAATATTCATTACAAACCCTAAACATATTTGTAATATAATCTACAAAATGAATTCCAGAAAAGATTCGTAGATAAAATCTTTAAGGAATATTTGCTATTTTAAACTAAGCAAATGCTAATTGATTATTGTTTCCAGTTATATTTAACTGATTATTTAACGCATAAGTGCGCCTTGCTATTTAAATTCTAATAATCCCGTCGAAACCATTACAGCCCCAAAACACACTAATTATAGCATAAAAGAAAATAATAGTAAAGTTTTTGAAAGTGTATTGACGAAAAAAAAAACTTGTGATAATATTTAATTGTAAATGATAGGAGGAAAAATGAAAAATAAAAAAGGTTTTACATTAGTTGAATTACTAGCTGTTATCGTTGTACTAGGTATTGTTATGGGTATTGCTGCTGTTGCTATTACCAATGTATTAGATTCAACAAGAAAAAATGCTTTTGTTGCATCAGGAAAACAATTTGTTGAAGGTGCAAAAGCTTTAGTAGAAGCTGATATGGTAGAAGCAATGCTTGGAGGTAGTGGTACATATGTAACAACTTGTAATGGAAGTTTTGATATTGCTGTTGAAAAAATTAAAACAAAGGGTGATACAACTGATAAAACTCCATGGGGAACAGCTTATGATAAAGCAAATTCAAAAGTTGTAGTAACAGCTGCAGATAATTGTCAATCATTTACTTATGCGATTTTTTTAAGAGATGCAAGTGGGGATCACTATATAGCATCAGCTGCTGTTACTGATATCACTACTGCTGTAGCTGTTGGAGAAGGTAATTTAGATTCAAAACATGTTTTTGCTAAATAAAAGTTCTATTTGAACTTTTTTCTTTGTCTTAATATAAATTATTTGCTATAATAATGATGAAAAGAGGTATATATGTTAATAATTGGATCACATGTTAGTTTTAATAAAGAAAAACAATTAATGGGAAGTTTAGATGAAGCTTTATCATATGGATCTAATACTTTTATGTTTTATACAGGAGCTCCTCAAAATACTAAAAGATATGAAATAAATGATAATTTAACTAATCATGCTTTAGAAAAAATGAAAAATAATAATATTGATATTAATAACATTATTGTTCATGCTCCATATATTATTAATCTAGCTAATGATAAAGAAAACGATAAATATGATTTTTCTATTAATTTTTTAAAACAAGAAATAGAAAGATGTGAAGAATTAAAAATATCTTATTTAGTTTTACATCCAGGTAGTCATGTTGGTTTAGGAATAGAAAAAGGAATTAATAATATTATTTATGCTTTAAATGAAGTTTTAAAAGATGATAAAAATGTTACGATTCTTTTAGAAACAATGGCTGGAAAAGGAACTGAAGTTGGAAGTAATTTTCAAGAATTAAAAGCAATAATTGATGGTATTGATAAAAAAGAATTGATTGGTGTTTGTATGGATACATGTCATTTAAATGATAGTGGTTATGATATAACAGATTTTGACAGTATATTAGATGAATTTGATCGTATAGTCGGTTTATCTTATTTAAAATGTATACATATTAATGATAGCAAGAATATTAAAGGTGCTAAAAAAGATCGACATGAAAATATTGGCTATGGAACAATTGGCTTTGATACATTAATTAAGATTATTTATAATCCAAAATTAGATAATATTCCAAAAATCTTAGAAACTCCTTATATAAATGATAAACCACCTTATAAAGAAGAAATAACTATGATAAGAGAAAAAAAATTTAATGATAATTTAAAAAATCTGTTTGAAAAGTAAAAAAAAGTATGTTATAATTAAGATGTCTAGATAATTTGATACATTGTTAGTATAAATCCTACAGAAAATATTATACGGGAATCCTGATCAATAGTTGGTGTTGAATGCTTGAGTGTGAGTTCTCGAGAATCCTAAAAACTAGTATGGATACCCACCTGATTATAAATCGGGTTTAATTCGCCAATGGTCGGTTTTCTGGATGTAAAAAAGTGTAAATAAGAAATAGTAATTTGACACTTATTGTCGAACCTATTTCTTTTTCTTTACACTTATTATATATTCTTCATGGTGATAGAAATGAATGAAGAGTTAAAAGAATTAATTATTAATAATCAAAATTTAATCTATAGTATTGCTAGTAAATTCAAAGGGGATAAAGAAGATCTATTTCAAGCAGGTTGTTTAGGATTACTTGATGCTTATAAAAAATATAATCCAAATTATAATACAAAGTTTACAACATATGCTTATCCTTTTATAATGGGAGAAATGTATAAATATGTTTTAGGCGATAAAAATATTAAATTATCTCCAGAAATTGTTAAATTAAATATAGCTATTAAAAATGCTGAAGATTATTTAACACAAAAATTTAAAAGAGGACCTACCGATATAGAATTATCTAGTTTTTTAGAAATACCAGTTTATAAATTAGTTGAAACTAGAAATTGCTATCAAACTTTAAGTTTAGATGATGATACAAATGAATCTAGTTTATATGATTTCGTTAGTTCAGATGATGTTTCTAAAGATGATTTAATTCTTTTAAGAGATGCTCTAAATAGGTTAGAAGCAAAAGAAAAAGAATTAATTATTAAAAGATATTTTTACAATAAAACTCAGCAAGAAGTTGCTAACGAATTAGGTATTAATCAAGTTAAAGTTAGTCGAGAAGAAGGAAAAGTTTTAACTAAATTAAAAAAATATATGTAAAAATATAATTCTATGTTATACTTAAAAAGTGGAGGTAGAAATGAGTAAATTTTGTTCTAATTGTGGCAAAGAGATTCCAGAAAATAGTACATTTTGTCCTAGCTGTGGAACCTCAATAGGAGGAACTAATTCAAATCAAAATAATAGTAATAATACTAGTATTAATGCACCTGTATTAGAATATAGGGATATAGCAATAGCTATTATTTTATCAATAGTAACTTGTGGTATCTATGGAATTTTTTGGATTATTTCTTTAACTAATGATGCTAATAAAGTTTCTGATCGTCCAACTGATACAAGTGGTGGTATGGTCATATTATTAACACTTATAACTTGCGGTATTTATGGTATCTATTGGAACTATAAAATGGGTCAAAAAATATATGAAGCAGGACAAAGATATAACAAATCAATTAGCGATAATTCAGTTTTATATTTAGTATTATCTCTTTTTGGTCTAGCAATTGTAAACTATGCTTTAATGCAAAGTGATTTAAATAAGTTTTCTAACAAATGAAAAAGCGATTAATTAAAATTATATTATTAAATACTTTAATAGTTATCATTTCATTGATTTATTATTTTATTAATAAATATTTTTATATTGGTATTCCTTGTTTATTTTATCAAATAACAGGTTTAAAATGTCCGGGATGTGGAATTACTAGATTAATATTTTCGTTAATAAAATTAGATTTTAGGCAAGCATTTTTCTATAATCCTTTAGTCTTTATTTTATTACCTTTTATTGTTTTTTATATAATTTATCAAGAATATTTATATATTACTAAAAAAGAAGATAAAATAATAAAAAAGATACCAAGTTATATTTACTATGTATTAATTATAATTTTAATTATCTATGCAATACTTAGAAATATCTTTGTTTTTTAGTCTAAGCAATATTTTATTACATAAAATTAATTATGAATAAGATATTGCTTTCTTTTATATTAACTAAGTATAGCAGGTTTATCAACTATTCTTGGTTATTTTATTATTTACATAAAAGGTAATAAAAATAAAATTATTTCTAGCCATTGCTAGTGGAGTAATGTTAACTATTTCTGTAACTGATCTTATACCATAATCTTTTACTTATTTAAAAGATTATAATTTCTTTTTTAGATTATTATTAATTACCTTTTCTTTTATTTTAGGAATATTTTTATCATATTATATTTCTTTAAAAGTAGAAAAAGAACATACTAACTATTAAAAAAAATAGGAAGCTATTATTTTACATAATATACCGGAAGATTGTAGTTACTATGTATCATAATTGAAATATTTGTTTAAAATAAAAACTACCAAGATAATTTATATTATTATTTTGGTAGTTTATTGAGTTTTTGTAAGTGTTATTTCAATTCGTCTTCCATTTGTTTTTTGATTTTATCAATATCAGTAAAGAAAAAATTAAGACCTTTCTTTTTTAATTTTAACATTTGTTTAAAATTTTCTAGAATTTCATCACAAGTTGTACTAATAACTTTCGCAGGTTTGCCATTGTCCAAAACGTGTGCATGATCAATATATTTTTCTAATGTTGGAAATGCATTTTGGATTAATATAGCTGATTCATTACCTAAAATATCTCTAATAAGGATAGAATTACAAACACCATATTTTTCCATTTTTTTATCAACTATCTTTTTATATTTATCTACTTTACTACTAAGTGGGATAAACCATAATATATCTTTATCTTTTATAGTAAAATAAGTTGGACGTTTTTTGCCACGTTCATGATTTGTCATTAAATTTTCATCATTTACTATATCAAAAAATTCATCTTTAATATGATATAAATATCCAGTTTCTATTTTCAATTAGTATCAACTCCTTGTGTATATCATTTTATCATAAAACAAAAGAAAACTCCATTATATTAATAGAGTTTTCAAAACATTTTCGTTCGGGATAATTTATTACTCGCACCACCCGAGAGCGAGAAACATTGTCGACCGGAATAATTTATTACTCGCACCATCCGGGAGCGAGAAACATTTTCTTCTTAAAGCACTCTTTCAAATGCAATAATAATATACTATATTTCATGCAAAAAGTCAATAAAATCGGCAAATTTTCATTTGCATTAATATTATATGAAATTAATTATTTTTTAAACATAATATTAATATAAATTTCAATTATTACATAAAATTAATTATGAA
>CAMBUO010000006.1 GCA_945871105.1 uncultured Clostridia bacterium
AATATAGATATTAATACTTTTTTATTTTTTAATAATTTCTTCATTTTAATTCCTTCTTAAATTCTTGATTATTGCATATTTTTATTACTTCTTCTTTTTTATTAGTTAAAAAATTATCTAAATTATATTTTGGACATTCTTTTAAACTTTTTTCTTTATATTCATCTAATGTACAAATAATTTTAGCAGGATTACCACCTACTACAACATCACTTGGAATACTTTTAGTAATAACACTTCCTGAAGCTATTACAACATTATTACCTATTTTTATATTAGGCATAATTATTGTTCTTGCCCCTATAAAACAATTATTACCAATTTCTATTTTACCAAACTTAATAACACTTTTATATTTTTTCTCTTCTCTAAAAACATATGTACCACCATCATGAGTTATAAATTCAACATCATTTGATATTGTTACATGATTTCCTATTGTAACTAAATATGGTTCTGAACCAAAATTTATATTTTTTCCAATAAAACGAGTATCTTGCTTAAAATTCACTCCTATTTTTTTTAAATATTTTTTATAATTAATTTTTTTTAAACTTTCAATATATATTTTTTTAATCATTTTACCTCTTTAACTTCATTATAATCACAAGTAGTTTTCCCAGCAGTCCATTTCCCAAAATAATATTATAATATGATATTTTTTCTCCACCTAAATTAATTTTAAATTTATCTATTCCATTTGGATTATCATAAGAAACTATACCACCTAAATCATATTTTTCATAGCTATTATTTTTAAAATATTTTATATCTTCCCAATGTAAAAACTTATTAGCTCTTCCTATTAAAGCTTTTTTAGTATCGTCTTCTCTAAATGTCGAACAAGAATATAATAATCTAGTTGTTTTACCATCATGAACATACGCATGATAAACTAAATTTTCTTCTTCATCACTTGCATATGTTAAAACTAACATATTTGAATCTATATATTTATTGAATTCATTAATTGGTAAATGACAATCAATTCCCTTATCTTCATACATTTTATTATAACATATTTGAAATTTTTCTTTTATATCAGTTGTTATTTCCTTTGAACTTAGTATTGTTACATGTAAATTCTCTTTAATTGAACGATTTATTTCATATCTTACTGTTTTATTTATTTTATTAAATATCTCATCTTCTGTTTGTTTCAAATCTATCATTAGACTATTTTGTTGGTGACAAATTGCTCCTTTTATAGTTTTAGGATAACCCGATAAATGAATAATATCAGCTTTTATGGTTTTATATTCATCTATATTAGAAAACCAAACTCTCGCTGATTTTAAATGTAATTTATTTTTCCAAATATAATATTTCATAGTATTTTTCTCCATTCTTTTATAATATTTTCAACTTTAAATTTATCAGCCTGATTTTTACATATTTTTCGCATATTTTCTTTTTCAGGATTATTAGCCATTCTTTGCATAGCATCTGCTAACTTATCTATATTCATATATTCAACTATATAACTACATTCATCAATTAATATTTCATGAACGCATGGTAAATTATACGTAACAATCGGTAAACCACATTGCATAGCTTCAATTAAAACTATTCCAAAACCCTCATTAATTGAAGATAACACAAAAAAATCTGCTTTAAGATATTCATCCATTACATTATTAGAAATACCCGTTAATTCAACATACTCGTTTAACTCTAATTGATTTATCAAATTTTGTAAATTTTCTTTTTCTGGACCATCGCCCACTATTCTTAAAATATATGCTTTATTTGTTTTATTAAAAATAGCAAAAGCTTTGATTAACATATCATAACCTTTAACTTTACGATATCTTCCAACTGCTAAAATAATTTTTTTTCTTTCTGAATTAATATTATCACATATAAAACTACTTGGATTTGATATTTTAACTACATCTTTATCAAAGTATTCTTTTATTTTTTTCTTATCATAATCTGTTAAAACAACATATTCATCTAATTTATTTAAAGCTTCTTTAAATATTACATCTTGGTGCCATAAAAACTGATTTTTCATTCTAAAATATCTATCCGTTGTAGAATGTTGCCAACCTATAAATTTTGAGTTTTTCGGTTTTTCTAATAATGATAAAATCATTGTATGTATAGCCCCTACTCCTATAACACAATCAAAATTATTAATATTTATATATTTTTGTAACTCTTCAATTTTCCTTTTATTCTTCTTATAGTAAATATAATATAATAATTTTTTATTATTTTTAATTATATTAGTGTTATTATTTAAATAAATAAATAACTTAGTCCATGCATTTAATAAAGAATTAATGGTACTATGCCAAGTAATTAATTTTAAATTAATTCTTTTATCTACTTCGTGATAAACTTTTTCTTTTTCCGGAGTTTTAACAGTACATATAATAGAAACATCATAGTGTTCTTGCACTAATTCATTTGCAAGCGTTATAGTACATTTTTGAGCTCCGCCTAAAGTATTAATACTATCCATAAAAAAACAAATTTTCACTTTTTCACCTCTTTTAAAAAGACAAATGCATTTTTCAATTCCTTCAAATTTAATAGCGCATTTAAACCAATAGTAATAACTAAAGAAACAATCAAAGTTATAATACCATATAATAACCAATGAAAATAAGAATCTATGTTATTAAACATATAAGTGTAGCCTAAATAATAAATTATAAATATAGTAATAATTGAAATAATTATTTTTTTAATACTTACCCAACAACTTCTTTCTAATAAATTTTTACAAACAAATATTAAAAACTCTAATCCTCTAAAAATTGATGCAAAAAGAGTTCCAAAGATAACTCCTATTAGACCATATTTATTTACCATAAGTATTGAAATAATAACATTTATGATAACTTCAATCCAAGCACCTTTTTCCGTTTCTTTAAATTTTCCAGCATTATATGCTAAAGAATTATAAGGAGATTTTATACATGCTAGCAAACTCGAAAAAACAAGTAACATTGCAAATAATTTTTGAATATAGTCGGCATCATTTATCCCAAGTGTATAAACTTTAACAAATGGTACAATTAAAATAATACAGCAAGCAAATACAATTGTAACTATCATTAAATAAACAGTTTCATAGACATTAAAATATTTATTTAATTTTTCTTTATCTTCCTTGGCATAAAGATCTCCGAAAAAAGCATCAGTTCCAACAATAAAACCATTGATTAGAGTTCTTATCTGAGATACTATCATATTATAAATAGAATAAATAGATACATTTACGATTGGAGTAAAAATCGTTAATAAAACTACATCAATATTGGTGTTTATGACGCCTGCAATATGCTGTGATAACCCGTTTTTTCGATCAACTAATTTATAATTTTTATCATATTCATCAAGTTTAATTTTAAGTTTCTTTTTTACATATATTTTTTGAATAATAGGTCTTGATATAAATATAAATGAACTTGCTAATTTAACTATTCTAATATCACAATTCAATTTAACTAAAATTAAAATAGTAATTGTATTTATAATATAAGTTATAATTTGAATATATGAAACGACATATGTTTTTTGAGCAGATTGTAAATATAATTTATAAGTCATTCCTATAAAATATTCAAACATACAACTTATAGCTATTATTATTATTAAAGAGATAGTAAAAATTGCATCAAAACTAGTAGCTGATTTAAAGTTAGGATAAACAAAACATAAAACGATTATATATGCTATAAATACAATTATTATTTTATTAAAGAATGATTGAGTATAATGTAAAATAGAACTAATTTTTTTTTCATCTTTTAAAGCAATAGCTTTATATAATGCTGATTTTGTAACTAAACCTATTCCTGATTCAAGTAATGTTATATATGCTAAAAATTGAGTAATTGAAGTTGTTAAACCATAAATTTCTGAACCATATTTTTGAATCATTATTTTCGGTACGACGAATCCACAAATGATACAAACTAATTGAGTTAGTAATGAAAATATTATATTTTTAACAGTTTTCTTTTTCATTTTCTCCCTCCATTAAGTATCATTTTTTTATATTTACAATATTTTAAAAATAAATCTAAATCTAAATTTCTAATACTATTTTCCAAGTCTTTTTTTTCTTTATCAATAGTTTCAAAATTAATAAATTCATTTTTAACAAAATTAGAATAGACTGAAAAAAAATCTTTTTGCAATTCAAAATCCAAATATCTAATTCTTGAATATATAAGTATAGACATTTTAAGAATATATTCATAATATTCCTGAGTGTTTTTTAAATCATATTTTTTTCTGTCATTATATAAATTTATAGTAATATATAATGATTCTAACATTCGATAATTTTTCTTTTGATGATGAAGACTTTGATTATTGTATTGACGATAATTATAAATACATTTATTAATAATTAAAACTTTATTGACTTTTTCATATATAATTTGTCGCATTATACTATCTTCAAATAAGTAATTAGGAAATCTTACATTATTAAAAACATCACTTTTAATTATTTTAAGCCAAGGAAAACCTAATAAATCATTTTTATTATTACTTTCGATTCTTTGTACTTTTCGAATAATTTTATTATTGCTATCTACTTCTTGATAAGTACCTTCTACAATATCATAATTATTTTTTATAGCCAAATCTAAAAGATAATCAATTGAATCTTCTTCTAAATAATCATCACTATCAACAAACATAACATATCTTGAGTTGATAATATCAAGACCTGTATTCCTACTTATAGATATTCCCTTATTTTCTTGATGAATAACTACTAATTTACTATTATTATAAGATTTAAGTATTTCATATGTTTTATCAGATGAGCCATCATCAATTACTATTATTCTATAATTATATTTGGTCTTTTGATTTAAAATTGAATCAATACATTTATTAATATATTTTTCTACATTATAAGCAGGAATAATAATATCTAAATCATATTCTTTTTTATTAACATTAGTATTTTCGTAATAAGCTGTATAATTGTTATTTTTTGAGTACTTATTCAATTCTTTTATTGATTCTTCAGAAGACTTTAAAACATATTTTTTTTTAAATATTTTAGAAGTAGTAAAAATAAAATTATTTATTTTTAATTTTTTCAATATTATTTTTAAGATATTCATTAATTACTCCTTTTTAAGTTAAAAATTTATAAACATTTTTTATCAATTTATCAAAACATTTCAATGATATAAATCTTATAGTGATGATCCATACAATAAATTCAAAACACGAAAAAATTATTGCAGACATATCGTAATTTGAGATTAGTGACATACAGACTTGAAATCCTAGATAAGATTCCAACATTTGATAATAATTATTCTTTTTGATACCGTTACTAATTATCAAATTTAAACAATAAGTCAATAGAGCTATCCAAAAAGGAAAAATAAATGGTCCTGCATAACCTAACGAATAAATAGAACTTGTTATCAAATCACTTGGAACCGTACCTATACTTTTATGAAAAAAAGCAGTATTATATGCAGGCATACTAACAACCATTTTTCTCTGAATACTTCTAGGCAATAACGATATAGTAATACCTAAAATATTATCAAAAATTCTTACGTTACCATTTATACCATTAACTTTTCTGTATATAACATTTACTCCATTCAAATAAGTATAGCCAAATTCTTGGGCAATAAATTCATTAATTTGACTTTTCTGTTCTGTTCTTTCCTGATTATGTAATAATCCAGAAATATTTTCTGAATTAACCAAAATCAATAAGAATAAGAACATAATAACTACAAGTTTTGCAATACTTTTTTTATTAAAATCTAATATTTTATTTTTAAAATAATAGTATATTATAATTAAAATCGTCATAAGCATTCTACTACGACTATCAATAATTAGTAAAACTAATATACATCCTACTATAGAAGCAAAAAATAAAATAGTTGTTACAATTTTATATTTTAAACCCTTTTCCTTAATATTTCTAAATAAAACTAAATAATTTAAAGGTAAAAACAAAAGTAACATCGTAAATGGTTGAAAATAAGTAAAATTATTACTAATTGTACATATATTATTTCTTATTTCCTCTGCATATTTAAACGTCTCAAATATACCGCCATACGCAATTGTATACATAAAAAGAGAAAACCAACCTATTAAAAGTAAAATAAGATTTGCAACATAAAAAGATTTTGAATTTTCATCTATTGGTTTTATTTTGTTTAATTTGAAAGTCCATTTTTTCTTTTCTAAATAATTAAAGGCAATATTATATAATAAATAAAATATAACCGTTAGGGCATAAATAGCATAATTTAAATAAATACTTTTATTTTCCAAATAATATGCTTTAATTATGTTTTCTTTACCTGCTTTAAATGCAATTAAAGTACAAATTGGAACTATTCCATAAAAGAATATATAAAACAGCTTAAAAAAATCTGATAACTCTATTTTTTTTCTATTGTACACACGTTTAATTAACAAAAAAAGTGTTATGCAAAAAAATAAAGCATACAAAATTACCAATATAATAAAATTAGTATTTGACATAATATACTTCCCTTCTAAAAGCTATTATAAATAATAACATTTTTCTACAAATTCTTCAACTATGTTCTCTATCATATATTTATTATTTATAAAATCATTTCTAGTATCCTTTCTAACAATTTTACTTTTTAAAATAATTTCAGCCCATTCTTTACTCGTTTTTTTCAAATTAATATAAGTAACTAAACCTGTTATATTTGCTTCCTTTGTAATCGTATTTGATACAAAACAAGGTACCCCTGATGCCTGAGCTTCAATAATAACATTCGGCATTCCTTCAAAAAATGATGGAAATATTATTTTATCAATTCCCATTAAGTATTCATTCACATTTTTTTTAGGTCCTAATACAATGACATTTTTATCTATTTTTAATTCTCTGATTTTATTTAAAATATCACTCTGCAATTCTCCTTCTCCAATTAAAACTAACATACTATTTTTATCTTTTTTTAATATTTCATTGAATACTTCAAGCAAAAAAATATGATTTTTTTGAACATTAAATCTTCCTACATGACCATATAAAGTCTTATTACCTACATTTAATTCATTTCTTATTTTATTTCTTATATTTTTATTAAACTTAAAATCTTCGTAGTTAAGAGCATTATGTAATATAAACACTTTATTCTTTTTAACCGATTTTTTACCAAATACAAATTCTGCTGCTTCTGTTGAAGGTGCTATTTTAACATTAGGTATAATTTTAGGCAAAAAACTAAAAATTTTATTAATAAAAACACTAATTTTCCCTCCAGTTAATCCGGCATTACTTGAACGATAAATTAATTTTTTAGCTCCTCCAAATTTAGCTGCTAAAAGATCCAATGTTGCAAGTGATTGTTGACTAGTTCTTAAAACTGAATTATAATTTTCTCTTTTTACAATTCTCTTTATTTCTAAAAAGTTTTTGAAAGGATTTTTAGATTTAGGAGGAATGTAAAAGATTTTTCCACCTAACGATTTTATCTCTTCGTCATAAAAACCTGGCGTTTGTTTAGAAACACAAAAATCCATTTGAAACTTTGTTTTATCAATTTTTCTATATACCTTCATCAAAAATGTTTCAGCACCACCTCTATCCATGCTAGAAACAATACATAGTAATCTTTTCATAAATTCTCCATCATTTTAAAAATTTAGTTAAATCTTTTATAGCGTTACTTGATGTATAATCATTTGCCTTCAATAAAATATTCTTTTTTAAACTTATAACTTTTTCTGTATTTAAGCATTCCATTAGTTTTTTTTGAAATTGTTTTGTATCATACATATCTACTAAATAACCAGTTTCATGATCTTTTATAATATCAACTGCATTTTCCCATTTAGTAGCAATTACTGGAACTCCAGAAAATAATGCATCAATTATAGTTCCGGGAATTCCTTCTGTTTTAAATCTGGTAGGAAATAGCAATAAATAGTAATACTTTAAAATATCTACAGATTTATCAGAATCAACACATCCTTTATATTGAACGTAATCCGGAAATTTTTCCTGCATTGTCTTGAATTTTTCTTCATATAAAGAATCGATCGGTCCATATATATCTAATGTATAAACTATTTTATTTAATTTATTATTTATATTTTCAACTATTTTAATAGCATCTTCTATTCCTTTTTCTGGCATAACCCGTGAAAAAGTACATAAAGGATATGGTTCCACAAAATCGTAGATTAAATTCTCATCATCAAGTGGTTTTATAATTTTAAAATTAACTAATATTTCTACATTAGAAAAAGAATTTTTTTCTAATTCCATTTTCATTTTCTTTGTTTCAACAAAAATTTTATCAAATAATCGTAATTTTTTTGTTAAGTTTAGCTTATCTTTTATATATTCCGGTAGCCAACCACCTACTACTGCATAGTATAAATTAAATTTATATCTTTTTTTTAAATAAGAAAAAAGCGGTACAAATATTTTTATTCCATTATGAGCTGGTAAAATAATAATATTTTTACTATCTTTTGCCGATTTTAAACATTTTCTTAATAATTTAAGAGGATTTTTTTTCCAATTATAAGTATCAATTATATTAATATTATTTTCAGCATATTCATTAATCAATGCTTTATATAAATTTTTTGTTTTTACTGTTTGACCATCTAAAAAGTTATTATTACCTCCAAAATGACCACATATAGTTACTTTATACATTTCTACTCCTATTTTATATGAAATACTTTTATTATCCCCCAAACACCTATATGAAAAACTGATCTGATAACTGATAAATGTTCAATTTCTCTATATAATTGCCAATGATATTTAATTAAATCTAATTTATTGCTAGAAACAGAATTTTTTCTTAAACGATACTGCATTAATACTTCCTTTTGACCATAGATATATTCTTCTTTTTTTAACATTTGAAGCCATAAAGCATCATCATTTCTTTTTCTAATATTTGGTACTTTAAACTTTCCTAGTTTAGAAACATCATAGAAAACAGTTGAATTTCCAACAGGACAACTTAATAAAATTCCATTATAATTTACTTTCTTTTTACAAGAAATAGTTCTATTTAACTTATTACCTTTTTCATCAATCTGTTCATAATCAGAACATATTATTTTATATTTATTTCTCTTTATAAATTTTATTTGTTTTTCTATTTTATCACTAACCCAAATATCATCACTGTCAAGAAAAGCCATATACTTTCCTTTAGCAAGTTCCATAGCTGTATTTCTAGCAACGGCTGGTCCGCTATTTGTTTTTAACTTTATATATTTAATTCTTTTATCATGATAACTATTAACAACCTCTTCTGTATTATCTGTTGAAGCATCATCAACTATTATCATTTCAAAATTCTTATAAGTTTGATTTAAAACAGATTCTATAGTTTTATCAATATATTTAGAACAATTATAAGTTGGGGTAATAATTGACACTAAATCTTTCATTTTATCTTCCTACTTTCAAAACTGTATTCATACATAACTTTAAATCCAAAAGAATATTAAAGTTTTTTAAATATTCTAAATTGTATTTCATTTTTTCAGGTAATATTCTTTTAAGATATATATCATCTATATTTTCTTTTTTGGAATATTTACTTATTATTTCATCTTCATCTTTGTATTCAATGCTTGCTTTTGAGGTAACACCAGCTGGTAATAAAAGAGTTGCTAACATTTCTTCATTATAAAAATCAACATATTTTTTAACTTCTGGTCTCGTTCCAACAAATGACATATCTCCAAGTAATATATTAATTAATTGAGGTAATTCATCTAATCTTATTTTACGAATTTTTTTACCTATTTTGGTTATTCTTGAATCATTATCAAGAGTTACTAAACTTCCCTTTTTATCAGCATCAACAACCATAGTTCGAAATTTAAATATTTTAAATTCCCTACCATATTTTGTAATTCTTATTTGTCTATAAAAAATTGGTCCTTTAGAATCAATTTTTATAATTATACTAATAATTAATAATATAGGAAATAACATTATTAAAAGAATTAAAGACATGAATATATCAAATAATCTTTTTAATAATAACTGTAATCTTTTTTTACTTAAAATATCATAGTAATACTTTACTTTTTTATTTTTCATAAAATCAGGTAATTTATCATATTTAATTAGCATAATTAAAATTCCTTTAATACTTCAATAAAGTTTTTTATTATATAATCTACTTCTTCCATAGTTAATTTACTATATAGAGGTAAAGTTATTTCATTTTCATATTGTTTATAACTATTTGGATAATCTTTAATATTAAAACCTAAATCTTTATATGCTGTTAATAAGGGTAATGGTTTATAATGAACATTAGTAGTAATTCCTCGTTTGGCCATTTCCATGATTATTTCATTTCTTGTAGTTTCATTTATATTATTAATTCTTACTAAATATAAATGTCCTGATGATTGATGATTATTATCTAAATGATTTAATACTTTTATTGGTAAATCTTTAAATGCTTCGTTATATTTTTTAATTATTTTATGTCTTTTAGCAATTAATTGAGAATATCTTTTTAACTGAGCAAGTCCAATTGATGCCATAATATCAGTCATATTACATTTATATAAAGGTGCTACTATATCATATTCCCAGTTACCTAAACCTTCTTTATGTAAGGCATCTTTGGTTTGACCATGTAAAGATAATAATTGAAATTGTTTGTAAAGATAATCATTATCTAAACCAGGAATACTTTTCCAAGTTACTGCTCCTCCTTCACCAGTTGTTAAATTTTTAACAGCATGAAAAGAAAAGGTTGTAAAATCGGCTATATTACCAGCCATTTTATTATTTTTAGATGCACCTAATCCATGAGCAGAATCAGCTAAAACCAAAACTCGATTATATAATTTTTGAATATCATTTTTAGGTTTAAACTTGCTCTTATTTTTCTCAACTATTTCATATATTTTATCATAATTAGCAATGATTCCGGCTATATCAACAGCAATAATAGCTTTAGTATTTTCCGTAATTTTTTCTTCTAATTTAGTATAATCCATCTCATAACTATCACTAGCAACATCTACTAAAACAATTTTAGCACCTACATGATAAATTGGACTAGCCGATGCGGTATAAGTATATGATGGAACAATTACCTCATCACCTTCTCCAATACCTAAAACTCTTAAAGTTAACTCTAAAGCGGCTGTTGCTGAATTTAAACAAACGACTTTTTCCGTTTGACAAAGTTTGGCTAATTCTTTTTCAAATAACTTAGTTTTAGGTCCTGTTGTAATCCAACCAGATTTTAAAGTATCTACTACTTCTTTTATCTCTTCATCACTTATATCAGGTGGTGAAAAAGGAATATTCATTAAAGTTTTATTCATTTTCTTTTTTCTCCTTATTTTGATTATTAACTTCTTCCGAATCTTTGTAAGTTGAAACTACACTTTTCATAACTTCAACTACTTTTTTATTACTATATTTATCGTTATACTCAAGTTTTCTTAGTTTTCTCAATCCTTCTTCTAAACCTTTTTCCGAAAAATCAAAGGGTTTAGATATAAAGATTTTATTATGTTTAGTAGCTGTTAATCCTTCTTCAGACATTAAAATTTCTTCGTATAATTTTTCTCCTGGTCTTAGACCGGTTATTTCAATTTGAATATCTCTATTTGGTTCATATCCCATTAACTTAATTAAACTAACAGCTAAATCATATATTTTAACTGGTTTTCCCATATCTAAAACAAATATTTCTCCAACTTCAGCATAAGTCATAGCTTGAAGTATTAAAGATACAGCTTCCGGAATGGTCATAAAAAATCTTGTTATTTCTTTATCAGTAACCGTAACTGGTCCACCTTTAGCAATTTGTTTTTTAAATAAAGGAATAACTGAGCCATTGCTACCTAAGACATTTCCAAAACGAACAGCTACAAAATCAGTTTTACTTTTTTTATCTTTTGTTTGCACAATCATTTCACAAACTCTTTTAGAAGCTCCCATAATATTAGTAGGATTTACGGCTTTATCAGTTGAAATTAAAACAAATTTAGAAACCCCATATTCATCAGAACAATTTACAACATTTAAAGTTCCAAAAATATTATTTTTTATAGCTTCAAGAGGGCTTCTTTCCATTAAAGGCACGTGTTTATGGGCAGCAGCATGAAAAACTAAATTAGGATGAAATTTAGAAAATAAATTATTTAAACAAGCTTTATCCCGAACACTACCTACAATAGCTTCAATATTCATTTTCGGATAATCACTTATAAGTTCCATTTGAATGTCATATAAATTATTTTCATAGATATCAAAAATAATTAATTTTTTAGGACTATAACGAGCAATTTGGCGACATAACTCCGATCCAATTGATCCTCCACCACCCGTTACTAAAACAACTTTATTTTTAATTATATTTTTAATATCTTTATTTTCTAATTGAATTGGTTCACGACCAAGTAAATCTTCAATTTCAACATCTCTTAAACTATTTAAAGCTCCTTGCTTATTAATGACTGATTCCGTAGTTGGTAAAACTCTTGTTTTAACATTAGTTTCTTGACAGATATTTAAAATTTCTTTTCGATCAACAGGTGTTACATGATTAATAGCAAAGAAAATTAAATCAACATCATTTTCTCTAACTACTCTTGGAATATCATATCTAGTTCCTAAAACTTTAATACCTAATATCTTATGATTAATTTTACTTCTATCATCATCTATTAAACCAACTATATTATATTTATCTTGCATGTTATTTAAAATAGCAATAATAATCTCTCTAGCCCCCATACCAGCTCCAATTATTAATAGATTATTAGGAGCTTTATGTTTAAAAGTTGGCAAAATTTTATGCTTGTTAAAAAATGATCTTAAAAACAAACGATATACAATCAACATTCCCGCTATAAATATACCTGCTAAAACATTAATCTTAAAAGAAATATAGCTTAATTGAAAAATTATTCCTAAAATAGAAATGGCAACAATCGAGAATACTGCTACAAAAATATATTTAATATAATCTTTTCCTACTTCATATTCTAACAGATTTTGATATAAACCAAATATATTTAAAAACATTTGATAAAATAATATATGAATTCCAATTCCTTTTAATAAGTACGTAACACTTATATCAGCTGTTGTATTTAAAAAAACAATAGCTACTATATAACCTAAAATAATAATTAAAATATCTAATATCAAAGTTAATAAACTACGATATTTTTTTACTACATTTTTCATTTATAATTCTACTCCTTGCTAATTATCTTTACTCACTAAAAGTATAGCATTTTTTTTAATAATCGTCTATTAAAAAAGCATTTTATTTACATAATAATAAATTTTCTTGACAAAAAAACAGCCAAAGCTGTTTAATTATCATTTTCTTCTTGATTATTTATTTCAATGTTATTATCAGATATTTCTTTATTTTCATTTTCTTCATTTGGTACATCTGATGTATCTTTAGTTTCTTCTTGTTTGGATTCTTCTTTAGGTTTTTCTGAAATAATTTCATTTACTTCATTTACATTAGTAGCCTCATCTACATCTAAATAAGAATTATCTAACAGCTTACCATTCTTAACGGATTTTAAAGCATCTTTAACATTTAAAATCGTTTCTTCTTTTGGAATCATAACATATAGTTTTTGATAAGGATAACTATAAGTATATTCACTTCCATCACTTCCATTTAAACTCATTGAAGTTATATTCCAACTTGGCATTTTATCAAGTTGCATTTTTATTAAATCCGTTATCTTATCTGTAGAAATATTAGTAGCAAAAGTTCCTTTCAACGATTCTAAAATATCACTATATTTAGTTAAAATAGCACCAGAACAAGCTTTTTTAATAATTGCTTGAATCATGGCTTGTTGATTTTCTCCTCTTACCCTATCACCATCTTGGAAAGCTTCTCTAGTTCTTACAAAATATAAAGCTTTTTCTCCATTTACGTGATTTAAACCTTTTTTATAATAATAATTCTTATCAGTACCAACACTTGTAAATGAATATTTCGAATAAACATCAACACCACCTAAGGCATCAACTAATTTAACTAAAGCTCCATAGTTAACTTTAAAATAATAATTTATTTCAATATCTAATAAATCTTCAATTGATTTAACACTCATTTCGGTTCCATAAATACCAGCATGTGTTAATTTATCTTTTTGACCTATTTCATGTAAAGTAACATAATAATCTCTTGGTATGTTAATCATTAATATTTGATGAGTTTTGGGATTAATACTAACTAAAATATTAACATCACTTCTCGTTAAACTATTAACATCACCATAAGAATCAATTCCTGAAATATATATATTAAAAGTTTCCTTTAAGACATTAACATCTTTTTTAAAACTCTCTAATTTTTCTTTTAAAGCAAATTTATAAATAATTTTTACTTTACTTTCTAATTCTTCATCACTTTCCGTTAAACTATCAAAATGAGAATCAGGAATAACTACCCCTTGAATCTTTTTATTCATTAAATCTTCAAATAAAACACTATAATCTTTATATTCTTTAAATTCTAAATCAATTACTTCATCTAATTTTTTATTAGCATCTAAAATACTACTATTTAATTGATTAACATAACCAACACTTTCAGTAGTTAAATCTTTAATATCATTAAATTCACTAGATTTTAAAGTAACAACATAAAAGTTTTTAATTTGATAAGTATTATTACTTGTAAAATCATCTAAAAAATTAAAAGTATGATTTAAATAATAGAAAGCAAAACCAAGTATTACTATATAAATAATCTCGATAATTGATAAAAATACTTTTAAAGCATAACCTTTTTTCTTTTTAATAATTAAAAATATTATTAAAAATGGTATTATAACAACTAATAATAAATATATAATTAAATATTTTAATGGTAAAACATCGTATTTAATAATTAAATAAGTATTTAATATTATCATTAAAACCATAATTATAGAAATAATAAATAAATAGATATTTAATTTTTTTATTTTTTTCTTTTTATTCTTTTTCATATTATTTTTGTTGATATCCTTTTTAATATCAACTTCATCATCTATATCTTCAATAAGGATATCATCCATTTTTTCACCTACTTCTCTTTAATTATATATTATTTACTTTGTTTTTACAACCTAAAAATAATTAGAACTAAAATATTTATCGTTTTCTAATTCTTTACCCCATTTCTTTTTCATATAATCTTGTTCTTTTTGAAATCTGTCCATTTGTTCCTTGGTAACTTCATAGCCACGTGATTTAGATTCATAATGTAACAAACTAATATTATTTAAACAAACATTATAATAACCTTTCTTTAACATTTTTAAATTAAAATCAACATCATTTAAAGCAACTTTTAAATTTTCATCAAAGCCATCTACTTCTAAATATTTACTTTTTTTAACTAATAGACAAGCAGCTGTTACAGCCGAATAATCATAAGGCATTGATAAACGATTAAAGATACCTATATCTTTATTAGAAGCTGTTACAAATACATGTCCCGCTACTCCCCCATAACCAAGTACAACCCCAGCATGTTGAACTTTTAAATCTTTATATAAAAGTTTTAAACCAACACAACCAACATGATCCCTTGATGCATATCCTACCATGTAATCTAAAAAGTCTTTATCTAATACTTCAGTATCATTATTAAGAAGTAGTATATAATCACCTGTTGTTTCTTTAATAGCTAGATTATTTAATCTCGAATAATTAAATTCTTCTTTAATAGTTAATATTTTAACATTATCATGTTCTTTTTTTAAATTAGTAAAATAAGCAAAAGTTTCTTCTTCCGTACTATTATTATCAACAATTATTATTTCAAAGTTTTGATAAGTATTTTTCTTATATAAAGAATCAATACAAACTTTTGTTAAATTGACTTTATCTTTCATAGGAATAATAATACTTACTTTCGGATTATCATGTTTATATTTAACTAAATACGTACTACTCGTTGGATTATCTAATACTTCTCCTTTAATATTTCTTCTTTTTAAAGTATCTTCTAAAGCTCTTTTACCAGCTAAATAAGCATAGGATTTATTACCTAAAGCTAAACTAGTTGAATTTGGAGTTTCCCTCCAATGATATAAAATTCTTGGAACATGATAAATTTTTTTGGTTTTATCTAATATTCTTAAAAATAAATCATAGTCTTGGGACCCATCATATTCCTTTCGAAATCCTCCTACTTCTCTTACTAAACTTGTTCTTAAACAACTAAGATGACAAATATAGTTCATACCCATCAAAGTATCAGGTGAATAATCGGGTTTAAAATGTGGTTCAAAATATTTACCATGAATATCCATTTTATCTTCATCAGTATAAATAAAATCTAAAGTTTTATCTTTATTTAAAGCTTCAACTAAATAATAAAAAGCATTTTGATCTAATTTATCATCATTATCAACTAAAACCAAAAATTCTCCTTTAGCTAATTTTATACCATCATTACTAGCAACTGATATCATACCATTAGTTTTTCGATATTTAATTTTAATTTTTGAATTATTTTCATATTCTTTTAAAGTATTCAAAGTTTCTATATTACTAGAATTATCATCAATTAAAATAATTTCAAAATTAAGATAACTTTGTTTTAAAATACTTTCTAAACATTCAACTAAATATTCTCTTTTAACATTATAAACAGGAATAATAACTGATAATAAAGGATTATAAGAAAACTTTTTAATTTCAATATGATTATTATTTTTTTCTAACCATTCTTGATAACATTTTTGATTATCAATTAGATTAGAACTAGTTCCTCCTCGTCTTAATATTTTAATAAATGATTTAATATATTTTTTCATCGCACTTGGAGGTATTAAAAAATGATGACGATGCCAAGCAAAATAAAGAGATTTTTTAATTAAATAAATTAATTTAGCAAATTTAGCTTTAATTTTTTTCATAGTACCTCACTTAAAAATACGTTTATATTTTTTTACAATTATATTCCAGGTAAAATTATTTTTAATAATTTCTTTACATTCTATTCCTAATTTATTAGCATCATATGATTCTATGTTATTTAAAATATTAATTAGTTCATCTTCATTTTTAAAATATAAACAAGAATCTTGACCAACATCATGGTTAAATTCAACATCATATAAAATATTTAAATTAGTTAAATTTAAAGCTTCTAATAAAGATGGATTAGTTCCTCCAACAGAATGACCATGAATATAAGCTAAGGCATTTTTTCTAATAACTGATAACTTTATTTCATCATAAACCCCATCAATAAAATGAATTCGTGAATCCGTTAAACAATTAGTTTTCCTAACTAAAGTTTCGTAATAATTAGTCATAGAAATATTTGAAATAATAATTAAATCTTTTTTAATATTGGCTTTTAAATAACTATTAATAATTAATTCATAATTATTTTCTGGAACAAAACGACCAATGATTAAAACATAATCTTGTTTTTTTAAATTATATTCTTTTAATATTTTTTCTTCATTAACATCATGAAAATTAATATTATCTGTTCCATAAGCAATATAAGTTGTTTTATCTTTTAATTTAGGATATTTATTATTAATATAACGTTTAATACCTAAAGCATCACAGATAATAAGATCGCAATTATTTAGCATCCATTTTTCACTTAATAAAAAGAATTTTTTAACAAGTACTCCCCATTTACTTCTTTTATGTTCCAAGCCATCTGGATTAACAATCGTTGTAATACCTAAATTTTTAATTTTTCTTTTTTTAAATTTTAAAACAGGTCCAAGTTTTAAACCTAATATATAAATATAAGCATTTTTAATATCATTCTTTTTAATATATTTAAGATAATAATTTAAAGCTTTAATGGTACAAATTAACATTTGACCTATTTCCCCTTTAACATAAATGGGTTTAATTTCTATATTATCATTTACTTTGTATTCTTCTTTTTTACTTTTACTAAGTTCACTTATATAAAACTTGGTATTTTTATCTTGATAATTATCTACTAATTTTGAAACAAATGTTTCCCATCCACCATATTTAGCATGATAACCTCGACTGCCAATTATAAATACATGCTTCATATATACCGTTATCGAAAACTTATAAAACTATAAAAAGTTTATGTTTCGTTCTTGTTTCTACCAATCCAATTTTGAATACTATATATTCTACTTTTGTTTATATAATTGTCCGCAAGCGTTAATTCCCGTCTAACTAACGGTACATATATAAAGTTGCTTTATAGTGCTAATACTTTATATGTTTCACAATCTTTCAAATTCAAACTTGCATTATAATCTCTATCTTCGATATAACCGCAATCGCATTTATAAATTCTATCTTTTAATTTCAAATCGTGTTTTATAGTACCGCAATTATGACATATCTTACTACTAGGATAAAATCTATCTACTTGTCTTAATTCAATACCATACCAGCTTGCCTTATATTTTAATTGTTTTATAAATTCATATAAACATTGATTGGCTATTTGCTTTGAAAGATGTTTATTTTTCATCATACCACTTATATTTAATTCCTCTATTGTAATAAAACTAGGTTTTCGTTTTATTATTTCAGTTGTTATTTTATTGATGTAATCTTTTCTAATATTTCGCAAATGATGATTAATTTTCAATAAACTTTTTTCTAATTTTATAATGTTGCTTGTTTTGCAATAACTATCTCCTTTCTTATTCATTTCGTATTTTCTTGATAAAATACGCTGCAACCTATGTTTTTTCTTTTCTATTTTTTTGACATGAGATTGTTTATTTATGTTTTTATATACATAACCATCAGAGCATATTGCTAAATCTTTTATTCCTAAATCAATACCTATACCATAAGTGAATTTTTTAAATGCTTGGTTTTCACATTCTATTCCTACGCTTATATACCAATTTTCTTTATCATAATTTATTCTTATATTTTTGAAACGCAAATCTTTACCATGACCAATAGGTATTTTATTTTTTTCACTTAATTTTACCCATCCAATATTTGATAAATATACTTTACTTTCATTAACTTTAAATTTAAAAGTATCTTGAAAGAAAGATTGCATATTATTCTTTTTACTCTTAAATTTAGGATAAAAACTTTTTTTCTTAAAGAAATTAATAAATGCTCGTTCTGCATCTTTGATTGCTTGTTTAGGTATATCACAACTGACTTCATAAAGCCAATTATTTTCTTCTAATGATTTGAAAATAGTAAATTCTTTTCTCATGTCATAATTATTTAAAAATTTACCATTCTCTTTATAATTTTCTTGTTGCTTATTTAAAGCCCAATTATAAGCAAATCTTGATATACCCAATGATTTTTTCATCATAGTTTTTTGGATATTGTTTGGTTCTAATCTAACTTTAATAGTTTTATTCATTTTCTTTTAATAATTCATCGACCATTTTCTTGTAATTTTTACTGTTGTAATTTCTTTAATAAGTTGTTGTAATCCTTTTTTATTATAATTGATACCACTTCCAATATCCTGAATAATGCTAAAAGGTTTTCCTTTAGCTAGTAAATAAGTTTTCATATTTTCGACTTGTCTTTTCAAATCAGCTTTTTGTTTATTACTAGATATACGACAATAACCTATTATTTTTCGTTCAACATTAAGAGTTGGATTAAGTATTTTCGATATTTGCTCCATTTTATAATATCTAAATCCATTCGGAGATTTATATTGCGAAATTAATATCCCTTTTTTTACCAATTCCTTAATGTTTGACTACTGACATTGAGCATTTCACTAGCTTTTCTTATGCTTATATAGTCCATGCCTCTCTCCTTTCAGCATTATATATTATCACAATATTGTTAAAAAAGAAATTATTTTAATATTTTTAAAAACCTTAATATTCTTTTAAATTTTTCATTTCTTGGATTGGAATTAACTTGAATACAATATTGACAAAATTCAGGTATTTCTTTTCCTTTAACTGAAACGACTGTATTTTTATATTCTTCTCTGACTAATTCTAAATATTTAGTTAAAAATTCTTGTCTTTTTAAACTATCATCTTTTTTAGCAGGAACACGGTAAATAGAAGTTGTTCTTTTTACATATTTAAATGGATATTTAAGAGCAAATCTAATCCATAATTCCCAGTCTTCTAAAGCATCTAAACGTAAATCAAAACCACCACATTCCTCGCAAACTTCTTTTTCAAACATAACCGCTTGAATAGGAGTAATATTACTATATAAAATTTTTAAGAGACTAAATTTAGTACTATAAACAACTTCTTGTTTTAAAACTTTATATTTATAAGGATCTTTAGAATAAATTTCAATTGGGGTTTCAAAAGCGGTCGTATAAGCAACTTTTTCCTTGGAATTTTCTAATTCTCCAACTAAAGTTTCAACATGATCAGGATAAAAAACATCATCATCATCTAAGAAATTTAAATATTTTCCGGTTGCTAATTCTAAAGCTTTATTACCAACTGCACATCGACCTACATTTTCTCCGGTTGCATAATAAATAATATTTAAATCTTTAAATTCTTTCTCAATCATTTCTTTAGCTGTTGGTTTACCATCTTCAACCACTACTACTTCGATATTTTTATAAGTTTGATTACGAATACTAATTAAATTTTCTCTTAAATAACTAGGACGATTACAAGTTCTAACTAAAATACTAACTAAAGGTTCTTCTTTGGTTTCTTTAATTTCATAAAAAGCACCTTCTTTAACTCCACAATATTCTAAACCAAAAAAATCTAATTTATCTGGTTTTTTGTTAAAAATAAATCTTATACGTTTAAACCATTCTATTATTCCTTTAAAAATCATTCGATGACGATTTTTTAAAACATCTTTTTTGATACTTTCCTTTTCATTGCTTGGAATATTTTTATCATGTTCGATATTACGATAAAAAACAATATTCGTATAAAATCCTTTCATAATATCCAAAAATGTACCATATTTAAAACGTAAATATAAATTATTAGCAATAGTATTAACATATTGATTTCTTTTAAACTCTTCTTTTTCCTTATATGAATAATGAATTATGGAAATATTATTTAAATAATAAATTTTTTCACCTAAACGTCTTATTTTATAACTTAAATCAACATCTTCACAATACATAAAGATATTTTTATCAAATCCACCTACTTTAAAAAATAAATTTTTTTTAATAATAAAACAAGCTCCCGAAGACCATTTAGTTTCTAAAGTAATTGGATCATAATATTTGGGATGTTCATATGGAGTTTGTTTTAATTCTAAAATACCAAAAGTTTTACGTTTCTTAATTTCTTCTTCTAACTTAGTTAAAGTATTGGGATATATTTCGCAATCAATATTTAAGAAAAATAAATAGTCGGCTAAACTATTTTTAGCAGCTAAATTGTTAGCTACTCCAAAACCAAGATTTTTTTCACCTTCTATTATTTGAAAAGTAGCTAACTTTTTGGCATATTTTTCTTTTAATTCTTTTAAAATAGAAATCGTTTCATCATTTGAATTATTATCATAAACTAAAATTCCTACTTTGTTTAAATCATAATCACTTTTAAAAATACTTTCAAGACAGTTTTTTATATATTTTTTTGAATTATAAGTTACTAATATAATATCTATTCTCATGTTATCAATCCTTTCTATAACTCTTCAGCAAATCTTTTTTCTAGCTTTCTAAATATTAGATAACCAACTATTAATATTATAATACAAACAAAGAATAATATGAAAACAGATCCCATTTCAGGAAATTTTCCATAATATAAAATATCACGATAATACTTAATTATATGAAACATAGGATTTAATTTAAAAAGTGGTAAATATTTAGTAGGAATCATATCAGCTGAATAAACAATTGGACTTAAATAAAAAGCTAACATCATAATTACATTAATTAAATATTCAACATCTCTTACATAAACTGTAATAGCCGATAAGATAAAAGAAAGACCAAGTTGTAAAATATATTGCATTAAAATAATTATAGGTAAAGCAATGATTGAAGCATGAATTCCCACTCCACTTATTAATAAAGCTACAAAAACAATAACACTAGAAATTAAAAAGTTAATTAAATTACTAGTTGCCGTTGAAATTGGTAAGATTTCTCTTGGAAAATAAACTTTTTTAATAATTCCACCATTACTAACAACACAAGCAGCGCTTTGAATGATTGATAAATTAAAGAAATTCCATGGGAATAAAGCAACAATTAAAAAAACTGTATAGTTTGAAACATTATTTTTTAAAATAAATGGAAAAACTAAAGCATAAATTAATAATTGAAATAAAGGATTTAAAAAACTCCATAATATACCTAAAAAGGATTTTTTATATTTACCACGAAATTCTTTTTTAATCGAAGTTTTTAAAAATTCTCGATAATTATATAAATTCTTAAATATATTCATAATTCACCTATCCACATACCTTAATGTATTCTTTTAAAACTTCTTCCGTTTTTCCATCTTTTTGAATCTCACCATTATTAATCCAAACTGCACGATCACATAAAAATTCTACTGCTTCTTTGGAATGAGAAACAAAGACCATCGTTTTGCCCATTTTCTTTAATTCCTGCATTTTATTCATACATTTTTCTTGAAATCTTTGATCGCCAACTGCTAGTATTTCATCAATTAAAATAATATCAGCATCAACATTAATAGCAACCGAAAAAGCAAGACGCATATACATACCTGAGGAATAAGTTCTTACAGGGGTATCAATAAAACTACCTAGTTCTGAAAAAGCAATAATATCATCTAAACGACTATCAATTTCTGATTTGGTTAAACCAAAAATCGAAGCATTAAAATAAATATTTTCTCTTCCCGAAAAATCAGGATGAAACCCAGCTCCAAGTTCTAGTAAAGAAGCAAGTTTACCTTTAACTTTAATAGAACCTGATGTTGGATAAATAATCTTAGTAATTAACTTTAAAAGAGTTGATTTACCACTTCCATTAACTCCTATTAAAGCTACAGTTTCTCCTTTTTTAATTTCTAAATTGATATTTTTTAAAATATGACGAACTTCTTTTTTATTATTAGAAAATCTTACAATTCTTTCTTTTAAAGTATTAGCTTTATCTGCATAAATAATAAAATCTTTTGACATATTCTTTATTGTAATAGCAACATCATTTTTCATTATCTACTCCTCATTTTTTTATTAAAAAATTATTATCATAAATCAGATTAATTATATCATTTTCTTTAATACCTAGTCAACCAAACAGTGATAATTAAGAAAAAAACCATAAAGGGTTACTTTATAGTTAAATTAATCTTTATAAGCTTCTTTATAAGAACCAGATTTTATATCATTGATCCAATCTTGATTATTTAAATACCAATCAACAGTATCTTTAATACCATCTTCAAAGTTATAAGTTAATTTCCAACCTAATTCTTTTTCAGTTTTTTTAGAATCAATCGCGTATCTTAAATCATGACCTGGTCTATCAGTTACAAACGTAATTAAACTTTCTGGTTTTCCAAGTTGTTTTAAAATGGTTTTAACAACATCTAAATTCGTTCTTTCAGAGTGTCCACCTAAATTATATATTTCGCCATCACGACCATGTTTGATAATTAAATCAACACCAACATTATGATCATGAACATGAATCCAATCACGAACATTCAAACCATTCCCATAAACAGGAATATTTTCATTATTTAAAGCCTTACTAATAACAACTGGTATTAACTTTTCTGGAAATTGATAAGGACCATAGTTGTTTGAACATCTTGAAATTGTTACTGGTAAACCAAAAGTTCTATGATAAGCAAGAACTAATAAATCAGCTCCGGCTTTACTTGCTGAATAAGGACTAGAAGCTTTAATGGGATTAGTTTCCTCAAATAATAAATCTGGTCGATCAAGAGGTAAATCCCCGTAAACTTCATCAGTTGATACTTGATGAAATCTCTTAATTCCATATTTACGACAAGCATCCATTAATGTTTGGGTTCCTAAAATATTAGTAGTTAAAAAGATACTAGGATTTTTAATAGAATTATCAACATGACTTTCCGCAGCAAAGTTAACTACATAATCAAATTTTTCTTCTTCAAATAACTTATCAACTAATTCACGATTAGTTATATCGCCATGAATAAATTTAAAATTAGGTAATGTTTCTAAACTTTTAATGTTATTGTAATTACCTGCATAAGTTAAAGCATCAAGACAGATAAACATATCTTCTTTATAAGTTGAAGTCATATAATGTAAAAAATTGCTACCAATAAAACCAGCTCCACCGGTTACTAAATATTTCATTTTTCCTCCTTTAATTCTTGACAAAATCTTAAAGTAGCATCTTGCCAACTTGGTAATCTTTCTAAATTTTCTTCATCTAATCTATCTTTTGATAAACGAGAATTTAAAGGTCTTTTAGCCAAAGTCTTATAATCTTTAGTTAAAATAGGTTTAAGATTAACATCTAAATTATTAATTTTAAAGATATAATCAGCAAATTCATACCAACTACAATATCCTTCATTAGTGGCATGAAAAATACCTGATTTATTCTCTATTACCATATCAACTAATAATCTTGCTAAATCTTTGGTATAAGTAGGACTTCCTACTTGATCAGATACAACGGATATTTTTTTATTTTCACTAGCAAGTCTTAACATGGTTTTAATAAAATTATTACCATTTAGACCAAATACCCAAGAAATACGAACAATTAAATAATCTTTTAATTTTTTAACTTCTTCTTCTCCTAAAAATTTGGTATATCCATAATAATTGATAGGATTAGCTTCATCTAAAACTTCATAGATACCATCTTTATTACCTTGAAAGATATAATCCGTACTAATATAGATAACTTTAGCCTTAACTTCTTTAGCAACACTCACAATATTTTCAGTACCAACTACATTTATTTGATAACAAAGATCTTTATTTTCTTCTGCTTTATCAACCGCTGTATAAGCCGCTAAATGATAAATAACATCTGGATTATAATCTTTAACAACTTTTCTTAAAACTTCTAAATCTGTAATATCTAATTCTTCAATAGTTGGAGCTAAATAGTCATCTTGTTTTCTTTTTTTTAATTCTTTAATTAAATCATAACCTAATTGACCAGCTCCACCTGTTATAAAATACTTCATGCTTCTCTCCTAAAATCTACTTTAGTTTCTTTTAAACTTTTTCTATTCAAGTCTTTATCTGATAAAATTGGTTCTAAAATGTCATTTTCTTTAAACATAGTTTCCCAATCAATACCAATTTCTTCATCATTATAAATGATTCCTCCTTCTAATTCAGGAGCATAATCATTATCAATTAAATATTGAAAAATAGTATCATCTTCTAAACTTAAATAACCATGAGCAAAACCTCTTGGAACATATAATTGACGATTATTATCCTCAGTTAATAAAACTTTAATCCATTTTTTATAAGTTTTAGAATCTTTTCTTAAATCAACCACCACATCATAAGCACTTCCTTTAATTACTTCCACTATTTTGGCTTGACATTTAGGATTTTCTTGATAATGAAGTCCTCTTAAAACACCTTTACTACTCTTGCTACGACTAGCTTGCGTAACTCCTTGAAAACCTAATTCTTTAAACTTGTCATTAATATAAAAAGGTGAAAAATAACCACGTGAATCACCAAAGCGATCTGGTTCAATGATATAACAATCTAAAAGTTCTGTTTCTATTACTTGCATATTACTCCTTTTCTAATAAAATTCTTGTTGGTTCTTTGTCTAATTCTTTTTCACTTAATGCAATTAAGTATTTACCATAACTATTCTTTTGCATACTTAAACCAATTTCTTTAACTTTTTCTTTTGTTATCCAACCTTTTAAATAAGCAATTTCTTCTAAACAAGCTATCATTTGCCCATTACTTTCAACAGTTTTAACAAAATCAGATGCTTCATTTAAACTATCAAAAGTACCTGTATCTAACCAAGAATAACCTCTTCCTAAAACTTCAACGGATAATTCCCCATTTTCTAAATAAATTTTATTAATATCTGTAATTTCTAATTCTCCTCTTTTAGATGGTTTTAAATTCTTAACATATTGAATAACCCGATTATCATAAAAATATAATCCCGTTGCCGCATAATTAGATTTTGGTTTTTCTGGTTTTTCTTCAATGGAAATAACTTTTCCCTTCTTATCAAACTCAACTACCCCAAATCTTTCCGGATCATTTACATAGTAACCAAAAACTGTTCCTAATCCTTTATTCGTATTTTCCATAGCCGTTTTTAATTTTTTTTGTAAGCCATTACCATAGAAAATATTATCACCTAAAATCATAGCTACATTATCATTGCCAATAAAATCAGCCCCAATGGTAAATGCTTGAGCTAATCCTTTAGGTTCTTCTTGAATTTTATAAGTTAAATTAATGCCATAGTTAGATCCATCACCTAACAAATTTTGAAACTTTGGCGTATCTTCCGGGGTTGAAATAATTAATATATCCTTAATACCAGCAAGCATTAAAACAGATATAGGATAATATATCATTGGTTTATCATAAATTGGTAACATTTGCTTACTAATAATTTTTGTAATTGGATATAATCTTGTTCCTGATCCTCCAGCTAAAACAATTCCTTTCATTCACATTCCTCCTAAATGTATTGTAACATAAACATAGATACTTGTAAATTTCTTGACGTTAATAAATAATTGATTTTAGATCACTAATAGTTGTTGTATTAACAATTCCATATCTTGGTACTTTATACTTATTTGTTCCAACTCTAACTTTCATTCTACCACCCATAAAAGCCATGGTAAATCCGGCTTCTTTAACTAAACTAATTGCATAATCATTATATTCAAAGAATGGATAACAAAAATAAGTAGTATTATTTAAATCTTCTCTTGATTTTTTTAAATCAGCTAAGATTTTTTCGCGAGCTAAACATTTAAGGGGACTTCCTTGTCCTCCACTACAAGCACCTGTATAATGCAAATTATCCGTATGCGAATGAATTTCTAAATTAGGAGAATTATAATCAAAACCGGTAATATTTTTTATATTACCAACTAAAAACAAAGTAGCATGTAAATCATATTTTTCTAATACTTCAATTGTCTTTGGAATATAATATCCATCATCAACCGTAATAACAACTGTTCTTTCAGGTAATCTAATTTTTCCCTCAATAAACATTTCTAAATCATTTAAAGTAGCTGTATAAAAGCCTTCATTTTTAATAAATTCCATATGTTCAGAAAACTTTTTATCACTTAAACAAATAATATTAGTACATTCATATCTTTCAGCCACACTATTAGAATCATAAGTATAATGATAAGTTAAAACAGCTATCTTACTAGTATATTTTAAATTATAACTATTATTTTGATAAACATTAACCTCATCTTTTTTCAAATAATATAATTTATTATGAATAAGTACTCCATAATAATTATCTTCCATAACTAAAATAGGAAAACTATATTCACCAATTAAAGAAAAAACAACTTTATCATCTAAATAAAACTTTGGATTATTAACCTTAATATTTTTATCAAATGAAATATAATTTAAATAAGTATTCTTTTCTTCTTCAATACTTTCTTCTTTAATATTCAAGTAATCAATATAATAATTAGTATCTTTTATTTTAAAATAACCTGATTTAGTATAATCATCACTCTCTAAATTTAAATAATTATTTATATTAATAACACCAACAACTTCTAAATTAGAATCAACTAATTTATACAATTTCTTAGCTTTTAAAGTTACAACATTATCATGATAATATTCTAAATAATTAATTACTTTCTTATCATCTATTACTTTTAATTTATTTATTTTAAAATAACTAACTAAATTATAAGTAGACAAACTTAAAAAAACTAAACTACTAATTATAATACCCATAATTAAAATACTTTTTTTAATTTTCTTTTTACTTTTCTTTCTAGGAACTATTAATTCATTAACTTCTAATTCTTTCTTTTTATTTTTTTCTTTACTATTCTTTTTATTAGATACTACTTCAACATTTTTCTTTGGTTTAGAACTTACCTTATTATTATTTTTCTTTGGTTTAGTACTTTTTTTATCATTATTTTTATTTGGTTTAGAACTAGTTTTATTATTATTTTTCTTTGTTTCAGAACCTTTATTTTTATTTAATTCCTTTTCTTTTTCAGTTTGATTATTCTTTTTATTACTCATACAACCACCTTTATTAATTACATAACTATTGTATCACAAAAAATTAATCTTCATGAATAATTTTTAAAGATTCTTGAATAGTTTCTTTAAAGTCTTGAAAATTAACGTTAACCCAATTTACATCCATTTGATGTTTAAAAAAAGTATATTGTCTTTTAATAAAATGTCTTGTATTTTTCTTTATATTATTAATAGCTTCTTCTAAAGTAACTTGATTATCAAAGTAAGCATATAATTCTTTATAACCAATTCCTGTTTCTATAGCTTTACTACGAATACCTTGATTATATAAATTTTTAACTTCTTCAATCAATCCTTCTTCAACCATCAAATCAACTCTTTTATCAACTATTTCATATAATTTATCTCTTGGACAAGTTAAACCAATAATTGTAAAATCATATAATTTTTTATAAATATCTGTTTTTATATTATTACCATTTTTTATTTTATTTAATTCTCTTATTAATCTTTTTCGATTATTAACATGAATATCTGTTTCATGATCCTTTTTTATTTCAGATAATATTTCTTCATTAGTTAAATCATGGTAATCATCTTGAATACTTTCTTCTTGAAATTTATAATCATACAATAAACTTTTTAAATACAAGCCTGACCCACCAACGATAATAACATTTCTATTTTCTTTTATAAACTTATCTAATAAACATCTTCCATCTTGTTGATATTTATAAATATTATAATCTTCTAAAGGAGTACAAATATCAAATAAATAATGCTCTATTCCTTCTTTTTCATTTTCTTTTATTTTAGCCGTTCCTATATCTAACCCTTTATAAACTTGCATACTATCACCATTAATAATAACAGCATTCATTTTTTTAGCAAGTTCAATACTTAATTTCGTTTTACCAACACCAGTTGGTCCTACAATAACAATAATTTTCATTTTATACCTCTCTTATAAATAGCTAAAGCTTTTCTTTTATTTAAATTTGTTCGATATTTATCTAAAGATTCATTATTATAAACAGAAATTTTACTTAATATTTCTTTATAATGTTCTTGAAAATATTTTTCTAAACTGATTAAAACATATTTATTTTCAGATAGTCTTTGATTATTAATAATTATACTAATCCCATCACCATTTAATTTAAAACTAATTAACCTAGTTCCTGCTAAATTAACTAATAAATCATTATAAAAATCATTATCTAATAAAGAATTAGTATTTTTATAATCTAATAAAGATTTTAAATAAGGAAACATTAAATCTAAAGAATTATCAATATAACTATTATAATGACTTTGAACTCCACTTTGATTAATAAATGGTTTAATCGTTGTATTATTAATAACTAATTGTAAATTTAAATAATCTTCATTATATATTTGTCTAGGATCAAGATAAATTTTAAAGTTTTGAATATGATATTTAATTAATTTATTTGTTATATCATCATATAATTGCTTTAAAACTACATACCTAACCTGTCTTTTATTAGTTATTTCTTGATTAATTTTTTCTAATGTTAAAGAACCAGAAAGATAACCAATATTCTCTGATAATTTTCCAAAGTCGGAATATCGTAAAATATTAGCTAAACGATTGTTTAAATTTTCTGATACTATATCAATATCATCTGTTAGCATATTCTCCTCTACATAGCTCTTTTAAAGAGTTTTTCTAAATCATATTTTGTATAAGCAATAATAGTTGGTCTTCCATGGGGACAAGTAAAAGGATTTTTGGTATGTCTTAATTCATTTATTAAATAAGTCATATCAGGCATCGTAATAACATCCCCAGCTTTAATACTCATTTTACAAGCTAAAGTAATTGATACTTTTTCATTAAATTTATCTTCATCAAAATCTTCATTCATAATAATAATATCAATTATTTTTTTAATTGCTTCTAAGGGTGCATATTTAGGAATCCAAGTAGGATGTGTTCTTATAATTAAAGTATTAGTACCAAATTCTTCATATTTAAAACCTAAACGATCTAAAATAGAAAAATTCTTACTTAAAATTAAATATTCATTAGCTGGTAATTCAATTTTATAAGGAACTAAAACATCAATTGTATTCTTAGAATGGGTACTTAAAGCATGATAATATTTTTCATAGTTAATACGTTCAGCGGCTGCATGTTGATCAATTATAAACATACCATCAGGATTTTCACAGATAATATAAGTTCCATGAACTATTCCAATTGGATACATATCTTTAATCCGACTATCTTCTGGAAATTCTTCATAAGTTTCTTTTTCTTCTTGAATAGAAAAATCAAAGGTAAGTTCTTCTAACTTTTTTACTTCCTTAATTTCTTCTTTAATAACTTCAGGAGAGTTAAATAAATCATTATTTACATTTAAATCATCTTGGTAATAATTATCTTCAACGTTTTCATTAATAACTTTAGGTATTAAAGTCTTTTTACTTAATTTATTACTAATCGTTTCCATAATTAAATTTAATAAATTATCTTGTTTGGAAAACTTAACTTCCATTTTCGTAGGATGAACATTCACATCAACTAAGAAAGGATCCACTTCGATATTTAAAACAATATAAGGATAACGATCTTTTGGTATATAAGTATGATATGCTTCTAAAATAGCTTTAATAATCTCATTATTACGAACAACTCTATTATTAACAAGTAAAGTAATACTTCCTCGATTACTTTTAGTTAATTCAGGATATGATATATAACCAGATATTTTATAATCATTATTCATATTTTCTATAAACATCATTTTATTAGCAACTATAAGACCATATATATTTAAAATAGTTTTTAATAAATCACCTGATCCACTAGTATTTAATAGTTCTTTAGAATTATTAATTAATATAAATTTAATATTTGGATAACTTAAAGCCATTTTATTTAAATAATCACTTATATTAGCAAGTTCTGTGTATAAACTTTTTAAATATTTTAAACGAACAGGAGTATTATAGAATAAATCTTTAACAATGATGGTCGTTCCTTGTTTTAAATCACAAGATTTAATTTCTTTTATTACTCCTCCTACTAATTCAACCATGGTACCTGTTTTCCCATCACTAGTTTTTAAAGTAACATTAGATACACTGGCAATTGAAGGAAGTGCTTCACCTCTAAAACCTAAAGAATTAATATTAAATAAATCATCTAAAGATTTTAATTTACTTGTAGCATGTCTTGAAAAAGCTAAAACTGCATCATCTTTATCCATACCAATACCATCATCAATTACTTTAATTTCTTTAACTCCACTATCAATAAGTTCAACTTTAATCATTGTACTTTTAGCATCAATTGAATTTTCCACTAATTCCTTAACAACATTCATCGTTTTTTCAACAACTTCTCCAGCTGCAATCTTATTAGCTAAATCTTCATTCATTACTTGAATTTTACTCACACAAACCACCAGCAATATTGTATCAAAAAAAAGAATAAATATAAACTACTTTACATATTTATTTTTTTGTAAAAATAAATTACAAAAAAAACTAATGATTTACATTAGTTAAATAGCTTTACTTTTGCTTTCTTCATCAACTATTCCTAAGAAAGCTTCTTGTTGACTAACTGTATCACTTAATTGATTAATTTCAGCTAAAACATCATTTAATTCTTGAGTTAAAGCCATATTTTCTTCAATTAATTCACGTTTTCTTGCTTCACATAAAGCATTATTTTGTTCAACTTGTTTTCTTAGATTCATTAATATTTCTTTTTGCGTTGCTAAAGAATCAGCTGTGGTAGCTTTTTGTTCCATTAAAGTTTGAAATTCTACAACATTACTATCTTCTTTAGGTTCTTCTTTTACACCTTTAGAAATTGTAGTATCCTCATTTCTTAACCAACTATATGGTTTTTCTTCTGCAGATTCTTTTGTTGGAACTTCTTCCTCTTTTGGCTCAGTTTTTGGCTCACTTGGAGTCATCGCTTCAAATGATTTAGAAAAATCATAAACATTTTTTACTTCTTCTTTTGGTTCATTAAGTTCTAACGGTTTAACATTATTCTTAACGTTTTTAGTAAATTCAATTACTTTAGCAGCTACTCTTAACTTACGACTAGAAGTTATTTTATTAATTAATGCTTTATTAGTACAGGTAACACCTTTATTAGTTAATCTTTTTTCACATTCAGCAGCATCAGGAAAATTAACTACATTATCAGGTGCAGTATTATTAGCTGCAACTGGTTTATTAGTTGGTTCACTTTTAGTTTCAACTGGTTTTTCTATTTCAGGTGCTGGAGCTACTGGTGTTGGTGTCTCTACATTGGCATTTTTTACACTTTGCTTTAAATTAGATGTTTTGGTTTTAAAAGTTTGGATTGCACTTAACTTAGCTGGTTTTCGTCCAACTATTTTCTTATTTTCATCTAATTTACCATCAGTTACGGTGATTTTATCTAGCATGATATCCCCTCCTATTCATTTTTTGAAAGTTCTCTTAAAAGATCTTTAATTCTTGACCATTCATTATCATCACTTACAGTAGTTAAAGTTGCCTCATCACCAACTCTTGTTACATTAGAAACATAAATAGTTACATTTCCATTTTCATCTTTTTCATTTTTTGTATATATAACGTATTCCTTATTATTATCATTAAATTTAAAAGATAATAAAAGTTCTACTTCTTCTTTAGTTCCATTTTCTAAAGTTAAAGTCATCATTTCTTTTTCCATAACATATCCTCCATATCTTCTAATATCATTTTATCATATTTCTTCATAAATTCAAGTAGTTTGACAAATTATTTTATTAAAAAAAGAAGTTTTTTTCATTTACTTCTTCTTTTCTTTCTTAATTAAAAAATAATTACAATTAAAAGCACATAGTTCTTTTAAATAATTGTCCTTAGTTTTAATATCATTTATTTTATTAAAACGACTATTATTTTTCTCACAAAAACCTTTTAAACGAAGTTTATTATAAGCATAATCTCCTAAGATATAATCAAAATCATAAAAATAATCCGTATATTTTTCTTGTAATTCTTCTAAATTTAAACAATCATTTTTATTTTCTATTATTAAATAATTATTATTTTCTAATTGAATTTTTTTATCCATAACACCACCAAGTTAATATTATCATATTTTAAAATAAATTCCTAGTTATTTACCATAAGTTCGATTAAAAGCACTAAACTGAGATTTATATTTACTAAGATTAGAACCCGAATTCCAAGTCATATATCCACCCGTTAAGCCAGCATCATATAAACCATTTATTTGTTCTGTTAACTTTTCACCGTTATAAATAACCGTTGGTTTCCAATATGGAGTATCATAGGCCGTTATCCAAGTTCTAGCAATAGCTGGAGTTTTTATTTCACTTTGTCTTAAAGCAGCCGTTTTTCCCCAATTTAACATTGTTTGATAAGGATTAGTCCAATAAGTTTCTTTTTTTTCAAAATGATCAACATAAGGCATAGCACTTATGGCATCAACGACATTAGAAATAGCTGGCCAGTATTGACCATAAGCTGTTACATAACCCCAAGAAGATTCACCAAAGACATCAGCCGATACATATACATTTAACTTATGAAGTTCATAGGTTGCATACATTAAAAATCTTTGAATAGCTTCCGCTTTAGTTTCATTATAGGTATTATGAAAATCAATGTTTTTATAAGAACTAATACGATCAGGAAAACGAACATAATCAAATTGAATTTCATTAAAACCAAATAAATTAACTGCTTCTTTCGCAAGATTTAAAGTAAACTCCCAAACTCTTCTTGAATATGGCGTTGGCCAATAAGATCCTCCATGTTTTAATAAAGAACCATCTGTTTTTGAAATAGCATTTTCTTTATTATCTAAAGCATAATAATCATCTTTAAAAGTAGTAATTCTGCCAATTACATAAAAACCATTTTCTTTTAATAAATTAATTGCATATTTATAATCTTCAATTGTATTATTAGCATACTTATAATTAGTTGGTGAATAAGTTTCATATACTTTACTTTGATATGCCGGAACACAATTATCTTTAATATCAACAACAAAAGCATTGATTTTCGTTGTTTTAGCATAATCAATATAACCTTGAATACTGTTTTTTATTCCTCTTGCTCCATTTATATATAAAGCATATACTTCTTGAGGCATTTTATTATCTTCAAAATTAGCTTTCGTAACCGGATAATAATCTAAAGATCCCCCATTACCTCCACCTAATTTATCCGTTCTTTCAGCATGAATTTTATAAATACCTTCTTCATCATAATTTTTAAGAGCATCTTCTTCGTTAGCTAATAAATATTCACTTAAAAAATATCCTTCTTCTTCACCAACTTTTACTTTATAAAGATCAACACTCCCGTCATCTAATAACTTATTAAAACCAATTACTTTAACACTTTCACCCTTTTTAACTAAAGATAACAAATTACCATCTAAATCTTTCTTTAAATTAGCTGATGTTCTTACATACAAAGTATCTTCTAAGACAACTCCTTCTTTTTTAGAAACAATATTATCTTTTAAAACATAATAGTTTTTATCTTCATAAATAATTTTTAAATACTCTTTATCTTCATAAATAAGACTACTATCTGGAAAATATTTAATTTCTTTTCCACGTACCAAAGAATCTTTCTTTTCTAAACTCTCTTTTTCTTCTTCTTTTAGATATTCATATAAATCAATTGTATAAGTACTACTAGCTAAATAACCTTTTTCCTTCTTTTCAATTAAAATATTATCTTTTTTAGTAAAAATAAAGATACAACAACAAATAAAAATAATAACAACAAATAAAAACATAATACTTTTAACTTTAACTTTACGTTTACTTTTCTTTTTTTCCATATCTACTCCTACTTTTATTATTTATATTTTTTTTATTTTTATGTCAATTATTACCACTTAATTGTAACAAATTTTCTAATGAAAGTCTATATCATTTTTTTAAATATAATATCTTAGTAACTTTATTTTCTACTAAAAATTTACTTTCTAAATTAGCTAATAAACTTAAATTATTACTAACATACCAAGCTAATTCTGTGTCATAATTAGTTATAAAATCTATTAAAAACTTTTTAATCTTTTTATCACTTTTAAAAAACATATTAACAATAGTAAGAAAAGAATAATCCTTATTTTGATAAAATATTTCTTCAAGAAATTTATTAGCAAAATAAGTTAAAATAAGTTCTCGTTTAAAAAATCTATTTTCAATATAAATAAATCCTAAACCTTGATAATCATCTTCTTCCATTTCTATTAATAAACTTAATTTAAATTCTTCATAATAATTATTTAAAGTATTTAAATATTGTTGTTCTTCTAAATCATTAGTTTCTCCAATTATTTTACTTAAAATAATATGTAATTCAAAATAATTAAGTAAATCAGAACAATTATTTAAATAATAATCACTTATATAAAAGATAAAAGTTTTATCTGTTTGAAATTTAAAAATTAAATTTTTAAGAAACTCATAGTTTAATTTTAATTTATTACTACAATTAAAATAATAAGTTTTATCTTGGGTTATAGTAATTAAATTTAACATGAAGGTAAAATTATCTTCTAAACTATTTCTTTCTTCTTTAGTTAATTTATTTTCTATATATTTTTTAATAAGTTCTTCCATAAGTTAATTGTATCAAAAAAAGAAAGAAATGATAACACTTCTTTCATTATTTTATAAAAAATCATCAATTGTTAATAATCTATCATCTATTTCTTGAATAGATATTCTTGGTTTAGTACTAGTTGGTTGAATATTTACTTCTACTTCTTTTTCTTTTTTTTCTAAAGAAACTAAGATATTCACGTCTTCTATATTATTTTTCGTAATAGTACTTCCCGTTGAATAACGATCTAAAATAGGAAGTTCGGTTAATTTCATGATAATATTTTCACTACTTCTAATGACTAAATGCGTATTAGCATTTTCGGTAAATGTTTTTAAAACATGATAAGGATTACTCTTAATTTCTTTTAAAATCATTAAACCACGTCTAGCTCTACTTGATTTTTCAAATTCACTTAATTTCATTCTTTTACCAGTCTTTTTATCCGTTATTAAAGAAATATACTCAATATTATCAAAGTTATTAACTGATACCACTTCTTCTTTGTCTTTTAGATTAATTGATTTAACACCACTTGTTCTAAGACCAACAACTGGTATTTCATTAATATCATACCAAAGACCATAACCAGAATTAGTAGCAACAAAAATATTATTATATTTTGATAAGAAAGCACTTATTAATCTATCATCATCTTTTAATTTCATACAATTAACTGCTTTATTATAACGAAGTAATTTAAATTCATTTAATTTAGTACGTTTAATCATACCATTTTTACTTGCTAATAGAATATCTAAATCTTCTTTAAAATCAGTAACTTTTAAACAAGAAATAACTTCTTCCCCTTCATTTAAAGTAATTAAATTACTAATATGTTTACCAATATCTTTCCATTTTAAATCAAAGATTGTATAAACCGGGATAAATAAGAAATTACCAAGATTAGTAAATACTAATAAAGTATCTAAAGTATTAGCTTCATATAAACCTAATAAATAATCATTATCTTTTAAAACTGGTTCCATATCACTTGATGAATATGATCTGATACTAGATCTTTTAATATAACCATCCTTAGTTAACATAACAATAACATCTTCTTTGGGAATCATATCTTTTTCATCAATAGTAATATCTAATACTTCATCTCTTATTTCAGTTTTTCTTGGAGTAGCATACTCTTTTTTAATATTTCTTAATTCTTGTTTCATAACTTCTTTTAATTTTTCTTTATCTGATAAAATTAAAGTTAAACCAGCAATTATTTTATTTAAATTAGCATATTCGGTTTTAAAATCTTCAATATCAGAATTGGTTAAACGATATAATTGTAAAGTAACAATATAAGTAGCTTGAATTTCCGTAAAAGCATATTCACTGACTAAATTATTAATAGCATCAGCTTTATTTTTACTAGCACGAATGGTTTTAATAACTTGATCAAGAATAGAGATAGCTTTAATCATTCCTTCAACAATATGCATTCTTTCTTTAGCTTTTCTTAAATCAAACTCTGTTCTTCTAGTAATTATTTCTTCTAAGTGATTAATATAAGCATCAATTATTTGAATAACTCCAAGAGTCATCGGAGTACGATTAACAATAGCTACCATATTATAATTATAATTAATTTGTAAATCACTATTTTTATAAAAATAATTTAAAACTAATTCCCAATTAGCATCTTTTTTTAAATCAATAACAATACGAACAGGTTCATGACGATCAGATTCATCACGAATTTCTATGACACCATCAATTTTTTTATCAAGAACAAGTTCACTCATTCTTTTAACAAGCATAGCTTTATTTACATCATATGGTATTTCCCGAACGATTAATTGTTCTTTCCCTTTTTCTTTCACATAATCAACTTTACTACGAAGAATAACTTTACCCCGACCAGTTGTTAAAGCTTCTCTTATCCCTTCTTTACCTGAGGCAATACCCCCCGTTGGAAAATCAGGTCCTTTAATAATATCTAAAATAGTCTCTTCCCGACAATTAGGACTGTCGATTCTTTTAATAGTAGCATCAATAACTTCTCCTAAATTATGCGGAGGAATATTCGTGGCATAACCGGCTGATATACCAGTTGATCCATTTACTAAAAGATTAGGAAATTTAGCTGGTAAAACTGTTGGTTCTTTTAAAGAATCATCAAAGTTAGGAGCCCAAACAATTGTATTTTTATCAATATCTTTTAAAAGTTCTAAACTAATTTTCGATAATCTGGCTTCAGTGTAACGCATAGCAGCAGCCGAATCACCATCCATCGATCCATTGTTACCTTGCATTTCAATATAAGGCGTATTTTGTTTCCACCATTCACTCATACGAACCATAGCATCATAGATACTAGAATCACCATGGGGATGATATTTTCCCATAACATCTCCAACAATTCTCGCACTTTTTCGAAATGGTTTATCAGGAGTATAACCAGATTCATACATGCCATATAAAATACGTCTTTGAACCGGTTTTAACCCATCACGAACATCAGGAATAGCTCTATCTTGAATTATCGATTTAGCATAACGACTAAAACGATCTTCCATGATATCTTCAAGCGTTGTATCATATATTTTCTTAATTAATTCATTCATCTAATCACTTCCCTACTATGTAATCATCTTCAAGTGAAAATTCAATATTTTCTTCAATCCATTCTTTTCGTGGTTCGACTTTATCTCCCATTAAAACGGAAACTCTTTTTTCAGCTAGTAATGCATCAGTTATCGTAACTCTAATTAAAGTACGGGTATCTGGATTCATTGTTGTTTCCCAAAGTTGAATAGCATTCATTTCCCCTAATCCTTTATATCTTTGAGTTAAAATAGGTTTAGCTTTTTCCCTATCTAAAATATCTTGTTTTTCTTGATCAGACCAAGCATAATATTCCTTTTTACCATAACCAATTTTATATAAAGGAGGACAAGCTATATAAAGTTTACCTGCTTCTATTAATGGTTTCATATAACGATAGAAAAAAGTTAATAAAAGAATTTGAATATGAGCACCATCATCATCAGCATCGGTCATAATAATAACTTTATCATAATTAGAATCATTAATATCAAAATCCGATCCAACACCTGCTCCAATGGTATGAATAATTGTATTAATTTCTTCATTTTTAAATAATTCTTCCATTCTGGTTTTTTCTGTATTTAAAACTTTACCACGTAAAGGTAAAATAGCTTGAAAAGTTCTATCGCGACCACTTTTAGCCGAACCTCCAGCTGAGTCACCTTCAACTAAATAAAGTTCATTTTTCTTCGGATTCTTGGTTCCTGCCGGAGCAAGTTTGCCACTTAAAAGTTTTTCCTTTTTATCTTTACTTTTACCATTTCTTGCTTCATCACGAGCTTTTCTAGCAGCTTCTCTAGCTATTTTACTACGAACCATTTTATCCATAATTGAAACAGCTATTTGTTTATTCTCTTCTAAGAAAAATTGTAGTTTTTCTGTCACTAAGGATTCAACCGCTGGACGAGCTTGCGGAGTACCAAGTTTACCCTTCGTTTGACCTTCAAATTGTAATAAAGCTTCCGGAATTTGGACACTAATAATAGCAGTTATTCCTTCTCTTGTATCACTTCCTTCAAGATTTTTATCTTTAGCTTTTAAGAAATTATTCTTTCTAGCATAATCATTAAAAACCTTAGTTAAAGCCGTTTTAAAACCAACTTCATGGGTACCACCATCACTAGTTTTAACATTATTAACAAAAGACTCAATCGTTTCATTATAACTATCAGTATATTGAAAAGCTATTTGCATATTCATTTTATCTTTAGTTCCTTCAAAATAAACCACATTATGTAATGGATTTTTATCTTCATTTAAATAACTAACAAATTCTTTAATACCTTCTTGATAACAAAAATGTGCTTCACGTCCATCTTCTTGATCAAATATATCAATAGTAAGTCCCTTTAATAAAAAAGCCGATTCTTGCATTCTTTCACAAATAGTTGTAAAAGAAAAATTACAAGATTTAAATATTTCTGAATCCGGTAAAAAACGAACTTTCGTTCCCGTTTTTGAACAAGTACCAACCTTTTTTAAAGGTATATCAACTTTACCACCATCTTTAAAACGAATAAAATATTCACATTTATCCCTGTGAATTGTTACTTCCATAAAACTTGATAAAGCATTTACAACACTAGCACCAACTCCATGTAATCCCCCGGATACTTTATAACCAGATTCCTCAAATTTACCACCAGCATGTAAAACTGTATAAATAACTTCTGGAGTAGATTTACCACTAGCATGCATACCAACCGGAACACCACGTCCAAAATCTTCAACCGTAATACTTTTATCTTTATTAATAGTAATAATTATTCTATCACCATAACCATTTATAATTTCATCAATAGAATTATCAACTATTTCCCAAACCAAATGATGCAATCCTCTTTTATCAGTAGAACCAATATACATACCCGGTCTTTTTCGAACAGCTTCTAATCCTTCTAATATTTTAATTGAACTTTCATCATATGCCATATCATCACTCCTAAATAAAATAATACCTAAGTATTATCCAATAAACACAAATATTATAACCAATTTTAAAAACTTTGACAAGTAAAAATGTCAAACAAAAACTACTTTCTTAAAAAGAAAATGGCAAAGAAATAATAATTATTCACTTCATCTTTTTGATAATGATTTTCTAATAAAATAATTTATTTATTTCTGTTTTCTATAAATTTATTTCTATTTTCTTTTTCTATTTCTTTTAAACTCTTTTTAGGTGTAGGCATATCTTCTGGCATCATACCCCCAATATCAGCAATTGCACGTCTTACTTTTTTACCTACTTCATAATGCACATCTTTAACTTCTTTTTCACCTTGAATATTATCTCTTAAAAGTTTTTGTTTAGTTTGATTTATTCTAAATAAATTTGCTACTAATTCATCTTCTGTCATATTATCTAAAATATCTTCTCTATAACGTAGTTTTTTTCTTTTAAAAATATCATCAGTTATTTCACCATTATATAAACCTCGATAACCAGCATTATGAAATTCAGCCATATTTTTAACTCCAGCTGATGAAGCAACTTTTTGTAAGGTATAATTTCCTTGTCTTATTAAATTTCTTTGATAGAATCTTTTTTCATCTGCTGATAACAACTCATATTCTTGTTCTGATATTTCTTGTTTTCTTGTTTGAATAGCAAAATATGTTTGACCTAAGGCAACAACTTCTTTACTTGGATTGGCATTTTGAACTATTAAATAACATATATATCTTGATAATTTATAATCTTTAATAATTTCTTCTTTTCCATTACCAGTTTTTATTGGCTTGTCGATTTCAACAACCCAATCTTCTCTATTGGAAATGCTATTATTTGCTGATATTATTGCTTTATCTATTACCTTATGGAAATTTCTCCAATCTTTGTATTCCAATACTTTTTGTAATTCCCTTGCATACCAATATTCATTTCCATATTCATCAACATGTTTTATGTTTTCAAAAATTATATTATTTGTTTCTAATTCATTCATTTATATATCCTCCTTATTTAATTTTTTAGTTTTTTTATAAATATTTATAATCTTAAAAAATATAATCTAAACATCTCTTCCCTCCATATATAATATAAAGAAATTTTAAGCAACAAAAAAAATAAGATAATTTTTTAAACTATCTTATTTAATAAGTATTTAGAAATAAATTAAGGTGAAGAAAATTTCACCTTTTACTTTAATTTTTCTATTAATAAATCATTAGCAAGTTTAGGATTAACACTACCTTTACTTTCTTTCATAACTTGACCCATCAAAAATTTTAAAGATCTTTCGTTTCCATTTTTATAATCTAATACAACATTTTCATTATCTTTTAAAACTTTCTCAATTATTTCTAAAACTAAAGTATTATCAACAACATTTTGAATACCTTTTTCTTCTAATATAGTATCTATTTCTTTATCTGTTTCCATGATATCAAGAACAATATCTTTAAAGTTTTTATGACTTATTTTACCATCATCTAAGTAACTAACTAATTTAATCATTTTATCTTTTGTTAATTTAGTTTCTAAAATAGATTTATTTACTTTATTTAAGTAAGCTTGAATATCTCCAAGTAGTAAATTAGATGCTGTTTTTAAATTTAAATTAGTAAATTCTTCTAAGTAATCAGATAAATCTTTATTAGCAATTAATTTGTTAATATTTATTTCATTTATTCCTGCTTCTTGGTATTTTTTTCTTCTAATATCAGCTGATACTGGTATATTTTTCGTGACTTCTTCAATCATTTCATCAGTTAAAACTAAATAAGGAATATCTGGTTCTGGGAAATACCTATAATCATTTCCAGTTTCTTTAACACGCATTAAAATAGTTTTATCAAGTTTAGCATCATATCTTCTTGTTTCTTCTTGAAGTTTTTCTCCGGCATCAAGTATTTCGGCTTGTCTTTTTCCTTCATATTCAATAGCAAGTCCTACATTAGTAATTGATCCAATATTTTTAACTTCAATCTTAGTTCCTAAAGTATCTGTTTTACTAATTGATATATTAGCATCACATCGCATTGAACCTTCTTCAATTTTACAATCACTGACATTAGCATATAATAATAATTCTCTTAATTTTTCTAAATATAAAGTTGCTTCTTTGGCAGTATGAATACATGGTTTAGTAACTATTTCAATTAAAGGTACACCTGCCCTATTAAAATCTAATAAAGTTGTTTCTTTGGAATGAATACTTTTAGAAGTATCTTCTTCGATATGCATTTCTAAAATTTCAATTTTTTTGGTAACTCCATCATCATTTATTTCCACATATCCATCATAGCCAATTGGAGTTCTTTCTTCAGTTATTTGGAAATTTTTGGGATTATCTGGATAGAAATAATTTTTTCTATCAAAATGTTGTATCTTTCTAATTTTACAATTTAATACTTTACAAGCCCGAATAGCAAGTAAAATAGCTTCTTTATTTAAAGTTGGAAGAGTTCCTGGATAACCTAAATCAATTATATTAGCATTTGAATTAGCTAAAGATCCATAGTTATTTAAAGATGGAGAAAATAATTTTTCTTTTGTTTTAAGCTCACAGTGAACTTCAATTCCAATTGTTTTTTTATAACTCATAGCTTATTTCACCTCTTCTACTTTAAATTCTTTTTCAATGAAACTAGCTAATTTATAAATAGTTGCTTCATTGAAATGTTTAGCCATTATTTGCATACCAATTGGTAAATTATCAATTAAACCAACTGGTAAAGATAAACTTGGAAATCCTCCCATATTAGCATGCATTACTAAAATATCATCCATAAAACATTTTAAAGGATCATCCATATTATTATTTAAATCATAAGCAACACGAGAACTAGAAGGTCCAATAATTAAATCATAGTCATTAAATACTTTATCAAAACTTTTCTTTAAATCATCTCTTATTTGTAAAGCTTTATTGTAATAAATTTTAGCATTTTCGCCACTTAAAATATAAGAACCAACCATGATACGTCTTTTTACTTCACGACCAAATCCTTTACTTCTTGTTTTCTTATACAAATCTTCTAAAGTATTACTATCTTCTTTTAAGCCATAACGAATACCATCAAACCTGGCTAAATTACTACTTGCTTCACCCATTGCTATTATTTGATATAAAATAGGTGCTTTATCAATATGATTAATATCAACATAATCAACAATGCAACCTTTTTGGATTAAAAAATCACATACTTCTTTGATTCTTTCAACAACTTTTGAATCAACAACAGAACTAACAAAGTAATTAGGAACAGCTATTTTCATTCCTTTAATATCTTCACCAATTAATCTAGTAAAATCTTCCTTAGTTTCAAAACTAGTTAAATCTTTTTCATCTTTTTGACTAATAGCATTTAATAAAATTGCATTTTCTAAGACATTAGTTGTCATTGGTCCTATTTGATCTAGGCTTGATGCAAAAGCTACTAAACCAAATCTTGATACTCTTCCATAAGTTGGTTTCATTCCAACAATGCCATTAAAACTAGCTGGTTGTCTAATTGATCCACCAGTATCACTTCCAAGAGCAAATGGGGTAATATGACTAGCAACACAAACAGCTGACCCACCACTTGATCCCCCAGGAACTTTATCTTTATTCCAAGGATTAACAGGACAACCAAAATAACTTGTTTCACTAGTTGAACCCATAGCAAATTCATCCATATTGGTTTTACCTATAATAATCATTTTTTTATCTTTAATTAATTTAACTACACTTGCATCATAAATACTAACAAAATTTTCTAAAATATGACTAGCACAAGTACATTTTAAATCTTTAACCATGATATTATCTTTAATTGCAATCGGAAGACCAAATAATAAATTATCTTTTTCTACTTCTATATTCTCAAGTTCTAAAGCTTGTTTTCTTGCTCCTTCATAATCAATTGTAATAAAAGCTCTAGCTTCATTATTACCTATTTTTTCCAATGCTTCTTCAACTAAATCAATTGGTTTAATTTTTTTATTAACTAATAATTCATGAATACTTGTAATATCCATTTCTAAATACTTACTCATCTTTTAACACCTCAACATCAACAGCAATAAAATTACCTTTTTTACATGGTACATTTTCTAAAACATTAGCTTCTTCTATTTTTAAACTATCATTTTCTCTTAAAGTAACATCATGACTCCAAGGTGCAATCATTAATTCATCATCAAAATCATCTAATTCTTTGATTTTATCTATTTCATCAATCATTTTTTTTAATTCAACTTGATACTTTTCAATTTCTTCTTCACTTGCTTCAAGTCTTGCTAAATTTAATACATGTAATACTTCTTCTTTAGTTAACATAAATCCTCCAAAACATTTATATTATATAATATATTTAAAAATTAATAAACCTTTAATTAACTTTTTTTCAAAAAAATCCTTATTTCATTTGACTTTCCCTTAGTTTTATGATAAAGTTAATAGACGTAAGTTATAAATTAAGAAAAAGGAGTGATATTATGGCAATCAAAGCTACTTCAAAGAAACCTATGTTTGGTAATCGTCGCAGTCATGCATGTAATGCAACAAGACACATGCAAAAGTTAAATTTACAAAATGTAACTCTTGAAGATGGAACAAAAGTAAAAGTAACTACTCGTGAAGCTAAAAAATATAGAAAAGATATGAAAGATACACAAGTAACAGACTAGTATCTTCTTTTTTTTATTTTTTTTCATATAGTTTAATATGAAAAGAATCATGAATATAACTCTAACTATTCTTTTATTAGTTTTTAGTTTCTATTATACTAATAAAGTATCAAATTATTTAAAAGATAAAGATCCTATCATGATAAAAATAAAATCTTTAGAAGCCAAATATAATAAAAATTATTTAAATGCAACTATTTCTAATAATACAATTATTCCAGGTTTAAGTGGATCAGTAATTGATATTAATAATAGTTATTTAAAAATGAAAAAAATAAAATCTTTTCAAGAAAATTCTCTTATTTTAAAAGAAATAGAACCCGTTATATCAATAAAAAATAATCAAGATAAATATATTATAAGTGGTAATCCTAATAAAAAAAATATAGCTATTTTAATTAAAACTAATAATTTAGATATTCTAAAATATTATGAAAATACTAATATAAATTTAATAGTAACTAATACTTTACTGAATAATAATTATAATTATTTTAAAAATATAAATAATAATTTAGTTGTTTATCAAGCTTATTTAAAAAAAAATTATAATTTAATCGATTATTGCTACGAAACTTCTTTAGAAAATATTAATATTTGTAGTAATTATAATAAATATACTATTGTTCCAACAATTATTAATCATGATTATTATTATAGTACTTATCAAGAACTTAAAAATGGCAAGATCTTTTTATATAATATTTTAAATGATAATAATGTTAAAGAATTAAATGTTTTAGTAAAAGGACTTAGTAATTTAGGATATAAAATAGTTAGTTTAGATGAATTAATAAAAGAATAAACGTTAGAATAATTAAACTCTAACGTTTATTTTTAGTATTTTATTACTACTCTATTTTTTCATATCTTCCATCAATAATTGAATATAAATATAAATTAATATCTTTATTAGTTTTTGTTTTAATATATTCTTTATAACCTAATAATTGTTCCTGATATAAATTATCTTCTATATTTTTTAATTTATAATCAATGATATCAATATAATTATCATGTTCAATCATTAAATCAATAATACCATGTTTTTTAATATGATTACTTTCATATATAAATTCATATTCTTTATAAATATTCGTATTATCTAAATTACTAAATAAACAAGAATTAAATAACTTAAGAAAATATGGTTGATACTTTTCATCAATTAAAGTTAAATCTTTTTTCTTAAAATCAGTTATTTCTAATAAATAATGTAAATAAGAACCAAATTCAAATTTTTCTTTATCTTCTTTAGTTAATAATTGATGATTAGTTTTAGAAAATTTATCTTTTGTTACTAAACTATAATTTATCTTAAGTTCTTCTACTTCTAATTTATCTTTTATATTAGAACTTTTATTAATATTACTAGTATTAAATAACATGTAATCTTTGGTTAAGTTATAATTATTTAAATCAATGGGTTTTAAATAATTAATTAATTTATCTTGTAAAGAATTTAAAATACTTGCTAAAGAATTATATTTAAGACGAATATCTAAACTTACTATCTCCTCTTCACTTATATCTTCTTCTTTAAAAGTCGTTATTAAAATCATTTTTTCTTTTGCTCTTGTTAAAGCAACATAAAATAATCTAATTCTTTCACTGATATCTTCTTTTAAATAATCTTCTTTATATAAAGTATGATAAATGGTATTTAATAAACCATTATCTTTAATAGTAGGTGTTATAAAACCTAATTTATTATCATAAATAAATCTTTGTTTAAGATCACTTGTATTAAATTTATTATTTAAACCAGTATAATAACAAATAGGAAATTCTAAGCCTTTACTTTTATGAATAGTCATGATTTTTACACTATTACTTATTTCTTTATTTAAAGAATATTTAATTTCATCATTATTTTCAATCATCTTCGTTAAATAATTTAAATAATCTTCGTAAGTATAACCTAAATTACTTAAATTACTACTTAAATCTTTTAAATAGTCTAATCTTATAATTGATTCATTTATATTACCAACTGTTATTAGTTTTTCATAGATAGAAAACTCTTGAATTATTTTTTCTATTAATAAAGAAACGGGTATAAAATCAATATCTAAAGTTAATTTTTTTATTTTTTCAATAATAGGATCAAGATCATATTTATTATTTTTAATCGTTTGATATAAATAATCATCGCTTAAATTAAATAAGTAACTACGACCAATTGATAAGTAAGCATATTTAAATCTATTATCCATTTTTTTCTTTTTATAATTATCTAGTAAAAGAAAGATATTTTTTAAAATATATAAATCATTATTACCAGAGATATTTTCATCTTTTAAAATTGTTAAAGGAATATTTAAATATTCAAATATTTTTTTATATAAATCAAAACTAGTTGATTTATCAATTAAGATAACAAAGTCATCATAAGTAATATTTCTTAATACTTTTTTATTTTTATCAAATACTTGATAATTATTATTTACTTTATCTAAGATATCATAACCGGTTATAAAAGCTTCTACTTCATCTTTGGAGTAAGTTTTATCCGTTAATTCATAGTTATAGATTTCAAAGTTATAATCTTGATTATCTTTTTTATTTTCTGTATAAAGAGTATTACCAAAGACCATTTGATGACTATTTGAATAATCAGCTCCTCCCATTTCTAAATCCATAATGGAATTAAAAATATAATTAATATTATTTAAAGTTTCTTCTCTTGATCGAAAGTTTTTTACTAAATCAATTTTTAAACCACCTAAATGATTACTATAATTAACATATTTTTCTTTAAAAAGATTAGGATTAGCATTACGAAAACGATAAATAGATTGTTTAATATCCCCTACCATATAAACATTATTATTACTAATTAAAGAAATAAATAACTCTTGTAAGTCACTAGTATCTTGATATTCATCAACTAATATTTCATGAAAACTATTTTTAAGTTCTAATAAAACTTCTTTATTATCTTTAACAATTGAAATAGCCATTTTACTAATATCTAAAAAGTCATATAAGTTATTTTGCTTTTTAAAGTCTAAAAATTCTTGATCTAATTCTTGAATAATTTGAATAATCACTTGAACATAATCATAAGTATTTTTTAAAGAATTAAAAATCTCTTCTCTACTATCATAAATAGTTAATTTCTTTAAATCACTAATTAACTTGGTAATATTTTCTTTTAAAGGTTTAACATCATCCATACCTTTTTTTAATCTTGGTAAACTAAAATCTAAACTATTTTTAATCTTATCATAAGTTAAACTATTTACTAAAGGTTCTAAAACGAGATAGAAATCATGATAAAAATCACCATCAACGATTAATTCTAATTGACTTAAATTTTCTTTAATTTTTTCTATTTTTTTAAGTAAAATATTTTCATATTCTTTAATTTTTTCTTTTAAATAATCATCTTGATAAAAAGTATCTAAATAGGTATTTAAATAAGTATCTTTATCATATTTTAAATTAATCTTTGCGTCCATATTTAAAATATAATCTTTTATTTTTTGATCGTCTCTTGTTGTGAAATCTTTAATTAGTTTTAAAAATAAAGGATCTTTTTTAGTATATAATTCTTGAAAAATATTATCTAAGATTTTTTCTTTTTCCCATTTTAATATTAAGGAATCAGCAATTTCTACATCTTGATTTATATTTAAAAGATAATGATATTTCTTAACAACGGATAAAGAGAATGAATCAAAGGTTGTAATGTAACTAGAATCAATTTTATCAAGTTGATCAAATAATTCATTTTCTTTAATAGCTTTCCTGATTCGATCTTTCATTTCTTTTGCTGCTGCATTAGTAAAAGTTAAAATTAGTAATTTTGATACATCTTCACCATGTTTTAATTTTTGAATAACTCTTTCGGTTAAAACAGCTGTTTTTCCTGATCCTGCTCCAGCTGAGACAATAATATTTTGTCCTGATTCATCAATTGCTTGTTGTTGTTCCTTAGTCCAATGTGGCATTATTATCATCTCCTTCTAAATAAGTTAAATCATTTTTTTCTTCTAAATAAACTAAATCCTTACCCGTTTTAAAACATAAATCTTGATAAGAACAAAAACGACAACCTATATTTTCATTAGCTATTACTTTTGGATCAATAGAAAAATTTCCTTCGGCTATTTCCTTAAAAGCTTCTTTAATTTTTAAATCAACTATCTTAACTAAATTATCAATCGCTTCTTCACTTAAAACCTTCGTATAATGACTAAATCCTTTACTAGTTATTTTCATACTTTTAATCATTTTACTATTTTCATAAGTAGAATCAAACATCGATACTAAATAAGCATCATCAATACTATAACCCATTAATTTCAATTTATCTTCTTTTAACGATTCATTATCTTTCTTTATATCATAATTAGTTTTTTCATGTAATATCTGCTGGAAATAAAAACCAATTATCTTTGGATTTAAAAACAAATTACTCTTTTTAATTAAATAAGCATAGATTGGTAATTGCATATCAATTCCATATTCTAAATTAGACATATCAGTTTTAGGAGTACCTGTTTTATAATCAATTAAACTAATATAAGTATAATTATCTTTTTCTTTATACATGATTTTATCAATTATTCCCTTAAAATAATTATGATCATTTATTTCTAAATTAATAGCTTGTTCTAATTTTAACTTATTTAAACCACTATATTCATGTTGTTTTAAAATAATTTTTATAATATCTTTTAATTCTTGTTTTAATATTTCTAAATAAAATAATTCTTTAGAACTAAATTCTTTATCTTTTAGATAATTAGTAAATTCTAATTCAAAATCAAAGTTATTATCAAATATCTTTGATAAAATATAATGAAATAAATTACCAATAAAAATTTTAAAAGTATCTTCATAAATATTAAGTTTTAAAATATTATCAATGTAATAACGAAAACGACAAGAATAATAATTATTTAAAGAAGTATACGATAAGTTAATATTTGGTATATAAAAGTTATTTAAACCTGTAAAAGTATTATCATAAGTTAAATAAGGTAAATCAGGATAAGTATTATTTAAAATATCTGTATCTTCTAACTTAGTTCCATATTTTAACATTAAATCAAAATTATTAGTTAATTTAATTTGATTATATAAATTAGAAGTTAAATTAGCAAAATTATCTTTAATTTCTTTTACATTTAATTCTTCTATTAAATTACTTGGATAATAACTTTTATAAGGATCAGTATCTTTATAAGTAATTATTAAATTATTTAAACTTTTAATTTGTTTTAAAACTTCTTGATGAGTTAATTTATTTTTTTCTAAACTCGTAAATAAACCTATTTCTTGTTTAATATTATCATTTAAATAATCTATATCTTTATAAGTATTAGGAATATTTTCTAAATTAAAACCTAATAAAAAGATATAATTATCATTTGTTATATAAGAATCATCAAGAGTAATAATTTCTATTCCTTCATTATAAATTGGTTCTAATAAATAAGTATTTTTTAATTCATAAACAATTAAATCATAAACTTCTAAGAAACTATTTGTAAAGTAATAATGATTTAAAATATTAAAAATACTAGAGTAAATATCTTTATCTTGAAAATGATTTAAATAATCTAATATCTCTTCTTTTGATTTATTATCTTTAATTAAAGATAAAAGATTTTTAACCATAACCGTTCCATAAATACTAGTTTTATTGATATTATTAATTTTTATTTTATATAAGTAACTAAAACGTTTTAAAAAATTATAATATTCACTAGTAACATTCATTAATTTTATACTTTGAGGATTAACTCCTGATTTTATTAAAGAACTTATTTGATTAAAGATAAAACTTACTTCTTCTTCAATACCTTTAAAATGATATATAGGTATTTCTAAGTTTAAATCTTTTAATTCTAAAGAATAATAAGTTGGATTATAAAGGGAAAATATTTTTACATAAAATGGTTCTATTTCTTTGGTTTTTAAAATAATTAAATTAATATCTTGTAAATATTTTTTAAATAAAGGATCAAAGATTAATAAATCATGATTAATTAAATCTTGATAGATTTTTTTTAAATATAAGATATTTGGATGATTAGAATTATAATCTTCCATAAAAATTAAATTATTTAAAAAGATAATAGCATTTTCAACACTTAAATTATAATTTTTAACTAAATAGTAAATTGTTTCTTGATTATAATCAAAGAAATAATGTTTATTAAATTCGTTGAAAGTTAAAATTTTTACATTAATTAATTTATCTTGTTTATTTATTTCTTCTAATACTTTAGTTTTTAAGTTATTAGGAATAATTAATAAGGATTGTTCTTTTAAATTATTTAGAAAGTCCATTTTTCACCTCTTAATCATTATATAATAAAAAGAATTAAACTTAAACTGATTTTACTCTTTCTTTAGCTTTTTTTAAGTTATCTTTAATAATAAATATAGCTAATAAAATACCTGTATAAATAACAAATAAATAGAAATTAATAAATCTTGTAATAAACATAGCACTTCCTAAAACATTTGGATTAAATAAATTTTTATAAAGTTTCATGAAAATTGCTTCACTTATACCAACAGCACCTGGAAATGGTAAAGAAGAAACGGTTATATTTAAAACGGCTTGGGTAGTAATAAATTTAAAAATAGATGTATCGTGATATCCTAAAGATAGGTAAACAAAATAAGGAATTGAAAAAACTAAAACTATTTGTATTAAGGTTGTTACAATACATTTTAAGATTATTTTTTTATTAGTTTTTAAAATAGTAGCTGATTTAGAATATTCTTCAATTTGTAAATTAATTTTTTTCTGAAGTTCACTTGTTTTTTTATAATGAAATTTATTTAAAACTTTACCAATAATTTCTACTATAAAAATAATTATTTGTTTAAAGAAAACTATTAAAAAATAAAGAGTACAAACTAAGATATTTAAAAATAATCCTAAAAAAACTAGATATTTAAAGTTTCCTAAAGTAGTAATTATTTGGTTATAGGAAGTAAAAAAACTAATACTTGCTAATATTATCATGACAAATTGATAAACCATTAATTTGGTAAATAAAGCAATAGCTGAATGACTAACTGGTATTTTATCTTTGGTCATTAAGTAAAAAGCCATAGGATCACCACCTGATGAAGATGGGGTAATTGACGCAGTAAAAAAAGCTCCAACAGCATATTTATAACACTTAGAAAGTTTTATTTTGTTACCAAGCGAATTTAAAACTATTTTAATATTTAATCCTTCTAATAAATTATAAAAAAACATACAAAGAATACCAAAAAAGATAAAAGTTTTATTTGATTTTTGAAAAATTAAGATAACATCTTTAAAAGTAGTTTCTTTAAAGATAAAATAAAAAACAATTACAACTAAAATAACAAAAAAAATACTACTTAATAAACTTTTTTTTATAATACTATTTGCTTTCATAACATCATCCTTATAAATATAATTTATTATAAACATTTAAAGTGACTTTTAAATGACTATTTCCTTTATCATCATATCATATTTTTAAGAAAAAGAGAAATATTTTTAGAAAAAAGAAAAAACCTTGAAAATCAAGGTTTTAAATACAATATTGGTGCCTTTGTAGAAGAATTCGAATAACTTTTCTTACAAACATTAATAGGTAGTAGTAATTTACTAGCTAATACAAGTATATCACAACTTTATAAAATTGTTACATTTTTTTACTTGTTCGCTTGTTTTTATATTTATTTGATAGTATACTTTTTATAGGGAATATCAGTTGTTGAGTGTCTACCTCTAATCTTTATAGAGAGGAGGTTTGATAATGATGAAGAAAAGAAACTTTGTAATCAAAGTTCTTCGATACATTACTATCATTTTATTTCTCCTTATCATTATGATAGTAGTAATAAAAAAATGACACTTAATTCGCATTTGAATTAAATGTCGTCCAAATAATTTTGGGTAGACATTCAACATTGCTAAACTGAATGTTCCCTTTTTTATTTTATGCGATTATTTCTGCTTACATACTAATATTATCATAAAAACATTGTTTTGTCAAAATTTTTTCTGCAATTATTTCACTTTTAAACAAGTTTCTATCATACTTACAATTACATTATTAAACGAAGTATCATTTTCTTTTGCTATTTTTTCAATCTCTTTAACCAAACTTTCCTTTATGTCATCACATTCATCAAACATTAAATAATCAATATTATTAATTTTAATAATATGTAGTTTTACATAAGCAATATTAGTACCTTTAATATTCTTAATATTTCCATTTGTGATAGTAGGTTTAACACAGGCAAACTTACATATCATCTCAACTTTCTTAAATAACAAAAAAACTAACATTTCTGTTAGTAATTTATTACTCTCTAAACTTTAAAAGTTCGAGTTTCCTATCAATATGGTGGAGCATAGCGGGATCGAACCGCTGACCTTCACGGTGCAAACGTGACGCTCTCCCAGCTGAGCTAATGCCCCAAAAATATAATTCTTTTGTCAAACGACATATAGAATTATATTATAAATTGTTGTTAATTGTCAATATGTTTTTGTAAAAAAGTTGGTAAATCTATCATTTTTACTTCTGTTTCTTCTTTAGTTTGCATATTTTTAACTTTTAAAAGACCTGAAGTTACTTCGTTACTACCAATAATACTAATAAATTTTATTTTTTCAGCTTCAGCATATTCAAAACATTTACCTACTTTTTTCTTATTCATTTCAATTAAAACTTTTATATTATTATTTCTTAATTCGGTTGCTAATTTTAAACATTCTATATTAGTATCAAGTGGTACTAGATAAATATCCATAATAGATTCATCTTGATATTCATTTTTTAATATTTCATAAATTGGTTCTAGTCCAAAGGATAAACCAACAGCTGGGTAAGAATTACCATTATTCATGAAATCTGTAATGATTTTATTATATCTTCCCCCGGCTCCAAGAGCTCCGGTTATTCTTAATTTAGTATCATAAAATTCAAAGACTACTCCGGTATAAATAGTTAAACCACGAGCTAAAGTTGGTGTAAACTTACATTTATCTAAAATATCTAAAGATTCTAAATAAGTATCTAATTCATTTAATTCGTCTAAGCCTTCTTTAATTAAAGAATTAGTTGTATCTTTAAACATTTCCTTAAATTCTTCTTTTTGATACGTAAATAATTTTAATAATTTAGTAATACTATCTTTAGTAATATCTAAGTTTTCTAGCATTTCGATTAATTCTTCTTGACTAATCTTTTCAAGTTTATCAATTACGCCAATGGTTGCTACTATTTTATCTTCAGGAATACCACTTTCAATAATTAAACCTGACATTAATTTACGATTATTATATTTAACAAGAACATCTATTCCTAAATCTTTATAAGTATTAATGGCCATTAAAATTTGTTCTGCTTCAATATAACGATTATCAATACCAACAACATCAATATCACATTGATAAAATTCTCTTGTTCTTCCTAATTTAACGGGACCATTACGAAATACTCTTCCTATTTCATAACGACGAAAAGGCATTTTTAAATCTTTATTTAAACCAATTACTTTACAAAAAGGAACAGTTAAATCATAACGAAGTCCAAGATTTCTATCACCTTGATCTTTTAATTTATAAATTTCACTTAATATTTCAGCATCTGAATCATATTTATAAGCTAATAAATCATAATAATTTAAAATAGGTGTTTCAATTGGTAAATAACCGTATTTTTCAAAGTTCTTTTTTAAAATATCAACTATTTTATTACGAATAATTTGATCTTTTGGTAAAAAGTCATTTGTTCCCTTTAAATTCATTAATTTCATAAAACCTCCTATTTATCACGAACTGTACAATTTAATTTACTTGTTACATCATTTATTATTTTATTAAATACTTGCATTACTTCTTCATCACTTAAAGTCTTGCTATCATCTTTGAATGTTAAAGTATAAGCAATTGATTTTTCATTTTCTTTAACATTTTCCCCAGTATAAACATCAAATACTTCTATTTGATTTAACATACGTCCACCTGCTTTTTTAATTAAAGTTGTTATATCACCATTTAAAATATTTTTATTAACAACAAAAGCAACATCTTTAACAATACTTGGATATTTAGAAATATCTTTATATGTCATTTTAGATGGATGTAGAGATAATAATTTATCTAAATCTATTTCAAAGACAAATATATCTTTTTTCGTAACATTTGGATGTAATTTACCAATTATACCGATGTTATTACCTTGAATATTAATTAAAGCACTAACACCGGGATGTAATTCCGAAGGCACATTACCAGTTATAAAACTATATCTACCATTAAATCCTAAGTAATCTAATAATTCTTCAACAATTCCTTTTAAGATATAGAAATCTACTTTTGTCTTTTTAATGTCTAAATAATAATTGCCTGATAATAACACAGCTAAATTTAATTTTTCTTTATATTCATTATTTTCTTTATAGAATGATTTTCCTATTTCAAATATTGATATATCTGAATTATTTCTAGCATTATTATATTCAAATACCTCTTTTAAAGAATATAATAAACTATATCTTAAAGTATTTCTATCTTCACTCATAGGATCAGCTAACATTATTTCTTCAAAAGTATCCGTTGTAAATTTATGTACTTCACTTTGCGGTATTAAAGAATAAGTTAAAGTTTCATTTAAGCCAAGACTTGCTAATTTATTTTTTATTTCTCTTTTTACTTTATTATATTTACCAAGTTTTAATGGTAATTCTGGTAATTTACCTTGAATTTTATCTATTCCATAAATTCTTCCAATTTCTTCAATTAAATCTTCTTCTATTTTAATATCTAATCTTCTTGTTGGAACAGTTACTATAACAATATCTTCTTTTTCTAAAGTTTTAAATCCTAAAGCTTTAAGAATAGAAACAATTTCATCTTTTGGTATTTCGATACCTAATACTTTATTAACTTTTTCATATCGAACTTCAATTACTTTTTCATCCTTATCTACTGTATCATGTATTAACATACCTCCAACAATTTCCGCATCAGCATATTTTTCTAATAAAGCACAACTTCTTTCAATAGCCATATAAGTTCTTTTAGGATCTAATCCTTTTTCAAAGCGATTTGAGGCTTCACTTCTTAAGATTTTTTTTGAAGTTTTTCTTATTTTTATACTATCAAATATAGCTGATTCGATAATAATATCTTTAGTATCATTTTCAATTTCCGTTGACAAACCACCCATTACTCCGGCTAGACCAACAGCTTCATTTTTATTGGCTATTACAATATCATTTTCGTTTAAATTTCTTTCATTGCCATCTAAAGTAACTAATTTTTCATTGCAGTTTGCATTTCTAACGATTAAAGTATCTCCTAAGCGATTAGCATCATAATAATGTAGAGGTTGTCCGGTTTCTAACATAACATAATTTGAAATATCAACAACATTATTAATTGGTCTTATACCTGATGCTATTAATCTATTTTTGATAAATTTTGGACTTTCTTTAATTACAACATTTTTAACTTTTTTAGCTAAAAATAAAGGACAATCAGTTGTTTTTATTTCTATTTTAAATTCATCTTTTATATTTTCTTTATTTTCTTTATAAGTTAAATCGATATCTTTAACATCTTTTTTATAAATTGCTCCTAATTCATAAGCCATACCAAGAATACTTAGTAAATCCCCTCTATTTGAGGTTAATTCAAAGTCAATTACTTCATCATCTAATTCTAAAGCTTTAATTGGATCAGTTCCAACTTTGGTATCTAATGGTAATTCATGTATTCCTTCAATATCTTTTGGTTCTAAGAATTTATTATCTAAACCTAATTCTTTAATTGAACATAACATTCCATTAGATTCAACACCTCTAATTACTCCTTTTTTAATTTCTCCACCTGGCAATACTGCCCCTGGTAAAGCAACTATTACTTTAATTCCTTCCCTGACATTGGGTGCTCCACAGACAATATTTAAAACTTCACTTCCAATATCAACTTTACAAACATGTAAATGATCACTATCTTTGTGATTAACACATTCTAAAACTTTACCGACAATTAAATTAGTACAATTAATAAGAGGTCCTGCACTATCATATTCATTACCAACACTTGTCATATCATCAGCAATTTGTTTGATTGATAATTCTTTGGGTAAGTCAATATAATCACTTACGAATTTTTTACTTAGTAACATTATTCTCCATCCTTTCTATCAAATTGATTTAAAAATCTAATATCATTTCCATAAATGGTTCTAATATCGGGAATTCCATATTTAAACATAGCAAAACGATCCATTCCGGTACCAAAAGCAAACCCTTGATATTTTTTACTATCATATCCACTCATTTCTAATACATTAGGATGAACCATACCAGCACCAAGTACTTCTATCCAACCAGTTTGCTTACATAAAGAACAGCCTTTTCCTCCACATTTAAAACAAGTTACATCAACTTCAACACTTGGTTCGGTAAAAGGAAAATAACTTGGTCGAAAACGAACATTGGTTTTTTCACCAAGAATTTTTTTACAAAATAATTCTAATGTTCCTTTTAAATCAGCCATAGAGACATTTTCATCGATTACTAATCCCTCTATTTGCATAAATTGATGTGAATGAGTAGCATCTTCATCTCTTCTGTATACTTTTCCAGGACATACTATTCTAATTGGTCCTTTTTCTTTGTTTTCTTCCATTGCTCTTACTTGAGCCGTTGATGTTTGACTTCTAATCAAAAAGTTTTCATATTCATCTTTTAAATAAAAAGTATCTTGAGCATCTCTAGCCGGATGACCTTTCGGAATATTTAATTTTTGAAAACAATTTTTATCACTTTCAATTTCCGGTCCATCATAGACAGTATAGCCCATAGAAACAAAGATATCTTCAAATTCATTTTGAATTCTTGTCATGGGATGAAGAGAACCTTTTTTAATCTTTTTACTAGGTAAAGTTATATCTATTTTTTCACTTGCTAACTTTTCTTCTAACTCTTTTCTTTCTATTTCTTTTAATAAAGTTTCCAATTTTAAAGAAACTTCATCCTTAATTTCATTTAAAAACTTTCCATATTCACGTTTTTCTTCATTAGGAATATCTTTCATTTTTAAACTTAAATTCGTAACTATTCCATTTTTACCTAAATATAAAGCTTTTAGATTGGCTAAATCATTTTTGGTTTTAATAACTTTTAATTCTTTTTCTAAAGATTCAATTATATTTTTTCTTTCTTGTTCTTTTTCCATTTTTTTCCACCTCTTAAAAATAATTTTATATATTCTGCTATCTCTTTTTTTCTTTCTAATTCTAAACTATTACCTGATAATATTATATGTTCTCCATTTGTTATATAAGTTAAAGTTTTATTTTTACTATTAATATTATCATATATTTCTTTAGCATTTTCTAAAGAAACTATTTTATCTTTATCACTTTGTATGATTAATACTTCATTATTGATTTCTTTTAAAATATCTTGATAAGTTTTAATTAATTTAACAAACTCTAAGAAAAAAGGAATCGAAGTATGAAATACTTGATTAAATACTTCTACATAATCTTTATAGTCTTTATTAGTTAAAATATTTATTTTAGTTTGATTAAAATTTAAATATTTAAAACTTGTATTTAGCAAGATAATTTTTTTAATTTCTGGATAATTATTAGCTAAAATAGTTGCTAAGACTCCACCTAATCCATGACCAATTACATATATATCTTTGAAACCATAGTCAATTAACTCCTGGATACTTTTTTTAGTAAAATTAACCCATTCTTCGTATTTACCTATTTGATAATTAGCAAATAAGTAATGACCTGGTAAAGTATTAGTAAAAACTTTAAACCGATCATCTAATTCTAAATAATTAGCTAAATATTCGTTATCATAAGTTGAACCAACAAAACCATGAATAATTAAAATAGCTTTTTTCATACTCCTCCTTTACATATACATAAAAAAGAATGGTAAAGAAGTCAAAAGACGGTACCATTCTTAATTTTACTCTTAAATCTTAACGCGATTAACGATTTATCTTAAGAAGTGAATTCACTTAAATTCCTTATTAGTTTACACCAACCACTAACTCTCTAAAAATTCCTATTAAGTTACTACTCTTCTCGCATCAATAATTACAAGCATAATTGTAACATTTAAGTTTTAAAAAGTAAACAGATTTATTATTTTTTGCAAAATAATTTTTTTACACAATCTAGATAAAGTAAATTATATTTGATATAATTATCTTTGGAGTGATGATTTATGAAGCTATTAGTAAGTGATTTTGATGATACTTTTTATACTGATGATATCAATGTTTTAAAAAATATTACAGAATTAGAAAAATACAAAAAGAATAATTTATTTATGTTATCATCGGGTAGAAGTTTTAATTCTTTAAAAAAAATGTGTTTAAAATATAATATTCCTTATGATTATTTATCTTGTTGTGATGGATCTATTTTATATGATAAAAACAATAATATTGTAGTTAAATATAGTTTAAATGAAAAAATATTAGAAGAATTTTTAAAATTACAAGAATTAGTTAATATTTTAACTATTCAATATTCCTATCCTGATGATTATTATGATACTTATTTAGATAATAATATCATTGGTTGTAATATTGTTGTTTTAAAAGAAATGATTAGTAATGAATTTTTAAGAAAATTTCATGAATTAGAAAAGAAATATCCAGATTTTGATTTTTTAGAATATACTCATGCAAATATAACTTATTTTTGTTTAAAGAATAAAGGTATTAATAAAAGTACAACTGTTTATTATTTAAAAGATTTATTAAATATTAATCAAAATGATATTTATACCATTGGTGATAATGATAACGATTATCCTATGTTAAAAGAATTTAAGGGTTATTATATTGGTAATCCTAATCAAGATATTAAAGATGTTTGTATAAAAGGATATAATCAAGTCTTTGAATTAATTAAAACTTTATAAAAACAACCATAAGGTTGTTTTAATTTTTTTCCGTTATTTTTTCATTTATAAATTCTATAAATTCTTCTTTAGATAAAGTATTTGTTTCTTGACTTCCAAATAAACGGTAACTTACAGTATTATCTTCTTTTTCTTTATCACCAAGAATAACTGTTATAGGAATTTTTTTAACTTGCGATTCACGCATTTTATAAGATAGTTTTTCATTACGATTATCTAAATTAACTCTTATATTATTACTTTGTAATAATTCTTTTAAAGAAGAAGCATATTCTAAATGAAAATCATTATTAACAGGAATAATATTAACTTGAACTGGGGCAAGCCATAATGGGAAAGCTCCTTTTGTTTCTTCAATTATGAAAGCTGTAAAACGATCAAAGGTTCCAAAGATAGCTCGATGTAGAACAACTGGTACTTGTTTTTCACCTGATTTATCAATATAAGATAGATTAAATCTTCTTGGTAGAAGGAAATCTAATTGACAAGTTGATAAAGTTACTTCCGGTCCAACAGCTGGTTTTACTTCAACATCTAATTTTGGACCATAGAAAGCAGCTTCACCTATTGCTTCATGATATTCACATCCCAGTTCATTTAAAACTTCGCGAAGTTTATTTTCAGCTTCATTCCACATTTTATCATCATCAAAGTATTTTTCTTTGTCTTCTTTATCTCTTAAAGATAATCTAAAGGTATAATTTTTAATACCAAAATCTTTATAAACATCTAGAATTAAGGAAACTACTTTTTTAAATTCATCACCAATTTGTTCAGGTGTTACAAATAAATGAGCATCATTTTGGCACATACAACGAACTCTTTCAAGTCCTTTAACGGCACCACTCGCTTCATAACGAAAATCAGTAGCAAATTCGCCTATTCTAATTGGTAAATCACGATAAGAATGAATTTCATTTCCATAAATTAACATATGATGAGGACAATTCATAGGACGTAAAACAAATTCTTCATCATCAACTTTCATTGATGGAAACATATTTTCTTTATAATGATCCCAGTGTCCTGATGTTTTATACAAATCAACAGTTCCAACACATGGAGTGTAAACATGCAAGTATCCTAATTTTTGTTCTTTTTCATAGATATAGTTTTCTAATTGCTTACGAATAATTGCTCCATTTGGAAGCCATAAAGGCATACCTTTTCCAACTAAATCATGAGACATAAAAATATTTTGATCTTTACCAATTTTTCTATGATCTCTTTCTTTAGCTTCTTCTAATTCTTGTAAATAATCATTTAAATCATTTTCATCATAGAAAGCTACTCCATAAATACGTTGTAACATTTTATTTTTAGAGTCCCCTTTATAATAAGCACCGCTGACTTTTAACAACTTAAAATGTTTTATTTCTTTTACACTTTCAACATGAGGTCCACGACAAAGATCAGTAAAATCTCCTTGGGTATAACAAGAAATAACTGTATCATCTTCCATATTATTAATTAAATCAATCTTGTATGGATCATCTTTAAATTTTTCTAAAGCTTCAGCTCTTGTTAATTCTTCTCGAATAATTCTTTTACCATCTTTAGAAATCTTTTTCATTTCCTTTTCAATACTAACTAAATCTTCATCATTTAATTTAATATCCCCTAAGTCAATATCATAGTAAAATCCTTCATTTATAACCGGTCCTACCCAAAATAAGGCATTGGGATACAAATGTTTTACAGCTTGAGCTAATAAATGAGCCCCACTATGATTTAAAATACTTAATTTTTCATCTTCTTTAATTTTTTTCATATATCCTTCTTTCTAAAATATGTTAAAAAAAAGAATGGTCCTTAAGGAGTCATAAGACGGTACCATCCTTTCTTTTACTTAATTTGATAACAGGTTTTACCTGGAAATCTCTTTCGAGTTCTATTCATAGGTAGTAACTTATAAATCATTTATTAGTTTGCACCAACCACTAACTCTCTTAAAAATAAATTTATAAATCGTGTCCTAATCAACATATTTGTTTTTATTATAGCATTGATTTTCTATTTGTCAACTACTTATCCATATTTTGAATAGCTTTAATACAACTATTAACATCATTAGCTCCAATAACATCAGCTATAAAAATTAAAATAGTTGGTGTTAAATAAATTAAAACAGCTGCAATTGCTCTTTTACCAAATCTTTTCCAAGCATTTTTTATTCCATCTTTATCATCATTAAATACTACTTTGGAAAAATCAATAGTTGTTAAAACTAATAAAATAATAGGAACAGCAATATAAATGATTTTAAATACATTTTTCTTTAAAAAGTTCATAAAGCCACCTTCACCACCACCAAATAATTGTTCACAAGTAGCTTCGATTTCATTTAATGGTAAATTAACTAATGAATTTTTTTTACTAGATAGAATATACACGTTATAACTTTTTGAGTCTTTAGGAACACTTGTAGCAAATAAATAATTCTTCGTGTTTTGCTCTTGAATAATATATAAAGGATATTGAGCAGTATCATGGCTTGCAAAATTTGAAGAATAATTAGAAGCATTAGAAATCGTAATAGCACCAACACTACCATTAAAACTTATCTTAAACCTTTCGGAAGCAACATCTGAATTGATGTATGATACTTTGATAGTTGAACTACTACTTCCATTTATCAAAGTATATCCTACTCCATCGTCATCATCAACAGTACTACAATTACCATCCGTTATAATTCCCTCTTTTTTTTCATCTGCAGCTCCATAATAATCATAGCAATTTTTTATAGAAGCATATCCTTGGCAACTGACACTTCTTCCAGAAAGTCTATTATTTTCGTCTGTTATTGACGTTGGACAAACCGTTTTTTCCCAATTCATCAATTTTCTACCATCGTTAAAAAGATTTTCATATATATTAATTTGCTTATAAAATTTTAATTCTAGTATTTTACCACAATTATTTTTATAATAACAGTATTGATATTTATTAGTAGATTGTTGAGGTGTTTCTACCTGACTCGAATGAGAACTATTCTGATTCAAAGTAAATGTTTTGGTAGAAAAATCAGTTTTTTTCAAAAAAGTGCCATTATCACTTAAAATATCCAATTGTAATTCTGTCTGGGTTAAACCATTTTTTTCATCAATTTTTAATCCATTTTCTGAAAAGAAAACAATTGCTAAAGGAACGTTATCTACATAATTATGCCTTATATATTTTTCTAAAAGAGCATTTGATGAAATAGCAATATATAATTGTTTAGGACAAGCAAGTGCACAATATTTTCCATCAGCATAACAAGTTCCAGGAACCGATTCATATTCTTCTTTATACTTAACAATAGAATTAGCTGGATATGTTTTTTTAATCTGCGAATTATACTTAATTGAATATTCAAATTGATTTTCACTAACTATTGTTGGATTATATGTCATGTATAAATTTACTTCTTCAGAACCATTTTTATAATTACATGTAAATTCTAAAGCTTTAACATTATAAACATTAAAAATAAGCATCGTAGATATTAATAAAACAAAATATATATTTTTTCTCATTCGAACTCCTTTAACACATCATTTAATTCATCTAAACCTTTTTCTTCTTTTTCTTGATTTTTATCAAACCAAATTGGTGTTTCATCATTAATTTTTATATTTGGTTTAGAATCATTGTTATTTATTATCTTTTTAAATTTCTTATGCTCTTTTTTACATACTTCCATAGCATCAACAACCGTTTCTACTTTTAATCTTTTCCATTGACCAACAATGGTTTCAATATAATCTTTATTTAATTTTTTATTATTAACTTTTAAAACATAATCAATTAAAACGTTGATAACACCAGGATTTAATTTCTGTTCTAACATCAAGTTTTCAATTAGTTTTTTATCTCTATTTGTTGGTTCTGTATTACCATAACTTTTTTTTAAAAAATCATAAGGACTAGTATTTTCAAAACTATAAATTACTCGAGCTAACTTTGAATCATTACCAAGAGGTGTTTTTAAATAATCGGGTTGCTTATTATAAATTAAAGTAGGTAACCTACCATTATTTTCAAATTGATAATAATTACGACAACTATTTTTTAATTCATTTTTATCAATTAATCCTCTTTCATTTAAACAATTACGAACTAATCCTTGCATATTTAAATTATCTATTTTATAAATATAAGCTAAATTAGTTATTAATTCTTTTATATCTTCTGTAAAGCACTTAGGACTTACTAACCTTTTAGGAATACTCGATATTAATAAATCCATATCAATATCACTTTTAACAATTATATTTCTTTTATTATCATTTACAATATCATGATTATCAAATAATAAACTTTGATTAACTGATGATGTAAAAATATTTTCAAAAGACATTGTTATATCTTCATAATCTTTAACATTAATTCTTGGTACTTTATAATACTCTTGTAATTTTTCATATTCAACCGAACCAATATTATTATATAAAACAATATTTAAAATAGGATGATTAAAAAATTCATAAGCACTAATCGGTGAATATAAAACATAAATATATTCATCAATTTCTCCTTGTTTTAAATAAGTTTTTAAAAGACCAATAGCTTCTAAACGATATCTAGCATCTTTTATACTTTCTAATTTTAATTGCATTAAAGTCATTAAATGATGATGATTTAATTCTAAACTAATACTTTTTTGATTTAAATCATTAAAAAGAGTTAAATATAAAGATGTTGCTTGAGAACCTATAATAGGTTGGTATAAACTAGTTAAAATCTTAATCTTATCATCAGTTATAATACCTTTATTATATATAATATATTTATCAGCTGGAGCTAAATCTATTTTTTGCATACAATACCTCTTGTCTATTTATTATAACATATTATCTTAAAAAAGCTTTAAAGATCCAAAGAGAAATCATTAAAATATCTAAAAAGAAAATTGATGAAAGAAATAAAGACATATAATTAGAAAATCCCATCGAAAATTGTAATTTCTCTGGTTTATTTACTAAAATTTGATCATAAGAATCATTAATATTAAAATCAAAGTTATCTGATAAATCATTAAAACTTTCTCTGATTTTTAACATTTCTTTTTTAGAAAAACCAATAAATGTAATAATTCGTCTTTCTTCATAATTAAAAGTATAAATATTTTTATTATTTTTTATTTCATATTTTTCTTCTTTTAATTTTAAATTACTTTGAATTTTCAAAATTATTTCTTTTAAATTAGTAAAGAATAAATCTTTATTTATTTTAACAAAAGTTTTATTAATAGAATCGAAGGAATAAGTAAGATTAAAACGAACGAGATTTTCTTCGTTATCAACTTCAATTAATAACTGACTATCTTTTTCTTTTAATAAATATAAATCTAAAATACTTAATAAATAACTAATTGTCATATTCCCTCCTATTCTATTATTAATATACCATATTTTTTCTTAATTATCAATCAATTGTTTCGATATCATTTTCTTGTAGTTTTACTAATACTTCTCGTGGTTTAGAACCATTTTGGGGACCAATTATGCCTCTTTCTTCTAGTAAATCAACAATACGAGCAGCTCGATTATAACCTAATTTAAATCTTCTTTGTAATAAAGATGCACTGGCTTTACCACTAGTAATAACAAATTCAACTATTTCATCATATAATGGATCTTCATATTCTTCTTTAACTTCGGTCTTAGCATCAATTTTACTTTCTGATTCAACTGGGGTATTTAAATTCAATAATCTTTCATCATACATAGCTTTTTGTTGACTAATAGTATAATCAACAATTCTTTTAACTTCATCTTCTGTTATCCAAGCACCTTGAATTCTTGTTGGTGTTGATTCACCCATTGGTAAGAATAACATATCACCTCGACCTAATAATTTTTCGGCACCCGTCATATCCAAAATAGTTCTTGAATCAATTCCTGAGGAAACTGCAAAGGATATACGCGATGGAATATTAGCTTTAATAACACCGGTAATAACATCAGTTGAAGGTCTTTGAGTAGCAATAATTAAATGAATTCCCGCTGCTCTTGCCATTTGGGTAATACGCATAATGGAATCTTCTACTTCTTTTGAAGCTACTAACATCAAATCAGCAAGTTCATCAACAATAACGACAATATAAGGCATCTTTTTTAATTTTTCTGAATCAGTTAAATTTTTATTTTTCTTTTCAATCATTTCATTGTAAGAGCCAATATTTTTAACCCCTTTTTCTTCAAATAAATCATAACGATCTTCCATTTCTTTAACAATTTTTGATAAAGCAACACTAGCTTTTTTGGGATCCGTTACAACTGGAGCTAATAAATGGGGAACTCCATTAAAAACAGATAATTCAACTTTCTTAGGATCAACTAAAAGTAATTTAACTTCATCGGGTTTAGCTCGCATTAAAATACTAGCCAAGATACAGTTAATACAAACTGATTTACCAGAGCCTGTGGCTCCAGCTACTAATAAGTGAGGAGTTTTATTGATTTCACAATATTTTGGTTTACTTAAAATATCTTTACCAAGAGCTACTAATAATTTATTATCTGATTTTTCATTAACTAATTTTTCCATGATTTCTTTAACAAAAACAGTTGTTGGATTTTCATTGGATATTTCAATTCCTACTGTACTTTTACCAGGAATTGGAGCTTGAATACGAACATCTTTTTTAGCTAGTGCTAAACTTATTTCCTTATTAATACCTGTTAGTTTTGATAACTTGGTACCTGGTTTTAATTCAAGTTCATATTGGGTTATAGCCGGTCCTACAGTTACTTCAACAACATGTCCAATAATACCAAATTCTCTTAATACCTCTTCAAGTTTTTGAATATTTGATTCAATATTAGCTTGATTATTATTTTTAGTTTTCTTAGGTTCATCTAAAAGAGATAAAGGTGGTAATTTATAATTTTCATTTGGTTTAACCACATTTTCAATTTTTTCAACCGGTTCTTCCTCTTCTTGATTAGTATCAACAATTTTGGCTTTTTTCAAATCATTTAAATTAGATATTACAACTTTACCATCATCTTTATTATCAACATTATCATTTATTTTTACTTCATGACTACCCGTTACTAAAGGACTTTCTTCTTTGTTTGTATGATGAGGTAGCATTTTTTTACTACTATCAACAATCTTTTTCAAAACATCAGCAATACTAATACCCGTTATAATAATAATACCAAAGATAATTAAAACATAATAAATAATTTTAACTCCATTTGTAGCAAATAAAGAGGCAAAGACACTGACAAAAAAGCCACCAATCATACCTCCTCCAATATTTTGAAAAGTTAAAGTACGATTAGCTCCATCAACAATCGAAAATACTTTCATTAAATTAGTAAATGTTTCTTTCATTGTTCCTAAAAACCCTGTAAACTCAACATTAATATAAGAAACATGCAATAACATTAATAATCCTACAATTAAAATATAAAAACCGATTAATTTCGTATTAAAAAAATCCGGATATTCTTTTTTTAATAAAATATAAAAACCAATAATAATTAAAGCTATTAAAAAAACAAAGTATAAACATCCAAATAAAAAAGCGGAAAAAGCACAGATAAGTTCCCCACAAGGACCATATCCACAAATACCTAAAATTCCTATTAATATATATAAAATGCCATATAATTCGGCTTGATAACTAAATTTTTTCTTTTCTTTCTTTTTCTTTCTTTTTGCCATATCCTACTCTCCTAAAATAATTATACTATCAGAAAGAAAAAATAACAAGAATTATCTTGTCATTTTCTTATTAAATTTTGAATCAATATAAGCATCAGCCATCTCTGAAGTTATTTGAATAAAATCCGGATCCCCATCATATAAAATATCAGCTAACCAAGTAGTTTTAGTAGCATTTTTCCACATATTATTTTCTTCATCATAAATTTGTAAATAAACATCATTAAAGATACGAATCAAAATCATAGGGTTTCGTTTTTTACAAAAATAAAATTTATAATTATCATTTTTAATTTTTTCAAATTGACTAGCACTAATTTCTCTCATTTCATCACTTAAATTTAATTTAAGTAGATCACATTTTTTAAAACTACCGTCATAATCAAAATACTCAACACATTGCGGATTATCATTAATACGAATAATTGTCTTTTCATTTGAATTTTTTCTACTACAAATAAAATATTGCATGCTACCTCCTCTTTACATTAGATACAAATTGATATTCTATAGCACCTACTGGAGCCTTAACACTTGATTGTAATATTTTTCTTAATTTATTAGCCAAAAATTTTAATCTAGAATCAGCATCTTCATCACGAATAACACGATATAATTTTCTCGTACATTCCTCTTTTACATGATGTCCATACGGAGTATGAAACTGAATCTCAAAAAAATTTCCTTCTTTATGCTTTAATTTTACATTAATACCTTGACATACAGGAGTTCCCCAATTATTTTTAACTTCAATATCATAATAACCCATTTCTTCTAGCATATGCAGAAAATTATCAACACTTTCTATATATTTATCATCTTCATAAATAACCGTGTATCGAACAGCATCTCGTATATTTTTGGAAGCTAGGAGATAGTCTCCTTCATATGCATCACTATCATCAATTATTTTTCTCTTAATACTGCTTTTTTCTTTTAAAACATGAGATGGGTTTACTAAACCTGTTTCCAGATCAACATTACCTAAAAGATTACCTGAAGTAACATTAGCTAACATTCTTATATCATTAGTAATACCAGGTTCAATTCTTTTAGAATAACTATAAAGATCGTCAGCACATTTTTCTAACAATATTTCTAGTTCTGTTTTAGGTTCAAGAGTTTCTTTCTGTCTATCTGTTTCATCTAAATATTGAATGTACTCATCAACCCACATTCTAGTATCATTCCATTCTTCAATTGTCATAACATCGTTATTCAAATTAAACACCACCTTGACATATCTAATTATTATGATATAGTAAAGACAATGAAAAGTCAAGGTGATAAGATGAAACTAATTTTCGATAAAGAAATTAATTTGAAAGAAGCTAACACATTAAAAAAAAGATTACTAGGTTTAATGTTTAAAACTAATATTCAAGAAGGATTAGTTTTTAAAACTAAAGCTATTCATACTTTCTTTATGAAAGAAAATATTGATGTTATTATAACAGATAAAAATAATAAAACAATAGCTTTCTATAAAAATTTAAAAAGAAATAAAATAATTATTAATTTAAAAAGTTATTATATCTATGAATTACCAAATAATTCAATTAATAATTTAAAAAAAGGAGATAAGTTAACTATTCAGTAACTTTCTCCTTTTTTATAATATATTCTTTCAAGCAAACAGCTTTTTTCTTTTTTAAAGATGCTTTAACATTAATAATTCTTTGGTTAGTTGATCCACGATATTTAGCACTATAACTTTTTTTAGATTCAATAAATGGTCCATCAACTAAAACATCAATATATTTTAAAAACTCTAAACAATCTTTTTTCTTTAATAATTCTTCAAAGAGAAATCCGGTGTAACACCAAACATTAAAACCAAGTTCTTGACAAGCTTTAGCTATTTCTAAACAAGCCAGAGGTTGCATCATGGGATCTCCTCCTGAGAAGGTTATGCCATCTTGTAATTCAGAGTTTTTAATTTCTTCAATTAAAGAATTAGTATCAACAAGAAATCCTTTATCAAATGCATGTGTTTCGGGGTTATGACAATTTAGGCAATGATGGGGGCATCCTTGAGTCCATATAACCATCCGGATACCTGGTCCATCAACCACACTATCTTTTTGTAAAGGATTAGCAAGTCTTATTTGCATTATTTAAAAGTATGTTTTACACGGTCATGTTCTTCAGCTCTTTTACCATTATTAAAACGATCAACAGTACCTACTAAATAACCGGTAATTCTTCTAATTCTTTCAAACTTAACCCCATCAGTTTCACGTCTGCCACACCCTGGACAAACATCACCTATAACACCTGTAAAGCCACAAACTGGATCTCTATCAACAGGATGATTTACAGCTCCATAACCAATACCATTTTCTTTCATTAAACGAACAACTTTCATGAAAGCATCAACATTCTCTGTTAAATCACCATCAAGTTCAATATAACTAATATGACCTCCATTAGTTAAAGCATGATAAGGAGCTTCCGTTTTAATCTTATTAGCAATTGTTGTTTGATAATAAACTGGTACATGGAAAGAATTGGTATAATAATCACGATCCGTTACTCCAGGAATAATACCATAAATAGATTTATCAATCGCCGTGAAACGACCAGATAACCCTTCAGCAGGCGTTGCTATTAAAGAAAAATTAAGTTTATATTCTTTACTATAAGCATCCGTTCTATCACGCATAAATTTAACTATTTGAAGTCCTAATTCTTGACTTGCTTTTGATTCGCCATGATGTTTACCTGTTAAAGCTTTTAAACATTCAGCAAGACCAATAAATCCTTCGGTTAAAGTACCATGTTTTAAAACCTTTCTTAGATTATCTTTATTTTTTAAATTTTTAGAATCAAGCCAAATACCTTGACCAAGTAAGAAAGGAAAATTATAAACATGTTTTTTGCATTGAATTTCAAAACGATCTAATAATTGATCACGAACTTTATCCATAGTTTCCCCAAGTTCTTTATAAAAACCATCCATATCAGCTTTTTTATTACCATTAACAATTCCATATTTAATTCCTAAACGAACCAAGTTGATAGATGTAAAAGATAAATTACCACGACTTGTAACAATCTCTCTTTCAGGATCAGCTACATTTCCAATTACTCTCGTACGACATCCCATATAAGCAATTTCTGTATTGATATTACCTTCTTTATAATATTGCTTATTAAATGGAGCATCAATAAAAGAAAAGTTTGGAAATAATCTTTTAGCACTAACCTGGCAAGCTAATTTAAATAAATCATAGTTAGGATCTTCTGGATTATAGTTAACACCTTCTTTTACTTTAAAAATAGATATTGGAAATATTGGTGTTTCTCCATGTCCTAAACCAGCTTCCGTTGCTAGTAAATAATTTTTAATAACCATTCTACCTTCAAAACTAGTATCTGTTCCAAAATTAATTGATGAAAAAGGTACTTGGGCTCCAGCTCTTGAATGCATAGTATTTAAATTATGAATAAATGATTCCATAGCTTGATAAGTTAACTTTTCAACTTTTAAAATAGCTTTCTTGTGAGCTTTTCTAAATAATAATTCCACATCTCCAGATCCATGAAAATATTTTTCAAAAATATCCATGGAAAAATTAACTTCCTTAATTTTACTAATTTCTTTTTCAATACCTTTAAGATTTAAAAAAACATCAAATCCCATTAACTCTAAATAATCAAATAAAATCGATTTAAATTCTTTTTTAAAACTTTTAATTACACCTGGAGCCATATAATAATCAAAAGCAGGAATTGATTGACCACCATGTTGATCATTTTGATTAGATTGAATAGCAATAGCAGCTAAAGCAGCATAACTCATAATACTATTAGGTGTTCTTAAAAACCCATGTCCCGTTGAAAAACCTTTTTCAAATAGACTATTAAGATCAATTTGACAACATGTAGTTGTTCCCATTGGTAAAAAGTCCATATCATGAATATGAATCATACCAGAATCATGCATATCGGAAAATTCCGGTTTAATAAAATAGGATTTAGAAAATTCTTTAGAAATTGTACTTCCATATTGAAGCATCGTTCCCATGGCTGTATCACCATTAACATTAGCATTATCACGTTTACTATCTTCTTCACTAGCATCTTTTAAAGATAAAGCTTCAATGGCTTTAACTAATTTATGTTGACGACTAGCAAACATACTCCTTGATTTTTCCCGAGTCTCACGATATGAAGAAAAACTTTCTAAAACATCAACATAACCAAGTTCTCTTAAATTATGTTCAATTAAATCTTGAATATCTTCAATCTTAATTGTTTTACTATCCAAATAATCCTTATTAATATCTTCAATAACTTTTTTATAAACCAAACTACTATCATCAGGCTTATACTTATCACCTAAACTATCAAATCCCTTTTTAATAGCAAGACCAATCTTATCTTCATTAAAAGGAACTCTCTTTCCATCTCTTTTAATAACTTTTAAAGTATCACTTTTACATACATCTGTAATCATACACTCCTCCTTAATTACATTATATAAATAGAATTTTAATTTTACAACGAAGATTACACAAAAAGACATAACTTTTTTATTATCTTTTATACCTTAATTATATTTCTAATCAAAGCAAAAAAATGTTGCAATTGCAACATTTAATCAAACTTCTTTCTAAACCCTTATCACAAAAGGAAATAATTTATAAAACTACTTTCTTTAAAAAGAAAGTAGCAAAGAAACTTATTATTATTCACTGATTTCAAATGGGTTATCTTTAGTTCCATTTCCACCAGTTATTTTGATATTAGATTTTAGATTAATAGATGGTCGACCGCCACTCGAATTGGACGGACTATAGGAGTTACCGCTACCGTCGTTGTAGACGTTCCAGACGTACGAGGTGCTATATGGATTCATTAACCACATTGCACTTGATGATGAATAACCACTTTCTTGTTGACTAGCAAACATTTCTCCGTATCTTGGTAGTCCGACTAATCCTATCCAAGTACTGGTTGTTTTTTCGCAATCCTTGGTTGCTACGGTATTACTAGCTGTAGCACATATTGATGCTTTATAACCTGTACTACCTGTATTTGTCCCTATATAATACGTACTTTCGACTATCATATTTTGATAACTTGGATCAAGAGCATTATACCAAGTATTATTCAAATAATAATCCCAGTAATCATCGGTTGTTCCTCCTCCATAGGTTATACTTGTTGAAAACTTTTTCTTTAACACATTATTACTTGTATCTCTTACGTAATCATTTTTATTTATTTTTATTATTTCATTTTTGATAACAACAATTCGATATAATTCATTATTGAATTTTACATACTCCCCACTACTTCTCGTATTTAATAGGGTTGTTCCTGTTGTTACTTCTTCTTTATCTCCTAATATCGTAT